>JBKUOG010000025.1:0-45823 GCA_046957575.1 Lachnospiraceae bacterium | reverse complement strand
CAAGAATTTTGGAACGTACTTTCCACGAAAACCATTTTTCTATACAGGACGACCACAATTTACGTCTACACAATCTTGATTTACCAGTAGGGAAAATTGTAACCGCCTTTGTAGAAAATGGATTGGAGGTATCAGAAGCTCATACTTGTGAAGAAAGCCTTGAAGATTATTTCAAGCGTGTGACAGGAGGCGAGGGAATTGCTTAAACTGATTAAATGCGAATTTTACAAATTTAAACGACGTTCTCTTTTTGTTTTGGCTACTCTTGTTGCTTTGGTTTTTCCGGTAGTAATGACTGCTTTATATTGGAACATTCCAACACAAGTTAATTATGATAATTTGTTTTCCGGCATTGTGGACTATGGCGATTTTCTTCTTTTGTTGCCGATATTGGTTATTATTGCAACTTCTCTGTTCTTTACAGAAACAGATAATGACACTTTAAAGAACCTTACAACCATTCCTATTAGCAAAAGTAAAATAGTTGTAGCAAAAATAGGAGTAATGGCTATTATTTCAGTAGCTTATACTCTTTTAGGCTTTTTTGCCAGTGTGTTGTGTTCAAAAATCCTTGGTATTGCTATGGAAAACATGGCACAAAAATTTGTATTGAGTATAGGATTGGGAATAATGCTCCTAGCTGCGGCTTTACCTTGTGTGGCATTAGTTGTATGGTTCAATAAAAGTGACTTGATTTCTATTGTCATTACCCTTTTTTACACAATTATTAACTATGTAATTCATGTAACAGATATAGGAATGCTGACACCAGTAGGGGTAAATATAGGAACAATCTTACCTATACCTGTAATCAATCGTTGGATTTATCAATTTTACGACGAGGGGAATGGAGCCGCAGCTGAATTTTATAACACTATGCGTCCTTATTTTGTCCCAACTCATATATGCGTCTGTATTATTGCGCTCTTTCTGTTCGTATCAATTTATGCGATTATAAAAATTTATAATCGTCGTGAGATATAGGAGGTGTGAATATGCTTGCTTTTATTACAACAGAATTTCAAAAGCTAAAAAGATACAGTATTATTTTGGTTGGTATGCTTGGTGTAGCGTGTTCCCCTATTATTTCAATCGTTATGCAAAAAATTATGACAGATGAAGCTAAAAATGTCTTGAATTATACATTTCCTGATTTACTTAATAGTACGATTTGGAATAATATGACCATGTTTTTTCCTATGATTATAGCTTTGATTGGTGGCTATATGATTAACCGAGAATACACTGATGATACACTAAAAAATCTGCAAGTTATTCCTATTTCTTTTCCTAAACTGATGATTGGGAAGCTAACTACAATAGGACTACTTTCTATACTTTTAGGATTATGTAATTCATTTGTCACTATTATAGTCGGAATAATCGCTTGTCGTGAGAATATGACTTTATCAACAATTATAATTGGGACTATACAAATTTGTGGAATGGCATTATTTACATTTATTGGAGAAATGCCACTTATCGCACACTGTGGAAAAAAACAAAACTCTTTCAAAGGTGGGGCTGTTGCAGCTTTTCTATTAGGATATATTAGTATCTACTTCAAAAATCCTATTATCAGAAATTTGTATCCGCTCTCTGCCGGATTAAGTATAGTCGGCTTTAACGGAGAAGGATTTGTGACAGATACTACCGGAGCTTATTCATCTTCTCAAAGCATTTTATTAGGTGTTTTAACGATGTTAGCTATGCTTATATTATCATTGATAATAATTTCTATTCCACAAAAAGAAACTTTAGCTACCCCTTTATCTCAAAAAAGGAGAAAAACAGAAAGGAAGATTGCAAAATGAAAAAGCTGATACCTTTATTTTTAATGTTATGTTGTCTTGTTTCTGTAACTGCCTGTTCTAAAGATGAAATTGTAAGTAATTATAATCAAGCCTTACAATCTATTGGAGATAAGGGTTTAACAGATGATAAAGATTTGCAAGGAAAACGTGAATTTGGTATAGATAGCTATGTAGGAAATTATACCGCTGACTATGATGATTTTTCCGGTAATGAAATCATTTTCGGGGGAACAGCTCTTGAACGAGATAATGGAAATAAAATAGAAATTTCTTGTGATATAGCTGCTCAAACCGGGAATTTGAAACTAATTTTACAAACGGGAACTGATGAACCGAAAATCCTTTGTGATACAGAAAGCTCATATAATGATACTATTGAACTTCCGTCTGCAAGCAATTATGTTTTGATTGAAGCAGATAATTTTACAGGTTCACTGAAATTAAAACTCAAATGATAATAGAAAGGAAACCATTATGAAAGAAAAAATTTTAAGTATTATATCCCTTGTTACAATTTTTGTACCTCTTACTATGTTATTTGTTTGGAAGCCTACGGCTGCAAATGCAACAGCTATTGCTATTGGTTACGGTGTTTTTATTGTTGCCAGTTTTCTTTACGCACTATTCTTATTTCTCAAAAAACAGCAACGCGATATTTATGTAAAAGTTGGATTGGGTGTAAATGCCTTTTATCTACTTGGGATATTATTTATGGTTATAATCCCACGTCTTTTCTAAAATTTAAAATCTAAATATCTGCCGGACGACGGCAAAAGAAAAAAAGCCGTCGCAGAGCAGATACATTTTCACGCGCCTTTGAAGCGGTGGCTTTGATTTTTAAAGCCGCCGCTTCTTTTTGTCTACTGCTACCTATAACATAAATTAGCGGCATTTAGGAGGGCTGCCGCTATGGGAATTTCTTTGTTGCTATACAGCATACATAGGTTGCATTCATTAAAAAAAGTACAGTTCCACCACCGGGTAAGTCTGGTTATAGATATGAACTGTCAAATCAATTAAATACCGCTGTTATTTCCTATGCGCCTATCTGCGTTTTGCAGGCAGGCGCATTTTGCATTTTACAGAAGATTTTTCAAAAACTTTGCTCTCTTTTTGGCAAAGCAAAAAGTCGCCTGTATTATCCCGCGAAAAGGGGAGGTACTACCGCCTTTCGGCAGAAAGGAGGTGAACACCATGACACCTAATCGCAGGGAATTTGAAAAGCAATGTGCGTTTCAAAAGTTCTGTAAATCAGTGCTGCACAATGAAGCGTGCAACGCCCATGAGGAAATTCGTCGGCGCAGAGTTCGGGAGGTTACTTTTTCCAACCTTGCCTTGCATGAGGAACGGCAGCTTTATACCGTCGATAAGTATTTTCAAGACGAAGAAGCAGAGCCGTCTTATCAAATGGCAGGAAAAGAAATAACCCCAAAACTGCTGCTTGAAGCTATCCGGGCTTTACCCGAAGAACGGCGCAAAATTGTACTGCTGTATTACTTTGAGGGATTGACTGATATAGAAATCGGAAAGCAGCTCAATATCTCAAGAAGTACGGTACAGTATCGCCGGACAAGCTCCTTTGAGCAGTTAAAAAAATATTTGGAGGAAAACGCTGATGAATGGATTGAATGGTAAACCGACCGAGTACCCGGAAAATGCCCTTGTTCCCTATCCCGTTATTTTGGCAGCGAGCAAAGGCGACCCGGACGCAATGAAGATTGTATTGCAGCATTTCAGCGGCTACATAGCAAGTCTTTCCATGCGGAAGCTCTATGATGAGCGAGGAAATGTTTATTTTGGAGTAGACGAAGAAATACGCGAAAGGCTGCAAGCAAAACTAATGAGGGCAATCCTCACATTTAGGGCTGAATAAACCAACGCGGTATTGGAACGCTTCCCCCTTTTCCGTTCCATATCGCAGGACAGCCCTCTGCTCTTTGACAAAGAAAGCGGCGCAATAGAACGGCGACGCAGCATAAGGCAAATCGGATACGTTCCTTTTGTGCCGAGCCATGCGGTGGGTACGCCATGACCTTTCTCTTAATAGAAAAGCGAGCGAGAAATACCACACCGTAAAGCAGGGATAGCAGCCTGCGGGCGATAACACACAGAATACATAATGATACTTCCTTACAGCCATAGTCCGAGCGTTAGAAGCGTCGCAGGCAATGGGTAGGGCTTCGGCAGACCGCCGGAGGGGTGCAAGTCCCATGAGGTTACGCTAATAGCCGTCCGATTAAAGCCTATGTTACAGATTGACTTTTGACCCATTAAGAAAGGGGGACGACAAATTGAACAATAACGACGTGCCGATTTGGGAAAAGTACACTCTTACCATAGAAGAAGCAGCAAAATATTTCCGTATCGGAGAAAGCAAGCTGCGGAAACTGGCAGAAGAAAATCCCGTCCCGGACTGGGTAATGATGAACGGAAACCGTATTCAGATTAAGCGTAAGCAGTTTGAAAAAATGATTGATACGGTGGACGCAATCTGATAGTGAAATCGAGCCTTGAATGTGGTACAATGTAGTCAAGCATATCAAGGCTCTTTCCATTATGGAAAGGAGCATAACGATGTCGGAAAAAAGACGGGATAATAAAAATCGTATTCTCCGCACCGGAGAGAGCCAGAGAAAAGACGGGAGATATGCCTACAAATATATAGATACCTTTGGAAAACCGCAGTTTGTGTATTCTTGGAAGTTAGTACCTACGGACAAAACCCCGGCAGGAAAACGCGACGATATAGCGTTGAGGGAAAAAGAGAAAGAAATCCAAAAAGACCTTGACGACGGTATCGACCATATCGGAAAGAAAATGACGGTCTGCCAACTCTACGCAAAGCAGATACGCCACCGGGCAAATGTGCGGCATGGTACAAAGCAGGGGCGAAAACAGCTCATGCGGATTTTGCAGGAGGATAAACTTGGAGCCTGCCGGATTGAAAATGTGAAGCTCTCCGACGCAAAGGAATGGGCGTTACGCATGAAAGAAAAAGGTTACGGCTTCAAGACTATCAACAACCACAAGCGTTCCTTAAAGGCTGCCTTTTACACAGCCATACAGGACGATTGTATTCGTAAAAATCCGTTTGACTTCCAGTTGAACACCGTCCTTGAAGATGATACGGAACCAAAGGAACCTCTATCCCCTACGCAGGAAGCGGCTTTTCTGTCCTTTGTGCAGCATGATAAAGTCTATCAGAAATACTACGACGAGATTATCATACTGTTAGGGACAGGGCTTCGCATTTCGGAACTCTGCGGACTGACGGAAGCTGACATTGACTTAGACAAACAGCTTATCAATGTAGACCACCAACTTTTGAAGATTGCAGACGTGGGCTACTATGTGGAAACGCCTAAGACAAAAAGCGGCAACCGGGTTATTCCTATGAGCGAAAAAGTGTTAGAAGCATTTCAGCGGGTGCTGAACAAACGGAAATATGCACAGCCTGTTATTTTAGAGGGCTACACAAAGTTTCTGTTCCTTAACCGGAACGGCTTGCCAAAAGTGGCAGTCAACTATGAAAGTATGTTCCGGGGGCTTGTAAGGAAATACAACAAAACGCAAAAGGTAGCATTGCCAAAGGTAATGACACCGCACACCTTACGCCACACATTCTGCACCACGTTAGCAAATGCGGGAATGAACCCTAAAGCATTGCAATACATCATGGGACATTCCAACATCAATATGACGCTGAACTATTACGCGCATACGACTTCCGAAACGTCGATAACAGAAATGAAGCGGCTGATTGCATAAGTAGTAAACGGAGAATTTACTACTCCACATACTACTTTTGAACACCAAAACATACGGGGATATAAGAAGATTTGAGAATATCTTCCATAACGAAAAATGCCGGAAAAGCCTGTAACAATAGGCTATACCGGCATATAAGAACTTTTGAAAAGATAGTCAAAAATTACTTTGTGATTTTTTATACATCAGCATAATATCCGGGAATGTATCCTCCTGTCCTCCTGCTGCTGCAGCCGTTAAACGGGTAACAATGTCATCAAAACTTAAATTTGTGATTTCCAACTGGAAATCCGGCACTTTTTCCTTATAAATTTCACTTGCTGCCTCCATTGCCGGGATATTAAATGTCTCGTCCCAGCACCAGACGCTGACCACATTGCTGCCTGCAGCTTCATTTCCTGCAGCTTCGGTTTTTTGTCCTCCTTCACTTGCCGCATCTGCAGGAGCGCTCTCTTTGCTCTGGCACCCTGCCAGAGAAGCAGCCGTCAGCAAAACTGCCATTCCGGTTACAAGTGTTTTCTTCATCATCAAAATTTCCTCCTTCTTTTTACAGCCATTACTTTTAAAGGCTTGTCTTTGTATCATAAAAACTGCTGTTTCTACGATTTTTTTAACTCTTTACGGAACCTGCAATGCCTTCTGTAAAGCTCTTCTGCAAGCAGAAGAAAATAATCGCAAGCGGGATTGTGGCAATGGTTGCCAAAAGCATGGTAGTTCCGTACTCCATGGTATATCCCACCGTCATTCCGGCCAGAACAACCTGCAGAGTTTTGCTTTCAGGACTCTGCATAACTACCAGCGCCCATAAATATTCATTCCAGATGTTCATAAATGCAACAATCAATGCAGTTGAAAAAACCGGACGCATAATCGGGAAAAACATCTGAACAAAAATCTGCAGTTCAGATAAACCGTCTATCCGGGCCGCCTCTACAATCTCATAGGGGAAGGAACGGGTATTCTGACGGAACAGCATAATCAAAAATGCCGTAGACATAAATGGAAGAATATATCCTGCCACGCTGTTTAACAGATTCAGCTTTGCAAACAGAAGATACATCGGAATCAGTGTCACTGCCTGGGGAACCATAATGGAAAGCATTAAAACAGACATTGTCACATCTTTCGCTTTATCATGGTAAATCTCAAAGGCATATCCGGCTAATGATGTAATCAAAACTGCCAGTACCGATCCAACCACTGATACCATTAAAGAATTTTTTAAACCGACCAAAAAATCTGTGGTAGTAAGCAGCATATTGAGATTGTCCAGCAGCGCTCCTCCCGGCAGCAATCTGGCTTTCAGCACATCCACACTGGTATTGGTGCTGGAAACCACCATATAGTAAAGGGGAAATACGGAAATAACAGACACAATTATTAAAAAAATATGAGACAAAGCGTCATTTCCGCTTCTTTTCCTGTTATACGCTTTATTTTTGTTCATCGCTTATCCCCCGCTTTCATTTGTATAAATGCCAATACTGCTACCATAATAAAGATTACATAAGAAATTGCTGCAGAATATCCATACTGAGGCAGATATTCAAAGGACAGCTTATAAATGTAGTTTGACAGGGTAATCGTCGCATTGCCCGGTCCGTAGGCTGTTATGGTCTTTGTCTCGGTAAATAGCTGCAGTGTGCCATTGATGGAATTAATCACTGTCAATAAAATAACCGGACGCAGCATAGGCACTGTAATATGCGTCAGCCGTTTCCACTTACTTGCCCCGTCTATTTCCGCAGCTTCATAAAGGGATGAATCAATACTCTGAAGACCGGACAAATAGAAAATTGTGTTATATCCGGTCCATCTCCAGGTCATGGCTAACAGGACAACCAGTCTTGCCAGCCAGGGGTCGGCCAGCCACTGAATTGCTGTGTCAATAATCCCCGCTTTTAAAAGGAGCTGGTTAATTAATCCGGTGCTGGAAAACATGGAACGGAACACCATGGAATAAGACACGCCTGCGGTTACGCATGGAAGAAACACCATGGTCCTGTAAAATCCTTTGCCTTTTAAGTTTGGCCGGTTCAATACGCTTGCCAGAATCAGGGCCAGAACCAGCATGATGGGAATCTGAATCAGGTAAATCACAGTGTTAAATACTGCTGTATGAAACAGGGAATCCTTTGCCAGACGCCCGTAGTTTTCCAGTCCTACAAATTTTAAATTCCCTGTCAGTCCCGTTGTCATTGACAGAAGAAATGCATGGATCATCGGGTAAAATCTTACCACTAAGATAATCAGCACACCTGGTATTAAAAACAGCCACCCTTTCATTCTTCTTGCGCGGTCCATTCCATATTTACTGCCCATTTTTTTCTCCCCCTATCTTCCATTGAAATTCAAACGTAAATGCTAATGCGTCAAATGCATATGTCCTGTTTAATTTGGGCCCGCAGCTGTCTGATCCAATGCCGTTATGCAAATAATCCAGGCAAACAATCACCTGATTTTCCGGAATCAGATCTGCATTGTGGCTTGTCCCGGATAACTGTTCCTGGGAATACTCCAAAACCTGAACAGAGGATGGCTTTGGAAAAAAGACTTCTATCGACTTTTTGTCCCCATATAGCTGAAGAGTCCGGGCCTGATTATGACTTCCATGTTCCTGAGGGCGAATATAATCCACATACTCCTGTTTTGCACTGCTCTGATGCCAACCTTCCCATCCGCTGCGGCATTTATCTATATAGCTTTCGGATGGCCCTTTTCCCCAGTAGGCAAATTTTCCCATATCTTTTTTCAGGAAAAGGCGAAGTCCGAATCTGGGCAAATCCGGGAAATCCGGCATCTTGCAGACAGATGTATGCAGCCGCACTTCTCCGTCTCCGTCAATCTTCCACACTGTATCTAATTCTAATATCTTTTGACGGCCCGGCGCCCCAAGGGCCTCTCTTACCCGTATTACAGCCGCTTTATCCAAAACAGTCCATTCCACGCTGTATGTTTTGTGCTGAATCAGGTCATATCCGGCCTCTTTCCAGCTCTGCTTCACATACATGTCATTATCAATCGGCGCTCTCCATATGTTCCACTGACAGGGCTTTTCTAAAAATTCCGTTCCCTTGTACATTACAGATGTAAACTGGCCTGATTTTTTCGAGAAACGGTAGGAAAACTCCTGGTTTTTTCCGCAGATATACAGTTCATCTCCCTGCTCAGTTATATCAATCTCTTTTTTAGAATGTGTTTTCTCTGCATATAAAAAGCCATAGTTCTTTTCAATAAATATCTGATCCAGCCCTAAATTCCATCCGCTTTCTGCCCAGATCCGATTTTCTTTCTGCCTGCTGCAAATCCGTATCTCTTTTAAAGATTCTTTTTTTCTGAACCCATACTCCAAACCAACTGTCCTGCTTGTATGAGGCAGAATATCCAGCTTTTCCAGCGTCTGCTCGCAGATAAGAACGCCGTCTTCATACCACCGGCATATCACCGAAACGGCCTGATCCAGAGGTAAAAAGTCCAGACAGTTTTTCAGGCGAATCCGTATTTCTTCCTGATCAAAGGATTCTAATTCGCTGCGGACCGGTCTTAGCACATTCGCATATTCTAACAGTCCCGGCTTTACCTGACGATCCGGTGAAACCAGTCCGTCTACGCAGAAATTTCCGTCGTGCTGCTGTTCCCCAAAGTCGCCTCCATAGGCATAAAAAGCTTTTTCATCCTTTTTCTCATATACTGCGTGATCACACCACTCCCATGCAAATCCTCCGCAGAGCATCTCATATTTATAAAAGATTTTCCAGTAATCTTCTATATCTCCTGGTCCATTGCCCATACTGTGCATGTATTCACAGCATACAAAAGGCTTATTTAACAGATGATTCTGCGCATAGTGCTCGCATACGGCAGGCGACGGGTACATGCGGCTGTAGACGTCAATGTTGGAAGTATCTGGATTTTGTCCCGGCAATTTGTAAATCGATCCTTCATAATGAATAGGGGTGTCCGGGTCAAATTCCTTCAGCCATTGAGCCGCTTTTATCAGATTTCTTCCATATCCTGACTCATTTCCCATGGACCACATAATCCGGCAGGCTGCATTCTTTTCACGTTCTGCGCATAATTTAATTCTGTCCAGAACCGCAAGTTCAAACTCCCGATCCTCCATCATTCTCCCAAACAGCGCATTATCAAAAAACAGACAGTCTAAGCGCTCTCTGGGGCTTTCATACGGAACGCGGCTTCTGTTATAAAGCATCACATTTCCATGAGCCTCTAAATCCGCCTCGCAGATCACGTAAAATCCAAACCAATCATATAAATCATAGGCCCATGCAGAATTAGGATAATGACTGGTGCGAATTGCATTGATATTATGCGCCTTCATTAATTTTAAATCCCGAATGAGCTGATCCTCATCAATTGCATAGCCGGTTACCGGGTCGCTGTCATGCCGGTTTACCCCTTTTAACTTTACCGGCTGTCCATTTACCGTCAGTACGCCGTTTCGGATGCGAATTTCCCGAATCCCAAAATTCTTTACAATCACTTCCCTGCCAAGTTTTAGTTCCAGCCTGTATAAAAAAGGTTCTTCTGCATTCCACAGTTTTGCGTTGGGGATATTGATCGAAAACGTGCCGTCTTCCCATTCCATCCTGCCGATCCATTCCTTTTCCCAGGTAAAAATATTCGCCTTTATCTCTTCTCTGCATTCACTGCTGCAGTTCACCTCTACAGACACTTTTGCATCAGCGCCAAAAAGAACGGTGCGGATCCGAAAGTCGCGGATATGCTTCACTGGCCTTCGCAGCAGATACACATCTCTGAAAATTCCTGACATTCTAAGCTTATCCTGGTCTTCTAAATAAGTTCCATCACACCACTTTAACACAATGGCCTGAAGCAGATTTTTGCCGGATTTTATATACTTCGTAATTTCAAACTCCGCAGCAGCATGAGACACCTGGGTATATCCGGCAAACTGACCATTTACCCACAAATACAGACAGGAATCTGCACCTTCAAAATTCAGGTAAATCATGTCGTCTGTCCAGGTATCCGGGATTGTAAATTCATGCTGGTACAGACCTGACGGATTGTCATCCGGAACAAAAGGCGGATCAACCGGGATTGGGTAACGCATATTGATATACTGATTGCTGTCAAACCCTTGTGTCTGCCAACATCCTGGAACCTGAATCCGATCCCACTTACGTTCTTTGCTAATCCGTTCTTTTAGTGCCTCATCAAAATCTTTTAGCAGTTTAAAATCCCACTCTCCATTCAGCAGGATTACAGAAGAAGACTGTTTCCAGCAATACGGCTGCTCACTGATATCTTCGTCAATTGATGCCGGTATGTACCAGCTTCGGGGAGGTTCTGTTCCTACGTGCATCACACTCAAGTTTTCATGGTATCTTTCCATAAGCCCTCTCTTTCATCCAATACTCCAGTTTTGTAATTCTGCTGCAGTGCTTTTGCTGTCTAGTATGATTCATTTATTTTTCAATTTAATTTATCCATCTGTATTATACCCCCCCCCGGTAAATTTTGTCCAGTTTTTTTTGTCAAAAGTGCATAAAAAAAGATGCCCTTCACCATTGTCTAAACAGGTATAAGCATCTCTTTTTCAAATTAAATATCAAATTTTCCTTCTTCCGGCTCTTCTTCAAAGTAGTCCCGGTACTCTACATCTATCTGGTATCGCATCCTCTTCATGCTGAAATACAGATGATCTTTTAAGACCCGCTCCATGCCGGCAATGTCTTTTTTCTCAATCATTGCAAACATGGCCTCATGTTCTTTGATGATGCGGGGAAAGTCTGTCTCTGTTACAAAATCCATCATGCGGAATCTTGTGTAATGAAGCTGCTGGGCCTGAATGATCTCCCACAGTTTCTGTTTCTTTGTTGCCTGAAACCAGATGCTGTGCATCTGGGCATCCATGCGGTAAAATTGTTCTGGCTTAAAATCCGGTTCCAGAATCACTGCCTTCTGTTTACGGATCTCATAGCGGATCCGCTCCATCTGCATAGGACTTACAATCTCCATAAAATCTCTTAAAACCATGGTTTCCACTGCCACCCTCATGTAAATCATCTGCTTAATGTTGCTTAAGTTTAAAAGGGTGACAAAAATCCCTTTGTAGGGCACTGTTTTTACAAACCCCTGTTCCTGCAAAAGCCTGAGAGCATCTCGGACCGGTGTTCTGGATACAGAAAAGCGCTCGCAGATCTCATTTTCCCGAATCAACTGTCCCGGCTTTAATTCCAAATCCAGAATTTCTTTTTTTAGTATCTGATAAACCATTTCTTCCCGGTTTTTGTAGCTGCCTGCGTCCATATCTGCTCCTTCCAATTGCCCTTCATTTTGTATACACAATAATGATATTACATACAAACTGTTTTGGCAAGAGCAAACTTTAGTTTCTTCCGTCTTCCGCCGTTTTCCCACATTTCACGCATTTCCCGGAAAAGTAGCGGATAATATCCTTTCTGGTAACAATCCCGATAAAATTGTTCTGGTCATCCACTACCGGCACAAAGTTCTGGTTTAATGCCTTATCAATCAGATCTTCCATTGTAGTCTCAATATGTACCGGATCGTAGTCGTTGCGGCGGCTGATCACCGTAGCCGGAATCTTCTCTGATTCTCTCAGGCTAAGGTTCAGTTTATTTTTAATATCCCATAAAAGGTCGCCTTCCGTAATGGTTCCTATGTATTTCCCGGAACGGTTAATCATGGGAACACAGGAATATCTGCGGTGTTCCATCTTTTCCAGAGCCTGGCGCAGGCTGTCGTCATCATAAATATACGCAATATCTTTTTTAGGTGTTAAAAAAAATAAAATGTTCATTCCGTTCCTCCAAAAGCTGTTTCTAAACACATCAAAAATCCTGTACTGTTTTAAGTATAGCACAGGATTTTTGATTCGCCAACTGGATTTTCGGCTCTCTATCGGATATTCTTATACCATATCCACCGGGAAAACCTGCCACTGGCAGCTTTTGGGGATGGTTGGCAACTAAGCTCGACAAGACCTCGCTAAGTGGACAGGTATCTATTCTCACTAGACTCGTGAACTGCCTCGTCAAGTGTTCCTATTATTCCATAAAACCAACCGGATCGATGGGCGCTCCCTGGTGTGTCATCTCCAGATAAACGCTGCTTCCCTCTACGCAGTAATACTTGGTAGGCTCGGCTACATATCCCAATATCTGGCCCTTTTCCACATAATCACCGGCCTCTGCCTGCACCTCTTTTAGCTGGCCGCAGGTTATGCTGTAGTCATTTCCCAGGTCTAAAACCGCATAGTTTCCAATTTCTTCATTGGACCCCACTGCTGTTATTTTTGCGTCCGCCGGAGCTTTTACCGGTGTACTGACTTCTCCCTGGATGATAACCCCCGGATTGCATTTATATTGATCCAGGGTTGGGAAATAAATGGTAGAATCCATGCTGTAATCCAGAAGAATATTTCCCTGAACCGGCCATGCCATACGGCTGTTTTCCGTAAAATTTAAGTTGAGAGCCAGGGCATCTTCCTGCCCTGCTCCTGCCGGCTTTGCCTCCTGGACATCATCTTCTGCCTTTTCTTTCTCATTTGCATTGTTAGCTTCCAACTCAGCAGCATAATCCGTATTTGCCGCCAACTGGCCGCCATCTTCCTGTTCCCTTGCGTTAGATGGTCCTGCTACCTGTACTTTGGTTTCTGACAGGGCCCCGTCATTTTGTGCAATGTCTTTCTGGGATTCTCCCATCTGCAGGTAAGGGGTTTCTTCTGTGCTGTTTTCTCTGTGGATGGTCATGGTTCCTGCCGCAGCTACTATAGTCAGCAGGCCCAGCACCAGCATGACAAGGACTAATTTATCCTTGAACAGTTTGCTTACTCTCTCTTTCACGTTTATCACCTCGGTACTATTCTTACCAAACCAAGGCGACTTATTCAGAAATTATCGAGATATCTTTAAAATAATATTCCAAAATATCCTGGGCTGTCCAGCCCTCTTTTGCCTTTTGATTTGCACCGTACTGGGACAATCCGTAACCATGACCGATTCCGGAGCAGACTGCCCGGATTCCTCCATTATATTCTTCAATAAAAAAGTCAGAGGACTGAAGTCCAAGCGCATACTGGATCTCATCTCCGCTGTGCATTACGGTTCCCACCTGAATCTGTTCTATGTATCCGGCGCTGTCCCTGGAAACGATCTGCACGCAGCCGGGCACCATATCTGCCGAAACAGGTTCACCCTCTGGTATGGCGCTAAGCAGGGATGCAAATTCTTCTTTGCTCCATCCGGCTATCTGTAAGCCCCCTTCTGCCTCTAAGTCTCTTTTGCTGTCCACCTGCACCAGATAGGGATGATACTCATCGCCGCTTCTTGTCTTTCCGGAACTGGCCCGGCAAAACAACGGATCGATCAACTGATCGTTCCAAACAATGACCATCCCATTTGTCTCTTCTACGGCTGTCTCTATTTTTTTATAATATTCCACAAACTTATCGGTTCCCCACAAGGACTTTAACTGCTCTTCTTCTAAAAAATCCAAATCCAGAGCAGATTCCGGAATCTCTGATTTTCCATCCATCTGTTTAAAGATATAGGTGCGGGCCAGTATTGCCTGGGCTTTTAACGCTTCCAGTTCAAATTCTGCCGGCATCTGCCTGGCAACGACCCCCGGAAGATACTCTTCCAGATCCATGTACCCGCCTTGTTCCCTGTCTAAAAAAATCCGCCTGCCGGACATGCTTTCCTCTCTGTTTGTATTGCCGTTTACAGCCGTCCCTCCGACTGCCAGTGTTGTAATGTATGGGAATAAAAGTCCTATCAGTAAGGCTGTCCAAATTTTTTTCTTCACACTGCCCGCACCTTTGCCTTTTTCTTTTAATATATGCCAACGCAGACAGGAAGATTCAGATTTTTACGCTTCAATAAAATATTTTTTAATGGCCAGCGCTCCAGCGCCTCTTGCTCCGGTAAAGTGGTCAAATTCTACAAATTGGAACTCTATGTCCTGGTCGTCGATACCGAAAAGATGTTTTTTGGTTTCTGCAAGAATCAGGCGGCGGTTTCGCTTTAGTTTCATAATATATCCGTCTATAATAACTAAGGGCGGACTGATAAAATTAATAATGTTGGCTAGCTGCATTCCCAAATAGACGATGGCTTTTCCCACCACCTCACAGGCCAGTTCGTCTCCGCATTCTTCTGCTGCAAGAATCTCTCTCATGCCAATCTCTTCTGGTGAGGAAACCATATCGTTTAGCATGGTGTCAACGCCCTGCTTTATGCCTTCCCGAATCTGCTTTACGATGGCACGTTCACTGGCCATTTCCTCCAGACAGCCGGAATCTCCGCACACTTCACACTTGGGACCATGGATATCCACAACCATATGACCAATCTCTCCTGCGCCAAATGTCTCTCCGGTAAGAACGCTGTCGTTAATAAACATGGGACATGCCAGTCCATAAGAAATCAGGTAATAGGCAAACGTGTCCACATGATCCTGATTGCCGAACATCTCCTCTCCAATCGCCCTCATTCTGGCGTTATTTTCAATCACAACCGGCATATTTAAACGGCGTCCGATATCTTTTGCCACCTTATGGTTATTCTCCCAATTCTGGTACGCGCTCTTTTTTAAAATGCCAGTCTTTGGATCTACAAAGCCGGTAAGTCCTACTCCTGCCCCCAGAATTTTTTCTTCTTCCACGCCGGAATCCTGTACCACTTTCTCAATCTGAGAAAGCAAAGCCTGAATAATCGGCTCATACTCGTCCGTCTCCGGAATAAAACGGCGGCTTTCTATTACCCTGCCTCTTAAATCCATGAGACACACAGCTATCTGATACTTGTTAATCTCTGCGCCAATCACATAGCAGGCATCCGCCACAAAATCAATCTGCACCGGGCGGCGCCCCAGGGGGCGGCGGCTTTCTTTGTTTTGTCTGTTTTCTTTCTCTTCCTGCCTCTCCTCCTGAGAAGTCTCCCGCACAAATCCCTGCCGAATCAGGGCGTTCACATTGGTGGTAATGGTCGGCGGAGTAAGAGACAGCATCTCTGCAATCTGTGATCGGGAAATGGGCCCGTATTTATAAATCATCTCTTTAATTAATGTCTCATTTTGTTTCTTTACTCGGATTGGATTATTTCCCTGCATTCTGGGCATAGCGGATTCCTCCCTGGTTAAACTTTCATACCCTTTATTATACGAACTTTTCAGGCCGTAGGCAAGGCATTTTTCACTCCTGCATCAAAAGAGGAGGGCCAAACTTTTGTCCGGCTCTCCCTTTTGATGCCAAGCATCCGGAAAAACTGCCAGTGGCAGGTTTTCTCGGTAAAGTGGGGTCTATATAAATTTTGGTATTAGCATTTTTTATTTTTTCCCAGGGCTTCAAACATATAGCCTTTGTAGGCCTCTACTCCTGGCTGATCAAACGGATTGATCTGCAGCAGCATACCGGAAATATAGCAGGCAAATTCAAAAAAGTAAAATAACTGTCCAAAGCTGTATTCGTCAATGTAGTCCACCTGAATCCGAAAACAGGGAAGACACTGGGAATGAGCCTTGTAAGTAGCTTCAAACGCCTTTTTATTGATTTCCCAGAAATCCATTCCATTCAGATATTCAAATCCATCATCCACCCCGTCCGGTTCGGATATGCAGGATGCATCCTGATTTTTCACATTCAAAAAGGTTTCAAAAATGATAGGACTTCCGTCCTGGACAAACTGTCCTACTGAATGGAGATCTTCCGAGCACTGTGCAGAAACAGGATATAGACCTTTTTTACATTTGCCCTCGCTCTCTGCAAACAACTGAGTCCACCATTTTGCAAAATAGCGGTAGCGCGGTTCAAAAAAGCTGAGCATCTCTATCTTCATGCCTTTTTGATTTAAAAGATTCCGAATTGCCGCATAATAATAGGCCGGGTTTTCTGCCCCTTCCTTCTCATACAGGAAGGTCCTCATGTCCCTTGCCCCTTGTACCACTTTCCGTATGTCAACTCCCGCCACTGCCATGGGAAACAGTCCTACGTCGCAAAGTGCAGAATACCGTCCGCCGATTGTATCCGGGAATGTAAAGAAGGTATACCCATTTTCTTTGGAAAGCTGTTCTAAATGACTTCCTCTGGTTCCTGTTGCAATAATTCTCGTAAAAGCCTGGTCTTTGTATTGTTCAGTCAGCCATTTTCTCAAAATCCGAAAACCGATTCCCGGCTCCAACGTCTCGAAATTTTTTGCAATCACATTGATATATACGGACTTTTTTTCTAATTTCTTCAATAACCGGTTCACTTCATATGGAGAAATAGTATTGCCTGCATAATAAACCTCAATGCTTCTTTTCGGATCCAGCGCTTTTATTACTGCGCGGGCGGCATTATTGGAACCCCCCACACCAATTAATACAAAAGCGTCTGCATTGCTCTGTACTTCTTTCGCCTTTTCCTCCAGTCTGGAAAGCTGGACATCTGATGCCCACTCTTTAGGGTCCATCCAGCCTAAAGCATCCTGATATTTGTCCGGGTTGTGTTTCACAGTGTCCAGCACATTTTTATTTTCTTCTAAATACGCCTTCAGTTCTTCTTCCTTAATTCTGTTTTGATCATCCTGATAGGTAATTGCAAACACAGTATCCCCTCCTTTACTTTTTCTCAATCTTTTTATTTATTTTATTTAAATAAATGTTACACTATTTCCTCTTAAATGTCAATTATTTATTTAAATGAAATAAATAAATTTTTTCTTTCATTTACATTCTTGTCTTTCAATGGTATAATAGAAACATTTCTATTAAGGAGAACCACAATATGAAAATAGTTGTAATAGACGGACAGGGCGGAAAAATGGGCCGCACTGTTATTGAACAGCTTAAAAAGACCTTTCCCTCCCAGGATCTTCTGGCAATCGGAACCAACAGCATTGCCACTTCCTCTATGATGAAGGCTGGAGCCGCTCTGGGTGCAACTGGCGAAAATCCCATTATCGTTGCCTGCCGGGATACAGATGTGATCATCGGTCCCATCGCCATTGTCATGGCGGACTCCCTGCTGGGAGAAATCACCCCAGCCATGGCCAATGCCATTGCCGCCAGCAGCGCCTACAAGATTCTGATTCCTACCAACCGCTGCAATCACTTTATCGCCGGATGCCAGACAGTTCCCCTCGGCGAATCTATCCGCGCTGTCTGTGAAGAAGTGGGACGCATTTTGGAGCAGAGATAGCCAATACAAAATAAAAAAGACAGTTTCCCAAACTCGCGTCCGGGAAACTGTCCTTTTTATTTTGCACATGTTTTACTTTTCCATTTTTTTGTAGCGCTCGATCATCTCGTCTAATGTAACCTGCTCTACTAAAGGTGCCTTGCCAAAGGAGCCGAACTGTACAATCAAAGTTCCTACCACTTCTTTTACTCCCCGCTCTACGCAGTCTACAATCGCTGCCACATCCTCATCCGGGATCATGCCGTACATAACGGTATCCATAATCGGCGGAAGGAATACTCTTGGATCGAACTGATCCTTTTTGCTCTCTAACAGCTCATAAATTGCTCCGATAGACTGGCTGTTTCTCTTCTCCGGATACTTTGCAAACAGTTCCTTCATGTTGCGGGTAACTGCCAGACGGATATCGGTATCTACATTGATTTTATTAATGCCGCATGGAATTGCAGCCTGCAGTTCTTCGATGGAAATGCCGTAGGTGTTGGTTAAATTGCCGCCTAATGCATTGATTTCATCTACAATATATTTGGGTACAGTAGAAGAACCATGGGACACCAGTGCACCAAAAATACCTTCATGATTTAAACATTCTCTGATTGCAACCGCAATCTCTTTGCGCAGTTTTACGTCTTTGCCCTTAGAAGCGCCATGCATGGTTCCGTAGGAAATTGCCAGGGCGTCTACTCCAGTTTTCTTAAAGAAATCCACTGCTGTCAGCGGGTTTGTATAGGTAGAGGTTGCGGAAAATACATGATCCTCCACGCCTGCCAGTACACCTAATTCGCCTTCTACGCTGACGCCTCTTGCGTGAGCGTATTTTACCACTTCTCTGGTCAGTTCCACGTTTTCTTCGTAAGGAAGGGAAGAACCGTCAATCATAACGGATGTGTAGCCGCCTTCAATCGCTGCCACGCAGGAGTCAAAATCTCTTCCATGATCCAGATGCAGAACAATGGGAATCTCGGAATTGGCGCCGTACTTTTTTACTGCATTGGCAATATTTTTTGCGCCCACTTTTTTATCCTCTAAGGTTGCATTGGCAAAATCAGTCCGGCCGCCCATAAATCCGTTTGCCAGATCCGCCCCCTGCAAAATTGCAGCAGAACGGAACATTTCATGTACTTCAATTACCGCTTTCGCCTGTGCTACCGCATTAACATTAAACGCACCCTGTGCAAAACCGTTTTTAACAGCCGCCTCCATCAGAGGCCGTAATGGAATCAATGGCATAATTCATCCTCCGTTTTTTTAATTGAATTAAATAATAATCTTTTTTTGCAGTTTGTCAACCTTCTTAATCCGATTAATCTTCTAAGGCTGCTACATAATCCGTAAAGGTCAGGGTAATATCCGGATGATTCTGAAGCAGGGAGACAGGAAACTCTGCTGTCGCATCTCCATAACCTGTCCGGCGGACTACTGCTCTGTGCCAGTTGCGGAAACAGCCCAAACGGATCTTTCTTGCATGGGAAATCTCATAAATACCGATGGTTACACAGTAATGGGGCATGTCCTCTAATGCGCCGCCAAAATCTCCAATGGCGTTGGCAGTGCGGGTCTCCGGAGAAATTTCCAGCACTCTGGTCTTTTGAGCCAGAAATTCTTCATTGGTCATAGACGGATCCGCTTCATTAAATGCCACATGGCCATTGATGCCAATACCTCCAAAGGCAATGTCTACTCCGCCTAATTTCTCAATTAATTCCGGAATATAGGAAATATTTTCCGGATCCGGAAATACTCTCTGCTCTTTTGGCATTACCAGTTCCGGTTTAATTTTGGAGTAAACGGTACGCTCCATAAATCCTCGAAAGCTTAAGGGGTGATCCATGGAAACCCAGTGCTTGTCGTCATCCAGATACTCGTCCATATTAATAAACCATACATTTTTTAAGGAAATATTCTGCTCATTTACCATGTCCACAAAATATGGATACTGCCCTACTGGACCTACCGGACAGATAAATACAGTCTTCTCTCCTTTTTCATTGTGGCTTTTGATCTCTTCTATCATCTGATCCGCCATCTCTTTGAAAACCTCTGCATTGTCTGCCTTACAGCGCAGCGACATCTTAGGATTTGCAAGAAGCTGTTCTTTGTTGTACTGATAGTATTCGTGTCTCATTTTCTAACCTCCGTCATTTCCTGGATAATCTAAACAGCAGGGGAGCGCCGTCCATTGTGAATCCACAATTGGCCGACGCTCTCGTTATCATCTGTTCAGTATTACTGTACGTTTCCGGCCTCTGCCATTAAATCTAACATAACATAATCCGCAACCGGAACTTCTCCTTCAACAGCGCCTGCTGCAATCAGGTTCTCCTGCTGAGTCTTGTAGTAACCTTCAACAGTGCCGTCTTTTGCTCCCTCTGCAACTTCCTTGCCAGTCAGCCAGTCAGCATCACCGCGCTGTGCGTATACAGAATCATAATCGGTCTTGGTCTGATCTGCAACGTACTGAGCAACTTCGTCATAATGATCGTCTGCTGCGTAATCCATTGCTTTGTACAACGCTCTGGTGAAACGAAGAATCTTGTCCTGGTTCTCTTCTGCATACTTAGGAGTTACAATCCAGCTTGCTAAGGAAACGCTGGTATCCTTGAATGTCATATTGTCGCACAGTTTGGTGTTGTTGGTATCTTCCAGAATCTTTAAGCTGTTTGGAGACCAGGTAGCGCAGGCGTCAACACCACCGGACATCATAGCAGTAACCAGACCTGCTGCATCCATATCTACTGCCTCAATGTCTTCCATAGTTAAACCTGCAGAATCCAGACCCATCTTTAAGATATCTTCACTGGAAGTGCCGGAAGAATAAGCAACTCTTTTACCCTTTAAGTCCTCTAAGGTCTTAACATTTGGTCCGCCGATTACTGCATCGCCATTGGAGATGTGAGACAGAGCAAAGATCTTTGCCTGGCCATTGATACACAGCTTATGTGCGCCCTGACCAATATATCCCATGTCAATGCTGCCGGATTCCATTGCCGCAATAATAGTCGGGCCGTCCTGGAATTCTACCATCTCTACTGTAATGCCTTCTTCTTCAAAGTATCCCTTATTTGCAGCAGTGGTTACAGACCATAAGCTGCCATAATTAGGCATATACGCAATCTTTAATGTGATTGGATCCTTTGCTGCCTCAGATTCTGCTGCATCCGCTTCCTTGGTTTCAGCTTCAGAAGCCTCTGTCGTTGCTGCTGTCGTCTCAGCCGCTGTGGTGGCTGCAGTCGTTGCTGCTGTGGTGGCTGCCGCCTCATCACCGCTGAAGCATGCTGCCAGTGAAGCTACCATGGTTGCCGCTAAAAGGGCAGATAACACTTTTCTCATAATAAAGTCCTCCTTAAATTATATATGTTTATTTGGTAAAACATAACTTCCTTATTTTCTGACTTCCAGATACTCCTGATATACCTGACTCCAAATCCGGTTTTTTAATTCGATAAATTCTGGAGTCATCTTGGTTTCCTGAGTTCTTGGATATGGAATGTCAATATCTACGATCTCTTTGATACGTCCCGGACGCGCACTCATGATGATAACTCTGGTGGCCAGCACAATGGCCTCTTCTACATCATGGGTGATAAAGAAACAGGTCTTTTTTTCCTCTGCCCAGGTCTTTAAAAGTTCAGTCTGAAGCTGAGTTCTGGTCTGTGCATCCAAAGCACCGAAAGGCTCATCCATCAAAAGAACTTCCGGCTGTACGGCATAGGCTCTTGCAATTGCCACTCGCTGTTTCATACCGCCTGACAATTCTTTTGGATAACTGTCCACAAACTCTTCCAGATCTACCATCTTTATGTACTTCATGGCTATTTCTCTGGCCTGTTCGTCACTCATGCCTTTTAATTTGAGTCCAAACATAACATTTTTGATAACCGTCAGCCATGGAAACAGTGCATACTGCTGAAATACGACGCCTCTCTCTGTTCCGGTACCTTCTACTTTTTTGCCGTCTACATAGACAGCGCCTGAAGTGGCATCCAGCAAACCTGCAATAATATTTAACAAGGTGGATTTTCCGCATCCAGAAGGTCCTACCACGCAGATAAATTCGTTTTCCTTAATATCCAGGCTCACCCCGTTTAAGGCTACCATTTTACCTTTGCGGCCATCATAAATTTTTTCAACATTATCAATTTTAACCTTTACTGGTCTCTCTTCTCTTGCCATCTGGTAATCCTCCCCTCCCACATCTTAATAAGCTTTTCGCTGGTGATACCAATAATGCCAATGATAATGATATACAAAAGCATCGGCTCTACCTCGAAACTGTTGCTGAAAGAACGGATTCTCATTCCCAGACCGGCAACTGCTCCTGTAGACTCTGCTGCAATCAGAGTAGTCAGTGCTACGGAAACGCCTAACCGGACTGCTGTTACAATAAATGGTGTAGTTGCAGGGAAAATAACCTTAACAAAAATGTCTCTGTCCTTTGCTCCCAATACTCTTGCCGCCTTAATCAGCGTCTCATCTACATTGCGCACACCCTGATAGATTGTAACGGTCATAATCAGGAATGTAGCCAGCCAGATAACAATAACCTGAGGTCTGCGGCCTACGCCTGCTGAGATAACAATCAAAGGAACATATGCTAAAGGCGGGATGTTACGGATAAACTGAATCCATGGCTCTACAATGTAGCAGACTGGACGGTACCATGCCATCAGAAATGCAACCGGCACAGATGTAACAAATCCCAGTGCAAAACCAGAAACCACAGAAATCATACTGCTGGAAAAGTCTTCCCAGAGAATCCCCCGCTCAATTACGGTCTGCAAAGAAGCAGCTACCTTGGGCAAAAACGGAAAACTTCTGGCTGTTTTTGGAAAAACAGATAAGCAATACCACAATACCATTGCTACCAAAAATGATATAAGCAGCCAGCCCCATTTTGGAATTTTAGAAATAAGATCCAACGATTCCCCACTTTTCTTCTTATCTTCTTTGGACATATTTCTCTCCTCCTCCTCAATTTTTTACCAAAATTTTCATTGGTGTTTCTAGTATACCACACTTTTGACAAAATGTATCTCTTTATTTACGCAAACGTTTGTGCAATACTGCCCAATCTTTTTAATCAAACGTTTGAGTAAAATAGTCATGGATTTTTCCCTGCTTTTCCAGTATACTGATGCTATAGAAGATAAAGGGGGAGGGCCATGACATTAAAAGAAATCGCAAAAGAGGCCGGGGTTTCCGTCTCTACTGTATCCCGCGTAATCAATAACAATTCCAAAGCAGCAAGTAAAGAAGTCCAGGAGCGCATCTGGGAGATTGTCCGCCGTACCGGTTACACCCCCAACTCTGCTGCCCAGAACTTAAAACAGGGAAGAACCTCGTCTTCCGAGAGCAAATCCCGTTCCATTGCCTGCCTGTTTGCCCGTACTTCTAATACTATGACGGATATGTTTTTCAGTTCTCTGGCCCGCAGCATTGAACAGGAAGCATTTCTGCACAATTACATACTCAAATACTCGTTCAGTTCGTTTGATATCAACAATCCCTCCACTTACCAGCTCATTGCAGACAACAATGTCAATGGAATTGCGGTTCTTGGACGGTGCGATAAGCAGACGTTAAAGTTTCTGCGCCAGTATTTTAACAACATTGTCTATGCAGGACTCAACAGTCTGGATGCAAATTATGACCAGATCATCTGCGAGGGAAAACAGGCTGCTATTACTGTTACAGAGCATTTGATCAATCTGGGGCACACCCGCATCGGCTATATCGGGGAAACTTCCTGCGAAGAACGGTATGCCGGGTACTGCGAGGCCTTAAGCCGCCGTCGGGTTCCCTTCCATAAAGAATATGTGGCAGATGTAAAACTTTCTTCCGAAGACGGTTACCGGGGCGCAAAGCTGCTCTTAGAACGTCATACGGATATCAGCGCCGTTTTCTGCAGCAATGATATCACTGCTATCGGGGCCATGCATGCATTTCAGGAAAATGATCTGCAGATCCCAAGGGATATTTCTGTTATCAGTATTGATGACATTGACACAGCCCAATATCTGACGCCCATGCTGACTACCATCCACATTCCAACCCAGGAGCTGGGGCAGATGGCTGCCAAAATCCTGATTGACCGAATCGAAGGCGGACACCGCCTTCCTGTAAAGATGAACCTTCCCTTTTATCTTGCCAGCCGGGAAAGCTGCGGCAGATACAGAGGTTAATGCAATAACTTTTATATAAGGAGGATGAGTTACCATGATTTTTACTATCAAAGACAATAAAGCATCTGCTTCCATTGACAGCCTGGGGGCACAGCTGGTTTCCTATCAGGATGCCCAGGGACAGGAATACATCTGGCAGAGAGATCCTGCTTATTGGGCCAACTGCTCTCCCATTCTTTTTCCTGTTGTCGGAAGGGTAAGGAACGGCAAAACCCGGATTAACGGCTCCTGGTATGAAATCCCGCTCCATGGTTTTGTAAAAACCACAGAGTTTGAGACTGTATCCCAGAGTCCGTCTCAGGTTACACTTTCCATGTCTGATTCAGACGCAACAAAGACAATCTATCCGTTTTCTTTCTGCCTGGAAGTTACCTATTCCTTAAATGACGGCGCTTTGACCATGGAATGCCGGGTAAAAAATACCGATTCCACAGAAATTCCTTTCTTTATCGGCACTCATCCTGGTTTTATCTGCCCGCTAAAAGAGGGGGAAAACTTTGAAGACTATGTATTAGAATTTGAGAAAAAAGAAACCACTGGATACCGCGCGTTTGACAGCGCCAACTGCCAGTTTGACATGAGTGGATACAAACCCTTCCCCGGAGACGGCATGCAAATCCCATTAAGTTATGATCTTCTGCTTAATGATGCTATCTGGTTTGACAAGCCTGTGTCCAGAGCCGTATCTGTGAAAAATCCGGCTACCGGAAAAGGGATTCATGTCGCATATCCGGATTATGATACCGTTGCTTTCTGGACTGCTGCAGACAAACACGCTCCTTATGTGTGCGTAGAGCCCTGGAATGGCTCCGCAGCCTGCTCCAATGAGGACGATGAATTTCTTCACAAAAACCACCTCCAGAAGCTGCAGCCTGGTGAAAGCAAAAGCTACCGCCTGATTATCCAGGCATTGTAAATCTGGCAATTGGTTTGAGGAATTGTATTTCAATAACCTCCAACTTTATATCTTTACGATTTCAACCGCCATTATGAAGTGAACCCCTTTTGTTAGACAAAATATAAGTCTAATGAAAGGGGTTCACTTCATTATTGCAAGTAATGGCGGCTATTTTTTATCCTTAAAAAGATGAAAATCCCTCTGCGAATAATCCTGTGATCATTTTCCCATACTATCCATAAAATTACCAATGCTTTTGAGGATTGCAAAAGCACATTATGCGAAGCAATCTGGTATCACAGAGTGTACACTGATATGTTTCTATTTTTAGACGTATATTGTCGAATAATGTCGATATTTGGAAAAGACTATTAGAGACTTTTCTTTTTTATACTTATTTAAACGGATAGAATTATCTAATACTTCCTTTTATCCCCAGTAATATCAGGATACTGATACGGTGTTTCCGGCCCTTAGGCAGGAAAAGGATGCCCCTGATTCTGTCCGAATTGTCTGAAGATGAAAAGGAGAATCTCTGCATGGATGTGGATTTTATTCGGAAGCGCATTACCAAACTGCGTGTGGACCGCGATATTTCTGAATATAAGATAAGCACAGATTTAGGGTTCAGCAAAGGCTATGTCCAGAGCATTACCTCCGGGCGATCTCTTCCCTCTTTGCAGGCTCTTTTGGATTTATGCGACTATTTCAACATTTCTCCAAAGGATTTTTTTGATGAAGATGCTGAACCGGAATCTCCCCTTATTCTGGAGATTGTCAAAAATTTGAGAGTTCTTCCGGAAGAAGATTTAACTACCCTGCTAGAAATAACAGAAAAGTATAAGTACTACCGAAACCAGAAACGACGGATATCCGGTATCTTAAAAGGAAAAAAATAACATGATATTGAGGAGAAAAGATGCATGGCGTCTGGCGGCCGCCTTATGAAGATTCAGATAGGAAAACTCTTATGAAAACAAGCTTTCAACGCTTTTTCCTGCCTGAATCTTCGCATGGCTGAACTGTTGCTGTAAATCAGTATCCATATCGGTTCTTATACTTTTTAAACATCGCCAGCCCAAGGGCGGCCGCCATCAATTCTGCCAGGGGATTGGCAAGCCAGATACCTGCAACTCCCAGTAAAAACGGCAGCAGCAGCAAACAGATTACCATAAATACAAAGGAGCGGGTAAATGCCAGAACCGCTGATACTGCCCCATTGTTTAATGCAGTAAACATACTGCTGGAAAAAATGTTAAACCCAATAAATAAAAGAGCAATGCTGCACAGGCGGTTTCCACTGACAGCAAGACCATATACAGGGTTATCCGGACTGGTAAAGACAGATACCAGCGGTTTTGTCACTCCGATGGACAGGGCAAAGGATGCCAGCGAAATCCCTGCTATCACTTTTAAACTGGTGTCAATCAGACTCTTTAATTTTTTGTGATTCTGCTCTCCATAATAAAAGCTGATCATAGGCGCTACCCCGTAAGAATATCCGCTGAACAGAGAACTTGTAAACATCAGCACATACATAACAATGGTAATAGCTGCTATTCCGTCTTCCCCTACATACCGAAGCATGGTCCAGTTAAACATCATAGTCGTAATGCCTGTTACAAGCGATGCTGCCATTTCAGATGAACCATTAGTGGCTGCCTTTTTTAACACATCCAAACGCCAGACTGGCTTTACAAAGTGAAGCAGGCTGCTCTTTTTGGCAAATACAATCAGTCCGGCTGCAGCAGTAACCGAATATCCTAGTCCTGTGGCAATCGCAGCCCCTCCTGTGCCCATTCCCAAAATCCTGATAAACACATAGTCTAACACAATGTTGGTGATTCCGCCCCCTACAGAGCAGATAAAAGACAGGGATGATTTCCCGCATGCAATCAGATACAAGGAAAAATTGTTCATAAGCAAAATCGGTACTGTAAACAGCAAGTAACCGCTTAAATATTCTTTACAGTAATCCAGCACTTCTCTTGACAATTTCATACTGGCAAACATCCAGTCCATACAAGCATATCCGGCTGCCCACATAACAAGCCCTGTCAGCACATTGACCAGAATCAGAGACGTAAAGTCTTCTCTTGCCTGCTGTTCCTTTTTTTCTCCCATTTTTTTCATAATCACTGCGCTGCCTCCTGTTGCCAGCATGGTTGAAACCGCTGTCACCAGGGCAATCACCGGCGCTGTCAGATTAATGGCTGACAACGCATTGGTACCGATTAGATTGGATACAAAAAGTCCGTCCACCATGGTATAAAATGACATAAAAAGAGACATGGCAATGGTGGGAAAGGCAAATTTCATGATATTTTTTAAATTCACCGGCTTTTGATACGCATTTTGTATCGTTTGTTCCATCTGATAAAACCTCCTTAGCTTGAAATCTGCGTGTACATCCGTTATAATAGATCGTACAGTAACTGTACAGTCAAGAACATTTTTTAGGGAGATTTTACTATGCTTGAAAGCAATGTCCTGTTTACCATCGGCCAGTTTGCCAGACTTCATGAAGTCAACAAAAAGACTCTCATGTACTACGATGAAATCGGCCTGTTAAAACCTGCCTGTATAAAGGAAAACGGCTACCGGTACTATACCTATTCCCAAAGTTCTTCTCTGGAAACCATTTTAATGCTGAGGGAACTGAATGTTTCCATTAAAGAAATCAAAGATTTTATGAATCACCGCTCTGCTGCCCACTTAGAAACCCTTCTGACAGAAAAAATTACAGAGCTGGACCACACCATTACCCACATGAAAAATATTCAGAAAGCCTTACAGCGCCGCCAGCAGGAAATGCACACTTTATTAACCATTAACCTGTCAGAAATCTCTCTTGTTCACAGAGAATCCAGATATCTGGCTTTTGTTCCTGCCGGCAGCAATCTTACGCTGGAAGAGGAAATCACAAATGTGGTAATGGAAACAAAAAAATACCAGCTGCGCCGTCTCCACGATGCTTCCTACGGTTCTGCCGCTCCTGTGGAATACCTGATGGAAGGAAATTTTTTAGACTATACGGCCCTGTTTATTGAGATTCCATCCCCTCTGCACAAAAAAGGACTTCACATCCAGCCTGCCGGAACATATCTTCGGGCTTTCTGCAAGGGAAGCTGGGATCACCTGCCGGAATGCTACAGACGGATTCTTGACTACGCCGCCAGGCATCATCTGACTTTATACGGTTATGCATACGAAAAAGGCATCAACGACGTTGTCATTGATACCTTTGACGATTATATTACCCAAATTGAAATTCCAGTAAAAGAACATTAGGAGGATTGTTTAATGGATTATACCTGCTGCACCTTATGTCCCAGAATGTGCCGGGCAGACCGGAGCGTCAGTCCCGGCTACTGCGGATGTCCGGATCAGATAATAGCGGCCAGAGCGGCCCTGCATCACTGGGAAGAACCCTGTATCAGCGGCGTTTCTTGTGATACCAAAGGCAGCGGAACTGTATTTTTTTCCGGCTGTACCCTGCGGTGCTGTTTCTGCCAGAACCATACCATCAGCAGCAGCCATTTCGGCACTCCCCTGACTGTCGGCGAATTAGGAGACGTTTTTCTGCGCCTTCAGGATCAGGGCGCTCATAATATCAACCTGGTCACTGCCACTCAGTATGTACCGGATATTCTAAAAGCGCTGGATCTGGTCCGCCATAAGCTTGCTATTCCCGTTGTCTATAACTGCGGCGGATACGAACGCATAGAAACCTTAAAAAGACTGGAAGGATATATTGATATTTATCTTCCGGATTTGAAATACCAGGATCCGGAAATCTCCTCCCTCTACTCCCATGCCGCCAACTATTTTTCTTTTGCTGCTCCAGCTGTGGAAGAAATGGTCCGGCAGACCAAAACACTTCTGTGGGATAAAGAAAAGAAACTTTTAAAACGTGGAACCATTGTCCGCCACATGGTCCTGCCTGGCTGTAAAAATGACTCCATCCGGATTCTTTCCTGGATAAAGGACACTCTCCCCAAAGGCCATTATCTTATCAGTCTGTTAAGCCAGTACACGCCTGCCTTTCACAGCAGCGAACATCCGGAAATCAACCGGCGGATTACTTCTTTTGAATATCAGAAAGTAGTGGATGCAGCCATTGAACTTGGACTTACAGAAGGATACATGCAGGAAAAAAGCAGCGCAAAAGAGGAATATACGCCGTCCTTTAAGCTGGAGGGACTGGAGGATTTTGTTTGACGCTTTGTCCGAAAACATTTTCTGTTGTCTGCCAGCCTCCAGCACCTTTGTTCGGAAAACTTATGATGCTCTTCTACGTTTTATACATAATGCGAAACTATTTTGTCTATCCATTTACCTGCCATCCTGAAAGGTTAAAACTTAAATAAATTCAGCCCGATTTCTTCATCAAAGCGCCGATCCACTATGCCGTCAATCAAAGAAATCACCATCTCACAGGTAGCGCTTACCACTGCCTTATTTAAATGGCCGCCAAACACTTCTCCATTTTGATTTCCTGCACTCATATGCAGGTGGCAGTAAAACTCTCCATTCATGGTATTGATGGTCCCGGTTAAGGATACGATCTCAAAACTGCCAGTAAATTCATTGGCAATGTATTCTTTTTCTTTTGTTTTAAATACCCCTGCTGTAAACTGGCTGACTGCTCCCAAAGCCTGGACGCTGGCCAGTTTTATCTGTTCCTTTCGGGCGATTTCTCCTACCTGTTCCAATATCTCTTCGCCTTTGTCAATTCTTGCAACAATTACATTCCCAAATCTTCTATAATCCATAACTGTATGCCTCCCTGTTGGTTTTTCTCTAGTATGAACGATTGGGAGCGCAAAATCAAGATACTTTTTTCGTAAATACTTTTTCTTGACCAATTGACTTTTTTTCGTTACACTTTAGATGACACCTGTCAATTACTCCAGCCTGTATCGCATCCGAACCGGCATTTGTCAGAAAGAGGTTAATATGAAGACACAAAACGATCCCATCTGTATTATTTCCTTCAGCAGCAGAGCCAATGGTTCCTGCGGACAAATTGGTTCACTGATCCAGGAATATTATGGGCAGAATGCCTGCCTGTTCCGCTTTTCTGATTTTAGCATCTCTTCCTGCAATCGCTGTAATTATCAATGTTTTTCAAAAAATCGGCCCTGTCCCCATTTAGAAGACATGGAACAGACACTAATCAAGTCCATACTTTCCAGCGCCCTCACCTACTTCATTGTACCTAACTACTGCGATTTTCCCTGCTCTAACTACTTTGTCTTTTGTGAACGCCAGCAAAGTTATTTTGGGAACCACACCGAACAGTTAAAGCTCTATGAAGCTATTCCCAAGCGTTTTATCACCATTACCAACACCAATCAGGACAATTTTAAACGCGCATTTTCCTATCATGTAAACGGAACGCCGGATATTTTATATCTCAGCGCCAGACATTATGGAAAAATCAGTTTAAATGGAGACCTGCTTTCTTCTTCCCAGGCAAAAAAAGATATTCTCTCTTTTCTTTCCTCATCTTCCAGTGCAATACTGCTGTAACAGGCCAGTCAGTGCAGACGCGCTGCTGGAATGGGCGCGGGCAATCCGGATCCGGTTTCTCTTAGCCTCAGAAACTGCACTGTTGACCATTTTGTGAGACACTGTATTGGTAAACAAAATCATAAGATCCGGAGTTCCCAGCTTTTTCTTAAGATTGCCTTTTTCCTTTACCAATACTTTAGCCTTACATCCATATTCTTTACAGATTTTTTCATATTGACATACCATGCATTCATTTCCGCCTACAATTACAATGCTCATATAGATTCCTTTCTTTTTTCATGCTTTGCTTTTTTATAAACCATTAGTTAGTTCATGCTAACTTCATGTCGGTAAGTTTACACTAACCAACAGATTTTGTCAAGTCATTTGCATCAAAAAACAGACAAAGCTTTATGCTTTGCCTGTCTCTCATGCTTCTCTATTTTTTCCTTTCTGGCTATTCTGTCTACCCAAAATTGCCCTCATGGTAATGCTTTCTGCACAAAGCTGCATATTTGTCATTGCTGCCTAAGACTACCTGAGCTCCAGTGCGGACAATCTTTCCGTCTGCGCCAAACCGAGCATTGCAGCTTGCCGATCTGCCGCACCAGCATACGGTCCGGACTTCCTCAATCTTATCTGCCCATGCCATAAGCCACATGCTGCCCTCAAAAAATTCCTCCCGAAAATCAGTGCGAAGGCCGTAGCATATCACAGGAATATTCAAATCATCCACAATATGAACCATAAATTCCACCTGAGCTTTGGTGGCAAACTGAGCTTCGTCTACGATAACGCAGTCATATTTTTTTAGTTCTTCATCTCCCATTTCCACCAGTTCTTCCAAAAAAATTCCCTGATTTTCCAAGCCAATCCGGGAGCGGATGGTTCTGTCTCCATCTCTGGAATCAATCCCCGGTTTTACTAACAGGGCCTTTTTCCCTCTTTCCCTGTAATTGTATTCCACCATCAATGCATTGGCGGTCTTGGAGCTTCCCATTGCGCCATATCGAAAATGCAGTTTTGCCATATTTTTCTCTATACTCCTTCTATCTCTGCTGCAGATTTTTCTGTTATCAATCTATTCTTTTGTAAATGCAATTCCTTTTTGTTTTAAAAATTCCTGAATAAACTGGTCCCACTCCAGATCCATGCTTTTATCCAAGGTAAACACAGCCAAAGACGTTGCAGTCACAACAGACATCTCCCCTTCTTCATAGCGAATATTCATACATAATGTCTGAATGGTCTCCTGAGGAACTGACAGTCCGCTGCTTTCTAAGAATTGGCCAATCCCTGCTTTTGGCATCTGAAGCGTAATATGAAAACTCTCCGGAAGACGCTTTCCTTTAATGAGCGAAAAGCAAAATGGACGGAGCGTTTTCCAGAAGGATAAGCTTTCCATCTGATTTTCTTCCAGTTCCTGGCTGGTATAATACCCTTTCCGGATGTGACCGTCTATATGAAAGCTGTTAAACGTCACTATCTTTGCCTCTCTCACTAAAAAGGAATCAAACTCTTCCCCCAAAAACAATTTTGCCGTACAAGTCTTAATATCTTCTATTTTCAGCGCTACCATACCATCCCTCCACTCTTTCCTGACTAAACGCAGCTTTTTCCATAATACACCGGATTCCCATCTCATGTCAATCTGTCTGTTCCATCTGGCATACTTTGTTTTTGTCTTCTCTTTTCCCTAAAACTATGTTACACTATTTCCTGACTAATTTTAACGCTAGGATACAGCGGCTGCGCCTTTGTATCCTGACCTGCAAGAAAGGATGTTATTATGACAGAAATAGATTCTTTAAAATCTCTGATACAGGCTTCTGTTTCCCCCTACCACTGTATTAAGGAATCGTCCAGAAGGCTTTCTGAAGCCGGTTTTACCAAACTTCCTCTCCAAAAACCCTGGCGTCTTACACCGGGCGGCGCTTACTTTGTACCGGCATATGATTCCACTTTGCTGGCATTTCTTTTGGACAGGGATTCAGGAAACGACTTTTGCAGCACTTCTGCTTTTGCCCCGGCTCTGCGCATTGCGGCGGCTCACACAGACTGGCCCTGCCTGAAGATAAAGCCGTCTCCTGAAGTATCCGGACATGGCTATGCCAAATTAAATGTAGAAATCTATGGAGGCCCCATTCTCTCTACCTGGCTGGATCGTCCTTTGTCTGCTGCCGGAAAGGTTTGCGTGGCTTCTGAGGATCCGTTCCACCCTGTAACCCGTTTTCTTTGCTGTGACCGGCCGCTTTTTACAGTCCCCAACCTGGCTATCCACATGAACCGAAATGTAAACAAAGGTGTAGAATTAAATCCTCAGACCGATATGCTCCCGCTGGTTTCTGTTTTAAGCGATTCTTTAGACAAAGACTCCTATTTTCTCAACTTTTTAGCTGAAGAACTGGAAGTTGAGCCCGAAGAAATTCTGGACTATGAGATTTATCTCTACAACTGGGAAGAGGGATGTCTGCTGGGGCTAAACAGCGAGTTGTTTTCTTCTCCAAGACTGGACAATTTGACCTCTGTAGAAGCCTGCCTGACAGGTCTTATTGATGCCAAACATAACATCCAAACAAGAAAAGAGCAGCCTCTCATCCGCGTTATCGCCCTTTATGACAATGAAGAAATTGGCAGCAGTACCAAACAGGGGGCTGCTTCCAACTTAACAGAAAGGATTTTAGAAAAAATTTATTTAAGCCTTGGCTACAGCCGCACCCAGTTTTTAGATGGCCTGCTGGGTGGATTTTTACTGTCTCTGGATGTGGCCCACGCCATTCACCCCAACCATCCTGAAAAATGCGATATCAAAAATCAGATTACCATGGGCGATGGAGTTGCACTCAAGCTTGCCGCCAGCCAGTCTTACGCCACTGATGCCTCCTGCGCCAGTGTAATCGAAGGCCTGTGCCGGACCCATCAGATTCCCTGCCGCAAATTCTCCAACCGCTCCGACGCCAGAGGCGGCTCTACCCTGGGAAGCATCTCCTCTGCATTTTTAAATATGGCCACAGTCGATGCAGGCGTTCCGATTCTGGCCATGCATTCTTCCAGAGAATTAATGCACATCCAAGATCAAAAAGCATTAAACGATTTAACCAGGGCCTTTTTTGCTTAACCGGTATCAGACTGGCAGAGACTTTTACAAAAAAGTCTCTGCTCCTTCCTCCGGAATAGTCTGGGGTTCTATCGGGCGGCTGGTTTCTGCAGTCACCTCCTGGCGGTTATCTGGTGCAGACCGGGCAAACCGGACTGCCATCCAGGACGCACCGCCCAGGCAAATGCAGAGAAGCAGGATGCAAATCGCCATTGCCGCCCCATTTTTCTTCTTTCTCCGCCGTCTGCTTCTTCTTTTTCCTGTCTCTGTCTCCATGCTTCTGTCTCCTTTTAGTTCCTTCATCCTTATTCCTGAAAATACTCCTGATACAAGTCAAAGAAATTAGTGGTTGTGCATTCCTCGCCTCCGTCAAAGCTTACCTGATTCCAGAGACTGTCCGGAAGCGTTACCGGATTGGCTGCTCGAAATTCATCATAAATACTTCGGAATGCCTGATCTTTTCTGGCTAATGAAAGTTCGCTCTTTCTCTTTAAGGTTTCTTCTTCATTGTAGGAGTTGATGCATTTAATAATATAATACTTTCCATCCGATTCTACCGGCTGGCTTATCTGTCCATCTTCCAGAGCAAATGCCGCCGCCTCGTAGCTTTCTGTCTCCTGTCCCCTTCCAAGGGAGCGTTTTACTTCTTCTAAAACCGTATATTCCTTGGCGATAGCTGTAAAATCTGCATTTTCTGCAGTTACCTGGACATAAACCTGATTGGCCTCATCCAGAGAATCCAGCGCTATCTGCTCTATCTCAATTACCTTGGCCTCACTGTCGCTGATTTCCAAATCCACATCTTTTGTCAGTTCATTTACCAGCTTATTGGCCATGTAATACTTTTCATATAAGCGTTCAATCTCCTGCTGCGATACCTGTATATATGCCAAGTCACCTTCGGTCAGTTCCCCGTAATACTGTTTTGCCAGATTGTGGATTTGATCGGATTCTGCACCTGACAACGTAATTTCTTTGGACAGGGCCAGCCGATTCATTGTCTCCAAATCTTCTAAAAATGTGCGTATCTGCGACAGCAGCATATCTTTCATTGTTGTCCCGTTTTCATCTGTAACCGCTTCCCAGATCTGGCTGGTATATACTTTCTGATACCGGTTTCTTTCCGTTGCTGCAATGGTCATTATCTGGGAAAGCGTATACATATCTTCCTTTCCCGTCTCTTCTCTCTGATGCTCCCTGCTGCATCCGGAAAGAATCAGGGTGGCTGTAAGAAGAAGCGCGGCACATACGGCTTTCGCCCTTTTCCCCCATCTGAATGCTTTCATGTCTCTCTCCCTTTCTTACAAAAGGCGCAAAATCTTTAGTACTCCATCATGAATATTGGTATCCGCCAAAAATCTGGCGGACTTTTTTACCTCTGGTCTGGCATTTCCTACCGCAAAGCTGTAATAAGCCTGATTCAGCATCTCAATATCATTTAACTGATCTCCAAATACCATGGTCTCTTCCGGAAGAATATCCAGACTTTCCTGAAGGGTTTTGATTGCCTGTCCTTTGTTGACTCCTTTTGCCATACAGTCCATCCACATTTCCCCGGAAATAGTAATCTTTAGCCGGTCCTGGTATTTTTCCTGTATTGCCTTTCCATATGTTTCCACCTGACTGTCACTGTAAAAAGCGATCTTAATAAACCGATCTTCTACTTTGGTCAAATCCTCTACCCGCTGGATGGCAAAATGGTAACTGTCTGTCAGCCATCTGCACAACTCGTCATTTTTAGTATCCAGATAGACCACATCCGGCCCGCTTAACACAATCTCCAGCTCCCGCTGCTTTCTGGCGTCTTCGATCATTTCCATAATGGTCTCCCGATCCACTTCTGTTAAAAACAGATTGCGGGCATGGCAGCCAATATACGCCCCGTTATCTGAAAGATAAAATATTTTTTCCCGAATCGGCTCAAAAAGCCGATCAATGCTGAACCACTGACGGCCGCTGGCAGCCGCAAACTGGATTCCCTTTTGGCGCAGCCTGATGATCTCTTTATAAATCTCCGGATTAATCCGGCTGGATCCGTCCTCCACCAGTGTTCCGTCAATATCCGATGCAATTAGTTTAATCATTGGCGTTCTCCTTTTGCAAACCTTTCTCTAACGATTTTAACTCCTGGTATACCCGTCCTGTCGGAAGTCCTACCACATTGTTGTAGTCTCCGTCTATCTTTTTAATATGAGCGGCAAAAAGCCCCTGAATCCCGTAAGCCCCTGCCTTATCATCCGGCTCTCCAGAAGAAACATACCTGTCAATTTCTCTCTCATCCATAGGGTATACGGTCACATGGGTTTCCTCAAAAAAAGAAGCAGTTTTTTCCATACCATTGTCCCATGCAAAGATGGAGACTCCTGTATAAACCTGATGGGTCTGTCCCTGAAGCATCTTAATCATCCGGGCCGCATCGTTTTTGTCCTTCGGTTTTCCAAGGATAGTCCCGTTTATCGCTACAACCGTATCAGCTCCGATTACTGCCGCCCCTTCCTGCCTGCCTTGAGATATTACCTTCCGGGCCACATCCTCAGCCTTTTGCATAGCCAGACTCATCACAACTTTCTCCGGCGCAGTGTCTGTGATCTTTTCTTCTATGGCGCTGGGAATGATTTGAGGATACAGTCCGATTTGAGACAGCAATTCCTTCCTCCTTGGGGAGGCAGACGCCAAAATAATGGTTTTTATCATATTGTTTATCCTTTCCCCTGTGCACTGATGCCAACAGCCTGTGTTTGCTGCTGTTATCCACAATAACATAAAAACCGGCGGTTGTAAAATGGTTCCGATCGTTTTGTCGGATATCTTACCCCCGCCGCTATCTTTTTTATGCGTAATATACATTTACCATAAGTGCAATTCCGATTCCCAGCAATGCGCCTGCCACTACCTGCAAAGGCGTATGTCCTACGTATTCCTTTAAGGTCTGCTGCACTGCTTCGGCATTTAATTCATTGAGCCGCAGCTTAAATGGATTTTCCTCCATCATCCAGTTTAAAAGTCTGGCCTGCTTGCCGGTCTCTCTCCGCACGCCCACAGCATCGTACATAACGACCATGGCTACTACAAAACTGACTGCAAACTCAAAGGATCCCAGACCGTAACACAAGGCGGCTGACATAGTCAGGGCGCAGACCGTAGCGGAATGGGAACTGGGCATTCCGCCAGATCCGGTCAGCCTTTCTGCATTAAAACTCTTATTCAGCGCACAGTCTATAATCGTTTTTAATACCTGAGCCACAGTCCAGCCGATTACGGAACTGATCAGCACCTGATTTTCCAACAGTTCTTTCCACATCTTTTTTATTTCTCCTCTGTCAAACTTACGCCAGCCCTGCTTTATTTTAATAGCCTATCAGCCAGTCATACAACTCCTGATATTTAAGAGCGGATGTATTCCAGGAGTAGTCTTTTGCCATCCCCCTGTCAATAATCTTGTTCCACTCCCGCTTTTTATTATAGTATACATATTTTGCATACTGAATGCTGCTTAACATTTCATGGGCATTGTAATTGGCAAAGGAAAAACCTGTGCCGGTGCCCTCGTACTCATTGTAAGGTTCTACTGTGTCTTTTAAGCCGCCTGTCTCCCGCACAATGGGAACCGTACCGTAGCGCAGCGCAATTAACTGGCTTAAACCGCATGGTTCAAATAAGGACGGCATCAGATATGCATCACAGGCCGCATAAATCTTGTGAGACATGGCGTTGGAATAATAAATGTTGGCAGATACCCGCTCATTATATTTCCAGTCGTAGTGGCGGAACATATTTTCATACCGCTCATCTCCGGTTCCCAAAACAACAAACTGCAAATCATCACTGCAAATCTCGTCCATCACGCACTGAATCAAATCCAGTCCCTTCTGATCGGTCAGACGGGATACAATTCCTATCATAAACTTATCCGGATCTCTGATAAGTCCCAGTTCTTCCTGAAGGACTGTCTTATTTTTAGCCTTTTCCCTGCGGAAGTTTTTGGCATTATACTTCTGGGCAATAAAGGAATCCGTCTCCGGATTGAATTCGTCATAATCAATGCCGTTGACAATGCCTCTCAAACTGCCGGAACGAGCCCGCATCAGGCCGTCCAGTCCTTCACCGTAAAACGGCATCTTAATCTCTTCTGCATAGGTATTACTTACAGTTGTGATGGCATCGGCGTATACTACACCGCCTTTTAACATATTGCCGTCCTTGTATGCCTCCAGCTTGTCCGGGGTAAAGTAGTAATCCGGAAGGCCGGATAATCTCTGAATGGTCTTTACATCCCAGACACCCTGAAATTTTAGATTGTGAATGGTAAAAACAGACTTCATATTGCGGAAAAACTCGCCGTCATGGAACCGGTCTTTTAAGTGGACCGGAATCAGACCGGTCTGCCAGTCATGGCAGTGCACTACATCCGGCTGCCAGCCGATAACCGGAAGGGCGGATAAGGCTGCTTTAGAGAAAAACGCAAACTTTTCCAGATCATTGTACCAGTCGCCATAGGGCCTGTCTCCGCAAAAGTATCCTTCATTGTCAATAAAGTAGAAGGTAATCCCGTCACAGACATACTGCATGATTCCTACGTATTTGCTCTGGCCAAGGTAATCCATATAAAAATGGTTTACATAGGTCATCTGATTGCGCAGTTCCTCTTTGATGCACAGATATTTGGGAATCATGACCCGGACATCAAAATAGTTTTTATCAAAGCATTTTGGAAGAGATCCCACTACATCCGCAAGACCTCCTGTCTTAATAAAAGGTACTGCCTCTGACGCCACAAATAATACTTTTTTCATCAAAAAACCTCCCTCACCTTATACACTTTCAAATAGCACCTCAATTATTAACAGTATACAATACTTTTCAGGTTTTAGGAAGTATTATCTGTATTTTTTATGAAATCCGTTTGTAGTCCAGCCGTATTTTGTCTGCAATCAGAGCGATAAACTCCGAGTTGGTAGGTTTGCCTTTTCCATTACTGACCGTATAGCCAAATAATTCATTGATTGTATCTATCTTTCCTCTGCTCCAGGCAACTTCGATCGCATGCCGGATAGCCCGCTCTACGCGGCTGGACGTGGTCTGATGGAGTTTTCCGATAGTAGGGTAAAGGATTTTGGTGACAGACGCCAGCATTTCGTGATCCCGCACTGACATGGTAATGGCATCCCTTAAATACTGATATCCCTTAATATGAGCCGGAATGCCGATTTCATGCAGAATGTGAGTGACATCATTTTCCAGATTCTGCTCCATATATTCTGCTTTGTCTATGTAAGGGCGAACCTTTTTGACTTCCTGAAAAGAAGGTTCCGTTCCCTGGCGCATGCGGGTGCGGCGCATCTTATCCACCACCATCTCCCGGTTAAAGGGTTTCATAATATAGTAGCTGGCCCCCATGGAGAACGCATCGGCTGTCACATTTTCGCTTCCGGCAGCCGTCACCATGATGAAAGAAGGCGCTTTATCGGAAGGCACGTTCTGATTGACCCGCTCCATGACAGAAAGCCCATCCATTCCAGGCATAATGACATCTAAAAGTACAATGTCCGGATTTGTTTCCATGATCATGGCATAGGCGTCTTCTCCATTATCCGCCTTCCCGACTACATGAAATCCCTTTTCTCCCTCTACAATATCCTGCAGCAGACCTAAAGTCTGCGGATTATCATCTGCAATCGCCACATTTAATTCAGCCATGTGAAAATCCTCCTCATTTTTTGATCATTCCCCTTTTTATACCAGGTTACTTTGCGCGATATACCCCGGTATCTGTATGTAACCGTTCAGTCATGCATCTTCTTGCCTGCTTACAGCAGACAAGAAGCGCCGGGCGCCAGCCCTATGAAGATTCAGACAGGAAAATTCTTATGAAAACAAGTTTCGGGCGTCTATTCCTGTCTAAATCTTCGCATGGCTGAACTGTTACATCTGTATTATAGTCCTGGTCATTTCTTTTTCGCAACGAGAATCAACCGCAAGTTTCGACAGAGAACTCACAAAAGCTCCTGCTATTGCAGCAGTTCCCTTATCATTCTTTCGTCAAATACTGCCTCTGAAATATGGTTTACTTCAATCTGATAAAGCGCATTGGCGGCAATATGCTCGGCTGCCTGTTCCAAATCCCGGATTCCGCTGGTGTCAGAAAAAATTTCAATCACTTCATCTGCAGCTTTCGGGGTGAGAATACACTCATTTTCTCTCATTCCCATGCGTTTTAACACTTTTGGAAGGGCATATTTTAAGAAAATTGTCCGTTTTTCCTCCGCTGTATAATCCGGAATATCAATCACTGCAAATCTTGACATCAGCGGCGCACTGATCCGGCTCTTGTCATTGGCTGTGGCGATGGGGTACACTCCTTTTGTGGGAACCATGCATTCCATGTAATTGTCGGTAAAGCCTAAATTGTCTAAAAGTGTCAGCAAAACATCGGCAGGATTGCCGTTTCCTTTGTCGGAAGACGCCTTATCCAACTCATTGATAATAAATACCAGATTGGATTCCCCTGCCATGGAAAATGCCTCCATAATAATTCCGGGCTTTGCATTGGAATAAATGCGGGAACTGCCGGTAAGCTGTTCCGGATCGTTGATAGAACTCATATCCAGAGTTGTCCAGGGCAGTTTTAAAATGCGGGCCACCGCATAAGCAATCTGGGATTTTCCTGTTCCGGCAGGTCCTACCAGCAAAAGACCGTACGCTGGAAGGGTGTGGGTTCGGTTAATCTGGATAATGGTCTCCATAATTCTCTGCTTTACCCGATCTAAGCCATACAGTTCCTCATCCAGAATCTTTCTGGCCTCCACTGGATCAATGGCCTCAAAGTAGTTATTTTTCCACTGAACATTCATCATAATTGAAAGCGCTCTCTGGGCATGACGTCTTTCCTCAGGAGATACCTCGTGGGATCTGGCCACTGCCAGATTTCTTCTGGCCCAAAGACGGATGTGATCTGGCATAGTGCGGCCTGCGCAGGTCATAAAATCCGTAATACTCTGCAGGCTGGTCAGTTTCATCTCATCTCCGGCCTCTTCCTGCTCTTCATCTATTTCCTCTTCCGAAGGTGCAGCACTTGCAAACAGCCGTTCAATCATAAACTGTAAAAAGCCATCTTCTGCAGACAGCTTTTTGCCTCCTCCAAAAGCAGTTTCCTTGATTTTATAAACCGCATACCCTTCTGCCCTGTTTTCTCCTGATAAGCTGACCGGAATGTGATTTTCTCCCAGCCATTTTACCAGGCTGACAAACCGGGCGTCGATCTGTAAAATATCCGCTTCTGTTTTTCCTTCTTTGTTCTTTTGCTCAAAAGAAGTCCTTTTGCCCGGATTGGTAAAAAATCCACAGGAATGTATATCCCACTGTCCTTTCTGATTGTCCAGCACCAAAATCGGCTTTTGTGCAGATGCCTGAGATTCATTGGAGCGGATAATCGTATAGGTGCACTCTCCCTGTTCTGTTTTCTGTTTTTCTTCTGATGCATTGCTAAAATCAAATACTGGCATATGTATCTCCCTTCTATACCGATAAAAAACAGCCTTCCTCATGGGAATAGATGACACCGACTGCCTGCAGATATGCATAAATAATGGTAGTCCCCACAAATTTCATTCCCCTTTTTTTTAAGTCCTTTGATATCGCATCAGACAAAGGCGAACGGGTCATCCCCTTTTCGTAAAGGACATGGCCATCGGTCCACTGCCACAAATAGGCTGAAAAACTGCCGTACTCTTTCTGAATCTCTCTAAAAACCTTTGCATTGGTCACAGCCGCCTGGATTTTTAAGCGGTTGCGGATAATATCCGGATTGTTCTGAAGTTCTCTTATCTTTTCTTCTTTGTATCCGCAGACTGTTTTCAAATCAAATCCGTCAAAAGCCTCCCAAAACGCCTCTCTTTTATTTAACACGCATTCCCAGGAAAGTCCTGCCTGAAACGACTCTAAAACCAGCATTTCAAACAATTTTCCATCTTCATGGCAGGGAATGCCCCACTCCTTGTCGTGGTAATCTATATATTTCTGATTTTTGGGATTTGCCCAAAAGCACCGGCATTTTCCGTCTTTCCACTCCACTTGCTCTCCCCCTTTCCCTGTCACCCGATTTTCTCTACTGCTTTCCGAAGACAAATCTGAAAGCAGTTTCCGCACTGAATGCACCGGTTCTGGTCAATGGCTCGCGGAAACGTATTGCTGATGCAGGAAACCGGGCAGATACTCCGGCATCCCTGACATCCAATACATCTTGTTTCATTAATCTGATAGCCCCTTTTTTTGACCTCTTCCCCTCCAAATGAAAACCTTTTGCGGTTTAAAATTCCTTCCTTTAATTCCAGATATTCTCCTTCTCCCCGGTATATGCAGAATACTTCCAGCGTTCTCCGGCTCTTTGGTTTTGGATACATTTTCTGGAGTCCTGGGTTCTTATCAAAGAGCTCATCCAAATGCTCTGAGCCTGTATTTTTTACTGTACCCCTGATGGAAACTGCCTGAAAATCCGTTGGACCCTGATCAGCAATTATGCTGACTGCAAGATGAGGGTTGGCCTGGAGACTGGTATGCAGCACAGTCCCTTTTGCTGCTGCAAAATACAGTCCATGGTCCTCTGCCACAACCAGATCTAAGAGAATACTCCAGGGCATTCCATGTTCGTCGGTTACGGATGCTGCCGCCCTGCAGACGTCTCTTTGTAAAATCTTAGGTATTGCTGTCTTTTCCATTTTTTAGTTTTGCAGGTTCCTTTTATTCTTCTGCTTCAAATCCGTCTTTTATCATGTCCATCATAATCTGGGCAAATACTGGATCAAACTGGGAACCTTTTCCTTTCTGAATCTCCTGATAAATAAAATCTTTGTCTCTGCTTGTACGGTATACTCTGTTGGAATTCATGCTGTCATAGGCATCCGCTACCGAGATAATTCTGGCAAATATGGGGATATCTTCCCCTGAAAGTCCTGTATTGTATCCTTTTCCATCATACCGCTCGTGGTGGTACTGGGCCCCATCTGCAATCCATGGCCCCAGAGTAAACTCTTTTAAAATCTCGCCTCCAATTGCAGGATGGCGCTTAATCTCATCATACTCTTCATCTGTTAATTTGCCTGGCTTTTTCAAAACACTGTCCGGAACCCCTATTTTTCCAATATCGTGGAGAAGTCCACTGTAATATAACTGCTCCAGCTTATCTTTGGAAAGTCCATAACGTCTGCCGATCTCTACAGAATATACTGCCACTCTGTGAGAATGTCCGATGGTATAGCTGTCCTTGGCATCAATTGCTTTGGTGACAATCCGAATGGTCTGATCCGTCATTGCCTTGTACTCTTTTTGTCTTCTGATCAACCGCCTTTTATGGATGTGCTGTATAATCACAATAATGGACAATAAAAGCAGAATTGCCGCCGCGCCTGACAAAATATGAATGTACTGCTGTTCAAAAAAGCTGGGCGTCTTATGTATTTGAAAGGTTATCTCGTCGCTCTTTTCTCCATCTGCATTGTATCCGATTCCATGGAATGTATAGGTTCCTCCCGGCAGATTGGTATAGGTTATTTTATTTTCCGTACTTTCCAGAGTCTGAACATCCTTGTCAAACCCTTCCAGATAGTAATGGAGAGTCCCTTCCGCAAGTCCGAAACTGAGAAGGTCCAAATCAATAACGATTCTCCTGCTGTCGGTCGGAAGTTCCATATTGTCTTCTTTGTAATACACCCTGTCATCTACTGTTATGTTTCTTACCGCAATCTTTGGCTCTGTTACATTTTTATGGATATCCTTTGTATCAATATAGTAGACTCCGTTGCCAGTACATAAATACAGCTCCTTATCTGCACTTAGATAATTCCAGGAATTGGCTGTAATGCAGCTGGTCAGTCCGTCTTTTCTGTCCAGAACCGTATACTCTTTTATCCCGTTTAAAAGAGCTTGCCTGGAAACCCGAATCAGCCCGGAAGCATTGAACAGCCAAATATCTTCTCCTATAGGCTTGATATCGAAAATGCTGCCCAGACTATTCTCTATTTCCTTTATCTGCGGCGTATCTTCCTCTTTCCACAAAGACAGTACAGGCCCATTGCTCACCCAGATTCCGCCTGCCTGTTCGTCTCGGACCATTCTTAAAATAATGCCGGAACTCAACCCGTCTTCCACGCCTATATTGTCCACTTCGTCTGTCTGAAGATCAATTTTATAAATCCCGTTCCCATCGCTTCCAGCCAGCAATTTTCCATCGGAAGTCTCTTCCAGACATAAAATAGTCTCGTTAATAATGCCGTCTGCGGTCCCATAGTTCTTTATTACCTCATCATTCCGAATCAGCGAAACTCCGCCATTGGTAGCCACTGCAATATCTCCGCCAGACAGTTCCAGCGCCGCTCTCACCTGATCGTGCTTTAATCCGTCCTCTTCTGTAATGCATTTCCACTTCCCGGTCTTCCCATCATACTTGATCAGTCCGTACTTTTTATAGGCGGAAATCCACAAATTTCCCTGACTGTCTTTCATGAGGCTGCGGATTCGGATACCTCTCAGAAAATCCGTCAGTTCATTTTCTGTCATCTGTCCCTGGCTGTCCATAATCGTCAGTCCATTATCCGTCCCAATATAGAGACTGCTGTCATAGAGAAGAGACGCATTGACCGTTTCCCCGGCAATCTCGGCTTCGTACCCTACATTGATGAATTTCCCTTTGACCAACTCCAAAAGGCCACTTTTAGAAGACGCAAACCAGAGATTTCCCTCATAATCCTGCCACATATCGGTGATAATGGTGCCAAAGGAACCATCCACTATCTCATTAAACACATGATTTTCTTCAAAGTATCCAACCCCTCTGTCTGTACATACCCACAGCCATCCCTGCTTGTCCTGATACAGTTTGTTGACTGTCTCCAGAGTTCCTATAGAAAGTCTTTTCACCCGAAGATCATCCTGATGGTCTTTTGAGGGTGCGACCTGAAATACGCTCCCCCCTTCCGTTCCAATATAAATAGATCCGTCTCTGGCATGAAGCAGGCTGCCAGATGGTTTATCTTTGGAAGAACTGCTGTTCCAGAAACGATGTCTTCCGTCTTTTTCCAAAACAAAAATAAGCCTGCTGGAAGTCGTTCCCCAGATATTTCCCTCTGCATCGCATGCCAATCCTTCTATGGTTTCGCTTTCCAGACGCTCTTCTCTGTATTTGGAAATCTGTCCTCCGTCTATAAGAAACAGTCCATTGGTGGTTCCTGCAAGAATGCGCCCGTTTTGATCTTCTGCAATAGACCGGACGGAAAGCTTCAGCACATTTTCTTCCACATCGCTTTTTTTATTTGCGATCTTGGCAAACCGTTCATTTTCATACAGATAAATGCCGTCATCATTGGTCCCAATCCATATCCGTTTGCTGGAATCCTCAAAAAGCACCCGAATGCCGGCTTTAGGCGCATCTTCTCTGATAGCGCTGACATTTTCAAATTCGCTGCCGCAGTACCGGCTCAGACCACTGTAGCTTCCTACCCAAATATATCCCTTTTCATCCTGCAGAACTGCATTGGCTTCGCTGGTATCCATGCCATTGCTCTCATCATACCGTTTCACAATGTAGTCCATAAGTCCTCTTTGCTGGACCGGGTTATCCTGCGTCTCTGCCCAGACAGTAAACGAAAGGCAGATACTGATTGCCGCAGCAAACGCCAGACGCACAGCCCATCCTGCCGACCTGCCTATTTGACCTGTTCCCTTATTAGCCCCCATCTTCATTCTTTTTCTCCCCAATTTTTATCCTGTGGTTTGTAATAGTCTGATACCAGGGTCAAAAGGTCAGGAATTCAATGCAAGTTTGCTTGCAGGAGGATTTTGGACCTTGGGACCCGCCAAAAACATGAGTAAGAAGCCTTTTTTCAAAGAAAACAGAGAGAATTACGAATGTTTTTGAGAATTGCAGGAGCAATCCAGTATCAAAGGGGTCAAAAGGCCTTTTGACCCCAACATCATAGCATCAGTGTATCCTGATGCTAATTATAACATTTCAGCCCAAAAAAGAAAAGGGCTAGTACACAGCCCTCTCCTTTACCATCATTGTAGGATAACCATACTGGCGGAGTTTCTGCTCCATCGCCGCCGCATTATCCATATTTAAAAATGCTCCAACCCGTACCTGATACCATGGATCCTGATATACCAAAAAGGCCGGAAATCCCTGGGATTTTAACTGTTTTTCCTGTTCTGCGGCAAATCGGCGATCCTGATAGGCGCCTACCTGAATCTGATAATATTCCGGCACTGCTGCCTCTTCTTCCCGGATTGTCTTTAAAATGCCCTGGGCGATTGCGCTGGCAACTGCATCGAATTTTTCATCGAAAATCTGATTATCCTGGTCATTAT
>JBKUOG010000024.1:0-50457 GCA_046957575.1 Lachnospiraceae bacterium | reverse complement strand
ATCTGAGCCTATTTTTTGACTCAGTTTTTTTCATAGATTACTTGACACTACCAAAATTTGCCTTTTTGCTTCAATTAAATCATCCTTTGTATATTCCATTTTTGTCCTCCTCAAATCCCGATTTGTCAGCACCATTATAACTTGTTTTTAGCGAGAACACAACTTGGGAGAAACATATCTGCTGATTAACCGAAAGCATCTTTGCATTGGTCAAGGAAATACTTCTTTTTCTCCGATATTTCCTCCTGCCTGTCTTTGGAAAGCGTCTGGAATATCTCGTCATAGTCAAGCTCCGCAAGCGGCGTTCCCAACACAGGTGTTAAAACTTCATGTTCATACCATATCCGCCACAGTTCCTCAAACAGTTCTCCACTGTCCGAAAAAAACATTGCCGAATCAAAACCTTCTCCCTCGCTGAACCATTGCAGACGGACAAACCCGAACCGTCCGGCATCCGCTACCACCACATCAGTCAGGTCATACAGTTCTGCGAACGCATCCGCAACCTTCCGGCATCTTGCCCACTGTTCTTCCGTAATATATTTTTCTGCCATATATGCTCCTTCCCACTTCTGGACAAAAAGTCCAAAAGTTACCTATTTCATTTTAAACAGTAAATCGTGCAGAGGTCAGCATATAACATAGCTTCCCCACATTTTATCGTGTCAAACAAAAGGCACTGGAACAGCACATCACGCACTCCCTCCAGACTGGCAATGCCTCGTTCTTTATCTGAAAAGCCTGTGCCTGAAATATCCATATCCGCCGATACTGCCCTCCTTGCCGAGATACAGTGCGTGTAAAGTCCGAGAATATATTTATCTGACATAGGGAAAGCGAATGTCTCCTGCCCGTCATACGTTACCTGGTACTTTTCCTGTTCCCCTTCCGGCAGTTCAAAGCAGCACTGCACTGTTTCCAGATAAGTATGCCCGTCAAAATCCGGCTTTATTTTCTTCCCATACCTGCGGATTGCGGAAAATATGTTATTCCGGTCAATAAAAGAACGGGTACGCTTGAAAGCTGCTTTTTTGCCTTTCATATCCATGTAAACATTATTCCCCGTCCCTTTCCCGGCAAACCTGCCATAATCGCCTGTCCGCAACAGGTAGGACAGTACCTCTAACAGCTTTTCCCTTGATGCAATCTCCTGATAAGGGGAATCGCTGAAATCTATTTTCACAAACCTTAATGGGCAGCTTCCCTTTGCAGCCTCCCGTTCCATTACCCGGTCAACATCACGCATTGACTCCATTTATTCATCTCCTTCCGGTTTGGGATTAAATAATCCCTTTTCCTGCCACCCTCCGCCATACATATCATGCTGTACCAACTGCTGGTAATAATGGTTCATGGTATTCGGCGCATTGTAAAGGGCAGTCACCATGTACGCCCTGATGTTGGCTATCTTTGTTGTGGTTTCCTTCATGCAGCCGATCACATACTCCAAATGGGAGCTGTTCAGCTTCAGAAATTTTGACTTCACAAGCTCATAAGGATAATCTTCCCCATTGACCTTTACCGTTTTACGCTTCACGCACACAATCTCACAGATTACCTCATAAAGTTCCTCATACAATCCCCTGTCACTCCACTCTCCATATTTCATGTGATGTTCATACTCAATATTTTCTTTGATGATTTCCATGTAGGCATTGGCGTCATCCATCACATCAATCATATCATTATCCGGCTTGCCCTGTTTTTCTTTTATCTCCTGGGCAGATTGATTGATTGGATAGGATTCTCCGCCAGAAATATTTGCAGAAGTATTTGTATTTGTCCCCCCGTTTTGGTGCAGACCTGTATCTGTTTTCGGCAGGAGGGTATTTCCCATTTCGTCATGACCTGTATCCAAGTTTGTCGATACCTGTGTCCCGTTCCGGATACCCCTCCCTCCCAAAATTTCCATAGGGGCATCCGATTTTGTAGGGAGTCTCCCTCCCGTTTTATCATCAGACGCACCTGCACCTGAATCGTCCAATCCGTCCATTGCAGGGATTTCCTCTGGAAATGTCAGTTGGTATAGCATATCCGGTTTCAGTTCCACATACATCACATTATTACAGACAAGCCCATCTCCATAACTGACTGTCCGGAACTCCCTCCTGATTACCTGTAATTTTTCCAATTTATCCATTGCGGTTTTAATTGTTTTCTTAGATTCTCCAAATAAATCCGCATAATACTGATAGCTCTGCCTTAGAATATCCTCAGAAAATTTCTTTTTCCAGCCGAGGATATGTCCGGTTCCCTGATCCCGCACCTCAGAAGGGCGATACCAGTAAACAATATCTGCCAGAATAACAATCGCAAGGAGATATGGTTTCCCATTCTCCTTTGTGATTGTCCTGTACCAGACAGCAGGAATAATGTTTCCGGTAATATTTATGGAACCCATTGCGTCAACAATTATGTTTCCGCTTGTTAAGTATCCCATTATCAAACAGCCCCTTCCTCTTTCCATTTATCAAGAAGCGAAATAATAATGTTTTCAATCTCCTCATTGGAATAGCTGTCTGAAAAGTATTCGCCAATCTTGTCTGATTTTATAGTGATTTTTCTTTCCTTCGGCTTTTCTTCTGACAAAATCAGCTTAACCATTGCCAATGTCAGCTCGCCGCTTTTGCCATATTCTTTAAGTTTTCCGGACTGCACCATGCTGACATTGCATCCCTGTTCCCCAATGACAGCTTGTACCCACTGCTGTGCTTCCTCCGTCAGAAAGGATATATCTACGCCCTGTGAAAAACCTAATTTTTTAGTGTCCACCATTTCAAGAAGCTCATCGGAAAGCCTTGACAGCCATATATACCGCTGAACCTTTTTCGCATTTTCCCCGGCAGCTTCCCCCACTTCATCAAGGGTGTTCTTCCCTGACTTTTTCCCCTGATGCTTCATCGCTTCATACTTCATTTTGTAGGCTCTCGCCTTTTCGCTTGGTAAAATGTCCTCCCTCTGAATGTTGGAGTCCACCATGATAATTGTCGCTTCATCATCGGTATAATTGCGGACAATCACTGGCATCTGTGTTTTTCCGGCAAGCTCTGAACCCCGTTTTCTGCGGTGTCCGGCTATGATTTCATAGCCGCCGCCCGCCCTCGGTCTTGCAATGCCCGGAACCAGCACACCATACTGGCGGATACTCTCCGTTGTTTCCTCCATCTTCTCATCGTCCACCACCCGGAAAGGGTGGTCTTTGAATGTATAAAGGTCTGCAAGCGGCGCATTGATAATCTGTTCTGCAGAGCTTCCCTGCCCCGCAGAACCGCCGAATAAATCCTCAAATTTCTCTATCTTAACTTTTGATGCGCTTCCTGCTTTTGTATTACTTCCCATCTGCAAGCACCTCCTCTGTCAGGGAATAGTAGGCTGATGCCACTTTCCCTTTTGGATCATGCCTGTAAATGCTGATGCCTTCCGCAGAAATCTCCGCCGCCCTTACCGAAATGGGGATACTGTTCGTAAATATCCTTACACTGCCCCCATAGGCTTCCTTTAGCATGGCACTGATGTCCTTTGCATAGTTCGTCCGGCTGTCCACCATTGTCAGTAAAATGCCCTCAATCTCCAGCTTCGGGTTAATCTGCCGCTTTACCTTGCCAACTGTCTTAATGAGCTGCTGCAAGCCTTTGACGGGCAGGTATGCCGCCTGTACGGGTATCAGTATGCTGTCGGCACAGGCAAGGGCATTTATGGTAATCATGCCGAGTGAAGGCATACAGTCTATCAGGATATAATCGTAACTCTCCCTGACTATCTCCATGTATGACCTCAGTATTGTTTCCCGGCTCATGACATTCACAAGGGAAACCTCCAGACCGGATAATTCGATATTCCCCGGCATAAGGTCTATCCCTTCCTCATGGTGCAGGATACCCTCCGTCGGCTCTACTTCCTCGTCATTGATTAAATCCCCCATAATGGTTGCAAGCGTGACTTCCAAAGTATCCGGTTCTGTATATCCTAAACTCGCTGTCAAACTGCCCTGTGCGTCTGCGTCTATCAGCAGGACTTTTTTACCCTGTTTTGCCAGTCCGATTCCTAAATTGCTTGTTGTGGTGGTCTTTCCCACTCCGCCTTTCTGGTTTGCGATAGCGATTATTTTACACATGATTAAACTCTCCTTTGCTTCTGCTATGATTCTTTTATGTTGCTTTTTTTGACTTCCACATAAGCCCTGTAATATTTCTTTGTCCCTTTGTTCGGGAACAAATCAGAAAACTCCGTCACTTCGATTTTGGAATTTCTCTGTAAAATCTTCCCGAACCACTTAATATCGTTCTTTGTTCCCATAAGCCTGACTTTTAACATCAATCCTGTCCTCCAAACATGGCATACAGATTGTGGTTATACGTTGCGTACTCCGGATACCGTATCTGTACCGCCTGCCAAAAATAAGGTGCGTAGGCACAGCAGAACAGTTCCTCCACTGTGTAATTCCTGCACTCGTCCACCTGTTTCTCCGCATCATCGTAATCAAGAACGCTTGGCGTACCATTGCAGTATAGGTTGAACGCCATTCTGACCACCTTTACGCTTCCGCTGGTCTGCCAGCCTTCATGCAGGCATTCTGTTTTTACACAGCCTGTCTTAAAATCATAAATGCTTTTAATGTTCCTTCTTGTGTCATTGCTGATACCAAGACAATAGACAAGCGCCTTGTGGTACACGTCCTGATACCTGACCTCTTTCAATTTCTCATAGTAGAACTTCTCATGTGCTTCGCTGATAAAAATAATCGCTTTCTCTGCTCCTAACGCTGTACTGCTCATTCTTTTTTCCTCCATTTCTTATTTTGCTTTGCTGACCATAACAAAAAAGGACACTTCCCTAAAATTTCTTTTAGAAAAATGTCCTTATCGTACAAAATATTGAATTGGATTTATGAGTACAACTATTCATTAACGCTTATTATTCTTCGTTATGCGTTGTAAAATTGTTGTAAATTTGTTGTAGTTCGCAACTTCAAATACCGCAAACCCTTGATTTTACTGGACTTTTTAATCGACTGTTCGCATCGTCGGGAACAGCAGCACATCCCGGATTGCCTGGGAATCGGTAAGCAGCATTACCATTCTGTCGATACCAAAGCCGATACCGCCAGTTGGAGGCATACCGATCATCAGTGCGTTTAAGAAGTCTTCGTCTGTATGGTTTGCCTCGTCATCGCCAGCGGCAAACATCTCTTCCTGGGCTGCAAAACGCTCTCTCTGGTCAATCGGATCGTTTAACTCAGAATATGCGTTTGCTAACTCCCAGCCATTCATAAAGAACTCAAAACGCTCTACATGAGCTGGATTCTCAGGTTTCTTCTTGGTTAAAGGAGATACCTCAATCGGATGATCCATAACAAAGGTAGGCTGGATTAAATGCTCTTCTGCAAACTCTTCAAAGAACAGATTTAAGATATCTCCTCTCTTATGGCGTTCTTCAAACTCTACATGATGCTCTTTTGCCACAGCCCTGGCTTCTTTTAAAGTATGAATCTCATCGAAATCCACACCAGAATATTTCTTAACTGCCTCTACCATGGTAATACGCTCAAATGGCTTTCCTAAGTCCATCTCAATGCCATTGTAGGTAATGGTAGTGGTCCCTAAAACCTCCTGCGCCAGATAGCGGTACAGGTTTTCGGTTAAATCCATCATGCCATGGTAATCGGTATATGCCTGATACAGTTCCATCAGAGTAAACTCCGGATTGTGTCTGGTATCCACGCCTTCATTACGGAATACCCGGCCAATCTCGTATACTTTTTCCAGGCCTCCAACAATCAGGCGCTTTAAGTAAAGTTCCAGAGAAATGCGCAGCTTTACATCTTCATCCAATGCGTTAAAGTGGGTCTCAAACGGTCTTGCAGCAGCACCTCCGGCATTTGCCACCAGCATTGGAGTCTCTACCTCCATAAATCCCTGGCTGTCTAAGTATTTACGGATAGTGGAAATAATCTTGGAACGCTTCATAAACGTATCTTTTACGTCCTCGTTCATAATTAAATCCACATATCTTTGACGGTAGCGCATGTCAGTATCAGTCAGACCATGGAATTTCTCCGGAAGCACCTGAAGACTCTTAGAAAGAAGAATCACTTCTGCTGCGTGGACAGAGATCTCTCCAGTCTTTGTCGTAAATACAGTTCCCTTTATACCGATAATGTCGCCGATGTCCAGTTTCTTAAAGTCTTTATATGCGTCTTCCCCAATGCTGTCGCGGGCCACATATACCTGCATTCTGCCTTGTAAGTCCTGAATATTGCAAAAAGATGCCTTGCCCATAACGCGCTTAAACATCATACGGCCGGCAATAGATACTTCTTTGCCTTCCAGTTCTTCGTAATGTCCCCTGATCTCTGCGCTGTGATGAGTCTGGTCATATTTGGTTATCTGGAACGGATCTTTGCCTGAAGCCTGAAGTTCCGCCAGCTTATCCCGACGTGCCTTAAGCACATGGTTTAAATCTTCCTGGGGTTTTACCTGATTCTCTCCTGCCACCTTGTACACTCCTCTTGTCTGTGATCTTCTATACTCTCTGAATTGCCAGGACCTTATACTTGATAATGCCTACCTGGGTCTCTACGTCTACTACATCTCCTACACGTCTGCCAATTAATGCATGGCCTACCGGGGATTCATTGGAAATTTTATTTTGAAGGCTGTTGGCTTCTGTGGAACCCACGATGCTGAATTCCATCTCTTCGTCATCCTCTACATCATACACGCGAACAACACAGCCTACATTTATCTTTTCTAAATCTACATCTTCTTCTACCACTACTTCTGCGTTTTTCAAAAGCTTTTCCAGCTCTTCAATTCGCAGTTCAATATCTCTTTGCTCATCTTTTGCAGCATCATACTCTGCGTTCTCGGATAAGTCGCCCTGCTCCCTTGCTTCCTTAATCTTCTGAGCCACTTCCTTTCTGCGGTTTACCTTTAGATCATGAAGTTCATCTTCATATTTTTTAAGTCCCGCATAGGTCAGAATATTTTTCTTTTCTTCCATAATTTGATTGCTTCCTTCCTAACTGAAAATTAACACGCCTTCCCGCATTCAAGGTATTATAGTCCAAATCCCCGGCATTGTCAAGACACTTACCGGCTCTCAATCTGGCGTTCCAAAAGCTTTTCCATATCCTCCAGAGTCTCTGCCTGATTAATCTCATTGCGAAGAGCTGCCGAATGGGGCAGTCCAGTTGTATACCAGGCCATGTGGCCACGCATTTCCCGAATGCCGACCCGCTCTCCTTTATATTCTACCAACATTTTGCCATGGCGAAGAATCATGGCCCGAATCTCTTCTATGGAAGGCTTTGGAGGCGTAATGCCCGTCTCAAGGAGAGATTTTGTCCGGCTGAAAATCCAGGGATTGCCCTTTACGCCCCTGGCAATCATCACGCCGTCGCAGCCAGTTTCTTTCATCATTCTCACTGCGTCTTCAGGCTCAAAAATATCGCCGTTTCCAATAACGGGAATGGACACCGCCTCTTTTACCTGACGGATAATTTCCCAGTCTGCCTTTCCGGAATAATACTGCTCTCTGGTTCTTCCATGAACCGTTACTGCCGCCACTCCGCTGGCCTCTGCCATTTTAGCAAATTCCACTGCCGAAGCTTCTCCATTGTAAAATCCTTTCCGGAATTTAACAGTGACTGGTTTTCTCACCGCCTTTACCATGGCTTTTAAAATCTCTTCTGCCAGCCTGGGATTTTTCATCAGCGCCGATCCTTCCCCATTGTTCACGATTTTTGGAACTGGACATCCCATATTAATATCAATGATTTCATAGGGTCCTTCTGCCACCTGAGCGGCAATCTCCGCCATAATGGCCGGATCGGATCCAAACAGCTGAACCGCTACTGGATGTTCTTCTTTTCGCACCTGCAAAAGTTCTCTGGTGTTTTTATTTTTATATAAAATTGCCTTGGCGCTGACCATCTCTGTGCAGACCAGACTGCAGCCCTGCTCCTTGCACAGCAGGCGGAACGGAAGATCTGTAACCCCTGCCATAGGCGCCAGCATAAGCGGGCTGTCCAGAACTACATTTCCAATTACCGGTCCTGTTTTAGTCATCTTCTCTCCTTCTGGTTTCTTCGATCGTCTCTAACGGCATTCCCAAAAATTTCACCTGATAGTATAATTCCAAAGATTCCAGCAGTTCTTTTTTCTGTCTCTGGTACTGCCGGATTTTCAGGCCGCTTCCAATCTCATCAAACAGATAATCATTGTCATCCACTGTTACTTTAAATTCCAGGTTTCCATTTTCGTCAAATTCCAGCGTCAGCACACCGCCTACGTCTTCTGTAAACAGAACGCACATGACATGGAGTTCTTTTTGTATCTCTTCTGGCAGAGAAGAAAAATCCTGGTTAAAATAATACTTTTGTTCATAGGAACTGGCTCCGCAGAGCACTACCCGATCTTGTCCTTCCATTTGAGGAATCCTTTCTGTCTCATTCTTTTTGCATTTTCTCTTTCATATGCCTTGCAGGAAAAAGGACTGCCGCAAAATGACTGCAGGGGTACTATCCCTTCTTCATCGTGCGGCAGCCCTCTGCCGATTCCATTGTTATCTTACCAGCATCTTACAGATCTCATACTGATCTTCCGGAATGTCTTTTTTCATATTTAAAGCTTCCTGAATATCTACATCTACATACTGACCTCTCTGGTATGCCACAACGCGATTGCTCTTGCCCTCTGCTAAAAGCAGGGCTGCCTTGGCTCCCATGATAGAAGCATATACCCGGTCCTTACAGGTAGGACTGCCGCCCCTCTGCATGTGTCCTAAAATCGTAGCGCGGGTCTCAATTCCAGTCGCAGCCTCAATCCGGCGGGCCATGGATGCAGAATGTCCAATGCCCTCTGCATTAATAATGATATTATGCTTTTTGCCTCTCTTGCGGTTGTCGATAATCCGGTTGATAATAGCCTGCTCATCACCGTCATACCGCTCCGGAAGGAGAATCTCCTCTGCGCCATTAGCATAGCCGCACCACAGTGCAATGTATCCGGCCCGGCGTCCCATAACTTCAATAATGCTGCAGCGCTCATGAGAAGTAGAGGTATCTCTTACCTTGTCAATCGCTTCCATAGCAGTATTGACTGCTGTATCAAAACCGATGGTATATTCGCTGCAGGCAATGTCAAGGTCAATGGTTCCCGGAACTCCAATGGTATTGATCCCCAGAGCAGCTAGCTTTCCTGCGCCCCGGTAAGAACCGTCGCCGCCGATTACGACGATGCCGTCAATGCCATGTCTGCGGCAAATTTCAGCGCCCATCTCCTGACCTTCCTTGGTTGTAAACTCCTGGCAGCGCGCCGTATATAAAATGGTACCGCCCCTGTGAATAATATCTGAAACACTGGTGCTGTCCATGTCTACAATTTCTTCCTGCAGAAGGCCTGCATATCCCCGCATGATACCCTTTACTTTTAAACCTTCATGGATTGCCGTCCTTACAACCGCACGGATTGCCGCATTCATGCCGGGCGCGTCACCTCCGCTGGTCAGTACGCCAATGGTTTTTACTTTTTTAGCCATAAAAATATGCCTCCCTCTCTGCGAGATTGTTCTTCATAATTACGTATTTTTTCCATACATCCCATATTTTAAGTAACAGTTCAGCCATGCGAAGATTCAGACAGGAAAAAGCGTTGAAAGCTTGTTTGCATAAGAGTTTTCCTGTCTGAATCTTCATAGGGCAGACGCCGGATGCTTCTTGTCCGCCACAAGCGGGCAAAAAGATACGTGGTTAAACTGTTACTATTTTAAAGCATTTTACATGGTTTAGCAATACCTATAATAGCTAAATTGTTAAATTTTTTTCAACAATCCGCACATTTTCCCCGCCAAAACAGTCTGCCAACCGGTCTGTCAGTTCGTTTGTAATCTCCACTCTCCAGTTAGAAGGAAGAATCTTTTTTGCCCGTTCTTTTTCCAAATAGATCACCACTGCATCGCCGCCTTCCGACTGGGATAGAGTTTCTAATAATTTCTCCTCTTTTCCATGGTAGTCTTCCATATCCGCAAATTTGACCCAGAGTTCTCTTGGGAGTTTGGAAAAAGAAATGGCTTTTTCCAGGATTAATTTGCCCACAGGTTCCTCTCCTAAAGACACTCTTCCCTGGATAAACAGTCTGGCATCTTCTGTAAATAACTCCCGCTGGGATTCATAGTTTTTCGGAAATACCAGAACTTCCACTGAGCCGGTCAGATCCTCCATGGTGAGGAACGCCATTACTTTTCCGGTTTTTGTAGTCTTTACTGTTTTATCTGTGACCATTCCTCCGATGGTGACATACTGTCCGTCCGAGAGAGCTGCAAGATTCGTCTCTTCGTCCACCACAAAATCCATAGCAGAGGCATTGGTATTGTTATGCAGCGCTTTTGCATACGTCTCTAAAGGATGCCCGCTGATGTAAATGCCCAGAGTTTCCTTTTCTCCTGCCAGAATGTCTTCTTTGGTGAACTCTTCCACATCCGGAAACGTAATCTGAAAATCTGATTTTTCCGACTCATCTGCAAAATCAAACAGACTCATCTGGCCGGCCATGGAATGTTTCTTTTCCCTGTTTTTGTTGTCAATAATCTCCGGCGCCACTAAAATTTTCTGACGGCGGCTGCCGGGAAGACAGTCTAAAGCCCCGGATCGAATAAAGTTTTCCAGAGTCCGCTTGTTGACTTCCTTATTGCTCATCCTGTCCACAAAATCTTCCAGAGAGCGGAATTTGCCTCCCCGATTTCTCTCTTCCACAATCAGTTCCACCACTGATTTCCCTATGCTCTTAATAGCAGACAGGCCATATCGAATGGCTTCTCCATCTACGGAAAACCCGCTCTCCCCTCTGTTAATATCCGGGGGCAAAATAGCGATTCCCATCTGGCGGCAGGTCACGATATATTCAGAAAGCTTAGTGAGATTGTCCATCACCGAAGTCATGAGCGCAGCCATAAACTCTGCCGGATAATAGTATTTTAAATAAGCTGTCTGATAGGATACCACCGCGTAAGCAGCTGCATGGGATTTATTAAATGCATACTTTGCAAAATCGATCATTTCGTCATAAATGTGATTGGCAATTTTTTCATCAATACCATTGGCAACGCAGCCCTTTACTCCCTCTTTGGGATTGCCGTATACAAAGTTCTGTCTCTCCTTTTCCATGACAGACGCTTTCTTTTTAGCCATGGCCCTGCGGACCAGATCGCTGCGCCCAAGGGTATATCCGGCCAGATCCCTTACGATCTGCATGACCTGCTCCTGATAGACAATACAGCCGTAGGTAGGGCTTAGAATATGCTCTAACTGGGGGCACTCATAGGTAATGGCATCCGGACTGTTTTTTCCTTTTAAGTATCGTGGGATAAAGTCCATAGGACCCGGACGATACAGGGAAATCCCTGCAATAATGTCCTCCAGGCTTCCGGGTTTTAGTTCCTTCATGAAACTTTTCATTCCGGAACTTTCCGCCTGGAACACACCTTCTGTCCGGCCGGTGCCGATGGAGTCCAGCACCTGCTTGTCGTTGTAGTCAATCGTATCCATGTCAATGCAAACGCCTCTGTTTTTCTCCACCTGGTCACAGGCGTTTTGAATCACTGTCAGGGTCCTGAGTCCTAAAAAGTCCATTTTTAAAAGCCCCAGTTCTTCCAGAGTCGTCATGGTAAACTGGGTGGTGATGGTGCCATCCGCCGCTCTGGAAAGGGGGACGTATTCATCCACACTGGTACGGCTGATCACCACTCCGGCGGCGTGCATGGATGTATGTCTGGGAAGTCCTTCTAACCGCATAGCCATATCGATCAGGTATTTTACCTGTTCATCGCTGTTGTATGCATCCCGCAGATCCGGACTTTGCTTTAACGCCTTTTCCAGAGTCATCCCCAAATCCCCCGGAATCATTTTAGCAATCACATCGCACTGAGCGTATGGCAGATCCAGCACTCTTCCCACGTCCCTGACCACACCTTTTGCAGCCAGAGTACCAAAGGTCACAATCTGGGCTACCTGATCCTTTCCGTACTTTTCTATTACATAGTCAATGACTTCCTGACGTCTCTCGTAGCAGAAATCAATATCAATATCCGGCATGGATACCCGCTCCGGATTCAGAAACCTCTCAAACAGGAGGCCGTATCGGATCGGATCAATGTTCGTTATTTCCAATGCATAAGACACCACGCTTCCGGCTGCAGAGCCGCGCCCCGGCCCGACACTGATGCCATGGGATTTTGCAAAATGAATGAAGTCCCACACAATCAGGAAATAATCTACATAGCCCATTGTGTGGATCGTGTCCAGTTCATACATCATCCTGTCGTGAAGACTTCCATCATCCTCCGGATATCTTCTGGCAAATCCTTCTTCACAAAGGTGGTTTAAATAAGTCCAGGAATCATATCCTTCCGGAACCTGGTATTTTGGCAGCTTGGTCACGCCAAATTCTATCTCCACATTGCATCTTTCTGCAATCTTGTGAGTATTTTCCAGGGCCTCAGGTGCATAAGGAAATAATTCCCTCATCTCATCTTCGGATTTTAAATAAAACTTTTCCGCCTCATACCGCATCCGGTTTTCATCAGTTACTTTCTTGCCCGTCTGGATACACAGCAGAATATCATGAGCTTTCCAATCTTCTTTTAAAGTGTAATGGCTGTCATTGCTGGCTATTAAGTCGATCCCCAGTTCCTGGGAAATTCTTAAAAGTCCCTGGTTGACCTGTCTCTGAGCCGGTATTCCATGATCCTGCAGTTCTAAAAAGAAATTGCCTTTTCCGAAAATATCCTGGTAATGAAGAGCTGCCTTTTTGGCATCTTCATACATTCCCCGCATCAGATATCTGGGAATCTCACCGGCCAGACAGGCGCTTGAAGCGATAATTCCTTCATGGTACTGCTCCAGCACCTCATAGTCTACTCTGGGTTTATAATAAAAGCCCTCTACAAAGCCTTTGGATACGATTTTCATCAGATTCTGGTAACCCTGGTTATTCTCTGCCAGAAGCACCAGATGGTAATATCGATCCTCGCCGCTTACCGTCTCTCTGTCAAATCTGGAACCCGGCGATACGTAGATCTCGCATCCGATAATCGGCTTTACTCCCACTTCTTTGCAGGCGCGGTAAAAGTCGATAACGCCGTACATAACGCCATGATCGGTAATTGCCAGACTGTCCATGCCTAGTTCCTTTGCTCTGGCAGCCAGTTCTTTTATTTTGCTGGACCCATCCAGCAAACTGTATTCTGTATGGACATGCAAATGTGTAAACGCCATTTTTTTCTCCTAAAAAGTACGACCGGCATAAAAAGCCGGCCGCCAATTTTATTGTTTCCACTCTGGACGCTGTTATTTATCACTTAAATATGCTTCGATTTCGGCAATCGCTTTTTCCTCATCTGCTCCGTCTGCAGTTACGGTCACTTCCTCACCGACAGAAATACCCAACGTCATCATTCCCATAATGCTTTTTGCGTTGACCCGTTTTGTACCTGTCTCCACATAAATCTTGCTGTCATACTGACTTGCCACCTGTACCAGCATCGCAATCGGTCTGGCTTCCAGACCAGCTGTCAATTGAACCGTAATTGTCTTCCTTATCATAATTTTCCTCCTCATTTCTTAAGAACAGTTATCTCTCTGTCCTATTTGCAGCATTTTCCCTTAGTCCTTCGGCAATCGCACTCAGCTTCCTAAGCCGGTGGTTTACACCGGATTTCCCTACAGGGGGATCCAGAGCTTCTCCAAGTTCTTTTAAGCTTGCATCAGGTCTTGCAAGCCGAAGCAGAGCAATCTCCTCTAAATTTGACGGCAGACAGCAAAGTCCTGCCGTATCGCGGATATAAATAATATCTTCCATCTGGCGCACTGCCGCAGACACCGTTTTGTTGATGTTGGCCGTCTCACAGTTGACCTGGCGGTTGACCTGCCCTCTCATCCCTTTTACAATCCGGATATTTTCCAGTTCCATAAGGGAAAGCGGGGCTTCCATCACATTTAAAATATCTACAATCTGGCTGCCTTCTTTGATATATACTACAAAATACTTTTTGCGCGTCACCATTTTGGCGTCAATTCCAAACGTCCGGATGATCTCCTGAATCTGCTTTGCCCGTTCTTTACTGGGACACACAATCTCAAAATGGTAAAACTTTTCCGGATCACTAATGGAACCTGCTGCAAGAAACGCACCTCTTATAAAGCTTCTGCGGCAGCATGGCTGCATCAGCAGCACATGGCTGACTGCAGGCGAATCCAGAATTTCTCCATTTTCCTGTAAAATCCTGGAAGCCTGAAGCACCCGAAGCGCTTCCTGATGATCCTGAACGGCAATTGTATAAGTATGGCTTTTTTTTAAGAAAGCATTTCTTCTGATTGAAACATCCGCTCCTATATTAAATGTTTTTTTCAATAATGTAAAGCACTTTCTTGCAACTGCTCCATTTTCTGTATGAATTTTAATCCGGCAGCGGTTATTTTCCGAAATTTGGATCCTCCCACAGAAACTTAAGATCGCGGTCAGTTCACTGATTTGGCAGTGACGGGCCGAACTTAACTGTGCAGACAGTTCCTCCTTTACACTTGAAGAAAATGACATCTCTATCCCTTTCTTTTGCTGTCTTTTTCAATATCTCTGTGCTCTAATTTGACTCCCAAATCTTCTTTGGCCAAAAGGCGGCTGTAAATCTCCCTGGCAATGGTCACAGATCGATGCTTTCCGCCAGTGCATCCCACTGCGATCACAAGCTGGTTTTTGCCCTCCGCCACATAATTGGGAATCAAAAAATCCAGCATATCGTAAACCTTTTCTAAAAAAATTTCTGCTGTCTGTCCTTTTTTTACATACTCCTGAACCGGCGTCTCTTCCCCTGTGTGCTGACGCAGTTCCTCTACATAGTAGGGATTGGGGAGAAACCGGACGTCAAATACCATATCTGCATCTGCTGGAATTCCGTATTTAAACCCAAAAGAAAGGACTGTGACAAAAAGATTCTGGTAATTCTGATGGTTAATAAAAATCTTTTCCAGTTCCTGACGCAGTTCTTTGGTAAGAAGCTGGCTGGTATCGATAATGTAATCCGCCTTGTCCTTTAAAAATCCCAGTCTCTCCCGCTCTTTTGCAATCCCCTCATCAATCCGTCCTGCGCCTGCTAATGGATGCTTTCTGCGGGTCTCCTTATAGCGCTTAATTAAAATCCGGTCTCCGGCATCTAAAAACAGGATTTCATACGGAGTCTTATCCCGATTCCATTCCTCTAAGGTATGATTAAGCCCAGACAGCTCCTCTCCGTTTCGGATGTCAATGCCAAGAGCCACATTGCGGATATCTCCTGAACTTTCCATAATCAGTTCTGCAAAGCGGTCTACCAATGAAATCGGCAGGTTATCCACGCAGTAAAATCCCAAATCTTCCAGTATTTTTAATGCAATGGTCTTTCCTGCACCGGACATTCCAGTTACGATTACCAATTTCATATGCTGTCTCCTCCAAATGTATGTTTAGCCTTCAATCGAAAAATCTCCCAGACGCTTTACTTCCATTTCCAGTTCCACGCCGAATTTTTCTTTTACCCGTTCCTGAACCTGGCAGCAAAGCCTGTAGATATCCGACGAATCTGCGCCGCCCCGGTTAATCACAAATCCGCTGTGCTTTTCCGACACCTGCGCCCCTCCGACTGTAAATCCCTTTAGCCCGGCCTCTTCAATCAGTTTACCTGCAAAATGTCCTTCCGGCCGTTTAAAGGTACTGCCTGCGCTTGGATATTCCAATGGCTGTTTTTCCCTGCGCCTTAACGCATACTCATCCATCCTGGCCTTGATTTCACCTGCATCTCCCTTGTCTAACAAAATCTCTGCAGACAGCACAATATACTCTTTGCTCTGTATACAGCTTTTCCGGTATCCAAGTTCCAGTTCTTCTGCAGGAATCTCTTTTATCTGCCCGTCTTTTGTCAATACGCGGACCGATTTTAATACCTGCTTCATCTCTCCGCCATATGCGCCTGCATTCATCACCACAGCGCCTCCCAGACTTCCGGGGATTCCGGCTGCAAACTCAAGTCCCGTCAGAGAATGTTCTAAAGCCGTCTTTGCAATCTTAAACAAAAGAGCGCCGGAACCGGCTGTAATCCTTCTGCCAGTTACTGTAATCCCGGCCAGTCCTTTGGCAGTAGACAGAATCACTCCCGGATAGCCTTTATCGCTGACCAGCAGATTACTCCCGTTTCCTAACATATAACAGGGCATGCTGCTTTTCCTGCAAAGTTCTGCCACAGCTTCAATCTCCTGTTCACAAGAGGGAGAAACAAAATAAGCCGCCGGTCCTCCGGTCCGAAATGTGGTGTGCTTTTTCATCGGTTCATTTGCAAGTACCCGGTCTGCCCCTCCTGCTGCCTTGATTAAATCTGTTAAAAAATCAGCCATTCCTTCCTCCTTTTGCTGTTTTAAATCCCTTGTTTGCCAAGGTTAGCCTGTACCCGGTTGTACAGTTCTTTTGCCGCATTATATCCCATCTTTTTCTGTCTGTGGTTTACTGCGGCAGACTCTACAATAATCGCCAGGTTGCGGCCTGGGCGGATGGGGATGGAATGACACACAACCCGGTTCCCTAAAAATTCTGTGTACTGATCCTCCAGTCCCAGTCTGTCATACTCTTTATCTTTATTCCAGTCTTCCAGTTTAATGACCATGTCAATAGACTGGGTATCTTTTACGCTCTCAACACCGAACAGAGTTTTTACATCAATAATTCCAATGCCCCTCAGTTCAATGAAGTGGCGGGTAATATCCGGCGCGCTTCCAATCAGGGTATCATCGCTGACTTTCCGCAGTTCCACTACGTCGTCAGTTACCAGACGGTGTCCTCTCTTAATCAGTTCCAGAGCAGCCTCGCTTTTTCCGATGCCGCTTTCTCCCATAATCAGAACGCCCTCGCCAAATACGTCTACCAGAACACCATGGATGCTGATGCAGGGCGCCAGCTTTACATTAAGCCAGCGAATCACTTCCGCCATCAAATCAGATGTGGATTTGCCGGAAACCAGACAAGGGACTCCATAATGGTTGGCCATCTCCAGCATATCCTTATCCGGTCCCATATTGCGGCTGTAAATCAGGCAGGGAATCTGACATGCCAGCAGCCTGTCATAAATCTCTCTCTTGCGCTCTGTGGTCAGCGTATTTAAATAAGCCTGTTCCACAAATCCGATAATCTGAACACGTTCATTATCAAAATGCTCAAAAAATCCAGTGAGCTGAAGCGCCGGGCGGTTCACGTCCGGATGGGACACCACGATTTTATCTGTGTCAATCTCAGGGGTCATGTTCTGCAAATTCAGCTTGTTAATAATCTCAGTAATCGTTACACCATACATGCTTCATTCTCCTTTACTTTTGATGCCTGTGTACATGTATATAAGGTAACAGTCCAGCCTTGCATCTTTTTGCCCTCTTGCGGCGTACAAGAAGCGTCGGGTGTCCGCCCTATGAAGATTCAAACAGGAAAAAGTGTTGAAAGCTTGTTTTCATAAGAGTTTTCCTGTCTGAATCTTCGCATGGCTGAACAGTTACTATATAAGTATACAGGCTTTCTATGGGGTTTGACAAGCAGGTTTTCGGAAAAATTCGTAAACCGCTTCTGCGGCCTGCCGGTTCATTCCCGGCACATCCAGTAATTCCTCCACAGATGCCTGCTGAATCTTTTCGATTTCCTTAAAGCGCCGCATGAGAGCCTTTCTTCTGGACGGACCGATCCCACTTATATCATCTAAAATCGACTTTACCTGACTTTTGCTTCTTAAACTTCTGTGATATTCAATGGCAAACCTGTGGGCCTCATCCTGGATTCGGGTAATCAGCCGGAACCCTTCTGAATGTCTGTCAATGGGGATCTCCTCATTGTTATAGTAAAGTCCTCTGGTCCTGTGATTATCGTCTTTTACCATGCCGCAGACCGGAATGGAAAGTCCCAGCTGCTCCAGGACCTTAAGGGCAATGTTGACCTGGCCTTTTCCGCCGTCCATCATAATCAGATCCGGAAAACGGGTAAAGCTTCCAAATGATACATCCATTCCCTTTTCTTTTAATTCTCTGGCTTCCTCAATGCCATGAGAAAACCGCCTGGTCAGCACCTCTTCCATAGAGGCATAGTCGTTGGGACCCTGGACAGTGCGGATGCGGAATTTCCGGTAATCGCTGCGCTTTGGCTTTCCATTTTCGTAGACAATCATGGAGCCTACCGACTCCACACCGCTGATATTGGAAATATCAAAGGCTTCCATCCGGCCAACTTTTGGAAGACCAAGTAAACTTCCCACCTGATTCATAGCCCCAATAGTCCGCAGTTCCTCCCGTTTGATCTGCTCGGAATCCTGAATCAAAACCATGGAGGCGTTTTTAGCCGCCAATTCAACCAACCGTTCTTTTTCTCCCTTGAGCGGCACTGTAATATGAACTTTCTGCCCTCTTTTTGCGCTTAGCCACTGGACTAAAATCTCTTCGTCTTCCAGGGGCGCCTGCACCCAGAGTTCTCTTGGGATAAAAGGCGTTCCTGCGTAAAACTGTTTGACAAAGCTGGTGAGAATGGCCCCTTTTTCTTCATCCATAGCCACTGACAGACGGAAATGATCCCTTCCGATCAGTTTACCCTCCCGAACAAAAAATACCTGCACCACTGCATCTTCCCCAGCCTTTGCCATGGCGATAATGTCCCTGTCTTCCATATTGCGGCTGGTAATTTTCTGCTTTTGCGCCACATGTCTGACACTGGTCAGTAAATCCCGATACTCTATGGCCTTTTCAAAATCCATATTGTCAGAAGCTTCCATCATTTTGGTTTCCAGAGATTTTACAACCGGTTCAAAATTGCCGCTTAAAAACTCCAGAGCCTGGTTAAAATTAGCCCGGTACTCTTCTTTGCTGATATACCCCTGGCAAGGGGCCTGACACTGTTTAATGTGGTAATTTAAGCAGGGTCTTTCTTTTCCCTCATCTCTGGGAAGCACTCTCTGGCAGGTCCGGATCTGGTATAGTTTACACACCAAATCCAGAGTATCTTTTACTGCCCCCGAACTGGTGTAAGGCCCAAAATACCGGCTTTTATCCCGTTTCATAGTCCTGGCAAACTGCAGTCTTGGATAGTCCTCATATATGGTTGCCCGAATGTAGGGATAGCTTTTATCGTCTTTTAGCATGGTGTTGTACTTTGGCCTGTATTCTTTGATTAAATTGCATTCCAGCACCAAAGCTTCCATCTCGGAATCTGTAATAATATACTCAAATCTGGCAATCCGGGAAACCATCTGCTCAATTTTAGCTGTCTTATTGCGGCTGCTCTGAAAATACTGGCGCACCCGGTTTTTTAAGCTTACTGCTTTGCCCACATAGATGATCTCGTCTTTTGCATCATGCATCAGATATACTCCAGGCTGAGCCGGCAGCTTTTTTAGTTCTTCTTCAATGTCAAAAACCATATGTCCTCCTAAAAGTACAGCCGGCTTTTATCGCAGCCGGCTTCCATCATACTTTTGTCTTGTCTCCAGTGTTTTAATAAGCCAGGACAACTGGCCATCCGGCTCTCCCGCAGACGGCGGCAAATCCAGCACTACATACAAGCTGTCCAGTTCTTTCTGCCCCACATGTCCTCTCATGCGCTTTAGCACTTCTAACTGTTTTTTCAAATCTTCCGCTTCTAAAAATTCTATGAGAAGCGGATTGGGACGTTCTTCGTCCTGGTCTTTTAAATCCGATTCTAACTCTGATTCTTTTGTTCCTTTTCCAATCTCCTCTTTTTGAAAGCGCATCTGCTGCACAGCATTGGGATATTTCTTTTTATCTACCGGACTGTTAAACATGGAAAGCGGCCTTGCATATACTTTAAAATCCCCGTAAAGAGCCTGATAAATCACCAGTTTTTCTCCTGTCTCTGTATGCTCTGCAACTGCCGCAATCTGGTACAGATGACCTTTAAAATGGCGGTAAATCTCTCCCGGTCTTGGAATGTGCTCTGTATATTCCATCTATCTCCATCCTTTCGCCCGTTGTTTTCCTTTTAGCTGCTGTCTTTTCTGGCTGTTTTCTATTCTGCTCCATTTCCGGAAACATCCGTCTCTGAGGAGATTGTCTCTGTCTTTGCAGCATCCAAAGTCTCTGTCTCCGAAATGCTCTCTGCTTCAAGAGCTGCTCTGGATTCTGCAATAGCGGTCTCTTCTGCCTCCGCTGCCTCCGGCGTTAAAAGTCCTCCATAGTGATAGCGGTTAGCTGCGCTCCACAAAATCCACTCATCATAGCCAGCATCATAAACCGCCTGTATCTGGGCCCGAACTTCTGCATCTCCATAAGGGATATAATGTTCCAGATAAGAAGCCGTAAAGTCCTGAAGCCAGGGACGCACCACTGCCTGATGCTCTCCTTCTTTTTCAAACTTTTTCAGTTCTTGCCTGGATCCTTTTAAAGCCCCCAGAATCGTCTCATAGGGCCTGGTATCCGGATAGTCCACTCCAAAGTTGCCATCTCCATAATGGGACGGATAAATCATCGGGCAGATATAATCCAGACAAGAAGACATCTCTCCATAATTTTGTCCCACAATCCGGGCATCTGTGGGACTGCTTATAATGGTGCCGAATACGTCTGCCGACACAAAAAGTCCCTCTTTTGTCAGTTCATCATAGGCATACTGGATAAACTCCTGAATAATCTGGTTCTTGTCTCTGCCCTGTGTATCTGCTTCTTCAAAGATCACTCCGTCCATGCCCCGCTCTGTACAAAACCGGACATAATCAAACTGGATCTCATCAAATCCGGCCTCTCCGGCTTTTTTCCCGATCTCTATCAGATAATCCCACACTTCCCTTTTGTACGGATTTACCCATGCCTGACCTTTATTGTCCTTATAAATGCTGCCGTCCGCCAGTTTTAAACACCACTCCGGCTTCTTCTCTGCCAGATACGGATCCCTGAATGCCGGAATCCGGGCAATCATGTAGACATCGTGTTCCTTCAGTTTTCCGGCCAATCCTTCCATATCGCTGATGTAGGTTTTCACTGCTTCAATTTCATTGACCACAGGGCTGTCCATCTCAAAGGTAACATTTCCGAAATCGTCTTTTACATCAATAACTACTGCATTTAACTCTGTCTGATCCAGATAACTGATAATTTCATCCATCCGTTCCGGAGATCCTGCACTGTTGGCTGTCAGATAGATCCCCTTTACTTTTACCGGCGTCCTTTCCGGTGTATTGCTGATGCAGATCATGTCCTCCTGTGCTGCCCCGGACTCCAAAAAGTCCTCTTTGGCATCTGTTTCTTTCTGTAAAGCGCTGTCCGTCTCTATCTCTGAAGCGCTCTCTTCGTCCTTATCCGTCTGGGATTGTCCGTTTGCTGTCTCTGTCAGATCCATGATAGGCTCATACCGCCTGCATCCTGCCAGACATAAAAAACAAAGCAGGAGACAAAGCAGAAATCCGATTGTCTTCTTCATAAAACATCCTCTTTTTCTTTCTAAGTTGCTAACAGCCATACCCTCTATGGTAAATTCTACCACATTTTATGGAATTCGCCAAGCTTTTTGACAGATTCAGGCCTCTCTGCCCCCACATTGAATGGATTTTTCCATTTTTTCAAAATAGTTCTGGTTTCTTTTTTACATTGTGGTATAATAGTTGTTGTCATCAATCCCAGGGTTGATGACATTACACTTTCACATCCATGAAGAGGAGATTTCTTATCATATGAAAATCGGATTTGACAACAACAAATACCTTGCAATGCAGTCCCAGCACATTCGGGAACGGATCGGCCAGTTTGGAGATAAGCTTTACCTGGAGTTTGGAGGCAAGCTTTTTGATGATTACCATGCCTCCCGTGTCCTGCCTGGTTTTGAGCCGGACAGCAAACTTAGGATGCTGCTTCAGTTAGCCGATCAGGCTGAAATTTTGATTGCTATCAGCGCTGCAGATATTGAAAAAAATAAAGTCCGCGGGGATTTAGGCATTACCTATGATGTAGATGTTCTCCGATTAATTCAGGAATATACAGACAAAGGACTGTATGTGGGCAGCGTTGTCATTACCCAGTATTCCGGCCAGTCCAGCGCTGACCAGTTTAAAGCCAAGCTGGAACACATGGGCATACGGGTTTACCGCCATTACATTATTGAAGGGTATCCGAGCAACGTTCCATTAATCGTCAGTGATGAAGGCTACGGAAAAAATGACTATATTGAGACCACCAAACCATTAGTAATCATTACAGCCCCAGGGCCTGGCAGCGGCAAAATGGCTACCTGTCTGTCCCAGCTGTACCATGAAAATAAGCGGGGTATCAAAGCAGGCTATGCCAAGTTCGAGACCTTCCCCATCTGGAACCTGCCTTTAAAGCATCCGGTTAATTTAGCTTATGAAGCCGCCACTGCTGATTTAAATGATGTAAATATGATCGATCCCTTCCATCTGGAAGCTTATGGAAAGACCACTGTCAATTACAATCGGGATGTGGAGATCTTCCCGGTTCTAAATGCCATTTTTGAAGGCATTTACGGGGAAAGTCCTTATAAATCCCCTACCGATATGGGCGTCAATATGGCGGGCAACTGTATCATTGATGATGAGGTCTGCTGCGAAGCTTCCCGCCAGGAAATTATCCGCAGGTATTATGAGGCTTTAATCCGCCTGGTCCATGAGGAGACAGCCAGAGAAGAAGTTTATAAAATCGAACTTTTAATGAAGCAGGCAAAAACCAGTCCGGAAATGCGTTCTGTAGTTGCCCCCTGCAAAAAGCTGGCTGAAACGCTTAATGCTCCCGCTGCTGCCATGGAATTAGATGACGGCACGATTGTTACCGGCAAAACCAGCAACCTGCTGGGCGCTTCCGCTGCCCTTCTTTTAAACGCAATCAAAGTTCTGGGCAATATTCCTCATGATACCCATTTAATTGCTCCTTCTGCCATTGAGCCGATTCAGACTTTAAAGACCAATTATCTGGGCAGCAAGAACCCAAGACTTCATACAGATGAAGTTCTGATTGCCCTGTCCATGTGCGCCGCCACAGACCGCAATGCCCAAATTGCATTGGAACAGCTCTCCAAGCTTCGCGGCTGTCAGGTCCACACCTCTGTTATGCTCTCTTCTGTAGACATTAACATATTCAAAAAATTAGGGGTTCAGCTGACCTCCGAGCCCATCTATGAGCATAAAAAGATTTACCATTAAAAACCGTCCAATCATTTTTCAGAGATTACGCAGCAAAAAAGGAAACCGTTATCCTCCCCTCTTATATGGGTGACAACGGTTTCCTTTTTATAACTATAAAAGAATTTCTTCCAAACTTCTCTTTGGCACATAATGCACCTGATTTTCATCTCTATAATAGGTGGTGCTGCCGTCTTCTCCTACCGGAACTACCACAACCTGCTCTTTAGGCTTTCCAAGAGCCAGTACTAGGCTGATGGCATAACGATCCTTATCCAGTCCCAGCACCTCTGCCAGTCCGGAACGGTTAATGCTTCCAATCATACAGCCGCCTAATCCCTTTTCTGCAGCGCCTAACATAATGGTCTGGGCAGCGATTCCTTCGTCCCACATCTTATTTTTTGCAATACTCTGATCGCACAAAATCACAATATAGGCCGCAGGACGCTCTCCCTCTTCTGGTCCGTCCCACTCTTTTAAAGCGCCTGCCCAGGCAAGGGTTGGATAAATCCTGGAACAGGTTTCTTCATCCGCAGCCAGGCGGTATTTTAACGCCTGGCTGTTGGCAGTGGAACCGGCCATTCTGGCCAAATCTACTAATTCTTTCAGTGTCTCTTCGCTGATTCGCTCATTCTGATAAAATCTGCGGTAAGAGCGGTTTCTTGCTACTAATTCTTTCAGCATTCCTCATTCTCCTTTTGGTCTGACTCAGGCTGTACAGGCATCTGCTCGTCCGTCTGTTCTTCTTTTGTCTGCTTTTCTTCTGTCTGTTCTTCATCTGCCTGAACCTTGCGGAAAATCTCCATAAACTCTTTTCCGGTAATGGTTTCTTTTTCAATCAGGAACTCTGCAATCTTATCCAGCGCTTTTCGATTTTCTAATAAAAGGCGTTTTGCTTCTTCATAGGAACGCTTTAAGATCGCCATCACTTCCTGGTCTATCTCCGCAGCAGTGGCATCGCCGCAGTTTAATACGGTACGGCCGCTTAAATACATATCTTCCTGGGTCGCCAATCCCATAAGGCCGAATCGATCCGACATGCCGTACTGGGTTACCATGGCTCTTGCAATCTTGGTGGCCTTTTCAATATCATTGGCTGCACCGGTAGTAACCGTATCAAATACAATTTCTTCTGCAGCCCGGCCTGCCAGAAAACCTACCAGCATCGCATTGATTTCCTTTTTGGTATTGAGGAATTTTTCCTCTTCTGGAACCTGCATCACATAACCCAAGGCTCCCATAGTCCTGGGAACAATGGTAATCTTCTGAACCGGCTCTGCATCTTTCTGAAGGGCGCTGACCAGCGCATGGCCCACCTCATGGTAAGAAACAATCCTTCTTTCTTCCTTGCTTAAAATCCGGTCTTTCTTTTCCTTACCAACTAAAACCACTTCCACTGCCTCAAAAAGATCTTTTTGAGACACTGCCTGTCTTCCGTTTTTAACTGCGTTAATGGCAGCCTCATTCATCATATTGGCCAAATCTGCGCCCACTGCTCCGGAAGTTGCCAGAGCAATCTCTTCAAAATCCACGCTTTCATCTAAAAGCACATCTTTGGAATGGACTTTTAAAATATTCACGCGTCCCTTTAAATCTGGCTTATCTACCACAATTCTTCTGTCAAAACGTCCCGGACGAAGAAGGGCCGGATCCAGAATCTCAGGGCGGTTGGTGGCCCCAAGCACCAGAAGTCCCTTGGAAGAATCAAAACCGTCCATCTCAGAAAGCAGCTGGTTTAAGGTCTGCTCTCTCTCGTCATTGCCTCCGCCGAATTTGGTATCGCGGCTTTTTCCGATAGCATCAATCTCATCAATAAACACAATACAGGGAGCAGACTGCTGCGCCTGCTTAAACAGATCTCTTACCCTGGATGCACCTACACCCACAAACATCTCTACAAAATCCGATCCGGACAGGGAATAAAACGGCACCTGGGCCTCTCCTGCCACTGCTTTTGCAAGCAGGGTTTTACCAGTTCCTGGAGGGCCAACTAACAGCGCACCCTTGGGAAGCTTTGCACCAATCTGGGTATATTTTGCAGGATTGTGCAGGAAATCCACGATCTCGGTCAGAGATTCCTTTGCTTCATCCTCACCGGCTACATCCTTAAAGGTAATGCCGGTTTCCTTCTGAACATAAACCTTGGCATTGCTCTTTCCAACGCCCATGATGCCTCCGCCGCCCATACGGCGCATCATAAAGTTCATAAACACTACAATAATAATAAATGGTATAACAAAACTGATAATGGATTCTAAGATAATACTGGAATCCGTCTTCTGCTCCTTGATATCCACTCCGTTTTCTAAAAGCCGCTCTGCATTGTTATAATCTGTAGGCACCTTTACCGTATAGTAGCGGATCAGCTGAGAATATTCTGTGGCTTCTTTCTTTGGATAAATGGTAATCTCCGAGTTACCGATAAGGACTGCTTCCACTTTGCCGTCTTCTACCATTTCCACATACTGGGTATAAGAAAGTTCCTGAGTTGAATTTTTTGTGACCATATCCCGCATCAGCGTAATGACCATCAGCGTAATGACTGCCGCAACCACCAGCACCAATATGGTCTGGCCATTTGGCGACATCTTGCCGTTGTTATTATCCTGATTGTTATTATTTTCCATACGTACTTACTCTCCTTCTGAAAAAGCGCATTTAAGCGCTTATTCTATCCCATTATAATGTTAGTCTCTCCATAAATCAAGAAAAACCACCGTAAAATTTATAAAAACTTCAGGAAAATTTCCTGCTCATCTGGTCATACTAATGAAAAAGGAGGCAACGCCATGAATCATTCCAAACAAAATTCTATTTCTTACCATGAACATGAGGATAACGGCAAAATACAGGCCTGTTCTGCCATGGACTGCACTGGATTAATCCCTGCTCTGCCTGAAAATGAGGACCAGCTTATGGCCTATGAAGAATTATACCCATTTTTAGCAGACGGCAGCGGCCTTTTTGGCAAGGTCCGATAATTATTAATGGAGCAAAGCCCTTTTGTGGGACCTTGCTCCATTTTATTCAAACTGTTTTCCCTTTTCTACAATCGTTGTAAAGAAATGGAAAACCAAATTTTCTTCAGCAATTTATACATAGAACACCTCGAACCTTATCCTATCAAACCATCTGCCTGTCTTTCCAGTAAGTCCCTGCTGTTTCCTTATCTTTGGCTATCTGAGTTTTTAATTCCTCCAGACTTGCAAACTTTCTTTCCGGCCGGATCTGGCGAAACAGCCGCACTTCCATGTACTGTCCGTAAAGATTCCCTTCATAATCCAGAAGAAATGTCTCCGCCCCCACCGGATTTTCTCCGGTAACGGTGGGCTTTCTCCCGATATTGGTCACGCCTTTGTATGTTTTATCTCCCACTGTGACGCTGGAAATATAGACACCAAATGCAGGCAGATACTTTTCTGGCGGAGGGCAGAGATTGGCTGTGGGAAATCCCAGACGGCTGCCCCCGATTCCATTGCCATGAACCACAATCCCATGGATGGAGTAAGGTTCTCCCAAAAGCCGATTAGCTTTTTCGATCTCCCCTTTTTCCAGCATTTCCTTTACATAGGTGCTGCTGATATCTCGGCAGCAGTCCTGTTCTTTTTCAATAATCTCCGCCTGATAACCGTATTTGAACGCCAGTTTTTTTAAAAGTTCGGCATTTCCGGCCCGCTTATATCCAAATCTGCAATCTGTCCCTGCTACAATTGCTTTTGCATTCATCTGTTCCACCAGAATCCCTTTTACAAATTCTTCCGGATCCATATGGGAAGACTGGCTGTCAAAGGGGTATTCCACTAAATAACGGATCCCGCTTTTTTCCAGATTGACCCGCCGCTCTTCGTTAGTGGTAATTACTTTTAACGGCGTTTCTCCCACTATGGCAGCAGGCGCTGTTGCAAAAGTAAAAACCGCTGTCCGGCAGCCTTTTTCTGCAGCAAGGCGGTGCATGGCAGCCATCAGTTTCTGGTGCCCTCTGTGCCGTCCGTCAAATTTTCCAATGCTTACCACGGTAGGCTCTTCTATCTGAAAATCTTTTCTTCCTGTGATGTACTCCATGGGGTTTTCCTAATCCTTCCTGTCTGTCATCCATATGTAAAAAACTGCAAAAGCTGATAAATTTTTACATCTCTGCATTTAAAAACATCTTCCATGGCTTATAAAACTGCCGTTCCTGCTCAAAGCGGTAGATGCCCATAAAGCGGCCGCTGCTGTCGCAGACGCGGATAATTGCTTTTTCTGTCGTTTGTCCGCCTTCCTGCCAGCTAAGTTCTGAGAGTTTTAAAGGATTCCCGTTTCTTACCAGGCTGTCTGCTTCTTTTATGGTCTGCGCTTTTTCATAACGGGAAAACATGTCCTCGATGGAAACAATTCTGTCTGCCAGTGTGTCTTCATCTCTGGCCCTTTCGATCTCATCCAGTGTCATGGCTTCTTCTAAGAAAAACCGTTCTACTCTGGTCCGGACTAAGGACTCCATGGTTCCTCCGCAGCCCAGCTTTTCTCCGATGTCAGAACAAAGTGTGCGGATATAAGTTCCCTTGGAGCAGCTTACCCTCATCCATACTCTCGGAAGTTCGATTCGGGTAATGACAAGTTCCAGAATAGTCACCGGCCTTGCTTTCCGATCCACTTCTTTTCCTTCTCTGGCCAGTTCATACAGCTTTTTGCCGTTTACCTTAAGGGCGGAATACATCGGTGGGATCTGGCTGTAGTCTCCCATAAAGCTTTCCGCCGCTGCTCTGACTTCCTCTTCAGAAACCGTTACCGGGCAGGTTTTTAAAACCGTTCCTGTCGTGTCCTGGGTGTCGGTAATGGTGCCTAACAGCATCACTGTCTCATAGGTCTTTGGCTTATCCGCCAGCATGTCGCACAAACGGGTAGCCTGTCCCAGACATACAGGCAGCACCCCTTTTGCTGCCGGATCCAGGGTGCCTGTATGCCCGATTTTTTTCTGTTTTAAAATCCCTCTGAGACGGGCCACCACATCATGAGAGGTATAGCCCGCCTCTTTGTATACATTGATTACTCCTTGATACATGGAACGCTCTCCAACTGTTTTTCTATGTGCAGGGATAAATTGTTTACCACATCATAAAGATTGCCGGACATGGTGCATCCAGCTGCCTTTACATGGCCGCCTCCGCCGAAATACTGGGCAATCTTGCTTACATCCAGGCAACTATTGGAACGCATGCTGATTTTAAATTCATGGATACTGGTCTCATACATAAAGATGGCGCACTCCACTCCTTCTGTAATCCGCAGCTGATCCACAATGCCGTCCAGATCCTTGCTGGTCACCCCATAAAATTCCATGTCTTTTGCCCGTATCGCGCTGAAAATGCATCTGCCGTCCAGAAAGCGGATGCTCTCCATCAGGGCGCGGCCTAAAATCTGGTTCTGGACATAGGTCTTTCTGTAAAAGGTTCCGTCAATAATAGAGCCAAAATCAATCCCCTTATCCATTAGTTTTCCGGCAATGGCCATGGTCCTGCTGGTGGTATTGCTGTGCTTAAATACGCCGGTATCATGAACAATCCCTGTATACAGACATTCTGCGGTCTCTTTGGTAATTCTGTCATCTTCCAGCTGCCCGTAAAGCACTTCGCAGGTTGCGCTGGCAGTGGAATCAATCACATTGTTTTTAGCATATCCTGTGTTGGTAACATGGTGATCCAGACACAGACTGTTTCTGCTGCTTTCCAGATACCCTGCAAACTCTCCTAATCGTTCCTTATCGCTGGCATCCAGACAAATGCACAGATCGTAAACTTTGTCTGTCTTATCTGTCTGAATCCTGTCAAAATGCTTCATGTAGGAAAATTTTTCTATTTTTTCTTCCAGATACAAGTCCACGTCTGTCTGGGGATACACTGTATCCAGATAGTTGTAAAGTCCCATGCAGGCGCCGAAACAATCTCCGTCCGGATGGACATGTCCCAGAATCACAACTGTTTTTACACCCTCCAGGGCCTGTTTTAATGCACTCATGGTTCTCACTCCTTTCCAGAACGTCTCTTTTTAAGGGGCTGTCAGCCCACTCTTTATATGTCTTTGTCGTCCTCTGAATGGTCTAAATCCTTTGTCACTTCATCAATCAAGTGAGACATGGCAACTCCGTATTCAATGGACTGATCCAAAATAAATTTAATCTCCGGAGTATTGCGCAGGTTGACTCTGCGGGCCAGCTCCCTGCGGACATAGCCTTCTGCGCTTTTCAATCCCTGAATGGTTGCTTTTCCGGCTTCTTCATCTCCAAGAACGCTGATATACGCCTTGCAGTATTTTAAATCCGGAGTTACTTCTACGGAAACTACAGTGGTCATAGGATGGATCCGCGGGTCTTTTACTTCCCCGCGGATAATTTCGCTTAATTCGCGCTGTACTTCCATGTTGATTCTTGTATTTTTAATGCTGTTTTTACGCATACTGCTCCTCGCTTTCTATTTGCTGAAACGGTTTGCTTTAGGTCCCGCCCCGCATGAAGCCGGAACCTATCTGGGCACTTCCACCATGGTGTAAGCTTCGATCATATCGTCTTCCTGAAGATCGTTGAACTTATCAAATACCAGGCCGCACTCATAGCCGGTGGCAACTTCTTTTACGTCATCCTTGAAACGCTTTAAGGAAACCAGATCACCGTCAAAGAGCTGTTCTCCTCCTCTGCTGATGCGCACCTTGCACCCTCTGGTAAACTTTCCGTCTAATACGTAGGATCCTGCAATGGTTCCTACGCCGGAAGCCTTGAAGGTCTGACGGACAACTGCATGGCCGATTACTTTTTCCTCAAAAATCGGATCCAGCATGCCCTTCATAGCTGCTTCTACATCTTCAATTGCCTGGTAAATAACCCGGTATAGGCGGACATCCACTTTTTCCCTGTCTGCAATGGACTTGGCCGTTGCATCCGGTCTTACATTAAAGCCGATGATAATGGCATTGGATGCAGAAGCCAGAGATACGTCAGACTCGTTGATTGCGCCAACGCCGCCATGAATTACCTTCACTGCTACTTCTTCGTTGGACAGTTTAACCAGACTCTGCTTTACTGCTTCTACAGAACCCTGTACGTCTGCCTTGATGATAATCGGCAGTTCCTTAATATTGCCTGCCTGAATCTGGCTGAACAGATCATCCAGAGATAATTTTGCCTTGGTATCTTCAATCAGCTTATTCTTGCCTTCAGAAATAAAGGTTTCTGCAAAGCTTCTTGCTTCTTTTTCATTGGCTGTGTTGACTAAAATCTCGCCTGCATTTGGAACGTCATTTAAGCCCAAAATCTCCACCGGAGTAGACGGACCTGCTTCCTTTACCCTGCGTCCCTTATCGTCCATCATGGCGCGGACTTTACCATAACATGCGCCGCAGGCTACAATATCGCCTACATGCAGAGTCCCCTTCTGTACCAGAACGGTAGCAACCGGTCCTTTGCCTTTATCCAGTTCCGCCTCAATAATAATACCTCTTGCATTGCGGTTGGGGTTTGCCTTTAATTCTTTTACTTCTGCGGTAAGAAGGATCATTTCCAATAATTCTTTGATACCCGCCTGGGTATGTGCGGAAACTGGTACGCATACGGTACTGCCGCCCCAGTCTTCTGGAATCAATTCGTATTCAGAAAGTTCCTGCTTTACCCGCTCAATATTGGCGCTTGGCTTATCAACCTTGTTGATTGCCACAATGATCTCAACACCTGCTGCCTTGGCATGGTTGATTGCTTCTACGGTCTGAGGCATTACGCCGTCGTCTGCTGCAACTACCAATACTGCAATATCCGTAGACTGAGCGCCTCTCATACGCATAGCGGTAAACGCCTCATGTCCGGGAGTATCTAAGAATGTAATCTTCTGTCCATTAATTTCCACTACATAAGCGCCGATGTGCTGGGTAATGCCGCCTGCCTCTCTGGACGTTACATTCGTCTTACGGATAGCGTCCAAAAGGGAAGTTTTACCATGGTCAACGTGACCCATAACGCAGACAACCGGAGGTCTGGTTACTAAAGTCTCTTCTGCATCGTCTTCCTCTTTCAGAAGTTCTGCGATCACATCCACCTTTTCTTCTTTCTCGCAGAGAACGTCAAATTCCATTGCGATCTCTTCTGCCTGCTCGTAATCTACTTCCTGGTTTACAGTCACCATCTTGCCCCGAAGGAATAATTTCTTTACAATAGCAGACGGCTGCAGTTTCATCTTCTCTGCCAGTTCGCGAATAGTAATGGTGTCTGGAAGGGTGATAACTTTTACTGTCTCTACCTTTGCCTCTTCCTTCTTAACCGGCATAATAAACGCGCCCTTTTGCGGCTTTCCGCCCTTTAAGCCGGATTTTGCCTTTCCATCCTCTACCCGGTCTCTCTTATCGAACCGGTCATTTTTGTGGGCATTTTTGTTCTGACGGCCGCTGGACGGCTTGGTCTGTACCGGAGCATCAAAGGAAGATTTGCCGGACTGACTTCTGCCGGCTCCTCCCTGACGAGAACCCTGACCATCTCGATTTCCAAAACCGCCCTGACGGTTATCTCTCTGGCCATCTTTGTTAAATCCGCCCTGGCGACTTCCCTGACCATCTCGGTTTCCATAGCCTCCCTGACGAGAACCCTGACCATCTCGATTTCCATAGCCTCCCTGACGAGAACCCTGGCCGTCTCGATTTCCGAAACCGCCCTGACGGCTTCCCTGGCCGTCTCGATTTCCATAGCCTCCCTGACGAGAATCCTGACCATCACGATTTCCGAAACCGCCCTGACGGCTTCCCTGACCATCCCGGTTTCCGCTTCTTCCCTGGCGGGCCCCCTGACCATCACGATTCTGGAAGGAACGTTCTCCAGAATTTGCAGGCCGCTGCTGTCCCTCGGCCTTTACAGGCGCTGCCTCTGCCGGGGCGGATGGCGCCGCAGATGCAGCAGGAGCAGACTCTTTAACCGGCACTGACGGTTTTACTGCAATGGTTTCCAGAGTTTTTACCGCTTCCTGGGTCTTTGCCGCTTCGGCTGGCTTTGCTCCTTCTGCTAGCTTTCCAGCTGGGCGCTGGGTGCCTGTTTTCTGGCTGGCCGGACGGCTCTTTAACTGCTGAGAATTCTGCGGGCGGTATACTGCCACCAGTTTCTTTTTATGAGGAGTCCCCTCTGCCGGAGCCTCTTCTTTTTTTGGCTCTGTAAGGCTTCTCACCAGTCTTTCTTCCTCACCGGTAAGCCCGGACAGGGCACTTTTTTTAATATGATTTTTCTCCAGAAGATCCATTACTTCTCTGGGAGTTTTTCCTATTTCCTTTGCTAATTCATTTACTCTCATGCTCACTACCTCCTATCAGTTTCATCTGTTTCTCGACAGCCTTTGCAAATCCCTCATCCAATACGGCTAAAGATGCACGCATCTCCTTGCCCATGGCGTGACCCAGCTCATCCTTTTTTCCAAGCATATAAAGAGGCACTTTATAGTAAGTACACATATTTGAAAACATTTTTTTGGTATTATCCGACGCTTCTTCCGATACAATCACCAGGCTGGCTTTTCCGGTTTTTACTGCCTTTTCTGTGGAAAACTCACCGCTGGCTGTCTTGCCGGCTTTGGTCGCAAGACCAATCAGGTTCAGCACTTTTTGTCTGTCATCCAAGCTCTTCCATCTCCTTTTTCAGGGTTTCATATACTTCTTTTGGAATTGCCATCTTAAAGGAACGTTCTAAGCCTTTCCCTTTTACCGCCCTTTCCAGGCATTCCATAGAGGGACACAGATATGCGCCTCTTCCGTTTTTGCGGCCGGTTGCGTCTATGGTAAATTCCCCTTTTGGCGTTTTTAAAACCCGAATCATTTCTTTTTTGTTTTTGCTGCATCCGCAGCCGATACACTGCCGTAAAGGTACCTTTCTTACTGTACTCACTTTACCACTCCTTGTTATTCTTCGCTGGTTTCTTCTGCTTCCTGGGAGTCTTCATACTCTTCCTGATACTCTTCCTGGTAGCTGCTTTCCATATCTTCCATATCTTCCTGATATTCAATGCCCATCTCTTCAAACAGGCCGGATTCTTTTGCCTGAGTCTCACTCTTGATATCGATCTTATATCCGGTCAGACGAGCTGCCAGTCTTGCGTTCTGTCCTTCCTTGCCGATTGCCAGGGATAATTGGTAATCCGGAACAATAACCTGAGCTTCTCTCTCTTCTTCATCTGCCACTACGCAGATAACCTTTGCAGGACTTAATGCATTTTCAATCAGAAGAGCTGCATTGTCATCCCAGTTGATAATATCAATCTTCTCTCCTCGAAGTTCCTCTACTACTGCATTGACTCTGGCGCCGTTTAAACCAACGCATGCGCCCACCGGATCGACATTGGGGTCATGGGAGCAGACTGCAATCTTGGTACGGGAGCCAGCTTCTCTTGCAATGGCCTTAATCTCTACTGTGCCGTCGCGCACCTCTGCCACTTCTGACTCAAACAGGCGTTTTACCAGATCCGGATGAGTGCGGGATACAGAAACTCTCGGTCCCTTGGGAGTGTCCTTTACTTCCAGAATGTATACTTTAATTCTCTCTGTAGGAAGCAGAACCTCTCCTTTTACCTGTTCGCTCTCATTCAGAACCGCATCTACCTTACCCAGATTAATGCTGATGTTTCTGCCCAGATTTTTCTGCACAATGCCGGTTATCACATCTTTTTCTTTGCTGTAGTAATCATTGTAAAGAACCTTGCGCTCTTCTTCTCTGATTTTCTGCAGGATTACGTTTTTTGCATTCTGGGTTGCAATACGTCCAAAATTCTTTGACTCAATGGGAACCTGAACAATGTCTCCCACCACGTATCTTGGATCTCTCATTCTGGCTTCTGCCAGGCTGATCTGAAGCATGGAGTCTTCTACTTCTTCCACCACTTCCTTCTCTGCATAAACAGAAAAATCGCAGGTATTGGGGTTGATTGTAACCTTTACATTATCCGCTTTCCCGAAATGATTTTTGCAGGCAGTCAGCAGGGAATTCTCAATCGCTTCCAATAATACATCCTTGCTGATGTTTTTCTCCTTTTCCAGCATCTCCAGTGCCAATAACAGTTCCTTATTCATGGTTATCCTCCTAATGATCCTTCTCCATTAAAAATCAAAAGCTAATCGAATCAATGCAATGTCTGTTCTCTCGAATACCATCCGGCTTCCATCTTCCATCCCTAAGGTAACGGTATCCTTATCATATGCTTCCAGCACGCCGGTATAGTCCTTTTGTTTATTGAGGGCTTTATAAAGCTTTACTTCCACTTCTTTTCCCACGCTTCTTGCAAAGTCCTTTTCCTTTTTTAAGGGTCTTCCAAGGCCAGGGGAACTGACTTCTAAAATATAGCTTTCCTCAATAAAATCCTCTTCATCCAGCCAGTCGCTAAGCTTCCGGTTAATGATCTCGCAGTCATCTACTGTAATGCCGCCCTCTTTATCAATATACGCACGCAGATACCAGGTGCCGGCTTCTTTTACATACTCCACATCCACCAGTTCAAACTTGTGCTCTTTCATCAACGGGAGAAGATACTCTTCGGTCCTCGCCTCATACTGTTCTTTTCTGCTCATCTCGCACCACCTTTCTTAGCTGTCCGGCCTTCTTTAGTCCTGCCTTTGGTGAAACTTTCGGCAAAACGGAAAGAGTGGACTTACGCCCACTCTTTCAGCCATTCATCATCATGTTATCGTGTCCATCATAACACTTTCTGTCAGAAAATGCAAGGGCTTTTATTGCATCTTTTTAAATTCCCGTCTTACCAGGAAAACAGACAGCAAAAATGCCGCCCCATCTGCCACCGGCCCTGCGTACAGTGCACCGTCGATTCCGAAAAACAAGGGAAGGATTAAAATTAAAGGAATCAGGAAAAACACCTGACGGGTCAGGGATAAAAGGGCGCCTTTTAAAGGTTTTCCAATGGCCGAAAACATGCTGGAACTTAACATCTGCACCCCGTTTATGATAACCATAAGTAAAAAGGTTCTCATAAACTTTATGGCAAATTCCATATACTGGGCGTCTCCGGAACCAAATATGGAAATAATATAACCTGGGAAAAACTGGAACAGCACAAAGCACACCGCCGACACACAGAGCGCGCAGGTCACTGCCAGCTTAAACACTTCCCGCACCCGTTTGTACTGCTCGGCGCCATAATTAAATCCCAGAATCGGCTGGGAACCCTGACAGATCCCAATAATCACTGCCATTAAAATTCCGTTGGTTTTCATTACAATGCCGCAGCTTGCCAGGGGAATCTCACTTCCATAAACAGACATAGCTCCATAATAAGTCAGAGTATTATTTAATACAATCTGCACCAGGGTTATGGCAAGCTGGTTTAAACTGCTGCTCATCCCAAGTCCTGCTACCGTCATGCACCGCTTTTTTTCCAGACGGAAGTATTCCCGTTTTAATGTTACATGCTTAAACTTCCACAAATACCGGAAAGCCACCAAAAAGGAAACAAACTGGCCGATAATGGTGGCCCAGGCAGCCCCTGCAACTCCCATATGGAATACAAAGATAAAAATCGGATCCAAAATGGTGTTGATAATGGCTCCCACCAGCATACAGGTCATAGAGTATTTGGGACTTCCATCTGCTCTTGCCAGGTTGCTCAGTCCATTGGTGGCAATCAGAAACGGCATTCCCAGTGTAGTAATTCTGGTATAGCTGACTGCATAAGGCATAATGGCCTCTGTAGCGCCAAATATTTTTAACAGCGGATATAAAAAGATCTGGACAATCACCACATAGCCAATGCCTGCAGCCGCCATCATACTGACAGCTGTTCCCACATAGCGGGCTGCATTTTCCGGCTCTTCTGCTCCCAATTCCAGGGAAAATCCAGAAGCGCAGCCGATGCCGATTAAAAGCGCCACAGCCATGCAGATGGTGTTTAACGGGAAAGCCACATTGGTAGCCGCATTTCCCAGATATCCGACTCCCTGGCCGATAAAAATCTGATCGACGATATTGTAGAGAGAACTGACCAGCATGGCAATAATACTGGGAATGGCATAACCTGCCAGAAGTTTCGGCAGTTTTTCATAACCTAATGGATTTTTCTTTTGTTGATTTGCATTCATGGCAACATTCCTTTCACTTCTGATTGTCTTCTTTTATTATGAACGCATTTATCCCCGGGCGCAAGTATTTTTCACCTTTTTTCGGCTTTTTCCATATAATAAAGACATAACATTCTCTGTCGCATGGAGGCATCTTGATGATTCCAAAACTTGAAGTAAACGGGGTCAGCTACTCTTACCACCGCATGGACGGCGAGACGCTGGCCCTTTCTCATATTACATTCTCTGTTGCCGCCGGTGAATTTCTGGCCATAGTCGGCCCTTCGGGATGCGGCAAGTCTACCCTTCTTTCTCTGATCAATGGACTTTTATCTCCCGGCAAAGGAGAAATTCTTTTAGACAAAACTCCGGTGCAGTCAGCCAAAAGCAAAGGGCGAATCGGCTACATGTTTCAAAGAGATCAGCTATTTGAATGGCGCTCCATTTTATCCAATGCCTGTCTGGGACCAGAATTAAACGGCAGTCTTACTCCTGCCCGAAAAGAAAAAATTGCTTCCATGCTGTCTGATTACGGCCTGGGAGCCTTTCTTTCTTCCCGTCCTTCCCAGCTTTCCGGAGGCATGCGCCAGAGAGCTGCCCTTATCCGGACTCTTGCCATTGATCCGGATCTTCTTTTATTAGATGAACCTTTTTCCGCACTGGATTATCAGACAAGACTTAAAGTCAGCGATGATATCAGCGCCATTATCCGAAGTACCAAAAAAACTGCCATTCTGGTGACTCACGATCTAGCAGAAGCCATCAGTATTGCGGATCGGGTGTTGATTTTGTCTTCAAGGCCTGGAACGGTAAAAACCATTGTTCCGATCACGTTTAAAGAAGAATCCGATCATGTGGTTCGCCCGCTGCTTCGCCGGAATCTGCCAGAATTTTCCGGTTATTTTAATTTGCTATGGAAGGAGATTCAAAACCATGAGCCAGGCACAATCTGAATACCTTATCCGCCAGACCAGACGACGCGTTCTGGTTTTTAGCTGCCGCATCCTGCTGTTTGTTCTTTTTCTTGCTGTATGGGAACTTTCTTCCCATCTGGGGCTGATCGATTCCTTTGTCTTTAGTTCCCCTTCTCTGATTCTCTCCTGCCTGGCATCTATGGCCAGGGACGGAAGTCTTTTTTACCATACGTCTGTCACATTGGCTGAAACTTTGGTCAGCTTTTTTCTCGTTATCCTAATTAGCTTGTTGACTGCTCTTCTTCTCTGGCCCAACCGCAGCCTGTTTGAGATTTTGGAGCCGTTTTTAGTTATGTTAAACAGTCTCCCAAAATCCGCTCTGGCTCCTATTTTAATTGTATGGCTTGGAAACCGTCCCAAAACCATTGTAATTGCTGCTGTGTCCGTTGCTGTATTCGGAGCCATCTTAACCTTGTACACCGGATTTTCCCAGATCAGTCAGGATAAAGTAAAACTGATTTACTCTCTGGGCGGAAAAAAGCGGGATGTTCTGACAAAAGTCCTTCTCCCTGCCTCCGTTCCCTTAATCATCAGCAGTATGAAAGTCAATGCAGGACTGTGTCTGGTAGGCGTCATTATCGGCGAGTTTTTATCCAGCAAGGCAGGGCTTGGATATCTGATCATCTATTCTTCCCAGGTATTCCAGATGACCCTGATGGTAACCTCCATTGTCATTCTCTGTATTGTCTCTGTTCTTCTCTATCAGGTCATTGCCATGCTGGAAAAAAAGCTGTAAGGGGCAAAAACAGGATTGACAAATCCATTTATGGGAGTATAATAGCCTCTTGTAAAGAAGTTCTTTATAGAACATTTATAAAAAGAACCGTTCTATTTGACAACCATTTTAAAGGAGGCATTTATGGCGCGGACTACTGATTTTTTGATGAATTTCCGCCGTATTATCAAACTTCATGAATCGATGCTGAAGGAAATCTGCGAAACTTACCAGTTAACTTTTATCGAAGCCAATATTATCAGTTTCCTTCACAACAATCCGGGCCGGGACACTGCCAGAGATATTGTAGAACTTCGGATGCTGTCCAAAGGCAATGTTTCCCAGGCTGTAGAATCCCTGATTCAAAAAGGTTTGCTGATGCGGACGCCGGATCAGGAGGATCGGCGGATCATTCATCTTGCCCTGCTTGAGCAGGCAGTTCCTATTACACAAACTATGGAAAGACAGAAGTCTCTATTTCAGGAGGAAATTTTCACAGGTTTTACTGACAGCGAAAAAGAACTCTACCATCAGCTTAATACCCGCATTATGGAAAACACAAAATCAGCGATGAAAAGGAGAGAAACCACATGAACAGAACTAACGAAAAAGACTTTTTAGGCACAGAGCCGGTCGGAAAGCTTTTGCTTTGCTTATCCCTGCCGACTGTAGCCGCGCAGATTATCAATATGCTCTACAACCTGGTAGACCGAATCTATATCGGCCACATACCGGATGTAGGAGCCCTGGCCCTTACCGGAGTAGGCGTCTGTATGCCCATTATCATGATTGTATCTGCCTTTGCCGCCCTGGTAGGCAACGGCGGCGCTCCCAGAGCTTCTATTTTCATGGGAAAAGGCGACAAGGATTCTGCTGAAAAAACCCTGGGCAACTGCTTCACCCTGCAGATTGTGGTATCTATCCTTTTAACCGCATCCCTGCTTCTCTGGAACCGCCCTCTTCTTTTAACCTTTGGCGCCAGTGAAAATACGATTGAGTATGGCGTCCAGTATTTAAACATCTATGCACTGGGAACGATTTTCGTCCAGCTGACTCTGGGTATGAATGCATTTATCACAGCTCAGGGCTTTGCCAAAACCGGTATGCTGTCTGTACTGATTGGCGCAGTTACCAACATTATTCTGGATCCGATTTTCATCTTTGGTTTTGACATGGGCGTAAGAGGCGCTGCACTGGCTACTATCCTTTCCCAGGCACTGTCCTGCATCTGGGTCCTTTGTTTCCTGTTCGGCAAAAAGACCAATTTACGAATCCGCAGATGCCATCTGATGCCAAAGGCTTCTATCCTGATTCCAAGCCTTACTCTGGGATTGTCCGGATTCATTATGCAGGCCAGCGAAAGCATTATCTCTGTATGCTTTAACTCTTCCCTGTTAAAATACGGCGGCGATGTGGCTGTAGGTGCCATGACCATTTTGACCAGCGTTATGATGTTTGCCATGCTTCCTCTCCAGGGCTTAGGTCAGGGAGCGCAGCCCATCATCAGTTATAACTACGGAGCCAAAAATGCTTCCAGAGTAAAATCCGCATTTTCTTTGCTGTTAAAGTCCAGTTTATCTTATGCAGTTGTTTTGTGGCTGGCGGTCATGATCTTTCCAAAAACGTTTGCTTCTTTGTTTACCTCAGATGCTGCACTTTTGGAATTTACAGAAACTGCACTTCGGATTTATCTGGCCTGCCTGTTTATCTTCGGAGTCCAGATGGCCTGTCAGCTTACCTTTGCCGCTTTAGGAAATGCAAAGGCATCCATCGCAGTTGCCATTACCAGAAAATTTATCCTTCTGATTCCATTGATTTTTATTATGCCGAGAATCTTTACTTCCAACCCAACCATGGCTGTATATATGGCAGAACCGGCAGCCGATATCATAGCTGTAATCTTTACTGTCGTCCTGTTTATTAACCAGTTTAAAAAATCTTTAAAAGAAATCATGTAAAAAAGAACCGGAACCAGGCATCCTCTTAGGAAAATGCCTGGTTCCGGCTTTTCTTTTTTATCAATGCTTCGTGTACTGTATCACTCACATTTTGCACAATGACTAGCACACAATCTTAATTCCGGTATCGTACTTCTTATCATCTATAATTACCCGAAGATCGTATTCTCCCTTTAATCCAATCTTATTGACATTGGTCTTGGTTACCCGCTCATCCGACTCTAAGAAGCTGCCGCAGCACATAGCCTTTAGCGAACTGGATGCAGTGGAAATATAATAGCGGTGAATTTCCTCTCCCTGTTCGCACTGCAGCATAGCCAACTGACCTTTTTCAAAGGTGGCGTGGAAAATAAAGCGGTCAAATTCTTCCTCAACGCTGGCAGCATATTTATCCGGAAGCAGTTCTCCACTGTATTCTGCCGGAATCTCGGTGTCAAACTCTTTGGTCACTCCCAGTTCTCCCACAATCTGTCCTTTTCCTAACTCTAATACTTCATTTTCGCCGTAAAGCTTCATCTTCTCCGCACGATAATAGTTGCCCTTTGCGTGAAGCCGCATCATCGGCTTGTTGTCGCAGACTTCAATGGTAATCGACTCTAAGCTTCCGCCCATCATCGGTTCATATGCGCCCAGAGCCTCCGATACACCGCCGTCTTTGTTATAGGCAATACCACCGGAATGTACCATATAGTGGCCTTCATTATAGTATTCCACATTAGAAATGTAAGGAGAAAAGAACTCTGCGCCTAAATCTTTTCCATACTCCCACACCTGCTCAATAGTCATCTCTTTGGTGTTGATGCGGTAACGAACACCTCTGGAATAATTGTTCTTGGCAGCTAGGAACTTCTCTTTGTTCTTGGAACCCCAGTGATGGTTATCAAAGCACATAACATCGCCGTTTGGAGTAATCAGACAGGCGTGCTGCTCATACTGCCAGCCAAAATTGTTGCCGATTGGCTTAAAGAAATATTTATCTACCATCTCCTTAGGCCAGCCTTCCGGATCTCCGATAATCCAGTTTAACTTGCCGGTATCAAAGTCAAGATTGATCATGGCATCCACGTGACGTCCTGAGAAGGTAAGGGAATTGGTATTTTCGTCATACCAGACCGCATTGTTGTGGAACCAGTCTTTTTCTGACCAGCTTCCGCTCTTTCCCAGCCCTGGCTGGATAGCGTCCTTGTAATCCCAGGTCTTTAAAATCTCTCCGCTTTCCCGGTCAATCAGGATGCACATATCTTCTACGGTATCGGAACGCAGATCCTCAGTCAGGCACAGCAGATTTCCATCCGGCATTTCAAAAGCATCATGATGAGAACCGCCGAAAATCTTGTACTCCTTGTAAATCTTGCCGCACAGACTAATCTCATACAGACCAGACATATAGTAAGGCATCTGAATCAGACGATCCGTTCCCATCAGAATATGGCCGTTTTTCAGGCGTTTCATATCAAATACGCACTTAATATTTAAACACCATCTAAGATCGCCTGCATAGTCGTAGGCCGATGCTTTCTCACCACTGGACGGAGTTAAGAAAATGCAGTTGTCCTGCATATACTCCGGAGTGGTATCCATAGAATATACAAATCCATTTCCGCAGTCCGGTTTTTCCATTTCAATCTCTACTACATGGGAATCCCCCCGGTATTCCCGAAGTTCTACTTGATTGGTATACTCCGGATACAATCCCATAACAGGCAGCACGTGTTCTTTTGCCTTTGGGAATGTGTGGGTAATATTGCCTTCTTTAGTCTTTCCCAATACGGTTACGGTTACTGCGGTTTCCTCTTCTGTGCAAAATGCAATGACTGCAGTCAGAGGAGCGATAAAATAGAAATTGGTGCGGACAATCGGGTTGTGAATCGTGTAGTTTCCTGAACGCAGTTCTTTTAACAGTTCTTCCTCTGCTTTTGCCTGGCGCTCAATCAGATGTTCCTGAAAGGTATAACTTGCTCCTGCCATAGTAATTCTCCTTCTTTTTTCATTTTTTTCAGCTTACCACCACTTCCAGTTTCTTGTCTTAGCCTGGACTAATTTGCACTGTCAAAATCTTCAGAAAGTTCCAGAATTACCATGGTTTTCCCCTGATCTTCCGAAACCGACAGACTGTATTCTTCTACTTCAAAAAATCTCCATTCTTTTCCCAATTCCTCTGCCTGCAGTTCTTCATAAATCTGCTGTGCTGTCTCCTCCGGATGGGGGAATCCAGCCATCTCTCCCAAAGTCTCTGCTGCCCATCTAATTGCTCCAAAGGCCTCTTCTCTGTCTTCCATATCTATTTCTACCCAATGGAGTTCCCCGGATACTGTATCATAATTCATGTAAATCCCTGTCTTGTAATTAATTTCTTCTGTCTCAGCTTTCCGAAGATAGCAGGTATAATACTGATCATAAGAAGTCAGATATTCCCCTTCCGTATAGGCAGGATATATAAAATTTGTGCTGGACTGTATGGTGTCGCTAATCAACAGTTCCTTCTCGTCCAGATATCCGGTCAGCTTTTCTAAAAATGCTTCCTGTGCTACCGGGAAATGGTAATGGGTGTTGCATGGTTCTCCCATCTCAATCACCTCGGCATCCGACAATTCAGAGATCTCATCTACACTCCACCCATCTTCCGCTGTTTGTGTTGTCTCTTCCGAAAATTCTATGTCCCATTGAATTTCTTCTGCACGTTCCGCTTCCTGTCTGGTTTCCGGCTCTGGTACCGGGTTCCATTCCAGCTCTGAAACAGCATAGGATACCAGAATCAAAACAATCTCTGCTGCCATCCATATCCCTGCCACAGTCAAAACGACTTTCCAGATCGGTCTTCTTCCTTTTTTCTTTGGACTGTCAGTATTTTGTTGAAAACTTTTTGTGTTCTTTTTCGATTTAGAACTTTTTGCTGCTTTCCTGGGACTGTCTGCCCCTTTCTTTTTCTGCGAATCCGAACTTTCAGTTCCACTATCCTGCTTTAAATAAACGTCTGCTGTCTCCTGCTGCTGATATGGATTATAAAACCCGGCCTTTTGCTCAACTGATTCAGAATGGTAATCGCACCCCGTCTCCCATTGCGGATGGCGCTCATTTAAATAATATGCTACATCCCATTCTACCGGATTTCTCACAATCTTACGGCAGAAGGGACAATAATTCCCTTTTAATTTCCCATCACATATAGGACAAATTTTTTGCTTCATAGACGCCTCCTCCTGTATAAAGAATCCCTTCTGTTATTGTAACATACTGCTTTCCTGGTGTCTATTTTATTTAAGATTGTTACTTTTTTAACATAAAATCATAAAACACTTGCTTTTTTTCCAAACTGCTGGTAAAATGCAACCAACTGCTTTGGCATAAGCCAAATGTGTGCACGATAATACATATTAAGGAGAGTTTCTATGGAACCGACAGGAGTTCAGGCATTCTTAAAGCGTAAGAATGTAAACATCACCGTCCAGACCTATCTCATTGATGCATTGGGTGCCATGGCATTTGGCTTATTTGCATCTCTTTTGATAGGCACAATCTTCGCCACCCTCGGCGACAAAACCCAGATTCAGGCATTTATTGTAATTGCAGATTATGCAAAAAGCGCTACCGGAGCGGCTCTTGGCGTAGCCATCGCCTATGCTTTAAAGGCCCCCCAATTAGTGCTCTTTTCCGCTGCTACAGTGGGCATTGCCGGAAACGCATTAGGCGGTCCGGTAGGCGCCCTGGTTGCCACCATTGTTGCAACGGAGCTTGGAAAAATCGTATCAAAAGAAACCAGGGTTGATATTTTAGTTACCCCTGGCGTTACCATTATTTCCGGCGTATTAATCGCTCAGTTTGTTGGCCCCGGCGTGGCTGCTTTCATGGATGCTTTCGGCATGATGGTAAAGACTGCTACTGAAATGCAGCCTTTCTTTATGGGTATCATTGTTTCCGCCCTGATTGGCATTGCCCTGACTCTTCCGATTTCCAGCGCCGCCATCTGCATTGCTCTGACCCTGGACGGACTGGCCGGAGGCGCTGCTACTGCTGGATGCTGCGCTCAGATGGTGGGCTTTGCTGTATTAAGTTTTCGTGAAAACGGCATCGGCGGACTGTTAGCCCAGGGACTTGGCACATCCATGCTGCAGATGGGAAACATTGTAAAAAATCCGAAAATCTGGATTCCCCCCACGCTGGCTTCCATGATTACCGGCCCTATTGCAACTGTTGTGTTCCAGATGACCAATATCCACACCGCATCCGGCATGGGCACCTGCGGACTGGTCGGCCCTATCGGCGTATATACTTCTATGGGCGGAGGCAGCACTATGTGGCTTGGAATCCTGCTGGTCTGCTTTATTCTCCCAGCTGTGCTCACCTGGATATTTGGGGAAATGTGCAGAAAGCTTGGATGGATCAAAGACGGAGACTTAAAATTAGATCTGTAAACAACACTAATATTAAAAAAACGCACCTTCTGCCCAGCTTTTGCCAGACAGACAGATGCGTTTTTTTACACCTTTTAGCCTTCAAATCCTACACAGTGTAAGAACTTTCCAAAATCCTGACGTCCTTTTTCTGTACACTTATAAACGCCGGCATCTTCCAATACTCTGGAAAATACCAGGCCTACTTCTTCCTGTAAAATCTGGTCAATGGTTCCTCTGGTAACCTGATTGTATTTCGGAAGGAACTCTTCTACCCAGTCTGCGTGTTTTGCCAGAACTTCATTGTCCCGGATGTTCTTTCCTTCTACAATATAATCTGCCAGGTCTGCCAGCTCCGTCTTTAATCTGGAAGGCAGAACGGCAAGTCCCATAACCTCAATCAAACCGATATTTTCCTTTTTAATGTGATGGAGTTCCTGATGAGGATGGTATAGGCCAAGAGGAAATTCTTCGGTCGTAATGTTGTTTCTTAAAACCAGATCCAGCTCGTAGAGGTCTCCATTCTTTCTTGCAATCGGCGTAATGGTATTGTGAGGTTCTCCGTCGGTTTCTGCATAAATAAACGCATCTTCATCGGTGTAGTCTCTCCATGCCTGCAGTACCAGATCTCCCAGTTCAATGAGGCGGTCAGAATCTGCGCAGCGAAGTCTCAAAACGGACATCGGCCAGTGGACAATTCCCGCTTCTACATCTTCAAATCCCTTCATGGTAAAGGTTTTTTCAATCGGCGCTTTTGCCATGGCAAAGGTATAGTGTCCGCCCTGGAAATGGTCGTGGCTTAAAATAGAACCTCCTACAATCGGCAGATCTGCATTGGAACCCAGGAAGTAATGAGGGAACATTTTTACAAAGTCAAACAGCTTGATAAACGTCGCTTTCTCGATCTTCATCGGGATGTGCTGACCATTAAATACGATACAGTGTTCGTTGTAATATACATAAGGAGAATACTGGAATCCCCACTGGGAATCATTGATGGTAATGGGAATGATTCTGTGGTTGTTTCTGGCTGGATGGTTGGTGCGTCCTGCATATCCTTCGTTTTCCCGGCACAGCAGGCACTTTGGATAGCCGCTCTGCTTGGCCAGCTTTGCTGCTGCAATGGCTTTTGGATCTTTCTCCGGCTTTGATAAGTTAACCGTAATGTCCAGATCCCCATAAGGAGTTGCTGTCTTCCACTTCATATCCTTGCACACCCGGTAACGGCGGATATAATCGGAATCCTGGCTTAATTTATAATAGTAATCGGTCGCCTCTTCCGGAGAATTGCTGTAATGCTTCCAGAACTCGTCTACTACCTGGCTCGGACGGGGCATTAAACAGTTCATCAGACGGGTATCGAACAAATCCCGATAGGTAATGCTGTCTTCTGGAAGCGCTCCGTTTTCGTGGGCAGCGTCCAGTAATTCTTTTAAAATCAATTCCAGATTATCGGACTCTACTTCGCCCTGCGGTTCCTCGTACTCGTCCATCTTCATTACATCCAGAATCTGATTGGTCGCATAAATGCGGTCTGTTTCTGTAATCAGACCGGCCTTTAATCCATACTCTACCAATCCCTTAATTGCTTCATATACCATGGTACTTCCTCCTGGTTTTTAAATTGCAGGGCCTCTTTCACCCCAGACTTCTTTCATTATACCTGTTTTCCAGATAGAAAACAATGTATTTTCACATCGCTCTCCTTACATATTGTAACAGTTCAGCCATGCAGCTTCTTGCCAGCTTACGCGGACAAGAAGCGCCCGGCGTCTGCCCTATGAAGATTTAGACAGCAAAATTCTTATGAAAACAAATTTTCAACGTCTGTTCCTGTCTAAATCTTCGCATGACTGAACTGTTGCTACATATTTTTCAATTCGGCCTGTAATAATTCCCCCCAGAATCCCGATACACGCTCCTGCCGCAGTTCCGGCTATAAGAAGCGCCGGAAAATACACAAAAACAGAGGAATTTAACACCATTGCCGCTGCAAGAAGCTGACCCAAATTATGGGCTGCGCCGCCTAAAATGCTGACTCCCACATGATGAAACAGATGGTATTTTTTGCATAAAATCATAACTGCAAGGCTTAAGATTCCACCTGAAAGCCCGTAAATCACAGATGAAAAACCTGCTCCAAACAATATGCTGGAAAGCACAATCCGAATCAGGCTGATGCAGATTGTTCCAGGCGCTCCTATGGTGTAAAGTCCTACCACTGATACCAGATTGGCCAGTCCCAGCTTTACCCCTGGAACCATCAGATTTACAGGAAACAAGGATTCTATATAGCTGAAAATAAACGCCAGGGAAATCAAAATCCCATACAGCGCTGTTTTTTTGGAATCCGGCATATCATTAACCCCTTTTCTTTTTATTTGCAGGCTTTTTTATCAAGCAGCGAACCAGATGGTAACAGTTTAGCACAGTCTCTGCCGTTTTTCAACGCCGGATCCTTGCACCTTTATCCTGCTTTGTGGTAAAATAGGAAAATCAATTTTTCTAAGAAAGGATTTTTATGAAATATAAACGAGAACTTATTTTAACGGCTGTCCTTATATTCATTGCAGGATTATGGTTTGCAGGACAGAACCTTTTATTTTCCGCTCCTGGTGCTTACGCCCAGGTAACAGTGGATGGAGACGTTGTTCAGACTTTAGACCTGACAAAAGATATCGAAATTACCATAACCGGTAAAAATGGAGGTTCGAATCTGCTTGTAATTCGGGATGGAGAAATCTGGTGCACCTTTGCCTCCTGCCCCGATAAAGTTTGTGTAAATCAGGGCAAAAAAAGCCACAACGGTGACACCATTGCCTGTCTTCCAAACAGGATGATTGTCACCATTGTGGCTCAATGATGATACCGTTTATTTAACCAGCAAAGACTTTCCAGTCATTTCTTTTGGCTGCTCTAAGCCCATCAGCTCAATTAAGGTCGGAGCAATGTCTGCAAGGCAGCCGCCCTCTCTTAACTTATATGCAGGATCTGCATTTACCAGAATAAATGGAACCGGATTGGTAGTATGGGCAGTCCATGGCTCGCCGGTATTGTAATCTACTAACTGCTCTGCATTTCCGTGGTCTGCACAGATGAACAGAACGCCGTCCATTTCCTTTACTGCCTCTACTGCACGTCCTACGCAGGCATCTACTGTCTCAATGGCCTGGATTGCAGCATTTTCCACACCAGTGTGGCCAACCATATCCGGATTTGCAAAGTTGATGATAATCACATCATAGCTGCCGGACTTGATTGCTTCTACTAACTTATTGCATACCTCAGGAGCACTCATCTCCGGCTTTAAGTCGTAGGTAGCAACTTCCTTAGGGGAATTTACCAGGATGCGATCTTCGCCTGGGTTCGGCTCTTCGATACCGCCGTTAAAGAAGAAAGTTACGTGTGCGTACTTTTCTGTCTCAGCGATTCTGGCCTGGGTCATGTTGTTGGCTGCCAGGAACTCACCAAAGGTGTTGGTAATGCTCTCTTTATGGAATGCAACCAGCTTATTTGCAATGGTTTCATCATAATCTGTAAAGCAGACATATACTAAATCCAGCTTCTTTTCTCTCTCAAATCCGGTAAAGTCGTCATCGCAGAATGCACGGGTAATCTCTCTTGCTCTGTCCGGACGGAAGTTGTAGAAAATAACGGAATCATGATCCTTGATCGTTGCCACTGGAGCGCCGTTTTCCATTACAACAGTAGGCATTACGAACTCGTCATATTTTTCCTGGTCGTAAGAAGCCTGGATGCCTGCAGTTGCGGATTCAGCCGGAACGCCTTCTCCCTTAGTCAGTGCATCATATGCTTTCTGCACCCGATCCCAGTTCTTATCACGATCCATTGCATAGTAACGTCCTGCTACAGATGCCACTTTGCCTACACCGATTTCTTTCATTTTTTCCTCTAGCTGGGCAACAAAGTCCTTGCCGGATGCCGGAGGGGTATCACGTCCATCTAAGAAGCAGTGAACGTAAACCTTCTCAAGGCCTTCTCTTTTAGCCAGCTCTAACAGGCCGTAAATATGGGTAATATGGCTGTGTACGCCGCCATCGGATACCAGGCCGAACAGATGCAGAGCAGAATCATGCTTTTTGCAGTTTGCTGCTGCCTCTTTAAATGCCGGAATCTCAAAGAAATCGCCGTCCTGGATGGACTTGGTGATACGGGTCAGTTCCTGATATACAATACGGCCTGCGCCCATATTTAAATGACCTACCTCGGAGTTGCCCATCTGGCCGTCCGGAAGTCCTACTGCCATGCCGCTGGCATTACCTTTTACAAATGGGTACTGCTTCATCAGCTGATCCATCACTGGAGTTTTTGCCTCGCAGACTGCGTTGTGGCTGCAGTTATCATTTAAGCCATAGCCGTCAAGAATCATTAATACGGTTGGTTTCTTGCTCATTCTCAATAATCTCCTTTCAGAATATAAGGCTCTTTGGAGATTATTTTACTCCAATGTGAAAAATATGGCAAGCGGTTTTTCGGAGAGATATGTAATTCGTAAATTTATTCGTAACAGTTCAGCCATGCGAAGATTCAGACAGGAAAAAGCGTTGAAAGCTTGTTTTCATAAGAGTTTTCCTGTCTGAATCTTCATAGGGCAGACGCCAGACGCTTCTTGTCCGCCACAGGCGGGCAAGAAGATGCATGGCTGAACGGTTACTTTATTCCTTATTCCGGTAATATTCCTGCAGCACGTAAAAGGCCTTCTTTTTATAAGTTTTGTCCATGGCAATCAGTCCCTTGCTGTTTTTCCCTTCCTGGAGCGGATGCATGCGGATTGGAGAGATAAAATCATATAATACCCATGGGAATAATCCCTGAATCTTTCCGTCTGTGAACGCGATTTGCTTTTTATAGACTTTTTCCTGGTGTTCTTCTGTAAAAAGTTCTTCTTCTCCGCCAAAGTGTCCGGCTTTTGCCCCTGCGCCGGTCTCGGTTATCACCAGTGGTTTTCCAAGATCGGTATTGGCCAATATAGCCAAAAGTCCTTCATAATCCCGATAATACCATCCATAGTATTCATTAAAAGCCACAATATCCACATATTCACTTAACCGGTCCCGCACCTGCATAGCATCAACATCTACCAGACAGGCGGCGCTGACCAGACGGGTTTCGTCCATTTCTCTGCATACTTCTGTCAGTTTTCTCATAAAAGCCAGCCGTTTTTCTGTATCCGGATTTTCATTTCCCACACTCCAGATAATCACGCTGGCCCGGTTTCGATCTCTGGTAATTAATTCCCGAAGCTGATTTTGTGCGTTATCATATGTATCCGGATTGGAGAACTCCAAAGCCCAGTATACAGGAATCTCTTCCCACAGCAGGATTCCCATTTTGTCTGCCAGCGCTGCCATCCTGTGACTGTGAGGGTAATGAGTAAGGCGCAGAGCATTACATCCCAATTCTTTTGCAGTGTTGATGATTTCTATTCTTTCCTCATCTGTGCAGATGCGTCCCTTATGTTTGCTTTCCTCATGGCAGCATACGCCTTTTAAATAAATCTTTTTTCCGTTTAAAAGAATATCTGTCCCTTTAACCTGTATCTGCCGAAATCCAATCTCATCTGCCACCGTATCTTCCCCGCAGGATGCCTCTACCTGATACAGGTAAGGGTGTTCGCAGTCCCAGAGAATGGGATGGGATGTTACAGTCACCTGGGCTTTTCCTGTCTCGTCTGTTTGAGCGCAAGCTTCAATCCCCAGTTCCTTTACTGTAAACCTGCAGGTCTTTCCTGCCTTCTTTTCTCCCAGCCATGCAGTAAAGCGGATATGCTCATAGGTGTCATCCGGAACCAGTTCCGCTGCAAAATTTTGAATAAATTCTCTTGGAACAGTGAGAAGTTCCACAGATCGGTAAATTCCTCCGTAATTAAACCAGTCATACGTTGCAGAGGGAATCTGGTCATTCTCTCTCCGGTTATTTACAGTAATAATCAGATGATTTTCTTTTTGCAGGATGTCTGTAATTTCTGCGCAGAAAGGGGTAAATCCGCCTCTGTGCCGGCCTGCCAGCTTTCCGTTCAGCCAAATCCGGCATTCATAATTGGCGGCTCCGATCCGCAAAAATACTCGTTTGTCTTCCAGGTTCCGGTCATAGATAAAGGTTCTGCTGTAAACTGACTCCCCTTCATAATACCAGTATTGGTCGCTGATGCAGCTGTC
>JBKUOG010000023.1:0-50549 GCA_046957575.1 Lachnospiraceae bacterium | reverse complement strand
TTTGTCAACAACTTTTTTCAAGTTTTTTCAAACTTTTTTGTTTTTCAACTCTTTTCAAGTTGGCCGACCGCTTTATCAGCGGCGCGAGGATTATAATACCACCCCTGTCCACAAAAGTCAATAGAATTTATATAATTTTTTTAAACAATTTTTCATTCCACTATATATCCCCTATTTTTCTTGTTTTTACTATATTTTGTGGTTGCTTATTCGCCTCTGCTTTTTTCTTTTTATCAATATTGTATTAATTGTATGAATTAAAGCATCAGCTTGCAAAAATTCATCTTTTCCAAACTGATGCTTTCCAACTCCGTTATCTTAACTATCTGCATCTATAAGAAGCTTTTAATTACTCCTATCATCAAAATATGAATCGGATTATTCTGATACAGCGTATACAGCCATGTGCTGTTTTCAATTTGCTCCATAATTAATCTTCCAGGCTCTGTAGCAACAAAAGCAGGCAGAATTAAACAGCCAACCCATATATAAAGCAATCCCTGCACACCTCCCAGTGCAGCACCTGCCAGCTGATTCATTCCATGAATAATCGGAAGCCGGGAAATTAAATTCAGCCATCTTATCATGATCCGCAAAAAGGCGGATACAACTGCAAATAATAAAATAAAGCAAATTCCTCTTATGATCGTTTCTGACAAATAAGCACTTAGATAATCTGTAAATGCCTCTACTCCCAGCATCTGATAGATTTCACTATTATTATTGGACAAAAGCGCCTGCTTTATACTCTCCGGCAGCTTCAAATCTTCAATCATCGTGTTTTGCTCTTCTGGCAGAGAATACTCTTCTCCTTCCTCTATCCCCACAGACTGAAGCAATGTATTGCCGACTGTTTCCCGGATCGCTGCATTTTCCATGGCGTAATCTGTTACATACGGCAGTGCCATACGTACAATAAAAAGAGTAAGTATCATGGCACTGCAGGATACTACAAGCCGTATGAATCCCCGGTAATGGCCATAAAGTACCATACCTAATAAATATATGGCTGTCAGCGCTGACAGCCAATTTTCCTGAAAAAACTCCATTTTACCACTTTCCTAATATAAATCTGTCAATTGCCGCTGCAACTCCATCCTCATCATTACTCTTAGTTACATAATCGGCTTTCATTTTTAAAGAATTCATTCCGTTTTCCATCGCAATTCCTATACCGGCTTCTTCAATCATAGAATGATCATTTTCTCCATCTCCGAAAGCCATGGTTTCTTCCCTGGAAATCCCCAGATGTCGGGCCAGCCGCAAAATACCTTTTCCTTTTGTAGCTTCTGGATGGTTGATTTCCAGATTCAGCGGAATGGAAGACGTAATAATAATATTGGAAATCTCTTTCAGTCGTTCTCGTATTTCCCTCTTGAGAGAAGGTTCTGCAAAAAACATATTGATTTTTTCTACTGGACTATTGCTTTCCTTTACAAAACGGATAATATTGGGCACTACATCTCTGGTAACCCGAACCATTTCCTGAAACTCTTTCGTCAGTCCATACCGATCCATATGTTCAAAGAATTTTTCCTCACTAATTCCCCGTCCGTTGATATAAGGATCGTACATGACCGGGTACTGCTCTAAAATTTCCAGGATTGTGAGAACCTGCTCTTTATCCAGCATCCTCTTATCGATCACTGTCTGGGTCTGCATATCGAATATCACTGCCCCGTTTGTTGCAATTGCATATCGGACACCTGGAATCTCCTTGATAACAGACGGGACGCCGTCCACTGTGCGTCCCGTAGTTGGTACTATCTGGATCCCCTTGGCAATACAGGATTTCAGTGCCCACAGATTGCCCTGAGAAAGCTGCTTCTTACTGTTTAAAAGAGTTCCGTCCAAATCTAAAGCGATTAATTTGATATCGTTCATGATTCTTTCCCTGTTTCTTATATAAAATGCTCTTCTTTTAAAATTAAAAGTCCGTCTTTATCATACTTGGAAGAAAATACTCCTTTAATCATTTTTCCCAGAGATGGCTTTTCTGCTTTGTCTGCTGCTTCTTCTATGAGATTTTCCGCATTTTCTCTGGTTAGCGGAATATTATCTTCTTCCATAATTTCAATTCTCTCGTAAAGGGCCAGCATGCTTTTCCCGCTGATACTACAGTCAATCTGGCTGGCATATTGAGTTGCATATTGGGCAAATTCGTCAATGGTCATCTCTTCTTCCGGGTCATTCTGCTCTTCTCCCGGACAGGAAGTCTCCCTCTCCAGATCTTCTTCATAGTCTTCTTCTGGATAAGTTTCTTCTGGATAATCCTCCTCTTCTTCGTAAGAATCTTCTTCATAGGAATCCTCTTCATAGGAATCCTCCCCGTACGAGTCCTCTGCATACGAGTCCTCCTCATACGAGTCTTCTGGGTATTTTTCTTCTGATAAATAAGGCTCTTCTGAAGGTTCTTCCTTGTAAACAGGGCGCACAGCATCTCCTTCTCGAATGGGAATTACTCTGCGCACTGGTCTGGTATCTGTCTCCTGTTCTGCATCGTTTTCCATTTCCTGTTGCTGAAAATCCTGGCTGCCAATGCACTCAAAGTAAGCAGACAGAGCCGGGTGTTGATTGTGCAGATTTTCCAGACGACTTGGCGTATCAATCAAAACCACGATAATCCCTGTCTCATCATATGCCATCAGACGATTTAATTCATCTAAAAGTCCGCTGTTTAAATCTGCCGCATTTTCGATGATCAAATCTTTTCCAGCCAGTTTATCTGCTAACGCAAACAGTCCTTTTTTATTTAGTTTTGCCCCGGAAATTTTGGCTGCCGGATTTTTGGTTCCCAATTCTAAATGAATCTTCTTTAATGCCTTTTTAGCTATTTCAAGACCTATTTCCGGTGAATCCGCTTCAATCATCAGATGATTTGGCTGCGTCAGCTGCTCCACCCTGCTTCTGGACGGAACAGAGTTTGTTTCCATTTCCTTCTGATATGCAGTCCTGGCTTCCTGAATTTCCCGAATATTGCGGATTACTCTGGTTTTTTCTATATCATTCCCGTCTTGTTTTAACTCTCTTACATCATTTAAAACCCTGGTATTGCTTATACCAGAATCATCTGCCTCTTCCTGAGAATACTCATCACTGGAAAGTCTGGACATTTCCTGCGCCAACTGCTCCTCTACTTCCGCCTCCTTCATTTGAACCTGTAGTTCCTCTTCCGGATGGATGCGTTTTTGGGGCATTACCGGAACATCATTGCGGTAAACCGGAGTCGTTTGGTGATACGGGTACTCTTCTTCTGATGCTGCAGCAGTTTCTGCGTATGCCTGCTCCTGAGAATATCCCTCTTCTTCATAATACGGCTGCTGTGAATATTCTTCTGTCCCATACTCTGAATCCTGGGAAGCGTATTCTCCATATCCCTGTTCCCGAGAGTAATCTTCTTCCATCCCGTAGTTCTGGTTCTGGTAATCTTCCTGATTATATTCCTGGGAATATCCCTGATTTCGCTCTTCTTCTGCCGGTGTTTCTTCGTATGCCGGATTGTCAAAAACCGGATCCTCCACATAGTAATTTCCCTGCTCTACTGCCTTTAACTTTTCTTCATAGGCATCCCGGTTTTCTGCCAAATCTCTCTGGTAATTGTTTAAGGGCGCATACTGAACCTTTAATTCCATGGCTTTGTCTACATACTTGCCAAAACCGAACAGCAGCATAATCTTATCACAGGTGTCTATACATTCTCTCTCCATTCCTGCCTGACTATACTGCTCTGCCAGCTCATACAGCCACTTTTCGTCCAATTCCATACTGGTATATACTTCCAGTGTGTTGACCAACTGATCCGGCGGTGCATTTTTTGCTTTTAAAATCAAATACTGCAGAATGTACTGCCTGGAATCATCTTCTGCCAGAGAGCAGAATTCTCGGTAATACGCCTCTGCCTCCTGAATATCCCCATCCTTTAATGCCAATTGGGTCAATTTATATAAAAGGCGCTTTCCAATGGGCGCACGTTCAAACGCGATCAGCAAAATCTCTTTTGCCTCGTGGTACTCGCGATTTTTCTCATATACAGAAGACACCAGAGAAAGAAGATTGGCATTGCGCACTCTTCTCCAGTCAATCGTGTCTGCAATTTTCATTGCTGTATCATAGTCACCTTTATTGACCAGCTTTTTAAGCTGCTCAACCTTTATATTAAACTCGTATTTGTCCATTCTTTGCATCTCCTAATATGCTGCTTTCCCTTTATAACTCCACCCTGCCTTCTAATGCCCGCAGCAGGGTAACTTCGTCAATATATTCCAAATCTCCTCCCACCGGCACACCGCTGGCAATCCGGCTTACTTTTACGCCAGTCGGTTTTACCAGCTTGCTGATATACATAGCGGTTGTCTCGCCTTCCAGACTGGAATTTGTGGCAATAATCACTTCTTTTACATCGGACTGCAGCCGCTGCATTAATTCTTTTAATTTAATGTCATTGGGGCCGATCCCCAGCATGGGGGAAATTGCGCCATGAAGGACATGATACACTCCATCATATTTGCCTGTCTTTTCATAGGCAGCCAAATCGCGGGAATTCTCCACTACCATGATCGTGGTGTGATCCCGGTTCTGATTGCTGCATATGGGGCATCTGTCCTGATCCGTAAGGGTAAAACAATCTTTGCAGTATCGAATGTTATTGCGGGCGCTGGTCATTGCGCCTGCCAGACGGTCTACCTGCTCCTTTGGCATATTGATAATATGGAAGGCCAGACGCTGTGCTGATTTAGCCCCGACTCCAGGAAGCTTTGACAATTCTTCGATTAATTTTGTAATCTGATTACTGTAATAATCCATTAGAACGGAAAACCTCCGCCCAATCCGCCCATGCCTCCGGTCAGCTTGGACATAGCGCTGGCGGAATCTTCTTCCATCTGGCGGAATGCTTCATTAACAGCCGCTACAATCAAATCCTCCAGCATCTCGATATCATCGGGATCTACCACTTCCTCTGAAAGTTTTACAGCAGTTACCTCTTTTTTACCGGAAACTGTAACTGTAACAGCGCCGCCCCCGGCAGCAGCTGTGTATTCTTTTTCCTCCAAAGCCTTTGCCGTCTCTTCCATCTGACGCTGCATGCGCTGCGCCTGCTTCATTAAATTATTCATATTACCAGGCATTCCGCCTGGGAAACCTCCACGTTTTGCCATTTAAAAAAATCCTCCTAACAATACAAAATCTGTTAATCCTCTATGGTAATGTCCATATGAATCTGTTCTCTTAATTCTTCATCACTTACATATATGGTATCCAACCGTTCTCCCACTCCTGCTAAACGGGATTTTAAGTAAATCTTTTTGCCATACGCCTCTTCAATATGGCGTTCCAAATCCCCCAGCACGCTTGGACGGCTGCCAATAGCATAATTAGATGCACTGGAAAACACAATACACAAACAGCTTTCCCCACTGGGTTCTACCACTGTATCCCGAAAACTGGGCCGGATAGACATACCCATCTCGCGAACAATTTTCCCCCACTCATTGCGAATCAGGTTTAAATCCTCCAACTGAGCAGGCGGCAGAGAAACTGTCTCCGGCGGCGCTGCATAGGGCGCTCCTCCATAGGGGGGCGTTTGCTGAGATGGATCCGGATTTGGTGATGCCGGTTCTGAATATCCAGATGGTGCAGGATGAGAAACCGGCTGCACAGCTCCAGTTCCCTGGCTGATGGGAATAGCTCCTGATGCCACCTGTTCTTCCAAATCCGCCAGCCTCTGTAAAACAGAGTCTAAATTTGTCTCCATGGCAGGTTTGGTCAGCTTAATAAATGCCACTTCTACCAAAACCCGTTTCTGGGCCGCAAATCGAATCTGATTTGACAGTTCAGAAAAAATTCGGATATACCGCATCAGTGTATTGCCGTCCGCCAGCTTTGCATCCTCTTTTAGCTGCCTTAGATTTTCTTCTGACATGTCCAAAAGACCTTCTGCATCCTCGGTGCTCTGTGCCAGCAAAAGGTTTCTCATATACCAGATAAAATCTGTAACAAATTGTCCCAATTCCCGACCCTGAACTACCAGTTCTTCTAATTCTTCCATACATTCCCTGGTATTGCCCCGGCAGACAGCGCCAAACATTTTACTGAATACAGCCGTATCCACTGCTCCCAGCACATCCAGAACATTTTCATAAGTAAGCAGTTTTCCATAATGGAAGGCAACACATTGATCCAGCAGGCTCAACGCATCACGCATGGAACCGTCTGCTGCTTTTGCCACATAACGCAGCGCCTTCTCTTCTGCCTCTATCTGCTCTGTCCGGATTAATTCCCCCAGTCTTTCTGCAATGGTTTCCAGAGAAATTCTCTTAAAATCATATCTTTGGCACCGAGACAGAATTGTAATCGGGATCTTGTGCACTTCTGTTGTCGCCAAAATAAAGATTACATATGAAGGCGGTTCCTCTAATGTCTTTAAAAGAGCGTTAAACGCCCCGATAGAGAGCATATGCACCTCGTCAATAATGTAAACCCGGTATCTGCCGTCTGTGGGCGGATATTGTACCTGCTCTCTGATTTCGCGGATATTTTCAACGCCATTATTGGATGCCGCATCTATCTCCACCACATTCATGGAAGATCCGCCTAAAATACTTTTACAGGACGGACATTCGTTGCATGGACTGCCGTCCTGCGGATTCTCACAGTTGACCGCCCTGGCAAAAATTTTGGCAATACTGGTTTTTCCGGTTCCCCTGGTGCCGCAGAACAAATAGGCATGGCCTATCCGCTCAGAAAGTATTTGATTTTTTAATGTTGTTACAATATGATCCTGACCTTTTACTTCCCCAAAGGCCATAGGACGCCATTTTCGATATAACGCAGTGTAAGACATATCGGCTGCCTTTCATTCTATGATGCTCCTGCATCACCTATTCATCTCCAAAACTGATTCCTACCAGTTTTGCTTCTTCAATAATAGAACTTTTTGGATCTACATATTTCAGTTTCCCGGCTGTCTCAGACAGCGGAATTTTCGTGATTTCTCCATTCCTCACCACTACCATATAGCCATATTCCCCATCCCGGATGAGCTTTGCGCCCTCTGCTCCCAATCTGGTCGATAAAACCCGATCGTAAGGGCAGGGTTCCCCGCCTCTCTGCATATGGCCGGGAACGGTTACGCGGACTTCCTGTCCTGTCTTTTCAGAAATTTTTGCCCCAATCTCATAGGCAATGGATGGGTATATGGAATGTTTCTTTTTTTCTTTTAATTCTTTTTTGGAAAGCGCTGCATCTTCTTTGGAAATCGCTCCCTCCGCCACTGCCAGAATAGAAAACTTCTTGCCTGCAGCAGTGCGCTTTTTCAGTGCATCGCAGACTACATTCAAATCATATGGAATCTCCGGCAGCAGAATGATATCTGCTCCGCCTGCAATGCCGGCGTGGAGCGTCAGCCAGCCTACCTTATGGCCCATAATCTCTACAATGAAAACCCGGCCATGGGATGCGGCTGTGGTATGAATGCAGTCAATGGCATTGGCCGCAACATTTACGGCACTCTGAAATCCAAATGTCATATCTGTTCCCCACAGATCATTATCTATGGTTTTGGGCAGGGATACAATATTAAGCCCTTCTTCTCTCAGCAGATTGGCTGTTTTTTGACTGCCGTTTCCGCCTAAAACCACCAGACATTCTAAACGAAGTTTCCGGTATGTATGCTTCATGGCTTCTACTTTATCTAAGCCATTGTCATCCGGCTCCCGCATCAGTTTAAAGGGCTGTCTGGATGTTCCCAGAATCGTGCCACCTCTTGTCAGAATCCCTGAAAAATCACTGGGCTTTAATATCTGATAGTCTGCATACATTAAGCCTTTATAGCCTTCTTCAAACCCTACAATCTCTACATCATCAAACATATTATACAGAGATTTTGCAACTCCCCGCATCGTAGCATTGAGGCTTTGGCAGTCTCCGCCGCTGGTCAGCATTCCGATTCTTCTCATATGTGGCCTCTCTTTCCTAAGATGGTTATAGTATACCCATTTTGTAATTATACAGCAAACCCCTGCTGTCGGCAAGCAGAAAAGAATCTCGCTTGCGAGATTCTTCGCCTGCGGCGGGCCGCTACAGCGACATCATTCTACTCTGCCGCAGGCATTGGCTCATTTAGTAAGTTTTGCGAGCTTAGTGAACAAGCCCTCTTTAGAGTTGCGTTCCTCGCGGAGCGTTTTTTATTGCACAGGAAACAATTTCCTATGCAATAAAAAAGCTGCATCAGGTCCGGAGCACTGCCGGCAGTCTGATACAGCCTTCTATCTTTGTAGTTATATATAATATAAAATCCACGCATCTTGCTTTGCACATCAACCACAGACGTTACTCTGGCAGTTAACTCAGCCCAGGCTGCCTTGCGGCACACAAAAGGTTCTGCTTAGTGCTGCTGCATTCCTGCCCTGACACGGTTCACAGATTTCTGTTGCGCAAGACCCAGACATCAACGCCACTTACCAAAGGCAGCTCTGCAGAAAAATGTGCTGGGCAAGATATCACCCCTGCTAGAGCGGATTGCAGGTACAGGGCACCGCTATCTCCCCGGCTGCGTGGAAACTTTGTGACTCGTTTATGTTTGGATAACTCGTTTAGTATACATGGAGTTCGAGAAAATGTCAAGGCTGCGGCTGATTTTTCAATACATCCATGGCTGCTTTCAAAACATTCTCTCCATTTTTTAAGCCAAAATCGGTTATATCAATTTTTTCTACAGGAATTTTGCCGGAAATGGCTTTTAATTTTTTCTGTTCATACCCTATCTGCGGAGCTAAAAGTACAATATCCATGTCTCCAATCACTTCTTTGGCCCCTGCCATGGATCTTACTTCGATAGACACGTCTATCCCTTCATCTGCAGCAGCCCTCTTCATCTTAGACACCAGTATACTGGTCGAAATTCCTGCATTACAAACCAATAAGATTTTTTTCATGTCTTTCCCTCCTGTTTTCACTTTTTATTTTCCCGAAGCTTTTTAAAGAAAGCTTTCATCATAGCGGAGCATTCTTCTCCTAATACGCCGCTTTGGGTTTCCGCCTGATGATTAAACCCCTGTTCATGGAGCATATCAAGAACCGATCCGGCACAGCCAGCCTTGGGATTCATACAGCCCATAACTACTTTGGGAATCCTGGCCTGAATAATAGCGCCGGCACACATAGGGCATGGTTCCAGTGTAACATAAAGCGTGCAGTCTTCTAATCGCCAGTCGCCTATCTTTTTGCATGCCTTTTTGATGGCAATTATTTCTGCATGGGCTAACGCGCTGTGATCCGTCATTCGTCTGTTATAGCCCCTGGCAATAATCTTTCCATCATATTCAATCACGCATCCTATCGGCACCTCTCCCAGAGCTTCGGCCTTTTTCGCCTGCCGGATGGCTTGTCTCATATATTTTTCTTCTTGGGTCATAAAGGTCTCCTGTGTTTCTGCTGGACCCGAAAAGACGGGTGTGTTATACTCTATTATACTACGAAATAAATTAGATTGGAAAGAATAAATTATGAAAATTTGCGGATTGCAAAAAACGACTTTGTTAGACTTCCCTGGTCACGTTGCAGCTACAGTGTTTACAGGGGGATGTAATTTCCGCTGTCCTTTCTGCCAGAACAGTGAAATCCTTTCTTTTGATGCGGAATCAGATTATACAGATGAGGAGGTTTTATCTTTTTTAAAAAAGCGGACAGGCATCCTGGAAGGAATCTGCATCACAGGCGGAGAGCCTGCGCTTCAGCCGGATTTAGCCCAGTTCATCTGTAAAGTAAAAGAACTGGGCTTTCTGGTAAAACTGGATACCAACGGCTATCAGACCAGTGTTTTAAAAAATCTGGTAAATGATGGGCTATTGGATTATGTGGCTATGGATATTAAGGCCGGGCCTGATCAATATGCCAAAGCAGCAGGACTTTTGTCTATGGATTTGAAACCAGTTAATGAAAGCATCTCTTTTTTACTGTCCGGAACGGTTCCTTTTGAATTTCGCACTACTGTAGTGAAGGGGATTCACACTGCAGCAGATTTTGAACAGATTGGTCCCTGGATAAAGGGCTGCCCTCAGTATTTTCTTCAGAACTTTAAAGCATCTGAATATGTCCTTCAGCCTGGCTTTTCTGGTTTTTCACTGAGGGAACTGCAGGAATTTGCTGATCTGGTAAAACCTTTTACAGGCAGTGTATCTATCCGGGGAATTGATTATTAGGAAAACCGAATATCTGTATACCAATATCCAAAACGGCCGTCTCCTGACGGCTGTTTTTTTGACAGCACAAAATGAGGGAACCCAAACATGCTGGCCATATACTTTTCATTGCTGTAATAATGGCCTGGAACGCCAAGCAGATATCTGGGAGTCCCCCTTGGATTCTCTAACCGCGCCAATATCAAATAGCGGTAATTGTAATAACCATGCAGCAAAAAGCTGTTGTTGCCGTATACCCAGATCTCTCTGGGCAAAAGTCCAATGTCCTGCGGTTTTATAGCCAAAATCACGCATCCATGTTCGCTGTCAAATGCCTGGATTTTGGGATATGCCTTTTCAAATCTTGCCCAAATCTGCTCTGGTTTTTCTTCTGGCTCTTCTATTAAACATAGCTTTTCCAAATCTTCCGGATTTCCTGCCTGAGGTATATAAGACTGCTGTTGCTTTTTCTGACTAATACCAATTCCCGTCCATTCTCCCTCTCCTGTAGAGACAGTCTGGGCAGCCGGCAAAGCGGTTCCAGAAGCAATTTCATTTGATTCCTGCCGTTCATTCCCGAAAGCAGATTTATCAGTCTGCTCTGATGCTGCCGTTAGTCCAGCTAGTTCTGGCGGGGTCATCTCGGCTGGCGGTTCGATTTCTGCTGGCGGACTTGGCTGGGCTGGCGGTTCGATTTCTGCTGGTTGATTTGGCTCAGTTGTCGGTTCGATTTCTGCCGGCGGACTTGGCTGGGCTGGCGGTTCGATTTCTGCTGGTTGATTCGGCTCGGCTGGCGGTTCCTGCTCTGTCAGCCGCTCATCTTTTAACAGCGGTTTAATTTCTGCCCCTTCTTCCCTGGCAAGTTCCTCTTCTATTTCCGCTACTGCTTTTTTGGCATTTTCCAGTACCGTTGGTTCATTTTTTGGAACTGCTTTGGATAATTCAATTTCGGCTGCAAAGGTCACTTCATCTTCCCATATTGTCCGGTATGTACGCCAGTCATCTTTTGGTTCATGGATAGCAAGACCGTAACAATCATCCATCCCGCAGCCGCTTCCTTCCACATTCTCCACCTGTACTGCTGCCCGAAACTCTCCGTTTCCTCCCCTTAGAAACAGTTTCCCCAACGGAATTTCCCCTATAGAAGAAAGCAGATAGACTCCTGCATCCCCGTTTGTAAAAATGCGTTTTACATTCACATTAATTTTGCATTGTCCGCTTCTTGCCTCCAGCTTTGCAAAACCCACATTTCTTCCTTTTGTTTTCCCTTCATATTCATAAATATATGAAATGAGTCTCCTATAATTAGACATACAATCACCTCTAGTCTATGTTTATGCAAATACCCATTGAAACTATGCTACGAAAATGATATTCTATAGGTAAACAATACATTTTATGGAAAATGGAGGTTTCTTGAAATGAAAATTTACAAAGTGAGAGACTACGAAGAAATGAGCCGTAAGGCGGCGGCTGTCATTGCTGCACAGATTATTGCCAAACCAGACAGTGTTTTAGGTCTTGCTACTGGATCTACTCCTATTGGCACTTATAAAAATCTGGTCGCTGCCTACAAGGCCGGGGATTTGGATTTTTCCCAGATCAAATCCGCCAATCTGGATGAATACCGCGGCCTTACAAGAGACAATGACCAGAGTTACTACTACTTTATGAACCACAACCTATTCCAGCATGTAAACATCGATCCGGCCAATACCAACATTCCGGACGGCACCAACAGCGATGCGGCTGCTGAATGCGCTCGTTATGAGAAAGTAATTGAAGACTTGGGAGGCGTGGACTTACAGCTCTTAGGTTTGGGACATGACGGCCATATTGGATTTAACGAGCCCTGCGATCACTTTGACAAGACTACTCACTGTGTAGATTTAACCGAAATGACCATTGAGGCAAATAAACGTTTCTTTGCTTCTATTGATGATGTTCCCAGACAGGCTTATACCATGGGATGCGGCACCATCATGAAAGCAAGAAAAATCCTGATCTTAGTTTCCGGCGCTGACAAGGCTGATATTTTATATCAGGTCGTAAACGGCCCTGTAACTCCTCAGGTTCCGGCATCCATTCTCCAGTTCCATCCAGATGTTATTCTGATTGCAGACGAGGCAGCAATGTCTAAGTTCTGATTTAAAAACGTTACATCTGACTAAAACAATTGGCCAGACCTGCAAACTGTTCCAGGGTCAGCGCTTCACCCCGGACAGTGGCAGGCAGGCCCATTCTTTCAATGGCTGTGCCAATCTGTTCCTTGGTAAAGTTTAAGTTTTGGGCATTATTTAAACCATTTTGCAGGGTTTTACGCCTCTGGTTAAAGGATGCCCGGATTAAGTCAAACATCAGCGCCGGATCCTTCACTTCTACCGGCGGCTTTTCATGGCGAGTCAGGCGAATGACCGCTGAACCCACGTTGGGCCTTGGAATAAAACAGTTAGGCGGCACATTGGCTGCAATATACGGACTGGCATAATACTGTACTGCCAGAGACAATGCACCGTAATCCTTTGTGCCGGGACCTGCCTGCATCCGATCCGCCACTTCTTTCTGCACCATTACTGTAATATTGTCAATGGGTACTCCGCTTTCAAACAATCCCATAATAATCGGCGTGGTAATGTAATATGGCAGGTTGGCCACCACTTTAATCGGACGCCCCTGATTGTATTCTTCTGCCAGGGTTTTTATATCCAGCTTTAAAATATCTTCGTTAACAACCGTTACATTATTATATCCGGACAGCGTTTCCTGCAAAATCGGAATCAGATTTTTATCGATCTCAACCGCCACTACTTTTCCGGCAGATTCTGCTAAATACTGGGTCATAGTGCCGATACCAGGGCCAATTTCCAAAACCATGTCCTCTTTTTGAACACCTGCAGCCCGAATAATTTTTTCCAGCACATGCTGATCAATTAAAAAATTCTGACCAAATTTTTTTTGAAATGCAAACTGATATTTTTGAATAATCTCTATGGTTTTTTGGGGATTTCCCAATTTTTCCTGCATATAATTCCTTTCCTTTTACTGTTGTTTTTGAATTCGGTACAATTGCAGGCCACTTTCAAAAGTAATTTCCTCTGCCTGTTCTCTGGAAACTCCCTTTATTCTGGCCAGTTCTTCTGCCACATAAGGCAGATTTAATGAAGAATTGCGTTTTCCCCGGTTGGGCACAGGCGCCATATATGGACAATCTGTTTCCAGCACAATCTGATCAAGAGGCACATACTCTGCCACTTCTTTTAATTTTTTCGCATTTTTAAAAGTCAGTACACCGCCGATTCCCAGGTAAAATCCCATGTTTAAAAATTCTCTGGCCATCTCAATTCCATATGAAAAGCAGTGAATAACACCGCCAATTTCCTCTGCATGCAGACTCTTCATCATATCCAGAGTATCCTTAGCAGCGTCCCGGCTGTGAATAATCATAGGCAGGCCCACTTCTCTGGCTAATTCTATCTGCCGCTCAAACCATAGTTTCTGAATATTTCGTTCCGGTTCATCCCAGTAGTAGTCCAGGCCAATTTCTCCTACTGCCACTACTTTATTATGTCCGGTCTGGGTTTTCAGCCATGCAAAATTTTCCTCATTTAACTCCCCTGTATCGCTGGGGTGTACTCCTGCAGATGCATAGATATAACCGTATTGTTCTGCAAGCCGGACAGAATCAGATGTAGATTTTAGACTGGCTCCCACATTCACTGCCAGAGCGATTCCGTTTTGGGGAAGACTTTCGATTAATGCCTGTCTGTCTTCATCAAATGCCTCATCATTGTAGTGGGCATGAGTATCAAATATCATGTTGTCAAAAACTCCTCTTTATTGTATTGCCTGTAAAATCAGACTGCTAAACCAATCTCCGTAAAGCAGCGCTTTGCGGAGCAGGTAGAGCATCAAAAACTGTACAGGAAAAAAAGCATAAAAGAAATATTTTAAATTCCAGTAACCCCGTTTGCCATTATACAGCATGACCGGAATATATGCCAGCACCGCTGACCCAAAAAAGCGAATACTTTCTGTCAGGGATAAAATAGATCCAATTATTAGCTGGAAAATGGATTCGTTGGAAAACCAGTAAAAGACTGCCGGAAGAATAATACCAATCACACAGTAATCGCTGCGGATCAGCCAGCTTATTCCACTTCCTGCTAAAACACACAAAAGCTGCATGGCCGGCTTTCTGCGAAAACGCCGCATCCCCATCAGGACCGCAAGAGCAATCACCAGAGTAAATACTGCATTTTGATATCCCATGTAAATCCAGGAATCATAAACTGCTAAATCAAAAAATACTTCCGAACCCACTGCGCAGATGCTTAAACGAAGCAAATAACGGTTTCGGTTTCTTGTGTGAAAAAATCCTTCTGTCAAAAGAAAACAAATAATCGGAAACGCAATTCTTCCTGTTCCTCTTAAAATTCTGTCTGCAAGCAGGAACCTGGCTCCCATCTCTGAATCAAAAAAGAGTTTGATCGTATCCGGATCTCCATTACATACTGCAAGAATCCCCTGCTCCATAACAGCCACTGCAAAGTGATCCATTACCATTGCAATCACTGCAATCATTTTTAAGAAATTGCCGGTCCAGATTCCAGGTCCGCGCCTTTTGCCGCGGCGTCTGTAATAGTTTCCTCTTCTTCTCATCTGTAAAAATCCACCTTTCTGGAAAAAATGTTCTTTTTTCTGCAGTTGGTATCTATTTCCATCCACTACTATACTCCAGAATGGCAAAAAATGCAAGTTTTCCCCACCCAGGTCTATTTTACAGCGATATTTTGCGAATCATTCTCCACATTTTGTAAAATTTCGTAAGTTTTCTGGTTTTTCATGTTTTTTCAAAAATTTTAAAGCGCTGTACGCCCTCTACAGAGCATCACAGCGCCAATATTATCTTAGCAGATTTCTGCACCTGCAGGCATATCTTTTTCCGGTTTCATTAAAGACAGGTTTCCTTCTGCGTCTTCTGCACACAGAATCATTCCTTCAGATTTTACTCCTGCCAAAGTTGCCGGCTTTAAGTTGGTAACCACCATCACTTTTTTGCCAACCATCTCTTCCGGTGTATAGTACGCTTTAATTCCGCTTACGATCTGACGGATCTGAGAACCGATTTTCACCTGGCTGCAAAGCAGTTTTTTAGACTTCTTTACTGCTTCGCAGGCAATGATCTCTCCTACCTGGAACTGCAGCTTTGCAAAATCATCATATGTAATTTCTGGTTTTGCCTCTAAATCAATAACTGCTTCCTGCTCCTTGTTTTCTGCTTCGACTTCTGCAGCATTGGCTTTTGCAGCTTCTGCCTGCATTGCCTCTACTTTTTCCATAACTTCTTTCAAATCCATACGGGCAAACAGGATCTCCGGCTTCTCTGTTACTTTATTGCCGGATGGGTACTTGCCAAAGCTGTCCATTTCCTCTAAGCTGCGTTTTTCTGTATTTAACTGGGCTAAAATCTTTGCAGAAGTATCCGGCATAAAGGATGCCAGCAGGGATGCGCCAATGGTAATGGATTCTACTAAGTTGTAAAGGACTTCTTCCAGACGTTCCTTCTTTGCCTCGTCCTTTGCCAGACTCCATGGCATTGTCTCGTCAATGTATTTGTTGCAGCGGCGGAAAATGCCAAATGTTTCCGTAATCGCATCTGCAACCCGCAGCTGTTCCATCTTTGCGTCTGCCTTCTTGACTGCCTCCAGAACGGTTGCCTTTAAATCCTCGTCTACTTCTTCTGCTGCTCCGGTAGAAGTTACCACTCCGCCGAAATACTTATTGCTCATGGAAATGGTACGGTTTACCAGGTTTCCTAAAATATTTGCCAGGTCAGAATTTAACCGCTCTACCATCAGTTCCCAGGAAATCACGCCGTCGTTGTCGAATGGCATTTCATGGAGAACAAAGTAACGGACTGCATCTACGCCGAAAAAGTCTACCAGGGTATCTGCGTAAAGAACGTTTCCTTTGGATTTGCTCATTTTACCATCGCCCTGCAGCAGCCATGGATGTCCAAATACCTGTTTTGGCAGCGGAAGATCCAGAGCCATCAGGAAAATCGGCCAGTAAATGGTATGGAACCGAATAATGTCTTTTCCGATCAGATGCAGGTCTGCAGGCCACAGCTTATTGAACTGTTCACTGCTTTCTCCGTCGCAGTCATAGCCAATACCGGTAATATAGTTGGTCAGCGCATCCAGCCATACATAGGTTACGTGCTTTGGATCAAAGCTGACCGGAATGCCCCAGGTAAAGGAAGTTCTGGAAACACACAGATCCTGAAGTCCCGGAAGAAGGAAGTTGTTCATCATCTCATTCTTGCGGGATACCGGCTGGATAAAGTCCGGATGCTCATTGATATAGTCAATTAATCTCTGGGCATATTTGCTCATTTTAAAGAAATACGCTTCTTCTTTTGCCGGCTGGACTTCCCGTCCGCAGTCCGGACATTTCCCGTCTGTCAACTGGGATTCTGTAAAGAAAGACTCACAGGGCGTACAGTAAAGTCCCTCATAATAGCCTTTATAAATGTCGCCCTGATCATACAGCTTTTTGAAAATTTTCTGAACCTGGGTCTCGTGGTAGTCATCCGTCGTGCGGACAAATTTGTCATAAGAGGTGTTCATCATATCCCAGATATTGCGGATCTCAGAAGAAACGCCGTCTACAAATTCTTTCGGCGTCACACCTGCATCCTGCGCCTTCAGTTCGATTTTCTGGCCATGTTCGTCTGTACCAGTCTGGAAAAATACGTCATAGCCCTGTTCTCTCTTATAGCGGGCAATAGCATCTGCTAAAACTGCCTCATACGTATTGCCGATATGAGGTTTTCCAGATGTATAGGCAATAGCGGTTGTAATATAATATGGTTTTTTTATTTTCTGTGTCATAATTTCCCTCTCTTTCTCTATATGGTAAGCCTAACTGTTTCCTGCAACTTTGTCAAGGGTTCCTGGAATGATTGTATTTATAGAAAATATAATATATAATGGATATCATTTACAGGAGGATAGCGAATGAAATTTTTATATTATATGAAAATCCAAAAATTCTGCGCGCTGACGCTGGCTGCTGTTTTATCCGGCAGTCTCTTGCTGAATGGATGTTCTGTCAAACGTCCGGACTCACCTTTGCCTGATTCTTTCCAAGGCTCTGAAACCTCTGCCAGTATAAATGACTCGTCCCCTTCCGATGCCCAGTCAGAAGCGGCTGCTAATGAACAGCAGCGGTTTGACGCTCTGATGGAAGAAACCTTTCGGGATTCGGTCAGCACATCTTTATTAAACCTTCACTATACTGTCAGCGATCCGGCAAAGTACGGCATTACAGATTATCCCTGCACTTTCGGAGAGTTTTCTATTTCGGATACGCAGGAAAATCTTATGGAACTTAAGGCTCTGGATTCTCAGTTAAATGGTTTTAACCGCTCTCTTTTAACGGACAGCCAAATCCTGACTCTGGACATTTTAAATGAACATGTAGATACAGAACTTTCTTTAGAAGGGATTGAATTATATCAGACTCCCCTCTCTTCCATAACCGGCATCCAGATTGATTTGCCTGTTGTTTTATCTGAATATCGTTTTTACACTAAAAAAGATATTGATGAATATTTGGAATTGTTATCCAATACCGATGAATTTTTCGATCAGATTCTGATCTTTGAACAGGAACGGGCGGCAGCCGGACTGTTTTGCAATGATACCGCTGTGGATCATATTATTGAATCCTGTCAGCCCTATATGATTGACCCAAAATACCATCTTCTTCACACCTCGTTTATCACCAGGTTGGAAGAATTTCCTTCCCTCACAGAAGAAGAAAAAAATGCCTACATTCAGGAGAATTTAGGGATTATATCCGAGCAGTTTATCCCTGCTTACAAACACTTGACAGAAGGACTTACCCACTTAAAGGGAAGCGGTCAGTATGAAGGCGGCTTATACCAGTATCCGGACGGCAAAAAATATTTTGAGTATCTGGTCCGCTCCAATACAGGAACTTCTTACACCAATATGGCGGATCTGAAAAATGCCATTGAAAAGAAAAATGTTGCTGATATTGCGGCTATGGCAGCCATTATCCGAAATCGCCCCGAACTGTTAGATCAGGTAAACGAATTTGCTTTCTCCCCCAGCGATCCCCAGGAAATTCTAACTGCCCTTAAGCAGGAAATTGCAGACGAATTTCCAGACATTCCAAGTCACTCTTATGAGGTAAAATATGTGGCTCCAGAGCTAAAAGAAATTCTTGCTCCAGCCCTTTATATGGTTCCTCCCATTGATCGGTATGATGAAAATATTATCTGCTTAAATATGGATGAAAGCAATGGAATCACCCAATACTTATATACTACTCTGGCCCATGAAGGTTATCCAGGTCACTTATACCAGAATGTGTATTTTTACAGTACCAATCCCAGTCCTATCCGCTGCCTGCTTTCTTTTAATGGTTATTCTGAAGGCTGGGGACTCTATTCTGAATTTTTATCTTACACCTTCCAAAATGGTGTGGATCCTGACGGCGCCAGACTTCTTATGCACAATGCATCTGCCAGCATTGGTTTAAATGCCCTTTTGGATTTAAACATTAATTATTTTGGATGGGACGAAAATCAGACCCGCGATTATTTATCGGATTATTATGATGTGGAAAACTCCAATATCGTATCTGAAATCTATCAGACCCTGATCGAAAATCCGGGCTATTACCTGACATACTATGTTGGTTATATGGAATTTTGCGAAATGCGAGAACTGGCAGAAAAAGAGCTGGGCAGCCGATTTGATGCAAAAGAATTTCATAAGCTGATGCTGGATATCGGTCCAGCTCCTTTCTCTGTTATCAGAAGCCGGCTGGACTCCTGGATATTAACTCAGAATATGCAGTAGCGTATGGAAAAGGACTTGCAAAAAACGTAAATCCGTTTTTTGCAAGTCCTTTGTGTTTTCTGTAAAAAACTAGTTCTGGAATTCTTCGTAATCTTCAAAGTAGGTGGAGTATCCATTCTCGTCTGCTTCAAGAAAATCAGATGTCACATCTTCACCGTTTACCTGAAGTTTTACCAGTTCTAATTCGTAATTTTCAATATAAGTGTTCACTAGCGCTTCTAATGTGGCGCGCTCCATAAATTCATCTCCGTCGTAATTGGGAATTGCAGAAAGATTTACAACACCAGATGCATCGTCTTCCTTTACATCCAGGCTGATGATGGTAGTGCCTTCCTCCAATACGCCATACTCAATCAGCTTATCTACCAGTCCCTGGTTAGTCATCTCCTCTAAAGAATCCATGTTCTGAAGCAGGCCGCTTCCATCTTCATTAATGCTGTATACGGAAATAGTATCAAACTCCGGTCCTGGAACTTTTCCTTCTACCAGAGTATCGCCGCTCTTGCTTTCTGCATTCGCTGCAGGAGCAGATGCTGTCTCAGCCTGTTTTTCAGGGGTTGGAGTACATGCCGCTAAAGAAATCGCCATCAATGCTGCTGCAATGTACAAAATTGGTTTTTTCATAATTAAAATTGCCTCCTCTTAATCCTTCTGCTGGACCTGGCGAAACCAGTTGTTTAAATGTTTTAAAGTCTTTACCAGAACTTCCAGCTCCTCTTTGCTCAGTTCATCCATAACTCCCTGTATCATCTGTCTATGGAAACCGGCATGGTGCTCATATGCTTTTTTTCCTTTTTCGGAAAGGGATATATAAACAACCCGCCTGTCCTCATTGCTCCTCTCCCGGATAACATATCCTTTTTTTACAAGACTGTTCATGGCAATCGTCAGCGTTCCCACTGTAACAGACAGTTCTCTGGCAATGGCAGACATATTTTTTGGCGTGCCGACTCCTATGGCATCCATGACGTGCATATCGTTATTGGTAATATCTTTAAATTCTGGGGTAATGATCGCCTTCTGCTCAATATCCATAATATCATTGAACAAGTTTACCAACACTTCATTTAAAGTTCCGTAATTATCCACGTCTCTTCCTTTCCTACCTTCTCAGTAAAAGCTTCTTACTGATTATATCTGATTTTTCTACAGAAAACAACCTCTTTATTCCTTATGAAATTCTTACAAAGTTGTGTTTTTTCTGTGACATTTGTATAAATTTTTAAAAAGCAACAGCCTTTTCTAATTTATGAGGCGGCCGCTGTGCCGATTAAAATACTGGCAATTACTCCTGCTGCTGTTGCCACCAGAGCGCCTTTTAAAGCAAATCTGGTTTTTGTAATATGAGCAGCTCCAAAATAAACGCTCAAACAGTAAAAAACCGTTTCTGTACTGCTCATTAAAATAGATCCTATCATCCCCTCTGCGGAATCCGGACCGCTGGTTTTAAAGATGTCCAGTACCAGCCCTGTGGCTGCTGCATTGGACACAAGCCGCACCAGAGCAACCGGTACAATCGGAGCAGGAAGATGAATCAAACGGGCCGGTTCTGCTAAAAGTTCTCCCAAAAAGTCTAAAAATCCGGAAGCCCGCAGCACCCCCACTGCTGTCATCAGGCCGATCAATGTAGGCATTACCTTTATAGTTGTCCGGATTCCCTCTTTTGCCCCGTCTAAAAAATCATCCAAAACCGGGCGTTTTTGGAGAAGTCCAAAACCAATCATATAAAATAAAACCAGCGGAACCAATGCTTTTGAAAAAAACAGCAGATATTTCACAGACAATCTCCTGCAAAATGTTTTTAATACTTTATGTACGGTTCTGTAAAAACATTCTGGCTTGACTTTGACTTTTACTATTGGTAATATCCTATTATGATTACAACAACTACTATTTCCATTTCATGCTTTCATTTAGACCAAATCGCCCGGTCCGGACAGTGCTTTCGGATGATTCCGCTGAAAACAGGAGGATACTGGATTATCAGCAGCGGAAAATTTCTGGATATTCAGGAAATCCCCAATGAGGAAACCTCATTGATATCCTTTACCTGTCCCGAAAAGGATCTGGACTTCTGGTTTGAGTATTTTGATCTTCACACTGATTATCCAGCTATTTTACATTCTATCCGTCCAGACGATGCTTATCTGACTGCTGCCGGACAATCAGGCAGCGGAATCCGGATTCTCAAACAGGATCTGTGGGAAATGATTATTACTTTTATTATCTCCCAGCAGAAAACCATTCCTGCTATCCGCCAGGCTGTAGAAGATTTAAGCAGGCGGTACGGCTCTCCTATTGAGATTTCAGGCAGTACAGCAGATTTAGATTCTGCGGCCCTATACGCCTTTCCTTCCCCAAAGCAGCTTTTAAACGCTTCTGCCGAAGATCTGCTTGGTTTAAAGCTGGGATACCGCGCCAAGTACATAGAGAAAATCACGCAGGACGTCTGCGCCAATGTGCTGGATTTAGAATATCTGAAAACCCTGGATTATCAAGATGCTATGTCTTATCTAAAACAATTCTATGGCATCGGGGAAAAGGTCGCCAACTGCATCTGTCTCTTTGGTCTTCACCATATTGATGCCTTTCCAGTGGATACCTGGATTCAGAAGATCCTGATGGAGCAATATTATCCCAAACATCCACGCCGTTATAAAAAACTTCCCAAATCCTGTCTGTGGGAAACTATTATTGCAGACCACTTTGGCTGTTATAAAGGGGTCAAAGGTGTCATGCAGCAATATATTTTCTATTATGAGCGGGAACGCTCAGGAAGGATTTAAATTATGACAGGACAAATGTTAAAGTGGATTGCAGTCATTGCCATGGTGCTGGATCACATCGGAGTCGTGTGTATTGGAAGCCTCCTGGAACCCATTCCAGACTTGTCTCTTTACAGCCTTTACACTGCTGCTGTAAGCGGAAGCGGCCAGCAGGCTTTTTTGTGCTGGACTGCCCTGATTTTCCGAGCCATTGGCAGAATCGCATTCCCGATTTTCTGTTTTCTGCTGACAGAAGGATTCTGCCACACAAAAAGTATTAAAAAATATATGGGACGGATGGCATTTTTTGCCCTTATCTCTGAAATTCCCTTTGATCTTGCCATTTACAAAACCTTGCTGTACCCCTATCATCAAAATGTCTTTTTTACTTTATTGATTGGTCTGGCAGTATTATATGGCATGAAGGAAGCAGATCTGCGGTATCTGACCCCCTCTTATTCCTTTTTCCTGAAAACTGTGATTGTATTTGCCAGCTGTCTCACAGGATTTCTGTTCTATACAGATTATGGTTTTTACGGAGTATTGTTCATTGTTCTTCTGTACATTCTCCGAACTAATAAGGTTTGGCAGACTGTTTTCGGTGTGCTCATGGCTCAATTCGAGTACACTGCCATATTTGCATTTCTTCCCATCTGGTTCTATAATGGCAAACCCGGAAAGTCCCAAAGCCGGTACTTTTTCTATTGGTTTTATCCGGTCCACCTGCTGGTCCTTGGAGCAATCCGGCTAATTTAGGCGGGATAGGGAGGAATTGCCCCCATATTCTGTTTCTATAGATACTTAGGCTGATGAATAATAATATGTATCTTCTTCTCTTTTAGTTTCTTCTCATGATTACTTAGGCCGTCAACTACTGCAAAGAGTTGGCGGCTATTTTCTGTCCTTTTTATCTTATTTATCCCTTACCATCCTGCAAAACACAACTGCAGCCAGTGTGCTGACTGCTGTCGCTGCCAAAGCCGGACCTACAATCGCTGCCGGATCTGCGCTGCCGTACTGGGCGCGGTAAGCCAGCATATTTACCGGAATCAACTGAAGAGAAGAAATATTAATAATTAAAAATATGCACATCTCATTGCTGGCCGTCCCTTTTGGAACTGATGACATCTGCAAAGACTTTCTTCTGTCCTCTTCCAGTTCTTCTAATTCTCCCATTGCTTTTAATCCGGCTGGCGTAGCTGCCCACCCCATTCCCAGCATATTCGCAATCATATTGACTGCAATAGATTTGGCTGCCGGATGGTCCAGGGGCAGTTTGGGAAACAGAAACTTCATGATTGGTTTCATTCTTTTTACCATTGCCTCAATGATTCCAGCTCTGCTTCCAATCTCCAGAATTCCTGTCCAAAATGACATAATTCCCAACATAGTAATGCACAAAGTCACTGCATCTTTAGATGACTGAATGATTCCCTCTGTTACCGCATCCAGGGTCCCATGAAACATTCCCCAGAGAATCCCTAAAAGTATCATGCCAGCCCAAAGCCAATTCATCATAACAAAATCCTCCCGAACAAAATATCTCATATATTTCTATTCGGGAGGGCTATTTTTAACCACACAAGTCTTTTATTACTTCATCTACTGTTTCTATTTTGCTGCACCGATACGCATTGGCGCCGCAGAACAGCAGCGCGTCTTTTACCTGTCCCTTTGCGGCCCGAATCAGTGCCTGAGTAATGCAGTAAGGAATCTCTGCCGGATTGCAGTGTTCCAGACACTGAAAACAATGGGTGATTTTTTCTTTCTCACCAGCTATCCGCTTTATAAAATCATTATTAATTGCCCGTCCAGGCATTCCCACCGGACTTTTCACAATTATAATATCTTCTTTTTCAGCATTTATATAAGACTGTTTATATTCCATGGGCGCATCGCACTCTCTGGTTGTAACAAACCGGGTTCCCACCTGAACTCCGTTTACTCCCAGCCCCATATGACGCTCCATGTCTTCTCTGGAAAATACGCCTCCAGCGCTGACAGTCGGAATGGTACAGCCATATTTTTTCTCGTATCTGGAAACTACTTCTAAAATATTTTGTATCTCTGTCTCGTAGGAAGACTGCCGATAAGTTTCCGGAACATTTTTTGTATCTGCCCCGTACTCTGCCAGTTCTTCTTTGTTAAACCCCAGATGGCCTCCTGCCAGCGGTCCCTCTATTACTACCATATCCGCTGTCCGGCCATATTTTCTATCCCACATTTTCAGAATAACAGAAGCAGATTTCGCAGAAGACACAATCGGCGCAATCCTGGTTTTTGCCCCTTTTACATACTCTGGAAGATGGATGGGAAGTCCTGCTCCGGAAATGATTATGTCTGCTCCAGCCTCAACAGCCGCTTTCACATAATCCATATAATTTCTCGTGGCAACCATAATATTAAATCCCAAAACAGGCCGTCTCTGTCCGATTCCCGCTCCTGCAATCTCTCTGGCTTTTTTTAGTTCTGAGACAATAGCTTTTAAATTCGCTTTTTGAGGATCCTGTTCAAATTCCGGGGCCCGAAATCCAATCTGGGCAGCCGAAATAATTCCCATTCCTCCTGCTCCTGCCACAGCCCCTGCAAGATGAGACAGACTGATTCCCACTCCCATACCGCCTTGAACGACGGGATTTTCAACTACCAAATCTCCTACAATCAGAGGATTATATCTGCCCATAGTTACATCCTCCTAAATCTCTCATAGCGAAGAGCCGCTGCTTCTTCTCCAGATACATTTCTAAATTCAGCAAGAAATACTCTCATAGCAGCATCCATATCTGCCGCTGTCTCAGCTATGTTTTCTCTGTCTGCAGGCAGTCTTTCCGGCACTACATGTTCAATCAGATTCAGTTCCTTTAAGTCTCTGGCAGTCATTTTCATCACTCTGGCTGCTTCCGGCGCTTTTTTACTGTCTTTCCAGAGAATTGATGCAAATCCTTCCGGAGATAAAACTGAATATACACTGTTTTCCATCATCCACACTTGATTTGCCACAGCAAGGGCCAAAGCGCCGCCGCTTCCTCCTTCTCCGATTACTACAGAAAGAATGGGTGTTTTCAGAGAAGACAGTTCAAATAAGTTTCTGGCAATGGCCTCTCCCTGTCCCCGTTCCTCTGCCTCTATTCCGCAAAAAGCGCCTGGAGTGTCTACAAAGCAGATGACAGGGCGTTGAAACTGCTCTGCTTCCTTCATCAGGCGCAGGGCCTTCCGATACCCTTCCGGAGACGGCATGCCAAAGTTTCGTTTAATATTCTCCTTTGTGCTCCGCCCTTTCTGCTGGCCAATTACTGTAACCGGAATCCCATGAAATAAGGCAATCCCGCCTATTACTGCACCATCGTCTTTATAATGCCTGTCTCCATGAAATTCTATAAATTCGTCAAACAGGGTTTCTATATAATCTAACGCAGTAGGGCGATCCGATTTTCTGGATAAAAGCACTGTATCCCAGGGTGACTTTCCGGCAGCATCCCCGCTTTCCGAAATCCGATTCCATCCTTCGTCTCCTACGGATTTGCACAACACATTCCAGGATTCCTCATGGGTTTCGTGGAGTTTTAAAATCCTGGCCAGAGTTTCCTTCATCTCATGCCGTTCTACAATTTTGTCTACAAACCCATGTTCCAGTAAAAACTCGGATCTCTGAAATCCTTCCGGCAGTTTCTGCCCAATGGTCTGCTCAATTACCCTGGGGCCAGCAAACCCAATTAGAGCCTTTGGCTCTGCCAGAATAATATCCCCTAACATAGCAAAACTTGCCGTTACCCCGCCTGTTGTCGGATCCGTAAATACAGAAATATAAAGCTGTCCTGCTTCCTGGTGGCGCTTCAGAGCAGCAGACGTCTTTGCCATTTGCATAAGAGACACCATCCCTTCCTGCATTCTGGCTCCTCCGGAGCAGGCAAACAAAATAACCGGCAGGTGTTCTTTCGTAGCTCTTTCTACCATTCTGGTAATCTTTTCGCCTACCACATATCCCATACTGCTCATTAAAAATCTGGCATCACAGACTCCGACTGCCGCCCTGTAACCGCCGATTGTTCCCATTCCGGTAACTACTGCTTCGTCTAATCCGGTCTTTTCTCTTGCAGCCAAAACCTTTTTTTCATATCCCGGAAAATCCAGGGGATTGGAAAATTCCATCTCCCTGTCCCATTCTTCAAATGTTCCCTCATCCACTGTAATCTCAATTCTTCTGCGGGCGTGAACTCTAAAATATCCGCCGCATTTCGGGCAGACATATGCATTATTTTTTACATCTTCCACATAAATCGGCTGACCGCATTTATTGCACTTACGCCACAAACCCTCTGGAATATTGGGTTCTTCCTCTGTCTGAATGGGCCTGTATTTTGAATCAATCCGAGTATATGTCTTTTTGAACATATCCTTCAGCATAACAATCTCTCCCCTTTATATCTGAGCATCTGCTTATTTACAGTATTCAGGAAAATACGTTCCAATAAAATCTGTATCTGTATTTCCTGCTTCAAATGCAGGATTATCTAAAATCTCATACAGGAAATCTAAATTCGTCTCGATTCCCTCAATGACAAGTTCACCCAGTGCGCTGCGCATTTTTGCAATCGCCTCTTCCCTGTCTTTTCCATGAACAATCAGCTTTAACAGCATAGAATCATAGTTAGCCGGAACTTTATAATCCTGATAAATATGAGTATCTACACGCACCCCGTTGCCTCCCGGAATGTGGACATTGGTAATCAGTCCCGGACTGGGCATAAAATTCTTTTTTGGATTTTCTGCATTAATCCGGCATTCAATGGCATGACCTTTTAAGGATACCTGGTCCTGTGTAACAGATAGAGGATTTCCTGCTGCAATGGAAATCTGCTCTTTAATTAAATCCAGATCGGAAACCATCTCTGTTACCGGATGTTCTACCTGGATTCTTGTATTCATTTCCATAAAATAAAAATGGCCGTCTTTATCTAACAGAAACTCAATCGTCCCGGCATTTTCATAGTTTACTGCTTTCGCTGCAGCCACTGCCGCTGCCCCCATTTTTTCTCTTATTTCCTGGGAAATAGCGATGCAGGGGGATTCTTCCAACACTTTCTGATGACGTCTCTGGATCGAACAGTCCCGCTCTCCCAGATGGATTACATGTCCAAATTTGTCAGCCAGAATCTGAAATTCCACATGTCTGGGTTTTTCAATATACTTCTCAATATACATGGTATCATCAGAAAACCCCTTGACTGATTCCTGCTGCGCATTTTGGAAATTTGCCTGAAAATCTTCTTCGCTTCGCGAGATTCTCATGCCTTTTCCCCCGCCTCCTAAAGCAGCTTTGATCATAACCGGAAATCCTATTTCTTTTGCCAGTTCAAGTCCTCTTTCTGCTGTTGTCACAGACTCCTTCGTGCCCGGTACAACCGGAACCCCGGCTTCCATCATGGTTTTTCTGGCTTCTGATTTATTTCCCATTTTCTGCATAACAGGCGCTGACGGCCCGATAAACGTAATCTTACATTTTTCGCAGAGTTCTGCAAATCTGGCATTTTCAGAAAGGAAACCAAATCCTGGATGGATCGCATCTGCTTTCATGGCAACGGTAGCTGTCAAAATTCTCTCCATATCCAAATAGCTTTTTGCAGAAGGCGCTGGTCCGATGCAAATCGCTTCATCCGCTAAAAGAGTATGAAGAGCGTCTTTATCTGCTTCTGAATATACGGCAACTGTTTTAATTCCCATTTCTCTGCATGCCCGTATAATCCGGACTGCAATCTCTCCTCGGTTGGCAACCAAAATTTTCTGAAACATGGCAATCTCCTACCCAATCATAAAAGTTAATTCTGCAGCCACTGCGATTTTTCCGTCTACAGTGGCAGTAGCTTTTCCAATCCCTACCGGTCCCTTTTGCCTGATAATCTCACATTCCAGGCGGAGTCTGTCTCCCGGCACTACTTTGTGCTTAAACTTTGCATTGTTAATAGCTCCAAAGTATGCAATCTTACCTTTGTTTTCCTCAAGTCCCAAAATTGCGACTGCCCCCGTCTGAGCCAGCGCTTCTACAATCAGAACCCCCGGCATTACCGGTTCCTGGGGAAAGTGGCCCGCAAAAAAAGGCTCATTATACGTAACGGATTTGTATCCGACTGCCCGCACTCCCGGCTCTAATTCCTCAATGCAGTCAATGAGAAGAAACGGATGGCGGTGGGGAATAATTTCCTGAATTTCTTTAATGCCCAACATAGCCGTTCCTCCTTTTAGCGAATCCGAAACAGGGGCTGTCCGTATTCTACTACTTCTTCGTTATTTACTAAAATTGCTTCCACAATTCCATCAAAATCGCTTTCGATTTCATTCATCAGCTTCATCGCTTCAATAATGCCCAGTACCTGCCCTTTTTTCACAGTATCTCCTACTTTGACAAAGCTCTCTGCTTCTGGTGAAGAAGCGCTGTAAAAAGTTCCCACCAGCGGAGAAACGATTACTTTATCCGATCCGATATCCAGTTCTGCCGTTTTTTCCGGAGCCTGAACCGTTTGCATGGCAGTCCCGGATATTTGTACTGTTCCAGCCGTTTTTTCTTTTTTCAAGGAAATTTTAATATTTCCCTCTTCTAATTCAAAACTGCTCAGGCCGTAATCCGATACTGCCTGAATCAGCTTCATAATCTCATTAATTTCCATAACCGTCTCTGCCTTTCCTGCTATTCGTCAAACTTTTTTACGATCAGGGTGGCATTATGACCACCAAATCCCAGAGAATTGCTAAGCGCATATTCTACATTCATAGAAACGCCGTCTCCCATGGTGTAATCCAGATCGCACCCTTCGCCTTTTACTTCCAGACCTGCTGTTGCATGGACAAATCCATTCTCAATGGATTTTACACAGGCAATAAATTCCACACCGCCTGCTGCACCTAATAAGTGGCCAATCATGGACTTGGTGGAGTTAATTTTCACCTGATAAGCGTGATCTCCCAGTGCCAATTTAATAGCCCTGGTTTCAAACAAATCGTTGTGGTGAGTGCTGGTTCCATGAGCATTGATATAGTCAATATCTTCCGGCTTAATTCCTGCATCTTCCATAGCAAATTCCATGGCTTTTGCTGCTCCGCTTCCATCTTCTGCAGGCGATGTAATGTGGTATGCATCGCAGGTAGCGCCATATCCGGCTACTTCTGCATAAATCTTGGCGCCTCTGGCTTTTGCATGTTCCAGAGATTCCAATACAACCACGCCTGCTCCTTCTCCCATAACAAATCCATCTCTATTTTCATCAAACGGACGGGATGCATGCTCCGGATCCTGGGCAGAAGACAGGGCTGTAAGGGCCGTAAATCCGGCTACACCTAAAGGAGTAATACTTGATTCTGTTCCGCCTGCCAGCATTACATCCGCCTCTCCACACTGAATAGCTCGAAATGCCTCTCCAATGGAATGGGTCCCGGTTGCACAGGCAGTTACTACGTTAATACATTTTCCCTTTAATCCAAACTGAATTGCAACATTTCCTGCTGCCATGTTGCTGATCATCATGGGAATCAGCAGCGGATTTACTCTGGACGGGCCTTTTTCCAACAGCTTTTTATGCTCTTTTTCTACAGATTGAAGACTTCCGATGCCGGAACCGATGCTGACACCTACCCGGTATGCATCCTCTTTTGCCATATCAATTCCCGCATCTTCCAATGCCTCTTTTGAAGCTGCTACGGCAAACTGGGAAAACGGCTCCATCCTTCTGGCTGCTTTAGCGTCCATATACTGTTTTGCATCAAACTCTTTTACCTGCGCTGCCAGTTTTGCCTTATATTCCGCAGTATCAAAATAGGTAATCGGGCCAAATCCCAGTTTCTTTTCTTTTAATCCCTGCCAAAAAGATTCTGTATCATTGCCAATGGGAGTAATGGCTCCCATACCGGTTACAACGACTCTTTTCTTCATAATCTGCTCTCCTTTATGTTGGGGTTTGCCCCGTTTACATGGCCATACCACCATCTACACTGATTACCTGTCCGGTAATATATCCTGCCTTGTCAGAAGCCAGAAAAACTGCTGTACTGGCAATATCTTCTGTACTTCCAAAATGTTTCATGGGAATCTGAGACTCTGCTGCTGTCCGCACAGATTCTGATAATACCTGGGTCATTTCTGTATCAATAAATCCTGGGGCAATAACATTTACCGTAATTTTCCGACTGGCCATCTCTCTTGCTGCAGCCTTTGTAAGCCCGATGATTCCGGCTTTTGAAGCGCTGTAATTGGCCTGGCCTGCATTTCCCATAACTCCGGATACCGAAGAAATATTGATGATTTTTCCGCTTCTCTGCTTAATCATCTGTCTGGAAATATGGCGGATACAATTAAATGCACCTTTTAAGTTGGTATTTAGCACTGCATCAAAATCTTCTTCTGACATTTTCATTAACAGATTATCGCGGGTAATTCCGGCATTGTTTACCAAAATATCTACCCGTCCATAGGTTGTCAGTGCATACTCCATCAGTGCTGCTGCCTGATTAAAATCAGATACATCGCACTGGTAAGATTCTGCCTGTCCGCCAGCATTTCTGATTTCATCTACAACTTCTTTCGCTCTGGCTTCTGAACCATGGTAATTTACAATCACAGCTGCTCCTTCTTTTGCCATCGAAAGAGCAATCTGACGGCCAATTCCCCGGCTGGCTCCGGTAATCACTGCTACTTTTTGTTCCAGCATTTTTTCCATTATGAAAACGCCTCCACTGTCTTTTCAATATCTTCCAGAGTTCCTACATTGAATATTTTTACATCCCGGCTAATTTTCTTAATAAAACCGGCCAGAGTCTTTCCAGGCCCAATCTCAATAAATGTATCCACTCCGTCTTTTATCATTGTCTCCACACTCTGCTGCCACCGGACAGAAGAGGAAACCTGTTTTACTAACAGCGGTTTTACCTGATCTGCTTCTGTTACATAGTCTGCAGTTACATTTGCTATGTAGGGAATCACCGGTTTGTGAATAACAATCCCATCCAGGACTGCTCCCAGCTTTTCTCCTGCCCCTTCCAGCATCTTAGAGTGAAATGGACCGCTGACATTTAAAAGTACGGTTCTCTTTGCTCCTGCTTCCTTTAACTTTACACAGGCTTCTTCTACCGCTTCTTTTTTGCCGGAAATTACAATTTGGCCCGGACAGTTATAGTTGGCAATCCAGACATTTTCCATGGAAGAAAGCACTTCTTCAATTATTCCCGCATCCAGGGCTAAAATTGCTGCCATGGCCCCAATTCCTGCCGGAACTTCTTCCTGCATCAAAATTCCTCTCTGACGTACAGCCACAATAGCATCTTCTGCACTCATTACCTTTGCTGCAGTCAGAGCATTGTATTCTCCCAGGCTTAAACCGGCCGCCACATCTGGATGAATACCTGCTTCTTCTAATACCTTCATCATGGCAATACCCGTTGTCACCATTGCTGCCTGAGTATATTCTGTAATATCCAGCCTGTCATTTTTTTCAAAACAAAGTTCCGGCATGGAAAATCCCATCAATTCTGTGGCTCTGTCAAAAATTTGACGGCCCAGTTTTGTTTTCTCATAAAAATCTTTTCCCATGCCGCATACCTGTGCGCCCTGTCCAGGGAAAATAAATGCAGTTCTGCTCATTTTTGCTCCTTTTGCCAGTATCCAGACAGTTATCGTTTCAGCAGTCTGGACGCCTGCTCCATCATTTCCTCAATCATTTCTTTGCAGGTCATCTCTTTATCAATCATTCCTGCAATCTGGCCGGCCATTACCGTACCATTTTTGACGTCTCCCTCCTGGACTGCCTTTCTAAGAGCTCCCAGGGTTAAATATTCCAGTTCTTCAAAAGATTTTCCTTCTTTCTCCAACTTTAAATATTCTCTGGTCATCTGATTTCTAAGACAGCGGATAGGATGTCCATGAGATCTGCCAGTAACGGTTGAATCAATGTCGCTGGCCTTAATCAATCTCTGCTTGTAATTGTCATGTACTGTGGATTCCTTTGCCACTACAAAACGGGTTCCCATCTGAACAGCCTCTGCTCCCAGCATAAAAGCTGCTGCGATTCCTCTGCCGTCTGCAATGCCGCCTGCTGCAATCACCGGAATCGATACTGCATCTGCAATCTGGGGAACCAGAGTCATGGTAGTCAATTCTCCAATATGACCGCCTGACTCCATGCCTTCTGCCACTACTGCATCGGCGCCCATTCTCTCCATACGCTTTGCCATCGCCACAGAAGCCACTACAGGAATTACTTTTATTCCGGCGCTTTTCCACGTCTCCATATACTTTTCTGGATTTCCAGCTCCGGTAGTCACCACTTTGATGCCTTCTTCTACCACCACTCTTGCCACATCATCGGCATGAGGACTCATCAGCATTACATTTATACCAAAAGGTTTTTTGGTCTTTTCCCTGGCTTTTCGGATTTCCTCCCGAACTACCTCGCCCGGCGCATTGGCTCCGCCAATCAGTCCCAAACCTCCTGCTTCTGACACTGCAGCAGCCAGATTATGCTCGGCCACCCATGCCATTCCGCCCTGGATAATCGGATATTCAATCCCTAACAGTTCTGTGATTCTTGTTTCCATTACGCTTCTACACCCTTTGATTTTAAATAATCCATAACTTTGCCTACTGTAGTCAGTTCTTCTAAATCTTCAGAAGGAATTTCGATAGAATATGTGTCTTCTAATGCCATGGAAAGTTCAAATAAGTCTAAAGAATCTGCTGCCAAATCTTCTTTAAAAGAAGATGCCTCGGTAATACTTTCCTCATCAACACCTAACTGATCTGCGATCATTTTCTTCATTTCTTCTAACATAATTGTAATCTCCTTTTTGATTTATAATTCCAGCAGCCGTTCTGAATATCCTCCTGAATAGCTGCAATGAATTTCACAACTACCAGGTAATCAGGGCTGAGCCCCATGTGAGTCCGGCGCCAAATCCGGACAAAACCAGTTTGTCCCCTGGTTTTAACCTTCCATTCCGATTCAGTTCATCTAATAATATCGGAATAGACGCCCCTGATGTATTTCCATAGTTTTCGATATTCATCGGGAACCGATCCAGTGGTAATTTCAGCCGTTTTGCAACTGCCTCAATAATCCGGCAGTTTGCCTGATGCAAAATAAAATATGTAATCTGCTCTTTATCTTCCCCCGTCTGAGTCAACAAGTTTTCAATAGACTCCGGCACCTTCTTTACTGCAAATTTAAATACTTCCTGTCCATTCATAAAAAGAAACCCTTGTTCCGGCTTTGTCCCGGTTAGAAAATTTCCATTGGAACGGGCCCTGCAGGTGAGCACCTCGCCTTTCCTGCCGTCTGACCCCATATTAAACCCCTGGATTCCTCTTATATTCAATTCTGCACATCCATCTTCTGCCTGGTCTGCCCGAAGCACTGCTGCTCCGGCCCCGTCTCCAAAAAGAACACAGGTGCTCCTGTCTTCCCAGTCCACCATCTTGCTCATTACATCTGCACCAATGACTAATGCATGTTTATAAATACCGGATTTTAAAAATGCATATCCTGTATGCAGAGCAAACAAAAAACCAGAGCAGGCGGCGCTGATATCATAGGCAACTGCATTACATGCCCCTATCGTTGCCTGAACTTCACAGGCAGCGCTTGGAAAGAAATACTCCGGGGAAGAAGTCGCTGTTACGATCAGGTCCACATCCTCTGCCTGTATTCCTGCCTGTAAAAGAGCCTTTTCTGCTGCTTCAGCCGCCAGTTGGGATGTAGTCATATTATCTGTAATTCTTCTTTCCCGGATTCCAGTGCGGCTTCTGATCCATTCATCACTGGTATCCATAAACTCTGCCAGATCCATATTCGTAATTTTTCTCTCTGGAACACAAGATCCAGTTCCTACGATTTTTGTTATCTGCATAATTGCCTTTCTGATCTTCTTAGTCCTATAATCTTTTAATTTCAAATAGTTTGAATTTCAAAGTAATAATATATGATTCAGCCACTCTTGTCAAGCACTATTTTCAGCAGCATCTGCACAATCGCAGAAGTTTCAATTATATTGACAGAAATCGCTTGCTATGCTAATGTATTACTAGAAATACAGGTACGGCTTGACTTTTTATTACTAATTTTGTCAGGAGGGATAGACTTATGAAAAATACTGGCGTTATCCGTAAATTAGATGAACTCGGAAGAATTACCTTACCCATAGAACTGCGGAGAAGCCTGGATCTTGATGTGAAAGATGGTCTTGAAATCACAGTTCAGGATGATTATATTATCCTTCGCAAGGCAGAAGCAGGAGATGTATTTAATGGCAGAACAGACGATTTAATTGAATACGAGGGCAAATACATATCCAAATCAACCATTCGGGAACTTGCCCAGTTAGCTGGCTTTAAAATTGCAGAATAGCAGCACATAAAAAGGGGTACTGATTCTTTAATGAACCGGTACCCTCTTAAATTTACAGCAGCGCCTGATAAACATCCCGTTTGCTGATTCCTCTGTCTTTTGCCACCTGTTTCATGGCATCTTTTCGATTGATTCCCTGGGATTCATAATAAGCCATATGTTCTTCCAGACTCATGTTTTCCCAGGATTCTTTTTCCTCTCTCTGAATTTCCTCCACAGATTTTCCCTGGATGACGATGACACATTCTCCCTTTGGTTCTTCCTTTTCATAATATTCTAAAGCTTCGTCAAAGGTTGTCAAAAAAGCAGTTTCATATTTTTTAGTCAATTCCCGGCAAATCGTGATTTTCCGATTTCCCAGAACTTCATATAAGTCTCTTAATGTCTTAATCAAATGATGAGGCGCCTCATAGACTATCATGGTCCTGGTTTCCCTCTTTAATTCCTCCAGAATCCTCTGCCGCTCCTTTTTATCTGTTTTCTCTGACGGTAAAAAAGCCTCAAAACAAAAACGTCTGGTCGGAAGTCCTGACATGGTAAGAGCCGTAATACAGGCTGCCGGTCCCGGAAGAGAAGTCACTTTTATCCCAGCTTCATGACACTGGCGGACCAGTTCTTCGCCCGGATCGGAAATTCCGGGAGTTCCAGCATCTGTAATCAACGCAATATTTACCTCATTTTTCATTTGTTCTACCAGATACCTGGCCTTATCTACTTTATTATACTCGTGATAACTGGTCATGGGAGTTTTAATATCAAAATGATTAAGAAGCTTAATACTGTGACGGGTATCCTCTGCTGCAATTAAATCCACTTCCTGCAATGTTTTTAAAACCCGAAACGTAATATCTTCCAGATTGCCTATAGGCGTTGCACACAAATACAGCATCCCTGCCATCCTAAACTCCTCCTGTCTCAAAACAGATATTTCTCATCCTGATCTCAATACCCGTAAATCTCATAAATTTCATCTGTATAGACTCCCGGCTCTTTATAAACCACAATGGGAGCTTCTACTTTTATCATGGATCTTCCGCCTCTAACTGCTTCAATCAGCACCATATTGGCATCCCGTTCAATAAAGGGATGAACCAGTTTCATCCTCTTTGGTTCCAGTTTGTACTTCTTTAAAGCAGTAATAATCTCAATCAGCCGGTGAGGACGATGAACCATATAAAACCGGCCGCCCGGTTTTAATAGTTTTGCCGCTGCTGCCGTCACATCCTCTAAGGTACAGAGTACCTCATGTCTGGCAATGGCTTTCGGCAGATCCGGATTTTTCAGTCCATGAGCATCGTTCATGTACGGTGGATTGGAGGTAATAACATCAAAAGAAGCCAGAGCAAATAATTGTCCGGCTTCCTTAATGTCCCCAGTTACAATATCCACCTTTTCGTCCAGGTGGTTGTAAGCCACGCTTCTCCTGGCCATATCCGCCATCTCTTCCTGGATTTCCAGACCGGTAAAATGACGTCCTTCTGATTTTGCCTCCAAAAGGATGGGAATAATCCCTGTACCGGTTCCCAAATCCAAAACCGTCTCTCCTGGCTTTACAGAGACAAAGCCGGACAAAAGAACTGCGTCCATTCCAAAGCAAAATGCTCCTGTATTCTGAATGATTCCGTACCCATTTCTCTGCAGATCATCAATGCGCTCGTTTTCCCTCAGATTTATTTCCATTTTGTCTGGGCTTTCCTTCCTTTTTCTCTAATGCTTCTAATTGCTTTAACTCTGCGTCCTCCAGCTTATCTATTTTTCCCTTATCCTTCTTTTTTCTGGGTTTAAACCGGAGTTCTTCTACCTTATATTCCCGTATTTCCTTTTCATCGCCGATTGTAACCACGACTTTTACCAACTGGCGCAGCACATTAACGCTGTGAACTTCACCTTTTAATCCGTCTGCAGTTGTCACATAATCCCCTGTTCCCGGCAGTCTGCTGTTTAATACCTGATATGTTTCTTCTTCGTTTTTCAGACAGCACATCAAACGGCCGCAGACACCGGAAATTTTAGTAGGATTTAAAGACAGATTCTGCTCCTTTGCCATCTTAATCGAAACCGGAGCAAACTCAGAAAGGTAGGTATGGCAGCACAACGGCCGGCCGCAGATACCGATTCCTCCCATAATCTTTGTCTCATCTCTGACTCCTACCTGACGCAGCTCGATTCTGGTCTTAAATACAGATGCTAAGTCTTTTACCAGTTCCCGAAAATCCACTCTGCCGTCAGCAGTAAAATAAAACAGAACCTTATTATTATCAAAGGTATATTCCGCATCAATCAGCTTCATTTCTAATTGCCTTTTTTTAATCTTTTCCAGGCAGATTTTAAATGCTTCCCGCTCTTTTTCTTTATTGCGTTTCTCAATGGCCTGATCTTCCTCTGTTGCCATCCGAATCACTGGTTTTAACGGCTGAACTACCTTTCCTTCTTCTACTTCTCTGGTTCCCAGCACAACATAACCATATTCAATTCCTCTGGCTGTCTCCACTATTACGTGATCGCCGCATTTAATCATTTTATCTCCCGGATCAAAAAAATACACCTTTCCGGCAGTGCGGAACCGAACTCCGATTACTTTTGTCATTTATCAATTCTCCTTCATAACCAGCAGCATCAATTCCATTACCAATTCCATATTTACATTGGCGCGAAGTCTGCCCCTGGCTTTCTCAATCGCTTCCAAAACAGCTTCCAGCCCCTGGTAGCTGCTGTTCTTGCTCATATCATTAATTGCTGAATATTCTTCCTTAAAAATCAGCAGATTCATATCTTTGGTAACTTTAAACATCAATACATCCCTGTACCAAAGCTGCATAAAATCCAGACATTCATCCAGATTTAAGTTATCCTCTTTCAGTTTCCGGATAGTTTCCATCAATTCCGCAATGTCCATGGATCGCAAATGTTTTAACAAAGCTAACATGGTCTGATAGACTGCCTGAAACTCTTCTGACTCTGCCAGATGCACCGCTTTTCCAAGATTTCCTCTGGCAAAAGCAGCATATACTTCTGCCTTATCTTCCATTACCTTTTTCTCCTGAATCAGGTAATTTTTAATATCCCCATCCCGAAGAGGCTTTAAATTCATCTGAACACAGCGGGATAAAATGGTAGGAAGAAATGTCTCCTGATTCGTTGTCAAAAGCAGAATAATCACGTAGGCAGGCGGTTCTTCAATGGTCTTTAGCAGCGCATTTTGAGCCTGTCCTGTCATCTTTTCAGCCTCATTTACAATATAAATCTTGTATTTGCTGCTGTACGGACGGATCGCCACAGTATCATTAATCTGGCTTCTGATATCATCCACACCAATACTGGCAGGTTTTTCGTGAGAAACATAGATCAAATCCGGATGATTGTGGGAAAGAACCTGTTTGCAGGCATGGCAGGACAGGCATGGGGTCACTGAATGTTTCTCTTTTCCTTCACACAAAAGAGTCAGGGCAAATGCCTCTGCCAATTCCATTTTTCCCATTCCCTCTTCTCCATTTAAAATATAGGCGTGAGAAATCTTATCTTCTTTCATGGCTGTTATAAAATGCTCTTTAATGGCCTTCTGGCCCAGTATTTCATCAAATGTTTTCATTCAGTAACTCCTTTGTATGAAAAAGGCGGTATCATCATCTGTGTACAAGTGACAGTATAGCATAGATTCTCTTTCTTATAAAGATTATTTATTGGTATCTTTTTGGATTTCCTCTACGATTTTTTCCAGACAGGAAAAAAGGTTTTCATTGTCATACGACTGTTCAATCCCGCATTCTTCCAGCCTTTCTTTGCAAAAATCTCTTTCATCAGCCAGATACCTTCTGCACATCTCATCATAGTGAGGAACTTCCTGAAGTTTTTCCCGGTCCAGAGCCCTCTTAAGACGCAGACCATCTTCTACTGTAATATAAATGGGAACTAGATACTCTTTTCCAAAATACTTTCTGGTCTTTTCATAGGATTCCAATGTTCCGATCATCAAATACTGTCCGTTTTTTAAATCAATCTGCCCGTCATCTGCTGTAAAATAACTCCATGGCCCCATCATGGTCTCATACGTCCGGCATTCAATTACTTTTCCCTCTTCCAATAACTGGTCCAGCTTTTTTCTGTCAGCAAAAAAATACTCTCTCCCATTTTCTTCCCCCATCCGAATAGGCCGGGTCGTATACGGCACTACGGTTTTCAGCCAGGGACAGCGGTTTAAAATCGCTTTAAACAGAGTATCTTTCCCAGAAGCACTTTTTCCCATTAAATAAAAAATCTTTCCCATGTTATTCTCCAATCACTGTCTCAATGTATTCTGCTGCCGGATCCTTCATTCCCTGAACAGGCAGGCAATGTTCCTTATATTTTATAACTGTATTCAGCATTTCTCTGCTTATCCGTTCTCCGGGCGCAATCACAGGGATTCCGGGCGGATAAATATAAACAAACTCCCCGCTGATTTCTCCCTCTGACTCCCTAATCGGTGTAGACTTTGTACTCTGGTTCCATGCTTCAAAAATCGTCATCTCCCCTTGTTTTTTCCAGGCAGCCGGCTCCTGGTAAAGCTCTTCCGGTTCTGCTTTGCAGATTCGGACATCTATTTGCTCCAGTGCCTTATATAAACGATCCAGTCCCTCTTTTCTGTCAAAAGGAGATGTCATTGCAAGAACATAATCCGTTCCGCTCATTTCCATTTCCAAATGATACTCTTTTCTTAAAATTTCTGCCAGTTTTTCTCCTGTCATATCCGTTCCCTTTACTGACAGGATCAGTTTCGATGGATCCAGATCGTAAATTCCATGTATTCCTGTCAGTTCTCTTCCAGGAATCCTGATATGTTCAAATTTTTCCGACTGTCTCCTGAAATCTGATACCCAATCTAATAAATCATCCAGTCTGTTTCCCTGATCCTCTGCCATGGTCCGGATACACAGATCCATTCCTCCCATAAAAATATAAGACGGACTGCTGCTTTGATAAATCTGCAGATACCGCTCTATTTTGTCACAATCGGAATACCCGGCTCTCCAGTGCATAATACCTGTCTGAGTAAAAGAAGGCAGGGTTTTGTGAAGACTCTGTATGACTGCGTCTGCTCCCAAATCCAGAGCAGATACTGGATATCCTCCTTTGCATGCAAAAGGAAAATGCGCTCCATGAGCTTCATCCACAATCAGGGGAATCCCAAACTTATGCACAATCTCTGCAATTTTTTCTATATCAGAAACCATTCCCTCATATGTTGGAGATACAATCAGAACTGCCTGAATTTCAGGGTTAGATTTTAAAGAGTTTTCCACATCTTCTGGTAAAATCCCGCCCTGAATCCCAAATTCCGAACTATATTGTGGATAAATATATTCCGAATGAAGACGATTCTGGAAAACTCCATGATAAACAGACTTATGGCAATTGCGGCTCATAAGAATCCATCCATCTGGCTTTGTCATCCCACAGACTGCACTTAAAATTCCACTGCTGCTTCCATTTACTAGAAACCAGGATTTATCGCTTCTGTAAATCTCAGAAGCATATTTCATGGCTTCTTTTAAAATCCCTTCCGGATGATGAAGATTGTCAAATCCATCAATCTCCGTAATATCTATCTGATACGGATTGGGGAAATCCAGAACTGCCCTCTTATGACCTGGCATATGAAACGGGTACATATCTGATTTTCCATATTCCCTTAACTGTTCTAATAATCTTTTTTCCTGTTTCAAAATCTCTTTCCCTGCCTCTTTTCTTTCCTGTAAATCTATTCTATAATAGAACATAATCTAAATTATTTCAACAAGGGAGGGAAAACATTGAGAACAGAAGAATTTAAGATGGAGCGTCCGGGACTGGTGAAACCCGGCGATAAAGTCAAGATTATTGAACGGGAAGGAACCAGCGGTTACAGCTATATTATCGACCCGGCTGTAGCCATGTCCGGCTGCTATTCCAACCGTGATCGGATTCTTTCTGAATATGGAATTGTCAAAGATGTGCGTGAAAATTCAAGAGGATTCTATGTGATTGTAGAATTTGAGTAAGGGATCCCCCATATAATTTAACATCAGGACGGCAAAAGTGTAAACTTGTGCCGTCCTGATGTTATCCTATCATATAGATGTTGGGGTCAAAAGACTTTCTGACTCTAGTGTGCTGTCTCATATATTTACAGAGCCGGAATAATAATTGCATTGCTTTCCGGCTGGCCCCCGGAGCGTGTGAAGAAAAGTCTGTAATTAAGATCTTCTATGATAATGATTGGGGCTGGAGGCTCGTTTCAGAGCTTTCAGCCCTTGCTTTATATATAACAGCACTATCAGGGCATGTCAAGAGCAGGCGGAAGATTCCGCCTGTCTTGCTGGAACTTTATGGATTATTCCGGTAGCCGTCCCTCGTACATGATGCTCAGTTCCCCATAAACCTGTCCCCAGTTACGGATCGGCATCGTCCACTTTTTCGTGGCCTCAAAGGTGGACAGATACAGGGCTTTCAGCAACGCAGTATCGCTTGGGAATACACTTCTCTGGCGGTTCAGTTTCCGGTAAGTGGCATTCAGACTCTCAATGGCATTGGTGGTATAAATAACCTTACGTACCTCGGATGAAAACTTGAAGATCGGAGAAATAGCGTCCCAGTTCTGCCTCCAGCTTTTCATAGAGTTCGGATACTTCTCACTCCATTTTTCTGTGACACGCTCTAAGGCTTCTAGCGCACTTTCTTCCGTAGGAGCTTGATAAATGGTCTTTAAATCTGTCGCAAATGGCTTGCGGTCTTTGTCTGCTACATATTTCAGGCTGTTGCGCACCTGATGGACGATGCAGCGCTGATACTCTGTCTTTGGAAAAGCTGCTGAAATGGCTTCCTTGATGCCGCTAAGTCCATCGGCACAAATGATGAGGATATCCTTTACTCCTCTGTTTTTTAGTCCGTTTAAGACAGACAGCCAGTATTTTGAACTTTCATTTTCTCCTACCTGGATCGTCAGGACTTCTTTCAGACCATCCTGGTTGATGCCTAAGATAACATAAGCTGCCAGTTTCCGAATAACTCCATTATCTCGGACGGAATAGTGAATTGCATCTATGTAGAGGACTGGATAAACCTCTGCAAGCGGCCTGTTCTGCCAGTCTTCGATCTGAGGCATGAGTTTATCTGTCACATCAGAAATAAAGCCTTCTGAAGCCTCAAAGCCATAGATATCCTCTAAGGTATCTGATATCTGGCGGGTGGTCATCCCTTTTGCATACATGGAGATAATCTTCTGATCAATATCAGAAATGTCCTTCTGACGCTTTTTAACCACTTGAGGTTCAAAGGTAGATCTGCGGTCTTGTGGCACCTGGATCTCCATGCTGCCGTAGCTGCTGTTGACCCTCTTAGGTTTATAGCCATTGCGATAGTCATCGCTGTCAGAGCGTTCTGATTTGGAGTAACCTAAGTGTTCATCCATTTCCGCTTCCATCATTTCCTTGATGGTTCCGCCCAACAGATCTTTGAGGGCATCCTGAATGTCCTGGGCAGACTCAATGTCATACTCCTGTAGGAGCATCTGGATGATGTTTCGTTTTCCTTCTGTCATTTGTACTTTGTGTACAGGTTTCTTTTCTCTTGCCATAATAAAAGGCCTCCTATGATTTATTATTTTATCATAGAAGACCTTTTAAATCTTTATTTACAGAAAAACTTTCATAGACTCGGCCCCCTACCGTCTCTGTCGGACGGCTGTATTCCTGGCCCGGTGCCTGATTTCCAATGGTTTCTGCCGGTCTTGGAATTGTTTCCGAGGGAGTTTCTATAGGGACTGTCTCTGCCGGGCGTTCCGGTATAATCACTTCTGATGTTGTCTCCCGGACTGCTTCTTCCGTCGTTTCCGAAGCAGATGTTTCCGCCTCTGTTCCGTCTCCTCCTGGCAGATTTTGTCCGCCCTGTCCGCTTAGTAAAATACTCTCTGCCACCAGTTCTTCTGACACGCCGGAAAACTGAATGGCTCTGGTATCAAGCACTTCCCAGGTCTGACTAAGCGAATCCCATTGTGAATCGTGCTCGTAACAGGTAATAGTATCCCCATTCACTAACAACAATTCCAATGCCTTATTTTCCTCTGTGTTTCCGTCTCGAACGCCCAAATCAGACAGCCTGTTTACAGTTCCGTCCAAACCAACCGTTACAATCTGGCCGTATCCGGATCTCCAACTGACCGGATAATATTCCCCATAAATCGTCCTCTGATTTTCATAATAATACAGATTTAAAATATTGCCCTCAAACACACTGCTGGCAGTCTGTTTCTCGGTTCCATCCATGGAAATCCGGTAAATCTGACTGTATCTTTCTCCATTTGTCCCTTTTGACACATAAGAACTGTAATAAATCCAGTCTTCTGCAATACAGAAACTATTGATCCCATATTCGCTGCGGGCCAAAATTCCAGACTGGCCAGAAGTATCCTTCCAGAATATAGCATCCTTTCCGTTGTCATTTTTTAACTCATAGGTAATGCCGCCCGCACTTTGAACGGCTGGTTTTACATAAGAAATCCTGCCATCATCCAGCTTATATTGTCTATCCCCAATACGCTTTATTCCTGAATCATCTCCTGATACCAAACTTCCCATACCATCCAGCAAATAAGCCGTATCTCCTTCTATTTTGATTTGATACTGACTTTCCCCGGCCGGATAGGACGTCCCGGATTCCGCTTTCAGAATAGTTCCATTAGATGCATAATAAATCTGTCCCTCTGCCTCTACAAATCCTGTAACCTGGCTGGCTAAAAGTTCTTTTGTCTGATCTCCTGGTCTCATCCGGAACAGATTTCCGCTTAATCCCTGCTCTTCTGTATTTAATACTGCATTTGACGGCGCTAATGCCATATAATATACCCACCCGTCTAAAACGTTCAGTGCATTGGAAGATGCTCTTTCAGGCGCATTCTTTCCACCTAAATATTTTTCTTCCTCTTCTGTGGCTTTTTTGTAAAGAATGGGGTAAAAGCTTTCCCCGGATTCCGAACCGGTATCCAGAAATACATAAAACTCATTTCCTCTTACCATGCTCTTTTTTCCAGTTTCTTCTTCCCCTTTGGTTTTTCCCTGGTAGCCAAAATCCATCTGAATATCCGATAAACGGCCTGTTTCTGAAAATTGACAAATCCATCCGTCTATAGACACCGCTCTGCCCTTTTCCATGATCTCATTGTCATTCAGATAGTAAAGTCCATCTTCCCAGACTTTCCACATATTTTTTGCAAATGTGCCGTCTTCTTCTTTAAATTTAGTCCCTTCCTCTGTCTCAACCCATCCGTAAACCGCTTCCGTCTCTATTACAAGTTCAGCCGTTGTAGTTTCCTGCTTCTGATTATCTAAATGGGATGCGTCCTTTTTAATCTGGAAAAACACTGTAACTACTACCAAAACCGCAATTAACAGTGTGCAGACGGCACATATAATCATCAATGTACTCCAAAGGTAAGATTCTTTTCTCTTTTTCTTTCTGCTTGCCATTATATTCCTCCAATCGATCCTATTTATACTATCAAACTTTACCAAGCATTACAAGAAAAGAAACCTTACAAAATTCTGGAGATGTAACAGTTCAGCCATACATCTTCTTGCCCGCTTGTATCGGACAAGAAGCGTCTGGCGTTCGCCCTATGAAGATTCAGCCAGGAAAACTCTTATGAAAACAAGCTTTCAACGCTTTTTTCCCGGCTGAATCTTCGCATGGCTGAACTGTTACCTGGAGATTCTATAATCCCAGCCGTTTATACTCCTCTTTAGGCGCATCTGCCTTTTTTAGAGTATTCTTTAATTTTTCATTCCACACAGCAGCATTCTCTGCATTTATTAAATTATTATTCTGATTAGGATCTGTATCCAAATCATACAGCCTGTCGCCAAACTGGTCAGCATGGTAATACGGCAGTATGGATGGCATTCTTAAGCATGGAAGTCCATTGGTAAACCGGCATCCGGCTGTTAATTCTGCCTTTTCCAACTGTTCCGGTTTAAAATATCCCCTGATATTGGTGGGCATCATTGTATACTCATAAATCGGCCCGTTTTCTTTGTTCTTATTTGCCTTCATATATACAGTATGTCCATCTGTACAGCAGGTATACGAGCCATGGACGCCAAACAGCGCCATATCCCGGACCAGCTTATTTTCTGCAAGAGCAGGAAGAATAGAGGTTCCATCCATTTCTCCCATTTTTTCAGAAGAACATCCAAAAATATCCAGAAGAGTAGGAGCCAGATCTACAGTGCTTGCCAACTGCTCTGTGCTCGTTTTTCCATCCATCCCCGGAACATAAATAAAAAATGGAGTATGCACCAGTTCGTCATAAATTGGCGGGAAATTTTTTCCCAGGCAATCATGTTCTCCCAGCAGAAATCCATGATCTGTATTTACAATCAGGGCCGTATCTTTCCACATATCATGTTCATCCATAAAATCCAGAACTTTTCCTATATGAGTATCGCACATTGTCATAAGCGCTGCGTATTCTTTTTCTGCATTTTCCAGATCTTTACGGTAATCACCGCTTGGCACCATGCCGTATCTGGGCCAATTTAAAGTCTCTTCTTTTGGAAGTCCATATAACTCCCGGTACTTTTGAGGTACATAAAACGGCTCATGGGGATCAAAGCATTCAATCTGCAGAAGCCAGTTATCCCTCTGAACATGCTCATTTAAAAATTCCAATCCAGCTGCAACAGTCATGGCACTTGGCATCTCTTCCTCCATCTGCTGACGAAGACGGTTGCGGTAATGCTGATTCACAGAAATTCCCTGTTTATTTAAGGGATGGCGGTCTGCCAGAATCTCTGTTTCTATATCATGGGCAACAAACCGATCTCCCTCCTGACCCCGAAATCCTTCCCAGGTATCATAACGATTGTGATACGTACAGCCTCCGTCTTCCCAATAATGAGAGTGATCCGTACACAGATGGGTATATACTCCGCCTTCCCTTAAAACCTCCATTACAGAATTATCAAAAGGCTCCAACGGCCCCCAACTTCTGTAAAGAAAATTATATTTTCCTGTATGAAGTTCTCGTCTTGCAGGCATACATGGCAGACTGCCTGCATAAAAATTGTCAAACCTGGTACAGTGTTTTTCTAATCTTTTAAAATTCGGCATCTTCGTCCAGCCACACCCATAATTTGGCAAGTATTTTCTGGTCAATGTATCAAACATTACCATTACAGCTCTCATAGTCACATCTCCTATTGTTTAAAACCTGTTTCTTTTACTTTTATTTTCCTAATTTTTTCTTTACTGCTGCCTTAGAAGCTTTATGATCCTGAACTTCTACGCCGTCTTTGTCCTTAAAGAATATCATGGTCAGAACAAATCCCAGTACCATGGCGGCCACTACTGCAATTACAACGCCGTAAAATGACATATCAAAACCTGTTTCCGGATTAATGTATGCCGGGAATGCAAACAGTCCCAATCCTCCCATATTATATTTTTTCACATCTAACAATCCCATAATGGCGCCGCCTGCTGCTGAAGCAATCAAAGTGATTATAAAAGGAGTCTTAAGCGGTAATGTAACACCATAAATAGAAGGCTCGCTGACCCCGAAAAAGCTGGAAATCGCTGCCGGAAGAGCCGTTTCCTTTGTCTTTTTATTACGGGTTTTAAAATATACTGCAAGTACAACTGCACAAGTAACAAAAGGTACTGCCTGCATACAGCAGATTACATTTTCATATCCATTTGCCATTAAATTGCTGATCTGAATGGGCACAATTCCCTGATGAAGCCCAAACATAACCAGAACCTGCCATAAGCCGCCTACCAGAGCGCCTGTTATAACCGGACTGACATCATGAAATGCCATAAATGCAGCGCCAATCATATCACTAATCCAGGTAGCTGCCGGACCAACTGCCAATAATGTAATCACTACTGTTACCAATAAAGTAAATGCCGGAACCAGAAACATTTTTAATACTGCCGGAATGATTTTCTTAAAGAACTTTTCAACCTTTGATCCAACCCAGACTGCTAAAACCGCCGGAATTACGGTAGAAGAATAGTTCATCAGCAGCACCGGAATCTTACAGAAGGTTGCTGTTACATCAGAAGAAAAGAGTGTTCCCTCAAAAACCGTATACATCACTTCTGCTGACTTTAATCCTGCTATGGACGGATGAATCATAGCAGCACCAACGGCCATTCCGATAAATTTATTCATCCCAAACTTTTCAGCTGCTGTGTATCCCACAAAAACAGGGAAGAAATAAAAGATTACATCACCAATGGAATTAATAATCACATACGTTCCGGAAGTAGTGCTAAGCCATCCCAAAGCCCCACAAAAGGCAACCAAACCTTTTAAAATACCGCAGCCGCACATCAGTCCCAGCAGGGGCGTAAAAATACCTGCAATTACAGAAATAAACTGATTCACCATTCCCTTTGGTTTTTCCTCTACAGAAGACTGGACGCCCGTTCCTCCGATTCCGCCTAATGCCATTACTGCATCAAACGCCTCTTCCACTGCATTTCCAATCACCACCTGATACTGTCCGCCCTTTTGGATTACATCAATAATTCCCTCTTTTGACTTTAATGCTTCTTTATTTGCTAAAGACTCATCTTTTAACCGAAAACGGAGACGGGTAACACAATGAGTTAAAGAATCTACATTCTCTTTGCCGCCCACATTCTCAATAATGAATGGGGCTAAAGCCTTGTAATCTACTTTTGCCATAATTTTTTCCTCCTGAACAGTTTCTTCCTTTTTCGTCAAAATGATGAGCCCTATCATCTTCAGATAGGATCATTATATATATTGGTGTTCGGTTTTGCAACAAATATTTTAGTCGTACGTCCATTTTTGGCGAAATATCTAGTTTTTCTCGTTTATTTTTGTACATTCAGACTATGTAATCCTTTCAAAAAACGAACATTTGTCCATTCTATTGGTCTTTATCATGAATGGTGACCACTTTCAATAGACAAAGCGAACAGAACGATTTATAATAAAAATACTATAGCTCAGACCAGTCAAAAAGATAGGCTGTTCTGAACTGCACGATTTTATAAAACCAATGTGAGGATATGCCATGTCTGTTATAACACAATTAAAAGAAACCCTTCCTGAATTATCCAGGAATGAGCGCAAAGTAGCTGATTATCTCTTAGAATATCCCCATGATGTTCAGCGCTTTACTGGAGAAGCCATTGCTGCTGCCTGCAATACCAGCCGAAGTGCTGTTATTCGCCTGTGCCAGAAATTAGGATATCATGGTTATTCTGAATTTAAATATGCACTCTTGCATGAAATCAACACATCTGCAGCAGATTCTCCCAAAAACTCCCCCGCCTTTGACAGCGTTTTAAACTATTATTGTGAGGGTATGCAGCAAATGGACCATTTCACCCATTCTCCCATTTTGCAGGAAATTGCAGATTCTATATCCCATGCCGGACGGGTTCTGTCCCTGGGATATATGCATTCTTCCTACTCTGCCAGACAAATGGCATTCCGGCTGAATCGTTTCGGAATTGACTGCAATGCCCTTGATGATTCCAGTATTATGGAGAATTATTCTTCTATTTTAAAACAAAACGATGTAGTAATTATCTTTTCTATCAGCGGCCTGGAACTTTATGAAAATCTGGTCAAAGAGTATCGTAAAAACAGAGTAAAGGTGATTCTGGTAACCATGACCCCCAAATGCAGTCTGGCCAAATCGGCAGACACTGTGGCCGTTCTTCCTCTTTTAAGCCACTCTGTAAATACGTATCTTTTAGATGATGCAATTACCTTTTACATGTTTATTGAAATGATTATGGAAGAATTGAACAGACAGTTAAACCAATTTACCAAATAATACAGCACTAAAAAGAGACGGACCATATAAAATCCGTCTCTTTTATTACTTATTAATACTTGAACTCGTCCGGAGGCGCAGCTTGAGTATATACATTCTCATCAAAAGAAGAATAATTGTCTTCCGGAAGTTTAAACTTTTCAACAAGATTCTTTAGCATTTGCGCTTGACCTGAAAGTTCTTCACTGGCTGCAGCGCTCTCCTGTGCTGTTGCTGAGTTATTCTGCACTACGCTGGAAATCTGGTCTACTCCAACTGTAGTCTGCCGAATCGCTTCATCCTGTTTTTCAGAACTATCTGTTATCTTGTGAGCATTTTCATTTACTTCTCCAACCTTTGTGTAAATTACTTCAAAAGAAGCTGCTGTCTCTTTTGCTGCTGTCTTTCCATATTCTACAGCCTCCAGTGCCTTTTGAATTAACTCAGCAGTTGACTTTGACGCCTCTGATGTCTTACTTGCAAGATTTCTTACTTCGTCTGCCACTACTGCAAAGCCTTTTCCGGCCTGACCTGCTCTTGCTGCTTCTACTGCTGCATTTAATGCAAGAATATTGGTCTGGAATGCAATATCTTCAATGCTCTTAATAATATTGGCAACTCTCTTGGAATTTTCTGAAATAGAATCCATAGACTCCAGCATGGTTTTCATTTTCTTTTCCCCATCATGGATCTTTTCTCCCATAGAATCAAGCTGTTTTCCAGTCTCCATGATCTGCTGAGTATTTTCACTAATCTGCCGACTTACCTCCTGTAAATTTGCTGCCAGTTCCTGAACGCTGGAAGCCTGCTCAGTTGCTCCCTGTGCCTGAGACTGTGCGCCAATTGCAATCTGGCTTGAACCGCTTGCCACCTGATCTGCAGCAACAACAACAGATTTCAAAGTTTGAGAAATAGTATCTCTTACCTCTAAAAGAGCCTCTTTTACTTTTGCAAATTCTCCCTCATAATCCTGATTCAGAGTAAATACAAAATTTCCACTGCCAATCTCTTTTAAAACTTCGGTAATTTCATCAATATACAAAATATAATTTTTTAATCTGCTTACAATTCCATTAACATTTTCCGCCAAAGCTCCTACTTCGTCCTTTGTCGATACATTTACTTCAACGTCTAACTCGCCATCTGCAATTCTATGAACTACAACATCTAAATTCTTTATTGTTCTTACAATCACTAAACTGATAACCGTAACAATTACTGCGATGACAGCAATTGCAGTAACAAACCAGAAAAGTATGGTATTGGTTGTGCTTGATACAAACTTATTATATTCTGCATCAGGCATAAGGCCCATAATCATATATCCGGAATCTTGCAGATGAACGGTTGAACAGTGATAGGTTTCACCGCTTCTGGTATACTCCATAGCTTCTACTGTCTGATTACCTATAACAGCTTGTTTTACATTATCAGAATACTCTATATCTGAAACATTCTTTAATAACAATCCCTGGTCAGGATGATAAATAATATTATTATCTGCATCGAATACAGTTAAATAACCAGTGTCTCCTATCTTAATCCGGGATGTCTCCTGAATAACTGTATCCAAAGAAACATCTACTCCCAAAATTCCGGTTAATGTACCATCCGTCATAACAGGAGCCGCAAATGTCATAATCAGTTTTCCTGTTGAAACATCCTCATATGCACCTGTTGCAGCTATCTTTTGCCCATTCACGACAGGAGCATACCATTTCCTGCTTGTCGCATCAAACGTCTTAGAATCTGCATATGTCTCATCTGACTGCAAAAGTTCTTTTACATTCATATTATAGACCCATACAGATGCTATCATACTGTCAGAGCCCTGAATATCTCTCAAAAAAGTCAATAAATCATTATGCTGTCTTGTTCCGTCAAAACCTGCATGCCATTCAGATAGAATTCGCGCAAGTTCCTTTGTTTCAGACATGGACTTTGCTATACCCATATAGCGCTGAAAATGGGCATTCATCTGCTGTGCTGCAGAATCTGTTTCCGAAGTCAAATATTCATCATTCAGTCCCATCACAATCTCATCCACTTCATAATTGAGACGGAATCCTACAAGAGTTAAAATGAGAACCATAGGAAGAATAATTCCTATTAACAATTTTTCCAAGATTCCAAATTTTACCTTTTTTGTGTCTCCACTATTCTGCTCTGACTTCATCTTTTGTACCTCCGCTTTTTATCAATTTTGTGCAAACTACTATTATTGAGCCATCATACTTTCTAAAAAATTACAAAATACAAAAAACGATCTATCAACACAAAGAACAATCATGTGCCTTTTGCTTTAAAAAAATAATCTTATTTATCAAATTTAGGCAATTTTATACTATGTATATTAGTATAACAAATTTTACATTAAAAGAAAAGAACTTTTGATAATAAAATAGACAATAAAAAAAAGAACCAATAACTTTTGTTATTGATTCTTAATCAAAAATGAGGCATCGGGGACTCGAACCCCGGACAACTTGATTAAAAGTCAAGTGCTCTACCACCTGAG
>JBKUOG010000022.1:53227-56308 GCA_046957575.1 Lachnospiraceae bacterium | reverse complement strand
GGAGTATCGCCTTGCCAAGGCGAGGGTCGCGGGTTCGAATCCCGTCTCGCGCTTTGTTTTATTTGCAGCGAAGGACTTGATTTGTATCATGTTTTCCGTTGCTTTTTTTTCTTTAAGGCCCTATAGGCACGACTTTGGAGTCAGATAAATTCGGCTCCGACATCATCAAAATTACAAAGGAGAGACTATGAGAAAACCAAAACAAATTTTGGCATGGTTCTTATGCGGAACCATGCTCAGCCTGCAGACAATGGTTCCTGTTTTAGCGGCTCCGGCCAGTAAACAGGGAGGACTGTGTGAACATCATACGGCTCATACAGCCGAATGCGGCTATCTTCCAGCCGCTCCGGGAAGTCCATGTACCCATGTTCATGATGATGACTGTTATCGGCTGGTCAGGGATTGTGTTCACACCCACACAGAGGAATGCTATCCGGAACCAGAGGAAGATCCAGTTGCTACGCCGGCTGTTTCCAAACGAAGAAGGCCAGTAGACTGTGTGCATGAATGCAGTGAGGAAGAAGGATGCATCCGGGAAAAGCTGAATTGCCGTCATGTACATGATGATGTCTGCGGATATCAGCCAGAAGGGATTGAAAGTCCCTGTACATTTGTCTGCGATATCTGTACCTCATTAGAAGAAATGCCAAAGGAAGAGACCTGCACCTGCAGCGTATTGTGCACAGCGGATGGGGTGGATGCCGACTGCGCAGTGTGCGGGGGAGAAGATGGAGATCTGGCCGCCTGCCTGGGAGCAGAACCGGAAGAGGCAGCGCTCTATGCATTACCTGCAGTCGATCCTATGAATGTATATACATATAAGCAATATAGCAACGCGGATACTTCTGGAAATGGTTCAGAACTATTTCCATATAATCGGTTTGAAGATGCCATGGCAAATGTGGCAGATGGCGGAACCATTTATATTATAGACAAGGGCTTTATTAACGGCAAGGATAATAATGAGACGTTTGTATTTGATAAGGCGGTAACCGTTCGCCCGGCTCCTGGATATAGTGGCAGCCTGCTTGTCCGCTCAGCAGGACTTGCTTTGGGAGCAGATGTTACCATAGAAGACATCGAATTAAGCCTTACAAGCAAAGTAAGGGCGGGTATTTATGCCAATGGTCATGAATTAACCCTGTCTAATATCAAAAGAGGGGCAGGGGCCAGGAAGATCCATCTGTATGCCGGAGGAGCAGCGGATATGGCAGACTATGCTGGTTCTAATGGGTCTATTATTTTAAAAGGCAGCGGAGAGTATGGCTCCATATTCGGAGGCGGATTGGAGATGCCTGGCGGGGATGTCAGTATTCAGATCGACAATGGCATAAAGATGGAAAGTATATATGCATGTGGTTCTGATGTGGTAAAACAAAGCGGGGATGATTTAATCAATCCTGTAGAACCGCCGGATCCAGTCGCAAATCCCGATTATGCATCAGGAAATGTTACGATTGATCTGATAAATGGGCAGACTGCAAAGGTAATTGAAGGAACAGGGGCAGACTCTGTTCAGGTGACAGTTTCCCCTGTTTATCCAGCCTCTATGAATTTAAAGGATATTACAGATCTTAATATTCCGACGGGAACGGTAATGGCAAAGACTTTAACCGGCAGCAGGGGGGGTATTAATGTAGAATTAGGATCTGGTGCGATTCTGGATATGACAAGTCTCACTGCTCTTCCTGGATTGGGGACTTTGAACAGTTCTGACGGCATGTTTGCCTTAAAACAGGATGGCTGTCTGACTGTGGATACATTTACAGGAAGTGCCAAGCTTTTGACAGAAGGTTATTTTAGTGGGAGATCAGGACGTGTCCAAGAGGGACACACCTACTTGACTGTTGCGAACTCAGCTTCGGATGGTGTTTTAGGGATTACGCCTGATTACAGTCAGCCAAATATTGTAATGAAACGGAAAGGTAATGATTGGGTGGCAGAGAACAGCAAGGCTTTGCCAAGCCAGGTAAAGCTGTCTATCCAAAGTGGTCAGCAGGATGTTACCGCAGCAAGCCCCATGGATGTATTGGAGATTTCTGCTGTTGCTCAAAAATCAGGCAGGGATGGTTCCAAACCTGCAGGCAATAATGAAATGCGTCTGTTACTGAATGGACAGCCTTTGGAAACAAAATCGGTAGACAGTAATGGAGAAGCACATTTTTCTCCTGTTACAGTTCTTCCTTCGGCTGGTTTTGTACCTGGCGAGAACACCATTTCTGTTGAATATGGAGGCGGAGATATTCCCCAGGATTTACAGAGTTCCAGCGCAAGACAAACTCTGACAGTAGAAAAAATTCAGCCTGAACTTCAGGTCACTTCAGCGGGAACAGCAGTATATGATGGTCAGTCTCATATTCCGGCCTACAAGTGGGTGCGTGCTCAGGATAAGGCTGAATTGCCGCAGGAATTACTTCCAGGAGCGCAGGATATTACATTTGCCGCATATACACAGGACGGAGTACCTGCAGCAGAGGTGATTCTTCCAGGTAAGTATCAGCTTTCCTGGACCATTCTTCCTTCTGCAAATTGGGTGAAGGAAGGAACCCATACAGCAAATGCAGAGATTATTTCTGCAGTTCCTGTTCTTTCTGCTTCTTATAGAGTAACGGATCAGGCAGCACGCAGCATACAGGTTCAGGTGACCGCAGCAGGTGTGTCAGGAGGAATGATTCCTTCTGGAAATATAACAGTAAAAACTGCGTCCGGCATAGAACAGACCCAGGCGCTGAGCAATGGTACAGCTCAGATAAATCTTACTCTGCCTACTACCGGAAAGACCAATTTGGTAATCGAATACCACGAGACTGTGGAAGGAAATAATCAGGTTCCTGTATATAGCGATGTACAGATCCAGTTAGAAATTAACTTGCCTGAACAGGGCGGCTCTGAGAATAACGGAGGAAACTCTGAAAACAATGGAGGCGGCTCTGGGAATAACGGAGGAAACTCTGAAAACAATGGAGGCGGCTCTGAGAATAACGGAGGAAATTCCGAAAACAATGGCTCTGGTTCTGGCGGCTCCAGCGGAGGAGGAAGCAGTTCCGGCGGAAGCGGCGGCTCAGGCGGAGGAGGAAGCAG
>JBKUOG010000022.1:0-53127 GCA_046957575.1 Lachnospiraceae bacterium | reverse complement strand
AGGAGGAAGCAGTTCCGGCGGAAGCGGCGGCTCAGGCGGAGGAGGAAGCAGTTCCAGTGGAAGCGGCAGTTCTAAAGGGCCGGGAAATACCGTTACAGGAAGCCGCGGCGACGCAGCACATGGCGGTTCAGGCGCATGGGAGAAAGATGAGCGCGGCTGGCGGTATAAATATGCAGATGGTGCAATAGAGATTGGACATGTATCAGCAGAAACCAATCAGGAACAGGTGGCTTGGCAGCATATTAATGGAAACTGGTGGGCATTTGGTTCAGATGGGTATCTGAAAAACGGATGGGTTCTGGATCAGAGCAGCAATAAGTGGTACTGGAATGATGAGAATACCGGCATGCAAAAAGGATGGCAGTTCATTAATAATAAATGGTATTATTTCAGCACAGTTGAAAACAGCTTAGATGCGCGTCCATACGGCTCCATGTATCAAAATGAAAAGACTCCGGATGGATATTTTGTAACGGCTGACGGTTCCTGGGATGGAAACAGTCCAGCTCTGTAAAACCCTGGCATGATGCTGTTTTGAACGAATCTCTTACATAAGACACTCTCTTCTAAAAATAATCCCAAAAGGATGTTTTTAGAAAGGGAGTGTTTTTATTTTTTGGATACTGGTGTACTGTATCACTCTAAGCCCAACATCATTTATATGTTTTGCCAATTATCATGTAAAATGATTTATGATAAAATAGAACTGTTCAGGACTGGATTTACCTGACAGGAAACATGGATGGCTTTTTGGTGTAAAAATGGATATAAAGAGGATCAAGCATATGGAACTTTTATGGGAAAAATGCAGGACAGAAGGGACAGAGGGCGCTCGGATCCTGCGGATTTTAGGAGACGATGGTCAGATTGAGATCCCGGATCAGGTTTGGGACCATGAGGAGACCGGAAAAAGCCTTCCAGTTCTGGAGATGGCAGAGTATGTATGTTCAGCCATGATGAGAAAAGAGCCAAAGCCGGCCCCTTTTCAGGAAACAATACCCGTTCTCTGCGGCGACAAAGTAGAGTCCGTATCCCTGCCAAAGACCCTGGTGCGGATCGGAAGATATGGGTTTTATAATTGCGGAGCCCTCAAAAAATTTACATTCTGGTCTTCTATGGCGGATCTGGGAGCCGGACTTTTTACCGGGTGCAGAGGAATCGAAGAACTGGATGTCTATATGGAAGAGGGAAAATCCTGCCTTCCTGAAATGCTGGCAGAATTAAACCAGATGCTGCGCCTGACCCTTCGGGATCAGAGTGGGCAGATACAGGCAAAACTGCTGATTCCGGAGTTTTTTGAAGAATCAGTAGAAAATACTCCAGCGCGGATTCTGGTGCTGGAAACCCATGGATGCGGTCACAGGTATCGGTACTGTTTTCGGCAGACCCAGATTCAGATGCCGGAATATGACGCGCTGTTTCCCTATGTGTGTGTAGAGGAACAGCCGGAAACCATAGCAGAACTTGCCTGGTACAGACTTTGGTATCCCCTTGGTTTAAGTGAAGCATCAAGGGAGCAGTACACAACCTATTTGAAAGACCATCCGGCCCAGTCCATGAAGGCATTTTTAAGGATTCAGGATATGAAGCTTCTGGGGAGGATTGCAGAAGATGGGATTATGGACGAAAAGTCAGTCTCGGCGATGGCGGAGGCGGCTTCTGAATCAGGGCAGACAGAGGCAGTTACAGTGCTGATGGATGCACGCAGAACAAAGCTTTATCAAACACCGGTTAAAAAACGAAAATTTGAATTATAAGGAGAGAATCACCATGAGAGAAGTAGTGTTATATTATAATCCAGGTAATGCGCCAAAGCCGGCGCTGATGAAAAGCGTACTGGTACGGATGGGAATCCGGATTAAAAATGTGACAGACGGGCAGACTGGAGAGACGATAGGAAATTTGCTGGGTATCAAAACAGAGGAACCGCTGAATAAAGAGGAAGAAAACACAGTCGTCTCACAAGAAAAAACAGATAATCCCATTGAGGAGCAGATGCTGGTGCTTTACCAGTTTACAGAGCGGCGTCTGGATCAGCTGCTGCTTCAGCTTAGAAAGGCTGGGGTTCCCAAAATTGATTTAAAAGCAATTGTGACAGAGCAAAACAGCCGGTGGACTCTGTACCAGCTATATGAGGAACTGAAAAAAGAGCGGGAGGCATTTGCAGACAAACCATGATCGATCCGACAAGAGAAAGGCAGCTTGCAGAATTAAACCTGATAGATCTATGTACAGAGATTTTGGGCCGTTCCCGAAATGAGCTGTATTTAAATATGCGGTTTTTGGATTTGGCGCTAAGCAGTCTGGGATTTGAGGCAGATTGGGGACTGGCCGGATACGGCATTGCCACAGATGGATTTCTGATTTATTATCAGCCGGAGTATTTAACTGGTTTGTTTCGGAAAGGGAGAGTCTGCGTCAACCGGGCCTATCTGCATATGGTGCTTCACTGTCTGTTTGGACACCTGGACAATCGGATGCTTTCCCAGATAAACGGGGAAAGTAAGGAGAGCTTATGGAACCTGTCCTGCGATATTGCTATGGAATCCATTATCGACACCCTGTATCAGAAGTGTGTGTATATCCACCCCTCTCCAGTACGAAGGGAATTTTACTTGAGGCTGAAAAATAATGGTCTGACCACCCTGACAGCAGAGGGAATTTACTACGTATTGACAAAAATGAAACTGCCGGAGCGGGAGAGAAACCGTCTGGCAGCAGAATTTACAGTGGACAGCCACAGTTTGTGGAAAAAGGAACAGCCGCCAAAGGCAGCTGCAGCCAGGCAGAACCGATGGAAGGACAACCGGGAAAAACTTCAGACTGCGATGGAAACCGGATCCAAAGATGCATCCGAGGATCATCAGAGTCTTTTGGAGCAGGTTCAGGCAGAAAACAGGGAGCGGTATGATTACAAACAGTTTTTGCGCCGTTTCTCTGTTCTCAAAGAGGAAATGCAGGTGGATGCAGATTCCTTTGACTACGGGTTTTATACCTACGGCCTTAGTCTTTACGGCAATATGCCCCTGCTGGAACCGTTGGAGACAAAGGAGATCCGGCGCATTGAAGATTTTGCCATTGCCATCGATACATCCCTGTCCTGCTCCGGCGATCTGGTTCGCCGGTTTTTAGAGGAAACCTACACGATTTTGGCAGAATCCGAGACGTATTTTCGTAAAATCAATGTCCACATCATCCAGTGCGATGATAAAATCCAGTCGGATGCAGTGATTACCAGTCAGAAAGAAATGAAAGATTATATGGACAACTTTACGATACAGGGCCATGGCGGTACGGATTTTCGGCCAGTATTTGAATATATCCGCATTCTTACTGCAAAAAATCAGTTTCACAAACTGCGGGGCCTGATTTATTTTACAGACGGAAAGGGAATTTATCCAATAGAAAGTCCGTATTACGATACGGCATTTGTGTTTATAGAAGACAATTACAGCGATATTTCAGTGCCATCCTGGGCCATGAAGCTGATTTTATCGCCGGAAGATCTGAAATTAGAGGAAAAAGAGCCAGGAGGAACTGCCCATGAACATTAAACGGGTAAAGCAGGAGATAAAAGATACCATAGAGGCGTATCTGATGAAAGACGAAACGGGGGAATATGTGATCCCTGCTGTCAGACAGCGGCCGATTTTGCTGATTGGACCGCCGGGGGTGGGAAAAACCCAGATTATGGAACAGACTGCAAGGGAGTGCGGGATTGGGCTGGTATCTTATACCATTACTCATCACACAAGACAGAGTGCAGTGGGACTGCCCTTTATTGAAAAAAAGCAGTTTGGAGGAAAAGAGTATACGGTAACGGAATATACCATGAGTGAAATTGTGGCGTCGGTTTATAACAAGATGGAAGAAACCGGACTGTCAGAAGGAATCTTGTTTATCGATGAGATTAACTGTGTGTCAGAGACACTGGCGCCAGCTATGCTCCAGTTTCTGCAGTGCAAAACTTTTGGAAGCCACAAAATACCGGAGGGCTGGGTGATTGCAGCAGCGGGAAATCCTCCGGAATACAACAAATCCGTGCGGGAATTTGACGTGGTAACATTGGACCGAATCAAGAAAATATATGTGGAGCCGGACTATGAAGCATGGAAAGAATATGCATCCAGAGAAATGATTCATCCGGCTATCCAGTCTTATTTAAGTATTAAGCCCCAACACCTGTGCCAGATAGAGACAACCGTAGATGGCAAACTTTTTGCCACTCCAAGAGGGTGGGAGGACCTGTCAGAGCTGATACAGGTCTATGAAAAATTAGGGAAAAAGACAGACCGGGAGGTAATCGGCCAGTATCTTCAGTTCCCGAAAATCGCAAAGGATTTTGCCAATTATCTGGAACTGTATGATCGGTACAGCAGCGAGTACCAGGTAGAAGAAATCCTAAATGGTGTAATACGGGAAACTGTGTGCAATCAGGCGGCAAAGGCATCCTTTGACGAACGGTTCAGCCTGGTGGGACTGCTTCTTGCCAGACTTTCCAGCCAATTTGCGGCCTGTCGGAAACAGTCAGACGAGATGGAACTTCTGATGAAACAGCTTCGCAGATTTCCGGAGATTGGCGATCTGGATCAGATTACAGCAGATTTTGATACCGAATACAGGGATAAAAAGAAAGCAGAGCTTTTAAATACGAGAGAGGATAGGAGTTACCGCCAGGTGTTATCGGTGCTGGAAAGCTGGAACCAGGAAAGAAAGGCGGCAGGAATGCAGGACAAGGAAGAGGTCTGGCAGCAGCTTCGAGTCTGGTTTGGAGAAAAAAGCGATTGTTATGAAGAACTGACAGCGCAGAGCGGCAGCATGCTGGAACACGCCTTTGATTTTATGGAGGCAGCTTTTGGGGACAGCCAGGAAATGGTGATGTTTGTAACCGAATTAAATTCCAGGTATTACAGTGTGTCTTTTTTGCAGGAATACCAGTGCGAGCGGTATTACGAGTACAACAAGCGGCTGCTGTTTGACGGCAGAGAAGCTGAAATTTTAAAACAATTAGATGCAGCCGGCGTATAAAAATAGTTATTTGGAGCACATTATCCATAGTATCACCAGAAATGGAGGAAATCATATGGGTAATAAAGCATTGGATTATACGGCATTGACAATCGGTATTATAGGAGCAGTCAACTGGGGGCTGATTGGATTTTTTGATTTTAACCTGGTTGCCTTCCTGTTTGGAAGCATGAGCTGGCTTTCCCGGATTGTCTACGGACTGGTAGGACTGTGCGGTCTGTATTTGATCAGCTTTTATTCACGGCCCGGCAGACAGATGTAGGGAATTGGAAATAGACGGCAGGAGACGATAAGAAAGAAGATGCGTATTCTGCCGTTCTTTTTTTGTGGATAAATCTGCTTTGTTATGCTATGATGTTGGGAGCAAAGAGTACATGGTTTTGCGCGGAGGAAAACATGGAGAAAAACAAGATAAAAGCAGTGATTTTTGACATGGACGGAGTGCTGATCGACAGCGAAATGCTGTATTTAGAAGATTTGCTTAAGTTTGTCCGTACCAAAAATCCCAAGACTGCAAAAGAGGATCTGCTGGGCGTTGTAGGACGTACAGCCAGAGATACCTGGCTGATTGTAGAAAAGGCAGCAGCAAATGGCCAGAACTGGGAAAGCCTTCGGGAGGAATACCGGAAGCAGAGGACGATCTATGAGACCATTGATTATCGGAGCATATTCCGAAAAGAGGCAAAGGATCTGATTGCTCATTTAAAACAAAGGGGATACCGCCTGGCAGTGGCGTCTTCCACCAAGCTTTCTCTGGTGACCAGGGTACTGACGGAAAATGAGATTATTGAGTATTTTGATCAGGTGGTCAGCGGAAATATGTTTGAAAGGAGCAAACCAGATCCGGAGATTTACTTCTATACAGCTGAAAAACTGAGGGTTTGCCCGGAGGAATGCCTGGTCATAGAAGATTCTACTGTGGGGATTACTGCGGCAAGCAGAGCTGGGATGAAGATTGCGGCAGTGATTGACGAGAGGTTCGGATTTGATCGCTCGCTGGCTGATTTTGAGATTGAAACTCTGGGCGAGGTGGAGGAATGTCTGAAAAAACTGGAAGCAGACGGGAAAGCAGCAGCCAAATAGGTCTTGAAAAGATGGATCAGGGACAGACTGAGAATTCGGAAGTAAAAAAAGGCGAGTGGGAGCGGGAAGTGCTGGAAGCTGCCATGGAAGCGGGCCACATTCTTCTGGAAAACGGAGCGGAAATCTTTCGGGTGGAAGAAACCATTGATCGGATTTGCCGTTATTACGGAGTGGATTTTGCAGATGCATTTGTGCTCAGCAACGGGATTTTAATGACAGCAGGGAATGTGAGAGAACAGTATTTTGCAAAAGTTCAGCATATTCCGGTGGGCAGCGCCCATCTAAACCGGGTAGCGGCAGTAAACCAGTTGTCCAGAGAGATTGAAACCGGCTGCTATACCATCGAAGAGGTGCAAAAGGCGCTAAAAGAGATTGAGCACATGCCGGGGAAAAGCAAATTGATGCAGATTCTGGCATCCGGAATCGGAAGCGGCTGTTTCTGTCATCTCTTTGGAGGGAACTTTGCCGACAGCAGCGCGGCTTTTTTGGCAGGACTCATACTGTATCTGTTTGTACTGTACATAAGTGTCCCGAAACTGTCTAAAATTGTGGGAAACATTGCCGGAGGCGCTCTGGTAACATGTTTGTGTATGGTGATGTATCACTTAAAAATAGGAGAACATTTAAATTATATGATTATCGGATCCATCATCCCTCTGGTTCCCGGAGTGCCGTTTACCAACGCCATACGGGACATTGCAGACGGAGACTACATTTCCGGATCTGTGCGGATGTTAGATGCCATGCTGGTGTTTTTCTGCATTGCGCTGGGAGTGGGACTGATGTTTACGGTCTACAGCCGGCTGATGGGAGGTGCGATGCTGTGATGAGTCAGATAATTGCGGCAGCAGTGGGAACCATTGCTTTTTCTCTGTTGTTTTCTGTTCCCAGGATTTACTACCCTTACTGCGGACTGATTGGAGGCGTGGGATGGCTGATTTACTGCAGCCTGGAAGGGGCGCTGTCTGCGGCAGAAGCTACTTTTTTTGCAGCCGTAGGGGTGATTCTGCTTTCCAGATTGTTTGCTGTATGGGAACGGTGTCCGGTGACCTTATTTCTGATTCCGGGGATTTTTCCGCTGGTTCCGGGCGCAGGCGTTTACTGGACGTCTTATTATATTGTGACAGGAAGGCTGGATTTAGCTTTGGTAACTGGGTTTGAAGCCCTTAAAATGGCAGTGGCTATTGTGCTGGGAATTGTGTTTATCTTTGAACTTCCGCAGGGAGTTTTTACAAAAATTGCAAAACCGAACAGGAGGATACAGGATGATTGTAATCAAAAACGGAAGAATCATTGATCCGAAAAGGAATATAGATGCAGTGGGAGATATCTGGCTGGATGGAAATCGGATTAAGCGAATTGCGTTTGGAGAAGACGGCAGAGAACTTTCTGAAAATGATCGGGTCATTGATGCAGCGGGAAAAGTGGTTGCGCCGGGACTGGTAGATGTCCATGTGCATTTTCGGGATCCGGGCTTTACCTACAAAGAGGATATTCATACCGGAGCAGCAGCGGCGGCAAAGGGAGGATATACCACAGTTGTGCTGATGGCAAACACAAAACCCATTGTAGATAACGTGGAAACTCTGCAGTATGTGCTGGAGGAAGGAAAGAAAACAGGAATCCATGTTTTAAGCACTGCGGCAGTGTCTCTTGGATTTAAGGGCGAGGAATTGACGGATATGGAAGGTTTAAAAGCCGCTGGAGCCGCTGGTTTTACTGATGACGGGATTCCGCTAAAAGACGGGAGGCTGGTTCGGGAAGCCATGGAAAAAGCGGCGGTTCTTGATATGCCGTTAAGTTTTCATGAGGAAGATCCTGCTTACATTAAACAGAATGGAATTAATCATGGAAGGGTATCGGAACAACTGGGTATTTACGGCTCACCGGCTCTGGCAGAAGATGCTATGGTGGCAAGAGACTGCATGATTGCAAAAGATACCGGGGCAGCCATCGATGTTCAGCATATCAGTTCTGCCAGTTCCGTTGCCATGGTGCGTTTGGCAAAATCCCTTGGGGCCAATGTATGGGCGGAAGTAACGCCCCATCATTTTACCCTGACCGAAGAGGCAGTGTTAAAGCATGGCGCACTTGCAAAGATGAATCCGCCCCTTCGCACCGAAGCGGACAGGGATGCGCTCATAAAAGGGTTAAAAGACGGCACCATTGATATGATTGCAACCGATCATGCGCCTCACAGCGCAGAGGAAAAGGCGCGTCCCCTGACAGAAGCGCCCAGCGGCATTACAGGGCTGGAAACCGCTTTGGCTCTTGGTATTACCAATCTGGTAAAAAAAGGCCATCTTACCATGGTTCAGCTCATGGAAAAGATGAGTTATAATCCGGCGCGCCTGTACCATCTGGACTGCGGCTGTCTGGAAGAAAATGGTCCGGCGGATCTGGTGATTTTTGATCCGGAAAAGACCTGGATCGTAAAGAAAGAGGAGTTTGCCTCAAAAGCTGCAAACAGTCCGTTTATCGGGGAAGAACTTACTGGAAAAGTTATTTATACCATCTGCAAAGGAACAATTGTGTATGAAGAGTTATCGTAATATTTTACTGGATGTGGACGGCACGCTGCTGGACTTTGAGGCGGCGGAACGTCAGGGAATCCATCAGGTACTAAGTCATTACGGCTTTCTGCCAAATGAGGAATATCTGGCCCGTTATAAAGAGATTAACAAAGCAGCCTGGGCGGCATTTGAACGGGGAGAAGTGACCAAGGAGCGATTGGTAAACCAACGGTTTGAAGAGTTTTTTAGACAGTTGGGAAAGACTGTAGACGGGGAAGAAGCAGAGGAAATGTACCGGGGATGCCTGGACAGTTCTGCGGTTTTAATTGATGGGGCCATGGAGCTGTGCGGATATTTAAAGGAGAAAGGCTATGGCCTTTATGTGGTTACAAACGGCACCTCAACCACACAGTATAAGCGTCTGGCTTTATCAGGTCTGGATAAGTTTATGGATGGGATTTTTGTCTCAGAAGATGCGGGAAGCCAGAAGCCCCAGAAAGAATATTTTGACTACTGCTTTGAACGGATATCGGATGGGGATCCTCAAACTATGATTTTGCTGGGAGATTCACTGACCTCGGATATTTTAGGAGGAATCACTGCGGGAGTGGATACCTGCTGGTACAATCCGGGAAAACTGGCTGGCCGGACAGACATTTTGCCAGTGTATGAGATTGACAGACTGGATCAGTTTCGCACAATCGTATAGATATTTATTTGTAGCAGTTCAGCCATGCATCTTCTTGTCCGCTGCAAGCGGGCAAGAAGCGTCTGGCGTCTGCCCTATGAAGATTCAGATAGGAAAACTCTTATGAAAACAAGCTTTCAACGCTTTTTCCTGTCTGAATCTTCGCATGGCTGAACTGTTACAAAAAATTTTTAAAGTTTCTCTTTACAACCATTGCTTTAGTATGCTACTATAGTAACACGTCAGTGAAACACTAGGAAGTGAGGAGGAAATGATTATGAAAAAAAGATGGATAGGTGTAATGATGGCAGCGGTTTTGGGACTTTCTCTGGCAGGATGCGGGACTAAGGATACAGGAGCAGGCGCCGGATCAGATGCCGGGAGCACTGTAGCTAAAAGCCAGGCAGAGACTTCGGCAGCCGAGACAAAGGACGGCAGCACAGAAGCGGCGAATGAAGAGCAGTCGGAAGCAGAGGCAGGCGAGGCGGCAGTTCCTGGAGAAGGAGGCACACTGATAGTTGGGTTTGATCAGGATTTTCCGCCTATGGGATTTTTAGGAGATGATGGGGAATACACTGGTTTTGATCTGGAACTGGCCCAGGAAGCGGCAAAGCGTCTGGGACTTACTTATCAGCCTCAGCCTATTGCCTGGGATGCAAAGGACATGGAACTGGATACCGGAAATATTGACTGTATCTGGAACGGATTTACCATGAACGGCAGGGAGGACAATTATACCTGGTCGGATCCATACATGGATAATAGCCAGATTTTTGTAGTGGATCCGGAATCCGGAATCAAGACTCTGGCAGATTTGGCCGGCAAGGTAGTAGAGGTACAGGTGGATTCTTCCGCACAGGCAGCATTAGAAGAGATGCCGGATCTGGCTGGAACATTTGCAGAACTGGTGGTGACTCCAGATTACAATACAGCATTTATGGATCTGGAGCAGGGAGCGGTAGATGCCATTGCCATGGATGTGACTGTGGCCGGATATATGATTCAGGAGAGACAGTCAGACTTTGTGATTTTAGATGAATCTATTTCTTCCGAGGTGTATGCCATTGGATTTAAGAAAGGCAATACCCAACTTCGGGATCAGGTGCAGGGCGCTTTAGAGGAAATGGCAGCAGACGGCACACTGACTGCGATTTCTGAAAAGTGGTTCGGAAAAGATGTAACGATAATCAGCAAGTAACAGGAGTAAGAGTATGAGCATCAGCCAGATGATTGAACAATTAATCGGAGGAATGGGAGTCAGCATTCAGATATTTATGGTGACTTTGGTATTTTCATTGCCGTTAGGACTGATTATTTCCTTTGGAAGAATGTCGAAAAACCCGATTGTCCGGAATCTGACAAAGGGGTACATATCCATTATGCGGGGCACCCCGTTGATGCTTCAGCTTATGGTCGTATATTTTGGGCCATTTTACCTGCTGGGCATTCAGATTGGCAGAGGATACCGGCTGTGGGCTGTATTTATTGGTTTTGTCATCAATTACGCCGCTTATTTTGCAGAGATTTACCGGAGCGGAATCCAGTCAATGCCTGCAGGCCAGTATGAAGCGGCCAAAATCTTAGGATACAGCCGCAGCCAGACCTTTTTCAAGATTATTCTGCCCCAGGTAATAAAGCGGATTCTGCCTTCAGTGACCAATGAGGTCATTACCCTGGTAAAGGATACTTCTCTGGCGTTTACCTTAAGCGTTATGGAGATGTTCAGTGTGGCAAAGGCGCTGGCTGCGAAAGGAACGATGATGCCTTTTGTGGCTGCTGGTATTTTCTATTATGTCTTTAATCTGGTGGTAGCAGTGGTCATGGAATATATAGAAAAGAAGATGGATTACTACGCTTAGGGAGGGGACTATGAGTATTTTAACCATAAATCACATTGAAAAGTCTTTTGGAGATGTGGAGGTATTAAAAGATATTTCTCTAAGCGTGGAGGACGGAGAAATTGTGTCTATCATCGGACCTTCCGGGTCAGGAAAATCCACACTTTTGCGGTGCGCCACCATGCTGGAAACCATGGATCGGGGAGAGATTTGGTATCGAGATACCAGGGCAGTTCTGGCCGAGGGAAAGGGGCGTATAAGTTATGCGCCTAAGAAGGAATTAAGAGAAATACAAAGTCTGTATGGCCTGGTATTTCAAAATTTTAATCTATTTCCCCACTATTCGGTGTTAAAAAACATTACAGACGCGCCAATCCATGTGCAGAAAAGGGATCGGAAGGAGGCAGAATCAGAGGCAAGAAAGCTGCTTCAGAAGATGGGGCTGGAGGACAAGGCAGACTCCTACCCCTGCCAGCTTTCCGGAGGGCAGTGCCAGAGAGCTGCAATTGCCAGGGCATTGGCCCTGCATCCCCGGATTTTGTTTTTTGATGAGCCCACATCCGCCCTGGACCCGGAACTGACCGGAGAGGTATTAAAGGTTATCCGCTCTCTTGCAGATTTAAATATTGCCATGGTTATCGTCACCCACGAGATGGCGTTTGCCAGGGATATTTCTGATCGGGTCATATTTATGGCCGATGGTGTTATCGTGGAAGAGGGAACACCAAAAACTGTATTTGCGTCCGGCAATGAGCGGACTCAAAGCTTTTTAGGAAGATATGGAGAGATGCTGAAATAATAAAAGGCAGGACAAATCAAAAAAGTCCAGAGACAGGCTGAGCCTGGTCCCTGGACTTTTTTATCAGCACTCAATGCGGATGCCGCAAGGATATTTGATGTCATCGACAATTACAAACAGATTGTATGTACCATTTAGACCGGCTTTGTTGATGCTGGTCTTGGTAACACGCTCATCGGACTCCAGGAATGTACCACAGCACATTGCTTTCCTGGAAAGCGCAGAGGTAGAAATATAGTATCGGTGAATTTCATCACCTCGTTCAAGCAGCAGCATAACAAGCTGGCCTTTTTCAAATTTAGCGTGGAAAGTAAAACGATCTTCCTCATCTTCTACACGAGCCTCAAATTTATCTGGAAGCAGATCAGGGGAAAGAGCAGCAGGAACTTCCGTATCAAATTCAGCAGTTGCACCCATGTGTCCCAAGAGAGATCCTTCGCCTAATTCCAGATTTCCATTTTTTTCATATAGTCTCATTTTTTCGGCGCGATAGTAATTGCCTTTGGTATGCAGTTCCATCATAATCTTATCATTGCAGATTTCCAGAGTGGTGGCTTTTAAGGTGCCATCCATGAACTGTTCAAATGCTCCCAGAGATTCGGAAATTTCCCCATCCTTGTTATAGGCAATTCCTCCTGAATGAACCATGTAGTGCCCTTCGTTGTAAAATTCTACATTGGAGATATATGGAGAGAAAAATTCAGCGCCCCTGTCTTTTCCATATTCCCATACCTGCTGGATGGTCATATCCTTAGTGTTGATCCGGTAACGGACTGCGCGTGAATAATTGTTCTTTGCCATCAGGAAACGTTCTTTATTTTTAGAGCCCCAGTGATGGTTGTCAAAGCACATAACATCTCCATTTGGAGTAATCAGGCAGGCATGCTGTTCATACTGCCATCCAAAGTTGTTGCCAATTGGTTTGAAAAAGTATTTATCTACCCATTCCTGCGGCCATCCTTCCGGATCACTGATGATCCAGTTCAGTTTGCCGGTTTCAAAGTCGATATTTACGATAGCATCCATATGGCGTCCGGAAAAAGTGAGGGAATGAGTGTTTTCATCATACCAGACCGCATTGTTGTGGAACCAGTCTTTCTCAGACCAGCTTCCGCTTTTTCCAAGACCTGGCTGCAAAAAAGTTTTGTAATCCCAGGTTTTTATGATTTCGCCGGTTTCTCTATCTAACAGTACGCACATATCCTCTACAGTAGGGGAGGTAAGGTCTTCTGTTAAGCACAGCAGATTGCCGTCCGGCATTTCAAAGGCATCGTGGTGAGATCCGCCGGGAAGACGGTATTCGTGATAAATTTTTCCGCAGAGACTGGTTTCATACATGCCGGACATATAGTAAGGCATATGAACCAGACGATCGGTTCCCATGAGCACATGTCCGTTTTTAAGCCGTTTCATATCAAATACACATTTAATATTCAGACACCAGCGGATATCTCCTGCATAGTCATAAGCAGTAGCCAACTCGGAGCCGGCAGGAGACAGGAAAATACAGTGGTCCTGCAGATATTCCGGTGTAGTATCCATGGATTCCAGAGGGGATCCATCCTCAAATACATTGGGAACTGGAATTTCTACTATGTGGGAAGTTCCCCGGTATGTACGCAGTTCTACCCGATTGGTATAATCGGAGTACAGCCCCAAAATCGGAAGAACATGCTCTCTTGCCTTTGGGAAGGTGTGGGTGATGGATGCCTGTTTTGTTTTACCAAAAATGGTTGCTGTTACAGCGGTTTCCTCTTCTGTGTAAAAGGAAATTACTGCAGAAAGCGGATTGATCAAATAAAGATTATAGGATACCAGTGGATTGCTGATAGTATAATTGCCGGAACGAAGTTCCTGCAGCATAGCGTTTTCAGCCGCTGCCTGTCTTTTGATCAAATGTTCCTGAAAAGAATAAGATGCACCTGCCATAATTTAATTCTCCTTCTCCGGAAAGCCGGACTTGATTTTGACAAAATAATAACATATGTTTTGCATGATGAAATTAGTCGCGGCTACATTTTAAAAGATTATAGAAGTTCTTTCAGAAGCTTTTCATCAACAATTAAAATTCGGCCCTGTTCTTTTTTAATAATTCCCTTTTTTTTCAGTTCACTGGCCAGCTTGGAGACAGTTACCGGATGAACACCCAGATACTTTGCGATATCTGCATAGGTAAAACCGCGGGGAACAGCACGAAAACAGCCTTCTGGCTGGCTGAAGGTAAGAAGCCATTGGTATAGCCGCGTAGAAATTGCCTCTTCCTGAACATCCTGGAATTTCATGACCAGAGAGGCAAAATTGCGCGTAGTGGCTTCCATAATATGAGATGCAAAGATGGGATCTTTGTCCAGCAGAGACTCAAAGGCAGGTTCGCTGATTCGGTAAAAGATGCAGTCTGTTTTGGTTCCAATACCAAAAGAAGTCAAATGCATGGTGTTGTCAACGGGTGTCTCATTTCGGATTTTGCGGTAATGACGCATGAGAGTCGGCACAAATCCCAATAGATTTCCAGCAGGAAAATATAGAAAATCTTTTTCGTTTCCATCTTTTGTTAGAGAAGTAAGACTTGCAATTCCTTCAGCCAGATAATAAATATAATTGTCAGAAAGCTTTGAGTTGCAGAGAGATGTCTCCTTACTGACAGAGACCTTCATTCCGTACTGGATAAAATAAGATTTGACTCCATGTTCATTCATAGCATATCATTCCTCACATTTTATTTTGCAGAAAATTAGTCATGGCTATTTTTTTTATGCCTGTTAATATATTATCATACTTTTAAAGGTTCGCAACTATGAAATATGGGGGTTATTTGTTATGCAAACGAAAAAAAAGGATTTAAGGTATGTACATTTAGCGATTGGTGTAGGGATTATGCTATTCTTTCGGTTTTTGCCGTTTCAGCTTCCACACATTACACCGATGGGAATGAAGATTTTGGGGATTTTTATCGGTACACTGTATTTGTGGACGACATCTGATCCACTTACATCCAGTATTCTGGCGATTTTTCTGGTGGGCATTTCCGGAATCAGCAATATGAATGAAGTATTGTCGTCTACATTCGGAAATCCGATTTTGGTTCAGGTTATGTTCCTGCTTTTGGTCATTAACACAATGGTAGATAATAAATTGACTGAATACTGCGGCCGCTTTTTCCTGACAAGAAAAAGCTGTCTTGGCCATCCGTGGATGCTGGTATTTTACATTCTGGTAGGCTGTGTGCTGATGGGAGCATTCATGGGCGGGTTTACACCGATTTTCCTGTTTGGACCGATTTTATATGATATTTTTGAGACAGTGGGAATGAAGAAAAATGAGAAATTCCCGACTATTATGTTGATTCTTGTGACAATTGCAACACTTCTTGGATTCCCAATTCCGCCTTTTATGGGTAATGGACTTGCTTTGCTTAGCAATTACACTACAGTAACTGGAAATATTATGGGAACTCCAGTGGAAGTAAACAATGCCGGATACCTGGCTACCGGACTGATTCATGCATTTATCTGTGTGGTTATTCTGGTGCTGTTTACCAAATTTGTACTGCGTCCTGATGTAAGCAAGCTAAAGAACCTGACAATGGAAGATCTGGATAAAAATCCGCTTCCGCCTATGACAGTAAGCCAGAAGCTGATTGCAGCATTTTTCGCAGGTTTTATCACGATTCTTTTGATTCCAAGTATTGCTCCAAATTGGGGTGTGGCTCGCGTAATAAAAGAAAATACCTATGGCATTGCAGCGTTTATTGTATTTTTGTTATGTACGATTCGGATTTCCGGAAAACCGTTGATGGTATTTGGGGAAAGCATGAAGAGTTTCTCCTGGAGTACATATTTTCTGATTGGATCTGCAATCCTTTTAGGAAATACACTGACCGACAAAGGTACTGGAGTATCTGAATTTTTAAATAGTATTTTGATACCATTATTTAAGAATGTTCCGATTTCTGCATTTGCCATTATTATCATGCTGCTGACAGTAGTGCTTACAAATCTGTGCAACAGTTTTGTAATTGGCCTTCTATTGCAGCCGGTTATTGCTACATTCTGCATGGCATCCGGAATAAATTCTGCTCCGGTAGTATCCATGATGATTCTATTTGTATTGTCATCAGCGGCTATTACACCTGCAGCTTCTCCATTTGCAGCAATGCTGTTTGGAAATAAAGAGTGGCTGCAGCCTAAAGCAATCTATAAATATACACTGATTTTCATTGCGATTGAACTGGCAGTGGTATTGGCCATTAGCCTTCCGATAGCCAATATGCTGCTGTAAATAATATACAATGATATTTCCTCTAAATGTCTCGAAAATAAGCAGCAGTGTTCATAAAATTCCCATCATTGAACTGAAATGATGGGAATTTTATGTTAAAAGAGTTTTGTTCCCCTTTTCTCTTAACATCTGCTGTATCTTGGCAGAAAATAAAAAGATCTTTAGAAAATCTTTTGTTTTTTCTCCCGCCCCACTTTAGAAATACAGTCTATACTAAAAACACATCAGGAGAAGGGAGGAATGTGAAATGGCGCAGGAAGTGATGAGGTGGACGGCATACGGGATTTTAGCAGTGACAGTATTTATTGTTTCCATGATTTTTACTGATACCTGTATGGACATGATGCGGAAACAGAGAGAAAAAAGCATGCACAGCAAGAGGCAGACGTGCTATACTAACTCAAAGAAACCGGATGTACAAACCGGAGTAAAGAATGAGGAAGGATAGCAGATATGGAAGCAAACCGTATTTTATTGGTAGAGGATGATAAAGAAATTCGAGAAGGAGTGGAGATTTTTCTAAAAAGTCAGAATTACATTGTGTTTCAGGCAGCAGATGGAGCAGAAGGGCTGAAAGTGTTGGAACAGGAAGAAATCCACCTGGCGATTGTAGACGTTATGATGCCCAGAATGGACGGGATTACCATGGTAGTTCGGTTAAGGGAAAAATGGGATATTCCGGTGATTTTTTTGTCTGCCAAGTCAGAGGAAGTAGACAAAATCATGGGGCTGAATATGGGAGCGGATGATTATATCACAAAACCGTTTACCCCCATGGAACTGCTGGCAAGGGTAGGTTCCCAGCTTCGCCGGTACAAACGGTTTATGGAGCGGCTGGAGAAAAAAGAACCGGAAAATCCCAAATTGTATCGGATTGGCGGTTTAGAGGTCAATGAGGAAATGGTGGAGGTTATGGTGGACGGAAGTCCAGTTCGGCTGACACCAATGGAATTTAAAATTTTATTGCTGTTAATTAAAAATCCAGGACGGGTGTTCTCGGCAGAAGAAATTTATGAAAAAGTGTGGAATGAACGGGCAGTTAATACAGATACAGTTATGGTTCACGTCCGCAACATTCGAGAGAAAATCGAGATTAACCCAAAGGAACCAAAATATTTAAAGGTGGTGTGGGGAGTTGGATACAAGATTGAAAAACAAGCATAGATTAGGAATTTTTTTAACATGGCTGCTGGTCATTGCGGCTGCCGCAGGAATGGTTGGTACATATCCCTACATTTGGGAACGGGCAGAAAACTGGAAAGCCAGGTATCAGGTTTATGAGACGGATTCTTTAAATCACAACCGGGTAAACAATCTGGCAGCTTTGGTCCGGGGCGGCGGATATGGCATGTGGATGGAAGAAGCGCAGAGCAATTCAGGGAAAAAACTTCAGCCATCCCAGATTTTTGTGCCAGAACTGGAACCTCTTTTGGAAAGTCAAACGACGGCAGAACTTGCAATGGAGAACGGGGGTTCTGTTTCAGAAGGTGATGAAATATCCTGGGAAGAAAATCAGGCGGATACAGGATATCTGGAGGAAATCCGCGGATACGTGGATGAAAAAGGTTCTTCCTGGAATGATGCCCTGCAGACATTGGGAGGCGCAGAAAACGTCCGAGTGACAGATGAAAAAGGCCGGGTCATTTCAGAAAGAACAAATGAGTTCGATAAAGAGAATCAGGTATCTGTTAAAATCAGCTTTGATAATATGGGAAGGTGCTCTTATACAGGAGCATCCGGCAGTGAAGAGGCTGTGCAGATACTGGAAGAGTACCAATATGTATTTTCCAATGTATATGATGAAGGAGATCCGCTGGCCGCTCAATTTGGAAATGATTATGTATATGAGGGGATTTCTTTTTCCGGCCCTCAGCAGAGAACGTATGAGTTTGTAATAGATAAGGAAATGGTTTTGGGAACTGGGGAAGAGACAAAAGGAGTGGATCATTATGACATAACGTCTAATGGGATGTTCTTTTTGATTTGGGGGGCATTGGCGCTTCTTTTAGCAGCAGCAGCTTTATTGATCCCTCTCCTTCCGGTTGTAAGCCTTGGATCCGGAAGAATCAGCAGAGCTCCGCTTGCTATAACAGGTATGGCTCTGTTTGCAGATGTGTTTATTGTGATTTACGGCAGCGCAATGATTCAGATCTCCATGAATGGACAGATGATGGACATTCTTGCAGAAGCATTCGGCTATAGAGGAGGGACAGAAATTGTTGGCATCCTCAACGGGCTTTACTGGGCAGTAACCTTTGGCATTGTATTTTGGTCAGCGCTGTGCTTAAGAAGTATTTTTACATTAGGTCCGCTCCGTTACTTTAAGGAGAGGACAGTGACCGGATGGTGCTGCAGGTGGGTGTTGTCCTGTTTCCGGCGGATAAAAAAATACTGTGTCAGATTTTTAGATTCAATTATTCACACAGACTGGCAGGAAAATTCCAATAAAATGATTCTGAAGATAGTGATTGCCAATTTCGTAATCGTCACTCTGATCTGCTGTTTGTGGTTTTTTGGGATTTTTGCACTGATTATTTATTCCATTGTTTTATTTATTATTTTAAAACGGTATTGGGAAACGGCATATCAGAAATACCAGATTCTTCTGTCTGCAATTAATGAGATGGCAGATGGAAATCTGGATGTAAAGATAGAAGAAGATTTGGGAATTTTTGCTCCATTTTACAATCAGCTTCTTAAGATTCAGAATGGTTTTAAAAAGGCAGTTCAGGAAGAGGTAAAGAGCCAGAGGATGAAGACGGAACTGGTGACCAACGTATCCCATGATTTAAAAACGCCTCTGACGGCAATTATCACATATGTAAATCTGCTGAAACAGGAAGACATTACAGAGGAAGAGCGCCGCAGCTATATTGAGGTGCTGGAAGGAAAATCGATGAGATTAAAGTCATTAATTGAGGACTTATTTGAAGTCAGCAAAGCCAACAGCGGCATTACGCCTCTCAATCTGGTAGAAGTAGATATTGTCAGTTTGTTAAAGCAGGTGCGCCTGGAATTAAGGGACAGAATAGAGTCCTGCGGAATTGATTTTCGCTGGAATTTACCAGAAGAAAAGGTGATTTTAAACCTGGACAGTCAGAAAACCTACCGGGTATTTGAAAATCTCCTGGTCAATATTATGAAATATGGTCTTCCCGGCACACGTGCCTATGTGGATATTCAAACAGAGCAAAGAACTGAAAATGGAGGTATGGTGCAGAATCAGGTGGTTGTTACCATGAAAAATATCTCTGCAGCAGAACTTCATGTATCCCCAAATGAACTGACAGAACGGTTTGTAAGAGGGGACGAATCCCGCAACACAGAAGGATCCGGACTGGGGCTTGCCATTGCAAAAAGCTTTGTGGAACTTCAGGGAGGCAGGATGGAAATAGAAGTAGAAGCAGACCTGTTTAAGGTGACGATTTGGTGGTAAATCGTAGATAAAAAGGCTCTGATGCAAAGAACTTTATCTATGCATCAGGGCTTTTTGCCTTGCAGAAAATTCACTTTTTATTGGATATCGGGATCGTAATTCATGGCAGCAGCAATCTGGCTTAATAAAACTTCAATAAAAACAAAGAAAATAGTTTGATCATCCAGAAAACTCATTTTGTGGCGATAGGAAATCTGAGGAAGAACTACCACCTGGCTGCAGTATCGGCGTATAGGTGAATCTGTATTCATTGTAAACAGAATTACCTTTCCGCCGTTTTTTTTGATGCGGCGTGAAATTTCCTGATAACTGATATTAGATGTAGAGATCGAAAAAATAATCGTTACATCACCTTGACCGAGTATTTCCATATAGTCTTTCATTACCACAAAATCTGTAATCAGATAATTGGGAAGTCCCAGTTTTGAAAGTCGGTAAGAAAGCTGAGAGGCGGAAAAACCAGTACGGTTATATCCCATAATGGCCAGATGATTAGCACTGTAGCATAACCGGGCAATTTTTTGGATTTGTGTCAGATCTAATCCGGCCGCCATCTCATTTAGAATACTGACATACTGGGAGATGATAGAAACAGCAGCGTTGGAATCTGTGCCAGGAAAGGAACCAGCGTTATTTGCACAAGAGTGTCTGCTGTCTGGCGTATATTCGCTGGCATCGGACAACGCTGCTCTCGATAATGAAAACTTAAATTCTGCAAACCCCTGATACCCTAATTTCTGACACAGGCGGATAATAGCAGTATTAGAAGATTTAGAACGTTTTGCAACCTCTGTCAAAGATAGGCGGATAACAGCCAGCGGATTATTGATGATATAATCCGCAATAATCTGTTCAGAGCGGGTTAAATTTGGGGATGCGTTTTTTAACCGGTCAATTGGATTCATAATATACCCCCTGAATAGATGCATAGATGTTGTATTGGAATTATGAGTAATAATTAAAAGTATAGCAATTTTTTGGATATTTGTCCATAAAGTGTAATTTATTTTGGATATTTGTGCAAAAACCACAAAACAAAAGGCCGTAGAAGGCAGAAAATAAGCAAAAAATGTGGAAAATAACGAAGTTGGATAAATATCCAAAACGAAGTTGAATTTTTATCCAAAACTTGTTATTATGGACTTAACAGATTAACTGCGGGCCGCGGAAATATGTAGAAGACTGAAAAGGAGTGTTTTTATGAAAAAGCTTACAGAAACTCTTGAAAAGTTTTTATTGCCTCTGGCACAAAAATTGGCAAATAATCCGTATTTGAAGTCGATTACAAATGGCTTTTCTGCCTGTCTGCCAGTTATTATTACAGGCGCGCTGTTCACACTGCTGGCAAATTTTAATATTTCAGTGTATCAGACATTTGTTACGGAAATGCATCTAAAAGAAATTTTTGCCTTTATTCCAAAAGTAACTACTGATATGCTGTCGCTCTATGCGGTATTTTCTATTGCGCGTTCGACAACTCGCAATATTGGAATGGAGGACCAATCTCACAGTGTTGGTTTACTGGCTTTACTGGTATTTCTTTTAATGATTCCTTTAGGAGTATCTGGCAGTCAGGGTGATGTGACAATTCAGGTGGTAGCGGCTTTGTCTACCACGTATTTAGGAGCAGGTGGCCTGTTTACAGCCATGATTTTCGGACTGATTATTCCGCCCATGTACAAATTTTTTATCAGCAGAAAAATTGTTATTCATATGCCAGAGAGTGTGCCTCCACAGATTGCCAAGTCTTTTGAAGCAATTCTTCCATCTGGTTGTATTGCGCTTCTGTTTGCAGCAGTCCGTTATATATTTTCCCTGACAAAATTCGGGGATCTCAATAATTGCATTTATTCATTGCTAAAAGCACCGCTGTCTTCTCTGGGAGCAAGTCCGTTCACAATGCTGATTTTGATTGCTATGTGCAGCTTGATGTGGTTTTTCGGTCTTCATGGAGGGCTGATCGTGATGCCCTTTATTAATATGTTGTACCTTCCTCTGGCGATGGAGAATCTGACAGCTTATGGAGCAGGGCAGCCCCTTCCCAATATTGTGGTAAAGGCAGCATGGAGCGGCTATGCATCACTGGGCGGAGCAGGAGGCACAGCAGGCTTATGTGTCCTTATGTTTTTCCTTGCCAAGAGCCAACGGTATAAGACATTGGGAAAATTGGCGCTTCCCATCGGGCTGTGCGGAATTAACGAGCCGATAACATTTGGGGTCCCAATGGTTATGAATACCATTATGCTGATTCCTATGATGCTTACTCCAATGCTTACATTTGGTCTGTCCTATGCGCTTACTTCCATGGGGATTCTTCCAATTATGAATGGAACGGATATTCCATTGGGAACACTAATCATATTGTCGGGAATTTTGTGCGGAGGTTGGAAACTTGGCCTGTGGCAGATAATTTTGGTAGGAATTCAGATGCTGTGTTATTTTCCATTTTTTAAAATTTTAGATAATCAGGCATTAAAGGAAGAATCTCAGTCTTAAGGAGTTGATGTATTATGAAAAAATCGAATATACTTTTTTTTGTGGCGGATCAGATGCGTTGTGATTCAATGGCACATATGGGGAATCCTGCGGCAAAAACACCAAATCTGGATTCGATTTTAGAAGATGGAGTGTCATTTCTTCATGCATATTGCCAGAACCCGGTATGTGTGCCATCGCGCTGCAGCTTTTTGAGCGGTTTATACCCGCATACGACTGGACATCGCACAATGCATTTCCTTCAGCGGAAGGATGAAAAAAATTTGCTGCGTATTATGAAGGAACAGGGGTATGAGGTTATCTGGATTGGCAGAAATGATGTAGTTCCGGCTAATAGGGCCAAAACAGAATATTGTGATGAGTTTTATAATGGAATTGATTTTGAAAATCACAGGGATGATACAGGAATTAAATTTCAGCCAGGAAAGGTGCGGGCAGAAATCCCGGAGTTTATGCAAAAAGACAATTTTTATTCTTTTTACAAAGGGAAATTGGATAAGGAAGAGGCGCTGGAGAGTGCAGATTGGAACTGTATAAAAAGTGCTTTGGATTATCTGGATCGAAAAAGCGAAGAGTTGGATGGAAAACCATTTTTTCTATATATTACCCTGAGCTTTCCGCATCCGCCTTATGGATGTGAAGAACCATGGTTTGATAGCATAGACAGAAGCAGTCTTTCTCGGAGGCGTCCGGATATAGAAACTCTAATCGGGAAATCATCTATGCTTCAAAGCATTCGTTCAAAGCAAAACCTGACTTCATGGACAGAAAAACAGTATAATGAATTAAGAGCTGTTTACCTGGGAATGGTAGAGCGTTTTGATTATCAGTTCGGCATGGTCAAAAAGCGGCTGCAGACCTTAAATATGTATGAAGATACTAGCATTTTTGTATTCAGCGATCATGGGGATTATACAGGTGACTATGGTATTACTGAAAAGGTTCAGAACTGTTTTGAAGACCCGGTCACTAATGTACCGTTATTAATAAAACCAGCTTTGGGATTTTCTGTAAAGCCAGGAAAGACAGAAGTTTTGGCAGAACTGTTAGACATTCCGGCTACAGCAGCAGAGATGGCAGGAATTGATTTGGGATATGTGCAGTTTGGAAAATCTCTTTTAGGCGCTGTAGCGGGCGAAAAAACGCATAAAGATGCGGTGTTTTGTGAGGGAGGACGCATTCATGGGGAGACACAGGCTATGGAGTCAGGGCATGGGCCAGAGTCTCCATATTGGCCAAGACTAAGCAGTCAGTGCTCAGAAGGGCCAGAGCATGGCAAAGCTGTAATGGTTAGAAATGAGCGCTATAAATATGTTATGCGTTTATATGAGAAAGACGAATTTTATGATTTGAAAGAGGATTCAATGGAACTTTTCAATCAAATCGAAAACCCGGAATATCAGGAGGAAATCCAGAAACTACGGCTGCGGCTGCTGAAATTTTATATGGAAACTGGGGATACGGTGCCTATGGAAAGGGATCCGAGATAGAGCGAGTGGACAGTCAAAAATATGACAGGAGGAGAATCTAATGGAAGATAAAACAATAGAGTCGATTATTATGGAATTAGTAGTTGGGGGAGGAAATGCCCGCAGCCTGGCTTTAGAGGCGCTGCATGCAGCCAGAGAAGAGGATTTTGAAAAAGCAGATACTTTTTTTAAGGAATGTGATGAAGCGCTTCTTGGTATACATCAGATTCAAACGGAATTGATACAAAAAGAAGCAGGAGGACAGCATATGGAGGTGCAGCTTCTTATGGTACATGCTCAGGATCACCTGATGAATGCAATGACAGTGCGGGATTTATCTGGAGAGATTGTGGAAATTTTACGTAAAAATGCAAAATAATGTGTATAAAGCAGGAAAGAGAGGAAATTACTATGAGAAATATTGTACTGGTTTGTGCAGCAGGAATGTCTACCAGTTTATTGGTAAAGAAGATGAGAGAGGCGGCAACAGCAGAAGGATATGAGTGCGAGATTCATGCATATGCTTTAGCAAACCTTGTAGAGAAAGGGCCTGGTGCAGATATCATTCTCCTTGGTCCGCAGGTAAGATATCAGTTGGATGCCGTAAAAAAACAATTTCCTGATAAACCTGTAGATACAATTAATATGGCTGATTATGGAATGATGAATGGAAAAAATGTGATTGGAGCAGTAAAAAAAGCACTGGGAGATTAATAGTGTTGTATGTAAGGCGTTTACTTTCCCTTAAAAGCATAGTATAATGAAACGGTAACTGTTCAGGACGGCAGGAAAATTGGTGTGGAAACATGTGTTAAGCTTGCTTATAAGCATGATTTCACACCAATTTATTTAACAGGATTGAAACGGAGGCGTTTACCTTATGAAAACATATGATTACGTGCTGGTGGGAAGTGGTCTGTATTCTGCAGTGTTTGCATATCTGGCAAAGCAGAAAGGAAAAAAATGCCTGGTGGTAGAAAAGCGGGATCATGTTGGCGGAAATGTGTACTGTGAAGAGATAGAAGGGATTCATGTCCACAAATATGGGGCGCATATTTTCCACACCAGCAATAAAAAAGTGTGGGAATTTGTCAACAGTCTGGCGGAATTTAACCGGTATACCAACAGTCCGGTGGCAAACTATAAAGGTGAGATGTATAATATGCCTTTTAATATGAATACATTCAGCAAGATGTGGGGAGTGTCCACACCTGCAGAGGCAAAGGCGAAAATCGAGGAACAAAAGGCCAGTATTACAGGCGATCCAAAGAACTTGGAAGAGCAGGCCATCAGCCTGGTGGGAAAGGACATTTATCAGAAATTAATCAAAGGCTACACAGAAAAGCAGTGGGGACGGGATTGTAAGGATTTGCCGGCATTTATTATTAAGCGTCTTCCGGTTCGCTATACCTATGACAATAACTATTTTAACGATTTGTACCAGGGGATTCCCATTGGCGGCTACAATGTAATCATTGAAAAATTATTAGAAGGATCCGATGTAGAACTGGGTGTGGATTATTTGGAGCATAAGGAGCATTATGATGCTCTGGGAGAAAAGGTGGTTTACACAGGTCCGGTTGACCGGTATTACGGCTATCAGTTCGGCAAACTGGAATACCGCAGCCTGAAGTTTGAGACAGAGATTTTGGACGAAGAAAACCATCAGGGAGTAGCGGTTGTCAACTATACGGACAGAGAGACTCCCTATACCCGTATTATTGAGCATAAGCATTTTGAATTTGGGACCCAGAAAAAGACAGTGATTACTAGAGAATATCCGGCTGACTGGAGCGAAGGCATGGAGCCGTATTACCCGGTAAACGATGAAAAAAATCAGGCGCTGTATCAAAAATATGCGGCACTGGCAGCCGGAGAACGGCAGGTGATCTTTGGAGGACGCCTGGGGGAATACAAGTATTACGATATGGATAAAGTCATTGAATCCGCCATGAAAAAGGCAGAGGAAGAACTGGCATGAATATTGTATACGCGTCAAACGATGGTTATGCCCGACATTTAGGAACGTCTCTGTATTCTTTGCTGGACAAAAACCAACTGGAAAAGGAGATTACAGTGTATCTGCTGTCAGTGGGGATGTCTGGGGAAAATCAGGAAAAACTCAGAAAAATTACAGAGCAGTTTGACCGCCGTCTGGAAGTAATCGAAATGGGAAATCTAAAAGAACGGTTCCCCTATGAGATTGATACAGGCGGATTTGACATCAGCGCCATGGGGCGTCTGTTTATAGGGACGGTACTGCCGGATACGGCAGAACGGGTTTTATACCTGGATTGTGATACCGTAGTGCTGTCTTCTCTTAGAAAAATGTGGTCAACAGAGTTGGGAACTTATATGATGGGGGCGGTGATGGAGCCGACTATTTATCCGTCTATTAAGGAACAGATTGGTCTGGCTAAAGAAGATGCGTATTTTAACTCCGGTGTCCTTTTGATTGACGTAAAAAAGTGGCGGGAGCAGAATGCGGAACTTCAGATTTTGGAGTTTTACAAAAAGCTGGGCGGCAGCACATTTGCCTGCGATCAGGATACACTAAACGGTGCGCTGAAAGGGAAAATAAAGCCCTTATCTCCCAGATATAATTTTTTTACCAACTATCGGTATTTCCATTATAGTGATCTGACAGCACAGTCTGCGGCATACAAAATTGTTCCAAAGGATGTATTTCAAAGGGCAAAATCTCATCCGGCTATTGTACATTTTATGGGAGATGAGCGGCCATGGAAAGCGGGAAACTGGAATCATTACAGGCTGGCATATGAGCGGTATTTAGAAAAGACGCCATGGCGGGGATTCCCAAAAGAAAAGGGACAGGAATGGTATATGGCTGCCTATCATTTAATGGATTATGCTACATTTTTATGTCCGCCTGTCCGTCGGTATATTAGCCGCAAATATGGAATGAAAGCAGTGGAGAACCGAGTAAAATGAAGACAAGCTGTGTCATACTAAATTATAATGATGCCCAAACTACTATGGTCCAGGTCCGGCGGATCTGTGGATATCCCAGCCTGGATTATGTGGTAGTAGTGGATAACTGTTCCACTGATGACTCCTGGGAAAAGCTTCAGAAATTAAAGGAAGAATCAGAAAAAGAGCGTGAGAAAATCTGTCTGATTCGGGCAGAAAAAAACAGAGGATATGGAGCAGGAAATAATGCCGGAATCCGGTATTCTTATGAAGAACTGGAGACAGATTTTGTTTTGATTGCCAATCCGGATACAGTATTTACAGATACCTGTGTGCGGAATATGACAGCCGTATTATGCCGGTGCCAGGATGTATCAGCAGTGGCGCCCAGGATGATAGATCCGGTATTTGGGGAACAGATAAACGGATGGAAATTGTCTGGCTTTTTTGGCAGTCTTTTAAAAACCGGCCCAATATGCAGGAGAGTATTCAGGCGGATTCTGGATGGGTATATAGACTATCCGAAACAGTATTTTAAGGGAAAAAAGGCAGTTTATGTAGATGCAGTTCATGGTTCTCTTTTAATGGTGGATGCAGCAAAAATGCTTAGCTGCGGCGGTTATGATGAGAATGTTTTTCTCTATAATGAGGAAGAAATACTGGCGTATAAACTGAAGCAGGCAGGGTATCGGACCGTATTGATTTTGTGTCAGACATATCGCCATGAACATTCTGTTTCTATTTCCAAAAGCTTTAAAAGTGCAGCGAAGCGGCAGAAAATCAGAAATAAAAGCGCCTTATATTATTACGGCCATTATCTCCATATTGGCCTGGCAAAACAGGCTTTTGCCAGGATATTTTTTCAGGTGATTTTGCTGGAGATCTGGTTTTGTAAGGCTGTTTTAAAAATGGATTGGTGAGAAAACAGAGGTGTATGGTGGAAGAGCTGATTTCAATTATTATTCCGGTTTATAATGCACAGAAATATTTGGACAGAAGCATTCAGTCTATTATCAATCAGAGTTACCGGAATCTGGAAGTGCTGTTGATTGATGACGGATCTGCTGATGATTCTCTGGCTGTGTGCAGGGAATATGAGAGCAGAGATTCGAGAGTCCGTGTGTTTACAAAAGAGAATGGAGGCGTGGCCAGCGCCCGTAATTTCGGCTTTTCTAAGATGAGCGGAGTCTGGTTTATGACTATGGATGCAGACGATTATATGGCAGAAGACGCTATCCGGATCTTGTATGAGAGTGTAAAGGAGGCTGGAGCGGATATCGGGGTGGGAGGACTGGAATTTGTCTATGAAGACGGTTCTTTAAGGGACAGGAGAGTCTGGACAAATAAGTGGTTCGGCACGCTGGAAGAGTTTGGGAAAAATCTTTTGATCCCTCTATTTGATCTGCAGATCATCCATAACCAGAACAATAAATTGTACCGGGCGGATCGGGTTGTATCTTATGATGAATCTATGTCTATTAATGAGGATATCTGGTTTTCGGCCAGGATGCTGACCCGCAGCAGACGGGTATGCGTTGTGCCGGAGGTGGTCTTATATTACTGGCAGCATCAGGCAAAGGACAGTCTGGTAAGCCGATTTTACGTCAATGGCATAGACACCTGCTTTACGATGTTAAAGGCAATGCAGGGATTATTAAAGCAGTGTATGGCTTCAGACACAGTAAAAAATGAGATGAACAACCGGATGGTATTTCACATCTGCGGCTTTGCAGGACTGGCTTATTATCGGTCTGGATACAGCCGCAGGCAATGCCTGGAAGAGATAAAAAAGCTGACTTACCGGCCGGAATTTCGCCGGCTTTTAGCATCTGTAAAGCCGGAAGGAGTCAAAAATATTCTGGCAGTCTGGGTGCTTAGGAGGCGTCTGGTGCGGGTATATCATCTGATGTGCCTGGTTTTATACGGACGCCAGAGACGGGCATATTTTCGCTGCACAGCGAAACAGAAGGGATAAAATTATGAGAGATCAATCAGAACCAATATTGGTAACAAGGGCTTCTCTGCCTCCGATAGAAGAATATGTGGAAAAGTTACAGCATATCTGGGAGACTGCCTGGCTGACCAATATGGGAGAGTATCACGAGGAATTAAAAGAAGAATTAAAGAAGTATCTGGGCGTGGAGGGACTGGAATTGTTTGTCAATGGCCACACTGCATTAGAGATGGTACTGCAGGCATTTCAGCTAAAAGGAGAGGTAATCACTACGCCTTTTAGCTTTGCTTCCACTACTCATGCTATTGTGAGAAACAATCTGACCCCGGTATTCTGCGATATTAATGACAGGGATTTTACAATCGATGCAGAGAAGCTGGAAAGTCTGATTACAGAGAAAACCTGTGCGATTGTGCCGGTTCATGTGTATGGAAATTTTTGTGATACAGAGCAGATTGAGGAGATTGCCGGACGGCATCATTTAAAGGTAATCTATGATGCAGCTCATACCTTTGGAGAAAAATTGGACGGAAAGGGAGCTGGTACATTCGGCGATGCGTCCATGTTCAGCCTTCACGCGACCAAGGTGTATAACAGCATTGAGGGAGGCGTTGTAACCTTTAAAGAAGAGTGGCTTTCGGATATTCTTTATAAACTCAAAAATTTTGGAATTACCGGGAAAGAATCAGTGGAATATGTAGGCGGAAATGGCAAAATGAATGAGTTCCAGGCAGCTATGGGCCTGTGCAATTTAAAGTACGCAGACCGGGAAATTGCCAAAAGAAAAGCAGCAGCAGAACGGTACCGCAGCCATCTGGAAAATATACCGGGGATTCGGCTGTCAGCCATCAATCCTAGAGTAACCTATAATTATGCCTATATGCCAGTAGTATTTGAAGATTACAAGTGGAATCGGGACGAGATTTACGCCCGTCTGGCAGAAAAGAATATTTTTGCGAGAAAGTATTTTTATCCTTGTATTAATGCGTATGACTGCTATAAGGACAAGTTTAATCCCCATGACACGCCGGTGGCAGAGCGGATATCCGAGCAGGTGCTGACTCTGCCAATGTATGCGGACTTACCGCTGGAAACAGTGGACGAGATATGCGCCATTATTTTAGGAGAGTGATTGAATTATGAATCAGAAACCTCTGGTAACAGTTAGCTGCATTGCCTATAATCATGAAAAATATATTGCCAGAGCTCTGGACAGTTTCCTTATGCAAAAGACGGATTTTCCATTCGAGATCGTCATTCATGATGATGCTTCTACAGACAGAACTGCAGAGATTATTCGGGAGTATGCCAAAAAGTATCCAGATGTGATCCGGCCGATGTACCAGAAGGAAAACCAGTATTCCAAGGGGATTTCTAACATCAGCGGGGCCTTTAACTTTCCAAGGGCAGAGGGAAAATACATTGCCATGTGTGAGGGAGATGATTACTGGATTGATGATACAAAACTGCAGCGCCAGGTCGATTATATGGAAGCCCACCCAGAGTGTACGATGTGTTTTCACAGTGCAAAAATAGAGTCTGATGACAAGGCGTTCAGGGCAAAAGAAGTCCGCCCTTATAAGAAAGACAAGGTATGCAAGGCGGAAGAAGTGATTGATAAACGGGCCAATTATCCGACGGCATCTTTAATGTTTCCAACAGAACTGGCAAAGAATTTACCCCAGTGGTATCACGACTGTCCGGTAGGAGATGTGCCTATCCATATTTTTATGGCAAGCAGAGGAACTGTATATTATATGGATAGAAAAATGTCAGTTTATCAGCAGGGAGTCAGCGTTTCCTGGTCCAGCCAGATGGAACGCGGCAATTATAAAGAAAATCTGATCCGGCATCACAATGCCATGAAAAAGATGTTTCGGGCTTTTTCAGAAGATACGAATCACCAGTATGACAAGGCGATAAAAAGTGCTTTTCGCCGGATGGATTTTTTGACGCTTTTAAATACAAAAGAATACCATCAGGTTAAGAATCGGGAGTACCGGCGCTACTATAAAGAACTGGATTTGCGCACCCGGTTTTTCCTGAATATAGAGTTATATTGTCCATGGCTGTACCGGGGACTTCAAAAAACCTGGTATGCATTAAGAGGTAGCAAATGACAGAAAATACAGAAAATTTAAGAGGAAAAGTGCTGTCCGGTCTGTTTTGGAAGGCGTTGGAAAACGGGGGAGTCCAGTTGGTTCAACTGGTCATTTCTTTGATTTTGGCAAGGCTTTTGGGGCCGGAGCGTTATGGAACAATCTCCCTTCTTCTGGTTTTTATTGCCATTGCAAATGTGTTTATCCAGACCGGTTTTCAGACATCCCTGATACAAAAAAGACAGGTAGATGATCTGGATTACTCTTCTGTTTTTTACTTAAGTCTGGGCGTTGCAGCAATCCTCTATGGTCTGATTTTTGCAGGCGCTCCTGCAGTGGCAGCGTTTTACCAGGATCCGGAATTAAAGCCCATGCTTCGTGTACTGGCGCTGATGATTTTCTTTGGAGCAGTGGTGTCTGTTCAGACCGCCATTGTTTCCAGAAAAATGGAATTTCGGAAAATGTGTATTGCTAGTTTACTGGCCACCTGCCTGTCTGGAATTGCTGGTGTAATCGGCGCCTATAATGGATTTGGCACCTGGTCTTTGGTGATTCAGCAGTTGGGAAATCAATTCCTTTTAATGATCTTTTTATGGGGATTAGTGGGCTGGAAACCAGAGAAAAGGTTTTCCATGGAACGGGTAAAGGTTCTGTTTTCCTATGGATGGAAACTGATGTGTTCCTCTCTGATTGATACGGTTTATAACAACTTATATACCATGGTAATCGGAAAGATTTATCAAAAAGATGTGGTCGGTTATTATAACAGAGGAAATCAGTTTCCGCAGTTAATTGTCAATAATCTGGCAGCATCTATTCAGGCAGTTATGCTGCCTGCATTTTCCGCCAGCCAGGAAGACAGAGACAGAATGAAGGCAATGGTCCGCCGCTCCATTGTAACCAGCGCTTTTGTGGTATTTCCAATGATGGCAGGACTTATTGCAGTGGCGAAACCTTTGATTTCCATTATTTTGACAGAAGAATGGCTGCCTTGTGTTCCGTTCCTTCAGATTATGTGCGTGGCTTATGCCATGTGGCCGATTCACATAGCCAATCTTCAGGCCATTAATGCGCTGGGAAGAAGCGATATTTTCTTAAAACTGGAAATTGTGAAGAAAGTATTGGGACTTCTGGTGCTAGCAGTCAGTATTCCCTTCGGCATTTATGCGATGGTCTGGCTGAAGGCAGCAACGGATTTTGCCGGTACAATTATCAATTCTTATCCCAACAAAAAGCTGCTGGACTATAGCTTTACAGAACAGTGGAGAGACGTATTTCCTGCTCTTCTTTTGTCAGTAATTATGGGGGGAGCGGTCTATAGCATTCAGTTTCTCATTCACAATAATTGGCTGCTTTTGATTACCCAGATTCTGACAGGAATTGTGGTATATGCTGGTTTGTCCTGGCTGTTTAAGGTAGAAAGTTTTAAATATCTGGTGGGGATGGTAAAAAGAGGACGGAAGAAATCTGCTCTTTAAATGATGAAAAAATGGGGAAAGCTGTCAGAAGACGGCTTTCCCTTTTGTAAATGGTACACTATCGCAGTTTGCAATGATAGTAGCCAATCTACGGGTTTTATGATATGATAGCAATATGATGTTGGGGTCAAAAGGCTTTTTGACCCCTTTGATACTGGAGTTTGCCGAAATACAGCGGATTGAAGAAAAGAGGACCATATGGAAGAGGAAATGAATATCCTGTTGACCAGTGCAGGCAGAAGGACGTATTTGGTTGAATATTTTAAAGAGGCGATTGCTGGAAGGGGCAGTGTTCATGCGGCCAACAGCCAGGTATGTCAGGCATTTTCTGCAGCCGATCAGTGGACAGTCACTCCTTTGATTTATGATAAAAATTATATTCCGTTTTTATTGGATTACTGTAGGTATAACCATATAAAACTGTTAATTCCGTTGTTTGATATTGACTTGCCTGTGCTTGCTGCTCGTCGGGGGGAGTTTGCGAAAATAGGAGTGGATGTGGTTGTTTCCGATCCAGAAGTTGTTGAAATTTGCAATGATAAGTGGAAAACCTATGAGTTTTTGACGGACTGCCATCTGCCTGCACCAAGGAGTTTTATTAGCATGGAGGAAGCGAAACAGGCAGTAAGAGAAGGAAAATTAACATATCCTCTTATGGTAAAACCCAGATGGGGGATGGGATCGTTGTCTGTGTACGAGGCAGAGAATGAAGCAGAACTGGAAGTGTTTTATAATAAGATTCTTCGGGAAATCGAGCGCAGTTACCTGCGGTTTGAGTCAGTCAGAACTCCCAAAAGCAGTGTCCTGATTCAGGAAAAACTAAAGGGACAGGAATACGGTCTGGATGTCATTAATGATTTAAACTGCAGGTATCAGGTTACAGTTTCAAAAAGGAAAGAGGCCATGAGATCCGGAGAAACAGATGCAGCAGAAACCGTAGACAATCAGGAATTAAGAAATCTGGGAGAGCGAATCAGCAGCGCTTTGCACCACAGAGGTAATTTGGATGTGGATGTATTTGAGGCGGATGGGAAATACTATATCCTGGAAATGAACGCCAGATTTGGCGGTGGATATCCATTTAGCCATGCTGCAGGAATGAATCTGCCAAAGGCGCTGATTGCCTGGAAAAGGGGACAAAAATCCAGAGAAGAATGGCTGACAGCAAAGCCTGGAGTGAAGGCTCAAAAAGCGATTCAAATCCTGGTTATGGAGGAATAGACAGGAATGCAGGACATACTTTTGGTAATTCCGTCTTATAACGAAGAAAAGAATATTGAGACAGTAGTGAGCGAACTGATTTCTGAGTTTCCGCAGTTGGATTACATTGTGGTAAATGATGGATCAACGGACCATACAGTGGAAATCTGTAAAAAAAACGGATATCATTTATTGGATCTTCCAGTTAATTTGGGACTGGCTGGATGCTTTCAGGCAGGTATGAAATACGCTTACGAAAAAGGTTATCAGTATGCCATTCAATTTGACGGAGATGGCCAGCACAGGCCAGAGTATATTCAAGAGATGCGGGAAAAGATGGATGAGGGATATGACATTATTATCGGTTCCCGTTTTGTAAGTGAGCCAAAAAATTTTTCCATGCGAATGATCGGAAGCCGTCTGATTGGAGCAGCTATTCGGATGACAACAGGGATAAAAGTTACAGATCCGACTTCCGGTATGAGAATGTTTAATCGGGAAATGATAAAGGCGTTTGCTATGCGGATGAACTACGGACCAGAGCCGGATACTATCTCATTTTTAATTAAGCAGGGAGCAAAAGTGGCGGAAGTACAGGTGAAAATTTCAGAGCGTCTGGCAGGAGAAAGCTATTTAAAACCTGTGGTGGCAGTAAAATATATGATGCGGATGCTGATTTCGATTTTGCTGATTCAGAACTTCCGGAAAAAGTAATGGAACAGCTATATTGAGGAATACTATGTTAAATAAATTGGCGGATTTTTTATGGGAGCCGGAAGAAAATATTGAAAAAAAGAACATGATTTGGAACATTGCAGGCAGTTTTTGCTATGCATTTGCCAGTATTTTGCTGTCATTTCTGGTCATGAGGATTGTCGGAGATGAGGCGGGCGGAATTTTTGCATTTGGATTCAGCACTTTCGGCCAGCAGATGTTTACGGTTGCTTATTTTGGGATTCGCCCCTTCCAGATAACCGATGGAAAAGGGGAATATTCTTTTGGAGATTACCTGCGCCACAGGTGCCTGACAGCAGGGTTTGCAGTGATGATTTCTGCTCTGTATCTGGCATGGGCGGCTGTAACTGGAAACTATTCAACAGGAAAGGCAGCCGCCGTTTTTCTGCTTGCCCTGTATAAAATTATAGATGGATTTGCAGATGTGTATGAGTCAGAATTTCAGAGACAGGGGCACTTATATCTGACAGGAAAATCCAATACATTCCGCACGATTCTGTCAGTATGTGCATTTTTGGCAGGTCTTTTGCTATCAGCTCAAAAAGGAACTCCAGAGCAGAGTCTGGTCATTGCCTGCGCCAGCGCAGTGGTTGCCCAGGCAGCAGGAGTGGTCCTGTTTAATTTATCTGTAATCAGGAGATTGAAAGGGATAGAGTGGGAAAAACATAGCGGAAAAAGCCAGGAATTGTTTGCTAAAGCGGGATTATTGTTTCTGTCCGTATTCCTGGATTTTTATATCTTTTCCGCCGCTAAATACGCCATTGACAGCAATTTAAATGACGCGGCCAGCGGATATTTTAACTTGATTTTTATGCCTACATCAGTGATTTATCTGGTGGCAAATTTTGTGATTCGTCCGTTTTTAACCAAGCTGACCGTTTTCTGGACAGAGGGAGAATTTTGCAGGTTCAGAAATCTTCTGGGGCAGATAGGAGCGCTGATAACAGGCTTGACAATCTTAGCTGCAGGGGCTGTACTGCTTCTTGGAAAGTGGGTTCTGAGCATTATGGAAATGCTTTTAGGAGCAGGATATGAGGGGAAATTAGTTCCCTATCATATGGCATTTGTATGGATTGTTCTGGGCGGAGGTTTTTACGCCTTTGGAAATCTAATGTATTATGCCCTGGTTATTATGCGGCAGCAAAAAAGAATCTTTGCCGTCTATGCAGTGGTAACATTATGTGCAGTTGTGCTGGCTCCATTTCTGGTCATCAGACAGGGAATCAACGGGGCGTCCGCAGCCTATTTGTGTTTTATGACATTGCTGATGGCAGGTTTTACAGCCAATACCCTATGGATTTACTGGAGAGAAAAGGGCCGCAGAAAGGCAGAATCCAGTCAGTAAAGAAGGAACGATTATGGAAGAAACAAAACTTTTGGTGGATGTGATTATTCCGGTTTATAAGCCAAAGAAACAATTAAAACATCTGCTGGCCATGCTGGCAGTTCAGACCTATCCGATTCATCAGATTATCCTTATAAATACTGAGAAAAAGTATTGGAATGAGGAGGAGATGAAGGGGATAATGCCGGATAATCTGGACATAGTGGTGCACCATATTTCAAAACAGGAATTTGATCATGGGGCCACCAGACATCAGGCAATGGAACTGTCAAGCGCTCATATTGCCGTGTGCATGACGGATGACGCGGTTCCGGCAGACAAAGGATTAATTGAGAATCTGGTTCATGCATTTGACCAGACAGGACCGGATGGACAAACAGTAATAGAAGCATATGCCAGACAGATTCCGGATAAAGCCTGCGGATTTGCAGAGCGTTTTACCCGTTCTTTTAACTATCCGGAAGTGAGCTGTATAAAGACAGCTGGAGACTTAGACAAGCTGGGAATTAAAACCTTTTTTGCTTCTAATGTGTGCTGTGCATACAGACGGGATTTGTACATGACCCAGGGCGGTTTTATCCGAAAAACCATTTTTAATGAAGATATGATTTTTGCCGGAAAAGCGATACAGGATGGATATGCCATTGTCTATGCAGCAGATGCAAGAGTGATTCATTCCCACAATTACACGTACATGCAGCAGTTTAAACGGAACTTTGATCTGGCTGTATCCCAGGCCGATCACCCGGAAATCTTTGGGATGGTCCGATCAGAAAGTGAAGGAATCCGCCTGGTAAAAACAACAGTCGGGTATCTGGTAAAAAAGGGAAAAATATGGCTGATTCCGGACTTGATTTTGAAAAGTGGATTTAAATATCTGGGATATCGCATGGGAAAGCAGTATCGAAAGCTGCCGAAATCAGTGGTTATGCGCTGCACGATGAATCCTGAATATTGGAAGGAAAGAGGGGAAAACAGGGTATGATGACTACGATGCTGCGAGTTCTTTTAATTCTGGTATCCATTGCTACCATGTGGATGATTGTGCGGAAAATCCGCCAGGCAAAGGTGCAGATAGAAGACTCTATTTTCTGGATTCTTCTGGCTATGCTGCTGGTTGTTTTCAGCATTTTCCCCAGAGTGGCAGATGGGCTGGCAGGATTATTCGGTATCTATTCTACAGCAAATTTCCTGTTCCTTTTTACGATTTTTCTGCTGCTTGTTAAGGTATTTACCATGACAATCCGGATTTCCCAGTTGGAGGCAAAGCTAAAAGATTTGGTTCAGCAGATGGCACTGGAAGAACTCCGACGGGAAGAAAATCAAGATAAGAAAGAGAATGGGTGACCGGTATGGGAAGACAAAAGACAAAAAAATCCAGTCAGATTTCCATTGATAAAAAGTCTGTTTGGATGTTTTTGCTTTCTGCTGTTCTGGTATTGGCAGCAGGTTTTATATGCGAATATGCCTGCAATATGAAGGTGCTGTCATTGCCGAGAGCACAGAGGGGGATCATTCCGGTTGTGGAAGGCAATGTAAGGGCAGAAGGGTTTGTAAAAACAGAAAAAGGCTGGGAGTTAGCAGATGATAAAGGGATTTTAACAGTCGAATTAGGGGGCTGGTACATTGATAAACTGGCCTATTCTTATGAGTATAATCATCTGCTCAATGCAAAAGCGTATGTGTGCTATTACAATGAGTATGGGGAGGCAGATCCAGAGCAGGACTTGATTTTAGAAGACAGAAACAGCACTCTTTTGGATAAATCTTACTTAAATATAAAGACAGAAACGGATCATGTCCAACTGGTGATTGAACGCTCTCAGCTAGGGGAAACAGGATCCAGAGAGGCGGCGGCAAAGGAACCCCTTGTTATTACAGGGTTTGAAATACACAATGAGACAGCTCTGAATTTGGTAAGATTAGGGTTTTTTTGGGTGATTTTTGGACTGGGATTTTTCTTTTTCCGATGCCGGAAGTGGATTGGAACCCATATTGAAATAGGGTTTGCAGCAGTCTGCTTATCTGTGGGAATCCTGATGATTGCCGCTTTGCCGGTAAGCAAAGTCGGCTATGATGAAGAAACACATTTCATGCGTTCTATGGAGATCGCCAGTATACCATGGGGGATGAATGTGAGTTCTGCAGTATGGTCTAAAATGATTCCCAGTCTCAATGACTGGCCGGAAAATCAGCCTGGAAGCAGAGAAGAGCAGGCGGCTATTGAGGACTATTTTAACCAGGAAGGCGATTATAAAAACGGCAGTCTGCATCCGGATTCGGTGACGCCGGTTCTCTCCATTCCTGCTTATGCGGGGCAGGCTTTGGTATTAAAAGTGTGCAAGGGACTGGGAATTCCGTTTGGCATGATGATTCGTCTTGGAAGGCTTGGAAACCTGCTGGTCTATGCTGCAGTTATGTTTTTTGCCATAAAAAAGACCCCGGTAGGAAAGGTAATCATGTCGGTCATCGGACTGTTGCCGACCTCTGTTTTTATGGCCTGCGTATACTCCTATGATCCAGCGGTAATGGCGTGGATTTATTTGTCCATGGCCCTCCTGTTAAAAGAGATTCTGACTCCGGAAGAGAAGATTTCCTGGAAGTCCTACGCGCTGATTCTGATTACATTTGTTTTAGGATGCAGTGCCAAAGCAGTGTATGCGCCGATGATTTTGATTGGCCTTCTGCTGCCGGAGTCCAAGTTCCAGAACAGACAGCAGAAAATTGCCATGAGGCTGGGATTTGTACTGGTATTATTCGGTCTGTTGTCCACATTTGTTCTTCCGGTTTTACTGGCTCCAAAGGCGACGGGAGATCTGCGGGGAGGGGATACCAGTGAAGTGGGACAGATGTCCTATATATTGGGAAATCCCATTGCATACGCCCAGATTTTATTCCGCAATATTTTTCACGACCTTCCGGATTTCGTTCTGGGAAAAGATGTTTTTTCGGTTCAGGGGCATCTGGCAGCCAGTGGATTTACCTGGATGAGCACAGCTTTGGCAGTCTATACTATAGTAACAGATACGAAAACAACTGCGCCGGAGCGTCTGTCTGTAAAGCAGAAGATTTGGATTTTCTTCATGCTTGGAGGCGCAGTGCTGTTGGTGTGGACGTCTATGTACATTGCCTACACAGAGCCTGGAATGGTGACGATCGCTGGAGTTCAGGGGCGGTACTACCTGCCGATTCTGTTTTTGTTCTATATGCTGTTTAATTCCCGCGCCGTCATTGCACGAATCGAAAATATGTGGTATCATACGGGAGTGTTAACAGTATCTGCGCTGATTCTTTTGGCAACAATGTGGCAGACAGTCATCGCACCCTGCTGTTTGTGATAAGAAAAGGAGAGTAAAATCATGGGAAAAATTAAAGTAACTTCCTGCCCGATTGAAGGATTATATGTAATTGAACCGACCGTTTTTAAGGATGAAAGAGGTTATTTTGTAGAGACTTATAATCAGAATGATTTTAAAGAAGCCGGACTGGATATGGTATTTGTCCAGGATAATCAGTCTATGTCTGTAAAGGGCGTATTACGGGGACTTCACTACCAGAAACAGTTTCCACAGGGCAAGCTGGTACGGGTGATCAGAGGCCGCGTATTTGATGTGGCCGTAGATTTGCGCACCAGTTCTAAGACCTATGGAAAATGGTTCGGAGTAGAATTATCTGCGGAAAATAAAAAACAGTTTTATATTCCGCAAGGTTTTGCACATGGATTTTTAGTGCTGTCTGATGAAGCAGAATTTGCCTATAAATGTACAGATTTCTATCATCCTGGCGATGAAGGCGGCCTTGCATGGAATGACAAAGAAATCGGCATTGAGTGGCCGATTGAAGAAGACATGGAACTGATTATCTCTGAAAAAGACCAGAAGTGGGGCGGATTCAAGGATACATTTAAGTTCTAAAAGAGAGGCGAAAAGAAAGGAAAAGGATTATGAATTACATCCTTTCTCTGATAAAGGAGATTATTAAAAAGAGGAAAGTAATTTGGGATTTGTCCATTGCAGACTTTCGCAAGCGGTTTGTAGGATCTTATTTTGGCGTGGTATGGATGCTGGTTCAGCCCATTGTAACAGTTCTGATTTACGGGTTTATTTTTGGGCCAATTGGATTTAAGAGTATGCCGCCAATCCCTAATTCTTCTTACGTGGAATGGCTGGTACCTGGCATTGCGCCCTGGTTTTTCTTTAGTGAAGCGCTTAATACAGGAACAAACTGTCTTCAGGAGTACCATTATCTGGTGAAAAAAGTAGTCTTTCAGGTAGAAATATTACCCATATTAAAGGTGATTTCCAGCCTGTTTGTCCATGGCTTTTTTGTCATTATTATGTATGGAGTCTTCCTGTTAGGAGGAAATGCACCGATGCTTACCTGGCTTCAGGTGATTTACTATGCATTTGCTGCATCCATGCTGGCCCTGGCAATTTCGTATTTTACCAGTGCAGTGACAGTATTCTTTAAAGATATGTCCCAGATCGTCAGCATCTGCCTGCAGTTTGGCATGTGGATGGTGCCGATTATGTGGTCTGTAGAAATGTTTCCAAGCGCTCCGTCCTGGTTGGAGCAGGTGCTGAAAATCAATCCAGTATACTATATTGTAGTGGGTTATCGAGATAGTATGCTAAGCGGCAACTGGTTCTGGGAACGGCCAACATTGACCTTATATTTCTGGGGAGTGACCATTGTATTGATGCTGGTGGGATTAAAAGTATTTAAGAAGTTAAGACCGCATTTTTCCGATGTACTGTAAGAAAAAAGACCAATTCCGACAGACTTTTGTCAAATAGACAGAAAGCTTTCGGATTGGTCTTTTATTAGAATTCATAAAAACTCTTATATAAGATGAGAGTTTGGGGAGGTATTTATGAAGGAAGGATTAATTTCTATTGGGAAAATGTCAAAAATAAACAGGGTTTCTGTTCCCACGCTGCGGCTGTATGATGAGAAGGGACTGTTAAAGCCCCGCTATATTGATCCAAAGACAGGATACCGCTATTATGACATTGACCAGAATGCCAGGCTGGATGTAATTGTATACATGAAAGAACTGGGGATGAGTCTTGCAGAGATTGAGGAAGCCCTCCAGAAAGAGGACATTACCATTATTGAGGAACTGCTGGCCAGGAAAAATGAACAGATTCATGAGCAGATGCGTCAGCTGAAAGCGCGCCATGATGCAGTCGAACGTGCAATAGAGTCCATTGAGCGCTACCGTAAGTCTCCGACAACTGGAACGCTTTCACTGGAATACATTGACAGGCGTTATATCTGGGGGATTTTTTGCTCTAACAATTTCTATAAAAGCGATGTCCACAGCTATGAAGAAGTGCTGATGGAACTGCGAAACAAGCTGGAAGAAGAAGGGATTCCGCAGATTCATTCCTATAATATCGGAACCTCGATCTTACGAAAAGATTTTGAAGAGAACCGACTGATTGCCAATCAGATTTTTATCTTTACAGGGCGGAATTTGTCGGTCGGGGAAGCGGCTGTTCAGATTATAGACAGCGGAATGTACGCCTGTATCTACTTAGACAATTACGATGACGAAGTCAGGGGGATAAACATGCTTCGGGAATACTGTATGCAGAATAAATGCAGCATTGCTGGGGATTATATTTGTGAGGTAATGACGGGATTTCATGTATTTGATAATGATCCGCGCAGTATGTTTTTGCGCCTTCAGGTACCAGTGACTTTTCCGAAATAGGGCATATCAGAGTATAAAAGGAGTTCCTGTGAAAAAAATCACAAAATCGCTTGACTCTACTGCTAGATGAGGGTTTAAACTGATACCAGAAACACAAAAGCAAGTGTGATGATTTAAAATTGTATCCCGGTTAGGGAAAAGGAGGTTTTTCATGGAAAAGATTAAAGTTGTTCAGTATGGATGCGGTAAAATGGCAAAGTACACTCTGCGTTATTTGTATGAGCATGGCGCACAGATTGTAGGGGCAATTGACGTCAATCCGGAAGTAGTGGGAATGGATGTCGGCGATTTTGCAGGATTAGGTGTAAAAACCGGTGTTCTAATTTCTAACGATGCAGACAAAGTGTTAGACGAGTGCTGTGCAGACGTTGCGATTGTGACTTTATTCAGCTTCATTGGTGACATTTATGATCATGTAGAAAAATGTGCTGCCCGCGGCATTAATGTCATCACGACCTGTGAAGAGGCGATTTATCCATGGACCACAGCAGCAGCTCAGATTAACCGCCTGGACGCTCTGGCAAAAGAGACTGGCTGCACGATTACCGGATCCGGTATGCAGGATATTTTCTGGATCAATATGGTTGCGATGGCAGCAAGCGGTTGTAATAAGCTGATCAAGATTAAAGGAGCATACAGCTACAATGTAGAGGATTACGGTCTTGCCCTGGCAAAGGCACATGGCTGCAACCTTACGAAAGAAGAGTTTGAAGCTCAGATTGCTCATCCTGCTGAGTTTGAACCGTCTTATGCATGGAATGCCAGCGAAGCGCTGTGCAATAAGCTGGGACTCACCATTAAGTCCATTGAGCAGAAACATGTTCCTTACATTATAGATCATGATGTATACAGTTCTACTATGGGTCTGACCATTGAGGCAGGACGCTGCATCGGCATGTCTGCAGTTGTAACCATTGAAACAATGCAGGGAATTACTATTGAAGAGGAAACAATCGGTAAAGTATACGGACCGGATGACGGAGATATGTGCGACTGGTGGCTGACCGGCGAGCCAGATACGGAATTCCATGTTGTAAAGCCTGCAACGGTTGAGCATACCTGTGCAACAGTTGTAAACCGGATTCCAAGCCTGCTTACTGCACCGGCCGGATATGTTACCTGCGATCAGTTAGAACCCCATTCCTATCTGACTTATCCAATGGAATATCATGTATAAAGACGGTTCCGTTAAGGACTGGTAAAACCAAATACCGAAATCAGGGCATTCAACGTATCTCCTGCGCTGAATGCCCTGCATTACTTATAGAAACCTTTCCTGCAATTAATCTTCATCACCCTTGCTGCACATTTGAAGCCGGTGCTGGTACTTTTCCCTGGTGGCCAGGCCGCCGCGGATGTGCCGCTCCGATTTATTAATATCCAGTACCTTGCGGGCCTGCTCTGCCAGGAAGGGATTGATGGAACTAAGGCGTTCGGTACAGTCTTTATGTTTGGTTGTCACTAATTAGAACGGTTTCATCTAAGCCTAAATCCCCGAAGATGCGTAAGTAAATATCTACATTACCATCCTTGTCCACTTCGATTTTCTGGATAATACGCTTGAGCTGCGCATTGGTCATCTGGTGTACATCTGAAATATCTTCAATCTCTTTGAACGTGCGATTCAAGATTGTTTCCAGTTGTTCTCCCTTTGTCAGGTGATAAGAAACCATTTTCAGCTCATTCTCCAGACGCTCGATTTCCTGTTTTGTACCGCCGATTTTCTCATTCAGTTCCTCACGGGTAATGAGATCATCGGTGTACATATCCATATATTTCTGACGTATTTTTTGAAGTTTGTAAAGCTGTGCGTTCAATTCCTTTTCGTAATTCAAGTTCTCATCTTTAGCTTTGTAAACTCTCTGAAATTCGCTTGTCACGTGACGAATTACATTTTTCTTTGCTTTCAGCAGCCCAGAAAAGTATTCGGACAGAACTTCAATCACCTCTTCCTCATCCACTGTCTGAGCATTCGGACAGCTATCCGCACCACGTCCGTTATGACCAGAGCATACCCAGCGAATATACGTATTCTTATAAGTACGAACCGTCCGTCGGAAAGACCAGCCACACTCCTTACATTTAATCAGAGTAGAAAACAGATACTTATTGCTCTGCCGTTCCTTCGTTAATTTAAAAGTCTTGCTTCTGGATTCCAAAATCTCCTGTGCCTTTTCATACATTTCCGGCTCGATAATCCGCAGTTCCGGACGTTCTGTTACCAACCACTCCGTTTCATCTTTTTCCGTTCTCTGTCCAGTCAGGAAGTCAGCTACTTCCTGCTTGCCGTTGATAATTTTCCCGGTATAAAGCTCGTTGGTCAAAATCCGGCACGTCGCATTCTGGCTCCACTGACAATTACGCTTTGTTCGGATACCCTTCGCATTCAGCATATTTGCAATCTTGGCAGCACCATATCCTTCTTCGATATACCATTTATAAATCTGCCTGATAACGGCTGCTTCTTCCTCGTTGATTGAAAGATTAAAGTAATCTCCGATTGTTTTATCATAGCCATACACGATATTCGGAACTCGTCCCTTTTCTGCATTCATTTTTTTACCAAACTTCACACGTTTTGAGGTATTAGCACTTTCTTCCTGTGCCAGTGCACCGAATATTGTCAGAACAAATTCACTATTACCCATACTGGTCATATTAGCTGTCAGGAACTGTGTTTCAATACCTAATGCTTTCAATTTACGAACATTCTGTAAAAGGTCAACCGTATTTCTGGCAAAACGGGAGATGTCCTTTACAACCACCATATCAAACAGTCCATGCTCGGCATCTGCCATCATACGTAGAAACTCTTTACGATTTTTTATTTTCGTGCCTGAAATTCCTTCATCTGCATATAATCTAACTAAGTTATCACCAGTACGCTGAGTGTACTCAGAGAAAAATTCCTTTTGAGCTTCCAAACTGTTGAGCTGATCAGCTTTATCAGTGGAAACACGACAATAAGCAGCTATATTCATATCAAATGACCTTTCTGTTGTATTCAAATCGTTCCGTTACAACTTTAATTATAGCAAAATAAATAAAAAAAACAAGGGATAACTTTTACATTTCCCTTGTTTTAATCATGTTCTTATAATGGACTCCAATTATAATCAATGTTTCCTATTTGAACAACCTTTACATCAGTACACTCGAATTTCTTTTCATTAAAAATAGCATAATTTGTTCCACCCTCTACCAAGGTGCTCTTAAATTTTATCCCATCATATCCTAAATGCTTGATATAATCACAGATATATTGCGTTGGCACATAATCCAGTGCACGATCAAATCGTCGCATCGGTTTTGCAACCTCATCTCCGATTTTTCGAATAATTCCAATATTTATCGCAAACCATGTCATATCAAAATCCGGAATAGAAAACGGACCTATTTTATCAAACAAACTCAAATCCACAATTCGTAAGTCTTTTGTTTGAATAAACTCTCCCACAGACACATGATCATAATCCCTTGCTCTCACTTCATGAAATGTTGTTTCTTCATCACCCGCTAAATACAAGCATTGAATACCTTCTGAATTCGTTCGCCCAGCTGTTGTTAATGCTACAGGTGGCACTCCCATTTTTCTCGTGGAATATCCAGAAGTATAATTTTCTTCGTCACATATCCGTGAACGAAATAATTTTAATGTGCCTTTAGGAATATCGACAACCAGATTTTCCAATAAATTTTTCAATTGTCCAAAATTAACTTGTTGGGAATGAAATCTATTCACATGCTTTATGTTATAGCAAAAATCATCCCAACTATACGTTTTCAATATGCATTGCTGTTCCATTGTGTCTGACGAAAAGAACTCTCGTATTGTAACCTTTTCATTAAATAACTCTGGTTCATCTTGATAGCGTTCATGACAAATCGCTGTAATAATCGTCTGTATATCATCTCCAGTGACTGAAAACACCTTCCATCTATTCAAAAAATTCCTTAAATAGTCTGCTCTCGCATCTGATTCTGTAACTTTAAGATGTTTCGCTACCGTAAACACGTCCATCATTTCTTCTAAGTATTCTTCCAAATAATGATCTTTTTCTGTATCATAAACAATACAATCCACTTTATTTTGAATTTCGCAATCTCCATGCCGATTTTCACTTGCAATCATTGAACTGAGCTGCTCATCCAAAAAGCATTCTAATCCAATTTGCATTATTATCTTCCTCCCAAGAAACTGCTAACCAACTCAATATGATGCATAATAGAATATTTCTTAACTGTTCCCAGCCCTGGATATTTTCCCGAATTGTAACAGTCATAAAATCCCTGTAAGCCTAATGTATTTTGTACATTATTTTCGTCACACCAGTAAACTAATTTTTCTAATGCCTCACCAAATTTTCCACCGGGGTCTTCGATTCCCTCATTTGAATCAGAAACAAAGTGATGTATTCTCAGCTCATTTTTTTTATCAAAATATACAACATGAATTGCTACTGCAACCGGAGCAAAACCTGATTCATTAAATTCTTCTCCAACAACAGAATAATCCGCAAATCCAACATAGTTTTCATTCTGATAATATAAATGGCTATCTGAAAAGAATTCATCTTGATTGTCTATATAATCAATATTCCTTGATTGTTTATTAAAGTTATCTTCAAATAGAACCTTTGAATCTGCAATCACTCGTCTAAAAGCACGATCATCAGGAATCAACGTAAATTGTGGTAATGTATCTTCATATGCATCCAAAAAATCATCTAAACAATCTCTATTTAAATTTATAATAAGATACTTACTCTTATCCTTTTCTCTTTTGATTTCAGGCAAAATACTATGATTCATAATATAAGACTTAATAACTTTATCATTTTGGTTAAGCAAGTTGTACAATTCATTAGCAACCTTAGAATCTTCTTCTCTCATTTCTTTCAATTTTTTTGCAAAATCCCCTACCGTTGGATTAAATACCACTGCAATTTTCCTACCATTTTTAACAAATGTTTCCAACGTTTTTAATAATGTCGAAGACGGTTTTACCGGCTCTATTATCGGTATAACACTTTCGCTAATACGTTCCCCTTCCAATAACTCTCTTAAGGCAATCAGCTCAAATTGTCTTCCACGCAAATACGGAAAATACATTTTACACACCCCCATATGATTCGTTCAAAAATTTCATTATCTTTTTATAATCATCAGATTTCAATTCCATAAAGTATGCCAAGAATTTCAGTTCATACGGAATCTTACTAAATTCTTCTTTTATAATTTGACTTCTTTTTTTTAAAAGTTTCAAAACTGATAGATACGCATCTTCTAATGGTATTTCTAAAAACATTTTTCTGCATTCTGAATAATATTTAAATTCCGAAACTTCTGGCAAATATTTGTATCTACTTAAAAGAATTTCTTCATATTCTTGTTTTCTTAAAATTTTGAAAAGAACTTCGGCATCCAACTCAGCGCTATATTTCTGTGGCTTTTGTATTGTTGTTATGGTTCCACGTTTTTGCAAAATGTAAATACCTACAGGCTTTCCAATCATTTCTATCTTTTTCTTCAATGCTTGAAGATTTTCTTTGCAAGTAACAACCGCTACATGATCAAATGCTTTATAATAATCGTTTATCTGATTTTCCAGTCTGTCAAAATTATCCAATTCCGTTTTTATTTCATATACAACTGCTTTACCATTAATCAAAACAAAATCTGCTTTAGATTTTGCAACAGGAATCTCTGTTAGTGCAGTTGTTGTATTCACACTATGTACGCCTAATAATAATTTATTCAACAATGTATTTTTATAATAATATTCGTTTCTATATCCTTCCTTTAATACATTATAAATCTGACTTATCAATTCTGCATTTTGCTTTCCTGTACCATTATCGACATATCTTCTAATAACTTGACTATAGGTCTTATCATATCCATTATCAAAACAGTTGCGAAAGGTACTACGAGAAAAAATTTTATTCAAAATGTTTAATTTATTCTTTTTCATACCTTACACCTCCGTATACTTTATGGTAGTGTCAAATCCTACCCATTTTTTATTGTTAAAACCTTATAAAAACCTTGATTTTTAGGGAAATCTGCAATAAAAAGAGCATTGACCTCCCTTTTCTGGTATAATGTCCTCGACCAAAATTCCATTAACCGAAAGGAGCCAATGCTCATGGACATTATACTATACTTACTTTCTATAATTCAATACCTTTACCAGCAAAACTGCTGGCTGATTAACTTTATCTGCAGATACATTCCACTTAAGCAGTGGGCTTTCGATGATTCCCATTCCCCAAAGTATCAAAAGTTCAAAATTGACGAACTCCCGCTGGTCACGGATTTCCGTCAGGACTGGACTTACAAAGAACTCATCCCTTACTACGAAAAACGTTATGGTAAAAAGATTCGTCCGATCAGCCGTCGATCAGAGTGTGACATCCCTGATTCCTGTACCTGCCCACGCTGCGATGCTCCCAAGCCCTTTCTCTACAGGAATAACGGTTCCAAGGGCCAGCTCCTGTGCAAAGTCTGTGATGCTCGCTTCTCGCCTGACGAAAGCCGCTTCTCTTCCGTCAAACTGCGCTGTCCACACTGTAGCAGCACCCTGGTCCCCAAAAAGAACAGGAAGCACTTCGTCATCCATAAATGTGTCAACCCCAAATGCCCTTACTACCTCCACAACCTTAAAAAGATTGACAAGGCAGACCTTGCAGAAGATTACGGCAGGAATAAATATAAACTCCACTACATCTACCGTGAGTTCACGATGGATTTTTTCAGCATGGATTTAAACACCCTTCCCAAGAACGCTTCTTCCCTTAAATTCAGCAAACACAACGCCCATGTCATGTCCTTATGCCTGACGCTTCATGTTAATCTGGGGCTTTCCCTCCGCAAAACATCACAGGCTTTAAAGGATCTGTATAACATCAGCATCTCACACCAGCAGATCGCCAACTACTGCAAGACTGCCGCCGTCTGCATCAAACCTTTTACAGACCAGTATCCTTACGAAAAAAACGATGTTTTTACTGCTGATGAGACCTATATAAAGATCCGCGGGGTCAAAACCTATGTCTGGCTGATCATGAATGCCGCCACACGATCCATTCTCGGTTATCAGGTATCCGATAACCGGGGCGTTGGTCCTTGTATCCTCGCCATGCGCATGGCTTTCCGCGGACTCACAAAACTGCCGGAAAACTTTAAGTTCATTGCGGATGGCTACAGCGCCTACCCTCTTGCTGCAATGGAATTCGCCAAAAAGTATGGAAAAGATCTTACTTTTTCCATCACTCAGGTCATTGGACTTACCAACGACGACGCTGTATCTGCACAGTACCGTCCGTTCAAACAGATGATCGAACGGCTGAACCGTACTTATAAAGCTTCTTACCGACACACAAACGGATTCGACAGCATCGACGGTGCCAACTATGACCTTACCCTCTGGGTAGCTTACTATAACTTCCTGCGCCCCCATAAACATGCCGGACACAAAGTTCTGAATGAAGTGGAACTCCTTCAAGGAGCCGACAACATGCCCGGAAAATGGCAGCTGCTCATCTTCCTTGGACAGCAGACCATCCTGAATATGCAGAAAAATGGCACTGCGCAGGTGGAGCGGGGCTGTTGTCAATCGAAACGTGGAATACCGCAGCAGGCGCAGTGCCGCCTGTGAGGATATGCCGCGAAAGTCTGTTGACAAAAAGCACACGGATAATCCTTCTCTGCAGAAAAGGGGGCAACTGCGCCCTTTTCCTGCCTTCCGGCGAGGACGGGTACGGGCAGAGCCCGTTAAAGAGTCAAGGGACCTGTCCCTTGTGGGTTCTCAGGGCAACGCCCTGAGCCCTCGGAGAGCCTGTTGGAATAAATATCTGCAATTTTCAAGGTTCATCTGAGCCTATTTTTTGACTCAGTTTTTTTCATAGATTACTTGACACTACCTACTTTATCAGGTTAATTATATCAAATTTATTCATCTATATCTACCCTTCTTTTTATCACAATTTCATATTTTATATTTTTTTCAAACTCATGTGCGTGCAAAAAGCTACTCCCACAGTTTATGTGGAGCATCCTTTTGTAGCTTTTGTATCACCTGGAAGTTTCTCCGCAGCTTCCTGTATTGCTCGTTCTACCTTACTTGTATTTGCTTCAATCAATACCTTAAGCAGATAGTCGGCGGTTACTTCCGCTGTATTCGGATTATGAAACCGATAATTAAGTTTTCTTTTTTTCATAGCGAAGTCTCCACCTCCTTCTGTATACTCTTGTCCATAACTATGAAAACATCCTGTAAAATAGTCCTGCTAAATGTTCAATACCTCCTGTGAATGAAAAAGCCCGACAAGGAAGAAGCTGCAACGAAGTCCGGCAACGGACGTAAAAAGACGCAGATTCCTGTTTTGTCAGGCAGTTATGGTTGTATCTGTTACTGTTTTCTTTTTTTATTATTATTGTGTTGTTATGGTTGCCAGTATAGTAAATGCCCTGCAAAATCAAGGGATTTCCCCGGCAACACAGCCTGCAACGAAGAACGAACCAGACCTGCAACCTGTCCCTATTTTTCAAAGACAAGCTCCATTTGTCGGGTTTCTTCCTCTGTCAGCTCCTTAAAGCCATCTGCACCGTTTCCGGGCAGAGTGTCAGTGTCGGTTGCACGTTCCCAGCCTTTCTGTCTGCCATAGCAGGGAAAACGTCTGGGATTCTTAAATGCCTGCCAACCGGAAACCGAATGGTTCATAATATCATTGATTTCCCGGATTTCCCATTGTTTTGGCTCGTCAAAGGCATGGTTCAGTGCTTCCTTGTAAAGCTGTTTGGAACAAACCATATTTCCCTTAAACTCATCCAGAAATTCCTGTATCATACCCGCCTTTGTATCTTCCGGCATAAAGACAGCCTGATATTCTTTCAGATAATTCTGCATAGCAGGGGAAAAGGAAAGGAGATAGTCTCCGCTTCGGTAGATACTCATTGCTTCCGCCCACATCTGCCCGATATATTCCCTTGAACCGACTTCATCCGCAAGGATATGAACCTCTGCTTTGTCCGGCTCTACCATGACCGGCAGGAAACGCCGGTTCCCGGTTCGGTCAAGAGGGAGGAAGTCAATGGTGTTGGACGTTCCCCCGAACACGCACTGACGCATACGGTCAGCCGGGTGCGTGTCATAAGGAACTTTGTAAACTTCCTTTGACCGGCTCAAAAAGGATTTGATTTCCTCTATGCTCTTTGCATTAGCGGTAGCAAGCATTTCTGACATTTCAATAATCCAATGTCCCTGTAACTTTCGGTAAACATTGTCATCGTCCAGCTTCTTCAAATCATCAGTAAACCAGTCATCTTTGACTGCAAGCAGACGGAAAAAGGTGGATTTTCCCACACCCTGACCGCCCACCAGACAGAGCATGACTTCAAATTTACATCCCGGCTCGAATACCCGGCGGATTGCTCCCAGCATGAAAAGCCGCAACGCTTCCCGGCAGTAATCGCTTTCTTCCGCACCAAGAAAATGAGAGAGGGCGTGACCGATACGCTCTTTCCCATCCCAGCAGAGGGAATTTAAGTAGTCCCTTACCGGGTGGTAGCGGTTCTAATCGGCTGTCAGCCGGATTGCTTTCTGGATATTTTTCTCACTGGTAAGACCGTAATTCTTTTCCAAATAATACATGAAATAACATATATCGGTATCTGTAAGGGCGGGAGAGTTCTTTACCCACCACAACGGTTTTCCCACGTCTACACGCTCTGTCAGCAGGTTATAGCGGACTGCATGGAACAATACCGGGTCATACCGAAAGACAGTCAGACAGTTTCCAATCGTATTTTTCGCATTCCCTTTATCGTTCCGCTCCAGCATATCCCTGACTTCTGCCACGCTCCCTGCCGGTTCGATATTCCCTGATGTCGGTAACATTATTTCTCCCTCTGTTTCTGTTGATTTCTGATAGCCGTTTTCCAAATTTTTTGACCTCCTTTCCATGCTCCTGCACAATCAATTCTTTTTCTTTTGCATCCCCGGATAAGAGAATGTCCAGAACATACTCGACATAAGAAGTCTGCTGCAATGCTTCGATAAACAGCGGATTCCACTCGGTATCTTCCGGTTTGGGAGCATATCTTTCTTTCCACTCATACAAAGAGCGGAGATAATCGCACAGCACCCGGTAACAGTCCTTTTCTTCCTGTCTGGACTGCTTTTCCTGTGCCAGCTTTAGCCGGACAGATTCTTTCAGGGACACTCTGCCCCGATTGTCATAAGCAATCCAAAAATCATCCGCCAGCTTTACCGCAGCTTCTTTCAGTTCCAGACCGTAGAGTTTTGCGGTAAAGTCAATCACATCCCCATCTGCTCCGCAGCCAAAGCAATGAAAACGCCTGTCCAGCTTCATACTGGGATTCTTGTCATTGTGGAACGGGCAGCAAGCCATCCCGTTTCTTCTGACCTTTATTCCGTAATGCTCCGCAGCCTGTCTTGTCGTGACAGACTGCTTCACAGCTTCAAACACATTCAAATCGACACCTCCTAAAATGACAAAAGGCACTTATCATTCTCGTAGCGAAAATGGCAAGTGCCTGTTAAATCTCAATATCATATTTTTTGTTGGGTTGGTTTTTTCGTTTTTCAGCTTCACGCCGGGCAACGTCAGCCTGTTTTTTATGAAGCTTATCAAGAATAGAGCTTCTTGCTTTCTGACTAATCTGCTCGGTGCTGATTTTCTTGACCTCCGACTTCATCAATGTGGACTGAATTGCCTTGAGTGCTGTCTGCATGGAATTTTTGATTTTCGTAATCACACCATCTAGACGGGCGGCGGCATACTCTTTTTCTTTCTGGGAAGCCTTGCGTTCCGGGGAGAGTACCCATGCTTTGGACTGCTCCACCAGCTTCATATCATGTTTGTGTGTTTCCACCCGAACCTTATCAGTCACGACCTCAACTGCCTTGTCATAAGCAATATCGGAAACCTCATCAATCAGAGCTTCCACATCATCAATCTTCAAAATCAGCTCGTCCAGTTTTTCTTCTTTCTCCTGAATGGCTGCGTCCTGTTCCTCAATCTGGCTCTGCTGGGACTGCAATGCTTTTCGCTGTTGATACATGACCTCACTCTGGGATTGAATGGATTTTTTCTGACTTTGGATAAAGTTTTCCTGCGACTGAATCTGACTGGACTGCTTCGTTAATTCTTCCTTTTGCTTGGCAAGAACGAAGTCCTGTTTCTCCAAATGCTTGCGACCGCCGTACTCCGGTTCTTCATCCAAATGCAATCCATGTTTTTTACATATCTCAAAAAGCAAAGCCCGGCAGGTGGCATCAAAAATCATTTTTCTGTTGTTGTGCCGTCCCGACTTTTTATCCGGCTCTGGCAATTCAAAGCCAAGAGCTTCCAGAGCTTTTTCCTGTTGGGGACAAAGTTCTCCGTACTGGTTTTCACAATCAAAAACATGACGCTCATGGATGTGGGGCGTCTTTTCATCAATGTGCAATGCCCAGTCCAGAATGTGAACATGAGAACCGAAGCGTTGTTCAAACTCTGCGAAAAATTCTGTTGCTATGAGAAAGAGTGTTTCCGCAGAAGCGTGTTCCTCCATCTTGCCGATTTGCAGAAGCGTTTCCTCCGGGCAGGTCTTTTTGTTTTTCAGAATTTCATCTGTGGTGCGGTTGCGTTCTGTGTGTCGGCTTTTAGCGTTTCGCTCATTCTGTCCGTCAGTGTAATCGGAATAGCGGTTGTGATAATAAAGCTGCTCGACTTCTTCAAAAGTGGAAGCCATCTCAATTTCATCACTGTTCTTTTCTGAAAGCTGACGATAACCGTTGTAGCAATCCCAGTAAATGTTGTGGGCTGCCCGTTCCTCGTCAATGTGTTCGCTGTGGCTCACATCGAAACTACGGTCATTGTGTTTGGGATTAAAAACACCATTTTTGCCAGCACGCCCATTGTGCTTTGTTAATTTCAAACTGTCTTACCTCCGTTTCTTCAAGATTTCCCCGCAGGGGAGAGTGGCAGCGAAGCTGCTTTTTAGACGCATTCTTGCGACGAATACTACCC
>JBKUOG010000021.1:0-58980 GCA_046957575.1 Lachnospiraceae bacterium | reverse complement strand
GCATGAAAAGTACCAGATATATGAGCATCTGTTTATCCGCACTCAACGGGTTCAAATCCTGTTACTCCGATGAGAAGAGTCTTATAGTATAAGGCTCTTTTTTAATTCCATGGGAGAATCTCTCTTGTGAGATTCTCCATAATTCTATCAACAGGTACAGATACAGTGACACTTTTCTTTGCAGCAGCCGTCAGACTGGGACGCATTAGAAGTACAGGTGTTTACAGAGGCAGAACATTGGGCGGCAGACTGTACTGCAGTCTGGGCTGCGGTTTGGACAGCCTGGGTCGTTTGTGCTGTTCCTGCAGAGTATCCGGCAGCAAATCCGTTATTGTAGCATACGCGGCAGCCATCATTGACACCCTGATTATAAGAAGCTACATTTGCACAATTGTTAGCAGCGGTTTGGCAGTTTCTCTGACAGCTACACTGGTTATTGCATCTGTTTTCACACTGTCTCTCGCATCGATTCCTGCATCTGTTTTCGCATCGGTTTTCCCGCCAATTCTCACATCGGTTTTCCCGCCAATTTTCGCATCGGTTTTCCTGCCAATTCTCGCATCGGTTTCCGCATCTTCCGCACATACAGCAATTTTGATTCCATCCACACATATTTAAAATCTCCTTTAATTTTTCAGGTTGTACTGTATTATATGGGACAGAAAGACAAAGTGTTCTTCTCACCTTATTCATACAGTGTCATAGATTAATAGTAACAGTTCAGGACGGTGGTTCTTTTCTGCCAGCCTAAACGGTTACAATTACTATTAAAAATTTCCTGAAAGGAGCAATGTTATGGATTGCTGTTCACCTAGAAAAAACATGAATACAGTTCGTCCGGGAACAACCGGTCCAATACCCGGCGCCCCTATGCCGGATCTTCATTCTGTATCTCCAGCGCAGCCTGTTTTAAGTCAGCAGATAGTGGAGGCGGCATCCTGCAATTCGCCAATGCCTTGCACAAATATGAATATGCCGCCGTCCTGTCCGATGCCTGTGATACCACAGGTACCAGGTCCGGGTTCTGGAATGCCGCAGGTATCGGGCCCAGGCCCTGTAATGCCGCAGGTGTCAGGCCAGGGGCCTGCAATATTTCAGAATCAGATGGCATCAGCCCCCAATATGCCGGGATTTTCGGTACAGAATACCTGTACCAATACTGCGCCAGGCCATTTGGAGCGGAATTATACGGTTGCGATGGCTTACGTGCCATGGCAGCAGTGGCAGAGAGTATATCCGATGGAACAGGGATTTCGTCAGGGTACGATCTTCCCTGATTTAGACCTTCCATTCTATCCAAGGAGGTGCGGCTCATGAGAAATCCCAATATGGACCCATTGCTGATGCCGGTAAACGAAGCCGGTTTTGCCTTAGATGAGGCGGTACTGTTTTTAGATACCCATCCTTGCGATACAGGTGCGTTAGCCTATTACAGGCAGGCGAAGATGCGCTATGATCAGGCGGTTGCCGCTTATGAAAATCAGAGCGGGCCATTAATGATGAGTCATGTGAATACAACCAATTACTGGAATTGGGTGGATGCTCCATGGCCATGGGAAGGAGGATGTGAATAATGTGGAAATATGAAAAACGGCTTCAGTATCCAGTGAAGATTTCACAGCCGAATCCGAAGATGGCGTCGTTCATAATTAGCCAATATGGCGGGCCCGACGGGGAGGCTGGCGCGGCAATGCGCTATTTATCCCAGCGTTATGCCATGCCTTATAAAGAAGGAAAGGCAATTTTGACCGATATTGGAACGGAAGAGCTGGGGCACTTTGAGATTATTGGCGCGATTGTACATCAGCTTACCAGAAACCTGACCATGGAACAGATTGAAGAATCTGGTTTTGGACCGTATTATATTGACCATACGACAGGATTGTGGCCCCAGGCGGCAGGAGGAATTCCATTTAATGCCTGTGAGTTCCAGTCAAAAGGGGAACCGATTACAGACTTAAACGAGGATCTTGCTGCAGAACAAAAAGCCAGGGTCACATATGACAACATTCTGCGTGTTGTAAAAGATCCGGAAGTAGCCGATCCCATCCGCTTCTTAAGGAAGAGGGAAATTGTCCATTACCAAAGGTTTGGTGAGGCTTTGAGGATCGTGAATGATCATCTGGACTCGAAAAACTTCTATGCATTTAATCCGGCATTTGACAGAAAGCCGAATTCCGGATGCGGATGTAAGTAACAGAGATTTAAAATTAAGGATGCCTGGGACAAAGAAAGTTTATTTCCGGCATCCTTATTTATTATCTGCACTTATGCTGTTAATAAGAAGAAAAGAAAAACAGGGCCACATTTTCCATTATTGCCGATTTGCTCGCTTGACATTCCAAAACAAAGCCGATACAATATAACCCGTTGTTTAGGAGCAATTACAAAAACAGGAAAAACAAAGGAGAAATGAGCAGTATGAAAGAGCAGGATTCTTTAAAGGAAGCCTATGAGTTTTACGGGAAACTTCCTTTCAAACATGCAGTTCCCCTGGGGCTTCAGCATGTCTTGGCCATGTTTGTGGGCAATCTGACTCCAATCTTAGTCATTACCGGAGCCTGCGGGATTGGCGTGGGAAGTGAATTTGCAGATTTACAGGTGGTTCTGTTGCAGAATGCAATGCTTATGGCGGGCGTTGTGACATTGGTGCAGCTTTATGCCATTGGTCCCATAGGCGGAAAAGTTCCGATTATCATGGGAACCAGTTCCGGATTTATTGGTGTATTTAACAGTGTTGCAGCTACTATGGGAGGCGGAATCCTTACCTATGGGGCGATGATGGGCGCTTCCATTGTGGGAGGAATTTTTGAAAGCGTTTTAGGCTTTTTCTTAAAGCCGCTGAGAAAGTTTTTTCCAGCAGTAGTAACTGGCACAGTGGTGCTTTCCATTGGTCTTTCTCTCATTGCCATTGGAGTCAACTCGTTTGGAGGCGGCGATAAGGCGCTGGATTTTGGATCCTATGAAAATTTATTTTTAGGAGCGCTGGTACTGATTGTGATCATTGGATTAAAACATGGAACAAAGGGGCTGACCAGCTACTCTTCGATTTTAATTGGAATTATTGTGGGTTATATTGCAGCAGCAATTATGGGCATGGTTCTGCCCACAACAGCAGTCAGTGCAGATGGCACAGAATATGTAAAGGCATGGGTGTTAAACTGGGACAAGGTAGCTGCCGCAGATTGGTTTGCAGTGCCAAAGCTGATGCCGGTAAAACCAGTATTTGACTGGAAGGCGATTCTTCCGGTGGGAATCATGTTTATTGTAACAGCAGTGGAAACAGTCGGAGATATTTCTGGCGTAACAGAAGGCGGTATGGGAAGAGAGGCAACTGACAGCGAACTTTCCGGCGGAGTAATCTGCGACGGTCTGGGCTCTGCATTTGCAGCTTTATTTGGAGTTTTGCCCAACACATCCTTTAGCCAGAATGTAGGTCTGGTAACCATGACAAAGGTAGTAAACCGCGGCGCTCTTGCATTTGGAGGCGTTTTTCTGATTTTTTGCGGATTATTCCCCAAACTGGCGGCGCTTATTTCCATTATGCCCCAGAGTGTGCTGGGCGGAGCGGCTGTTATGATGTTTTCCTCCATTGTAGTCAGCGGTATCCAGCTGATTACCAAGCATGCCATTACCCCCAGAAACATTACCATTGTTTCGGTTGCATTGGGACTGGGATACGGAATCGGTGCAAGCAGCAATATTCTGTCAAAACTTCCGGAAGCAGTTCAGTTAATCTTTGGCGGTTCCGGCATTGTACCGGCTGCCCTGGTTGCAATTTTACTTAACATACTTCTCCCTGACGAGAAGGAAAAAGGAGAAAAAGCTTCAGTATGAGAAAATTATTAAAAAAATCCATTGGGGTTGTGATGGCTGCTGCATTATCCATGTCCTTACTGGCAGGCTGCGGCGTTCCTGGTAAAGAGAAACCGGCATCAGAGACAGTGGTGAAATCTGCAGACCAGCCAGCCGCAGAATCTGCGAATCAGTCAGCAAAAGAGCCGGCCGCGGAATCTGCCGAACCGGTGATGGAGGAGCCAGCCGCCATTACAGTCACTGATCAGGCGGGAAGAGAAGTGACTTTGGAGGCGCCGGCAAAGAAAGTGGTTTCTTCCTATTATATTTCCACAGCCCTTTTGATTGCACTGGGCTGTGAAGAGGATTTGGTGGGAATTGAGATGAAGGGAGATAGCAGACCCTTATATCACATGGCAGCTCCCTGGCTGTTAGAACTGCCGGCTGTGGGATCCGGAAAAGGAATTAATATAGAAGAGACTGCGGCTCTGGATCCGGATGTGGTCATTCTCCCCAAACGTCTGGAAGAAAATGTGGCAGCATTTGAGACTTTGGAGATTCCGGTAGTAGTGGTAAATCCGGAAACCCAAAAAGAGTTTGAAGAGTGCGTTAGCCTGCTGGCGGAAATTACAGGGATGGAAGAGACAGGGGAAGAACTGTTAAACTATTATCATGAGAAAATGGAGTTTGCCAGTGAACTAACCAAAGATGCCCCAAAACCTTCCGTTTATCTGGCATCTGGATCCGATTATTTACAGACCTGCACTTCTAAAATGTATCAGAATGATCTGATTTCCATGGCAGGCGGCGTCAGTGTATCAGCAGATTTAGAAGATACCTACTGGGCTCAGATTTCTGCAGAACAGCTGGCAGCGTGGAATCCGGATTATATTTTTGGTGTCAGCTACGCAGACTATGGGCTGGACAGTTTTACAGAAAACGAAGGGCTGGCGCAAGTAGAGGCAGTGAAAAACGGACAGGTTTACACATTCCCGTCTAAGATTGAGGCATGGGATTACCCGACTCCTTCTTCTGTTTTGGGAGTTTTGTGGCTGACCAGTGTGCTCCATCCAGAGTTGTATTCTACAGAAGAATATAGAAAAGAAGCAGCAGAGTTTTACCAGAAATTCTTTGGCATTTCTGTGTCAGATGAGGATCTGGGATTTTCATAAAATGGTTTCAGACCAAAACAATAGGAACCGTTAAAAAGAGGAATCAAATGAAACAAAAAAAGTTCTGGGCTATGGCCGGAATCTTGTTAGGAACCGTAATGCTGTCGCTGTGCGTGGGCAGATATCCCCTGACTGTAAAGAATCTTTGGGACATTTTGACAGGGATGGAAAAAGGAATGGGAGAGCGGGTCTTTTTGCAGATCCGGCTGCCCAGGACTTTTTTAGTCTTAATATGCGGCTCTGCATTATCAGTGTCCGGCATGATTTATCAGTATATTTTCCGCAATCCCTTAGTGTCTCCGGATGTGTTGGGCGTAACCAGCGGAGCTTCTGCAGGTGCGGCGGCCGCCATTTTGTTAGGGGGGACGGCTGCCGTGATTCAGATATCTGCATTTAGCGCAGGTCTTTTTGCAGCCCTCTTTACAGTGGCTCTTTCTAAAGCAGTGGGAGGACAGCAAAAAGTTTCCTTGATTATTTCCGGCATTGTGACAGGCGCAATGGCAGAAGCAGGACTAATGCTGATAAAATACGGAGCAGACCCGTCCAGACAGCTTCCATCTATTGATTACTGGCTTATGGGAAGTTTTCACACAGCAGACTGGAAAGATGTGAAAACGGTATTTTTTGCTATTCTCATTTCCATTGTAATCTTGTGGATGATGCGCTGGAAAATAGGGGTTTTGTCTTTAGGAGATGAGGAAGCAAAAAGTCTGGGACTGCCTGCCGAAAGAGTGCGTCAGACTGCAGTGATTCTGGCAACGCTTTTGGCGGCGTCGGTAGTAGCAGTGGCAGGAACAGTATCCTGGGCTGGATTGATTGTCCCTCATTTAATCCGTCAGATTTGGGGTGGGGATTTAAAAGAATGCTTTGCGCCATGTGTGATGGGAGGCGGGGCGTTTCTGCTTGCCGCTGATTTTGCTTCCCGTTCTTTAACAGAAGCGGAAATTCCCATCAGCATTTTCACATCCCTTTCCGGCGCAGCCATTTTAGCAGTGCTGCTGATTTTTTCTAAGAAAAAGGAGGGACGGCTGTGAAACTAAAGGTAGACAACCTATCACTGAAATTGGGAAATCAAGAGATTTTAAAGGGAGTTTCTTTTACCGCAAGGGAGCCCCTTACTGTAATTCTTGGAAAAAACGGCGCTGGAAAAACCACGCTTTTAAAGAGTATTGTGGGGTTGTACCGGCCGGAACAGGGAGAGATTGCAGTAAATGGGCAAATACTTTGCCGCCTTTCGGAACGGGAGCGGGCGAAAATGATTTCCTATGTACCTCAGGACTGTCAGGCAGCAGACTGCCCGGTTCTGGAATTTGTGGCAATGGGGAGAAATCCCTACCTGAAATTTTGGCAGATGCCAGGGAAAAGAGAGTATGAAGACAGTAAAGAGGCATTAAGGGAACTGGGAATCGTTCATCTTGCAATGCGTCCTATGAATGCTTTAAGCGGAGGGGAACGAAGACTCTGCTATCTGGCCAGGGCCAGAGTTCAGCAGGCAGAGTGGATGATTTTAGATGAGCCGGAAAGCGGACTGGATTTTGCAAAACGCCATGAGTTTTTAGAGCAGTTAAAGGAATATCTGAAAAAGAATAAAAAATATGCTATAATAAGCGTACATGACCCGGACCTGGCAGATACTTATGGGGATGGGATTTTATTGATGGAGCAGGGCCGTATTTTAGCAGATATCTGCAAAAGAGAAAGGGATTATGAAGCCCGGTTTCTCTCTGGATTAAAATGTCTTTACGGCCAGAAAGTCAGCCTGATGAAAGAGGGAGAGAGCAGGGCAATTATATGGAGACAACAGTGCAGTCATGCAAAAACTACCGCAAATTATGAATGGCATGGCTGAACGGTTACTTATGGAGAGGAGAAAGATATGCTGACGATTCAGAATTATGTGAAAGCAGCCAGCTTAGAGGAAGCTTACGAATTAAATCAGAAAAAAAGCAATCGGATTATCGGTGGTATGCTTTGGTTGAAAATGAGCCATATGCGGGTGCAGACTGCCATTGATTTGTCAGGACTGGGATTGGATACCATTGAAGAAGGGGAGCAGGAATTTCGCATTGGCGCCATGGTATCCCTGCGCCAGTTAGAGCTTCATCAGGGGCTTGACCAGTATACAAACGGCAGTATGAAGGAGTGTCTGCGCCATATCGTAGGAGTGCAGTTTCGCAACCTGGCAACAGTGGGCGGCAGCATTTTCGGGCGATTTGGATTTTCTGATGTGCTGACGGAATTTCTGGCTCTGGGAGCAGAGGCAGAACTTTATAAGGCAGGGAGAGTCAGTCTGGAAGAGTTTGTAAAGATGCCGGCAGACCGGGATATTTTAGTTAGGATCCTTGTTCCCAGGAAAGACTTAAAAAATGCATATCAGTCTTTGCGCAATACCAGTACGGATTTTCCGGTTCTTACCTGCGCAGTCAGCAAAGATGCAGACAGCGCCGTTTGCGCTGCCATTGGCGCAAGACCCGGACGGGCAGTGCTGGTGCGGGATGAAAATGGGATTTTAAAAAACGGCATTACAGAGGAAACGGCCAGTATCTTTGGTACTTACGTATCAGAGCAGATTGTAACCGGAAGCAATATGCGGGCAGGCGCTAAGTACCGGAAGCATCTGGCCAGCGTTTTGACAAAGCGGGCAGTGATGCAGATGGGAGGCGGACAGATTGAAGATTAGCGTATGGGTAAACCAAAAAAAGATAGAAGAAGAGATTGCCTGCGATCTGCTTTTAATTGATTTTTTAAGGAGTCATGGATGTGCCAGTGTAAAGCGGGGATGCGAAACCTCCAACTGTGGTCTGTGTACGGTGATGATGAATGGAAAGCCGATACTTTCCTGTTCTGTTCTGGCAGCAAGGGCAGATGGACACAGAATAGAGACTCTGGAAGGATTGAGAGAAGAAGCAGAAGAATTTGGCGCATTTATTGCGGATCAGGGAGCGGAGCAGTGTGGATTCTGCAATCCGGGTCTGATGATGAACGCCATTGCCCTGTTTCGGGAATATCCGGATCCGGACGAAGAGACGATCAAAGAATATCTGTCAGGAAATTTGTGCCGCTGTTCCGGCTATGAGGGGCAGCTGCGCGGAATCCAGGCATTTTTAAAATGGAAAAAGGAGGGACAGCCATGAGTTTAAAAGCAGTGGGACAGCCGGTCCGAAAAAAGGACGCCATGGCCCTTTTAACCGGACAGCCGGTTTATATGGATGATATTGCGCCGAAAAACTGTCTGATTGTAAAGGTTTTAAGAAGTCCTCATGCCAATGCCATAGTAGAAGAAGTTCACTGTGAAACGGCGTTAAAAGTACCGGGGATTGAGGGAATTTATACCTGGAAGGATGTTCCGGATCACCGATTTACCATGGCCGGCCAGACTTATCCGGAGCCGAGTCCCTATGACAGGCTGATTTTGGATCGCCATGTCCGTTATGTGGGAGATCCGGTTGCCATTGTGGCAGGAGAGACGGAAACCTGCGTGGATCAGGCTTTAAAGAAGATTAAAGTTCAGTATCAGGTATTAGAGCCGGTTCTGGATTTTCGGAAAGCAAAGGATAACCGGATTTTAGTCCATCCGGAGGAAAACTGGAAATCCCTTTGCCCGGTGGGAGCAGATAATCAGAGAAATTTGTGCGCCAGCGGAGAAAGCGGATGCGGGGATGTGGAAAAAGTCCTGTCGGAATGCGATATCATTGTGGATCAGACCTATCATACAAAAGCCTGTCAGCAGGCAATGATGGAAACATTCCGCACCTATTGTTCCATTGACCAGTACGGCCGTCTCAACATTTTAAGCTCTACCCAGATAGTGTTTCATGTGCGCCGCATTATCTCCAATGCTCTGGGCATACCCAAGTCTCAGATTCGGGTGGCAAAGCCCAGAATCGGCGGCGGATTCGGCGCAAAGCAGACCGTCGTGGCAGAGGTATTTCCTGCATTTGTAACCTGGAAGACTAAAAAGCCGTCTAAAATGATTTTTACAAGGGAAGAGAGCCAGACGGCTTCCAGTCCCCGCCATGAGATGGAGGTTCATGTGCGGGTAGGAGCCATGAAAGACGGGCGGATTCGGGCAGTGGATCTGCATACATTGTCTAATACCGGTGCATACGGCGAGCATGGTCCTACAACGGTTGGACTTTCCGGACATAAATCCATTCCGCTGTACGGACTGGTGGAAGCCCACCGGTTTTCCTATGATGTGGTGTACACCAATGTTATGTCTGCCGGTGCCTACCGGGGGTATGGGGCAACGCAAGGGATCTTTGCCATGGAATCTGCAGTCAATGAACTGGCGGCCAGACTTGGAGCGGATCCGGTAAAATTGCGGGAGATGAATATGGTAAGAGAAGGCCAGGTTATGCCTGCCTACTACAATGAGACTGCCACAAGCTGCGCCTTAAACCGCTGTATGGAGCGGGCCAAAGAGATGATTGGCTGGGATGAAAAATATCCCTGCCGCAATATGGGCAATGGAAAAGTCCGCAGTGTAGGAGTTGCCATGGCTATGCAGGGTTCCGGCATTTCCGGCGTAGATGTGGGATCTGCTACTATCAAGATGAATGAAGAAGGATATTATACGCTGTCCATCGGCGCAGCAGATATGGGAACCGGCTGCGACACGATTTTAGCACAGATGGCGGCAGAGTGCATGGAATGTTCAGTAGATAATATTGCGGTTCTGGGTGCAGATACAGACTCTTCTCCCTATGATTCCGGATCTTATGCGTCCAGCACCACCTATGTAACTGGAAAAGCAGTAGAAAACGCCTGTCTGAAACTGAAAGAGCAGATCAAAGCCATTGGAGCAGAACTTCTTAAGGTGTCTGCCGAAGAAGTAGAGTTTGACGGAAATGGCGTATACCGGATGGCAGATGAAAAACGGGTCAGCCTTCAGGAAATCGGCACAAAAGGAATGTGCGGAAATACGCAGGCGCTGACAGTGACAGAGAGCAACAGTTTTCTATCTTCTCCGCCTCCTTTTATGGTCGGCATGGTGGAAATTGAACTGGATAAAGAGACTGGTCATATTGACATTCTGGATTATGCGGCAGTGGTAGACTGCGGTACGCCGGTCAACCCAAATCTGGCAAGAGTCCAGACAGAGGGAGGACTGGCCCAGGGAATCGGAATGGCGCTCTATGAGAATGTTCAGTACAATGACAGGGGACGGGTATATGAAAACTCTCTGATGCAGTATAAGATTCCAACTCGTATGGATACTGGAAAGCTTCGGGTGGAATTTGAGAGCAGCTATGAGCCTTCTGGACCTTTTGGCGCAAAGTCCATTGGGGAAATTGTAATTAATACTCCGGCTCCGGCCCTCACCCATGCAGTCTACAATGCTACAGGCAAATGGTTTCGAGAACTGCCCATTACTCCAGAAAAGATTGTGACAGCAGACGAAGACGGAAAGGTCAAAACATGATTGGAATTATTTTACTGGCGGCTGGAAACAGCCGCCGTTTTCAGGGAGAAAATAAGCTGCTTGCCAAAATCGGGGCAAAGCCATTATGTGTATACAGCTTTGAAAGCTGGAAAGAGGCAGCGGACAGGGTCAAGGATTGTCTGGTTTTTGTGGTTGGGAGAGATGCAAAAATTCTTACGGCAGCAGAAAGGATGGGGTTTGTCCCAGTAAAAAGTCCGGATAGTGAGAAAGGGATTTCTTACTCCATTCAGTCAGGAATTTATGCAGCAGCAAGGAAATTTCCCAATGGATTTGCAGATACAGACCGTCTGGTATTTTCTGTTTCCGATCAGCCTTTTTTGCAGGCAAATACGCTGATCCGGTTTTTAAATTCTGCAAAATCCAGTCCCTATGCCTGCCTCTCGCTTAAAGGGAAACCTTATAATCCAGTGTCCTTTTCACCGGAAGCAATCCCGGAACTTTTGTCTTTAACAGGGGATCAGGGAGGAAAAAAGGTGCTGCGAACACATCTGGGAGAGACTTTGATGGTAGAGGTCTCTTCAGAAGAAGAACTGAAAGACGTAGACTTTCGCAAAGACCTAGACGACCTATCAGCGGATATGGTATAATAGGAACACTTGATGCAAGAATCAATTAGAACAAAAGAACAAGTACGGAGAAAACCATGAGCAGACGAATCATCAGTTTTGATTTAGATCAAACTCTTTTAGATCATTCCACGTTTTCCATTCCCCAAAGCGCTCTTTATGCAATTGAACAATTGAGGGATCAGTTTATCATTGTATTGGGAACCGGAAGGGATATGGACAACCATTACAGCAGACAGTTTAAAGAGATTGTAAAAGCAGACGCCATCATCCATTTAAACGGCACGAAGATTACAGTCGGAAACACCCTGTTATTTGAGCATTTTATGGAAAAGGAATTGTTAAAAAATGTGCTCTGCTATGCAGAGGAAAAAGGCTACTGCATCGGCATTACCATTGGCGATGAGGACTATTATATGAATCCGGATCGGGTAAGAGAGATTGACAGACAGCGCTGGGGGGAATGCATGAGACAGTTTTGTGATCCCTGGGAGTTGTTAAAGTTTCCCATTCATACCCTGTCCTATTTAGGAGACGAGACAGGGGCAAAGGATATAGAGGACCATTTTCCTGAACTGAAACTGCCCATGTTCTCAGGAAAAATGGGAGCGGATTTAGTTGAAAAGCAGGCATCAAAAGCCGAAGGGTTAAAGCGGTTGTGTCAGCATTTTGGAGTAAGGATAGAAGATTCGGTAGCCATTGGCGACAGCATGAATGATTATGAAATTGTAAAAGAAGCTGGTCTTGGGATTGCCATGGGCAATGCCATAGAGGAACTGAAGGAAACAGCAGACTATGTGACGGCTGACATTGGAGAAGACGGGATTTACAAAGCCTGTTGTCATTTTGGATGGATTCCGGAAAGGGAGAAATGTGGCAAAACAATATGATTTGGTAATTATCGGGGCCGGTCCGGCAGGATATACGGCAGCTTTAAAAGCATCTGAATATGGAATCCGAACAGTGGTCATCGAAGAAAGAAAGCTGGGAGGCAACTGTGTAAACCGCGGCTGCATTCCCACAAAAGCGCTGCTTTATGCATCCAGCCGTTTTAAGCAGATGCAGCAGTGTGATGAATTTGGAGTGTCTGCTGATTTTATTTCCTTTGATTTTAAGAAAATGCAGCAGTACAAGAAAAAGACAGTCCAGACTTACCGAAGTGAGATCAGCCGTCTGTTTTGCGAGGCAGGGATTGATTACATACAGGGAAAAGCCAGACTGCGCAGAGATAAAACAGTCGAAGTTCAGAATGCAGAGGGAAAGGAATATTATCAGGGAGAGAATATTATCATTGCCACAGGGGCCTGTGCCAAGATACCTCCTATCCCCGGAGCCAATCTTTCCGGGGTGTATACCAGCAGCCGCCTGTTAGCAGCAGATACCTGGAACTTTGACCGGCTTACCATTATCGGAGGCGGAGTAATCGGAGTGGAATTTGCTACGATTTTTAATTCCCTCTGCTCCAAAGTTACGATTATTGAAAAAGGCCCCCACCTGTTAGGACCTATGGATGAAGTGGTGGCAAGGGCTTTGGAAAAAACTCTGACAGACAAAGGAATTTCGGTTTTCTGCAATGCCCTGGTGAGCCGCATTGAAGAAAAAGACGGACTGTGCTGCCAGATAGAGACATCTGACAGAGGGGCCTTTGAGATGAAAGCTGGTCAGATTTTGATGGCAGCAGGGCGGGATCCAAATACAGACGGCCTGTTTGGAACGGATATTTCTCTGGACATGAATCAGGGGAAGATTGCGGTAAATGCCGAATTTATGACCAGCGAACCTGGCATTTATGCAGTGGGAGATGTGATTTCCGGGATTCAGTTAGCCCATGTGGCAGCGGCAGAGGCTACCTATGTAGTGGAAAAAATCGCAGGAAAGCCTCACAGTTTCAAGCTGGAGGTGGTTCCAGCTGGGATGTATGTAAGTCTTCCGATTGTCCCCAACTGCATCTATACAGATCCGGAGATTGCCACAGTGGGAATCACAGAGGAAACGGCCAGAGCCAGCGGCATGAAGGTACGGTGCGGACGGTATTCCATGACAGAAAATGGAAAGTCCATTATTGCAAGGGAAGAAGGGTTTATTCGCCTGGTCTTTGAAGCCTATTCAGACACCATTGTGGGGGCACAGATCGTGTGTCCCAGAGCTACAGACATGATTGGGGAGATGGCGACTGCCATTGCCAACGGCCTGACTGCATCTCAGCTTTCCATGGCAATGCGCGCCCATCCTACTTACAGTGAGGGAATTTCGGCAGCGATTGCAGACGCTATGCGCCAGAAGTAGAAAGATAACGGTTGGGACGGCATATTTTCCTGCCTGGCTAGAACCGTTGTGATAAAATTTAAGAAAGAAGATGACAAGCTATGAATCAGATACCAGAACGTTTAGAGAAACTAAGAGCACTGATGGCAGAGAGGGATATTGATGCTTATCTGGTTCCAACCTCTGACTTTCATGAGTCCGAGTACGTGGGACACTATTTTAAATGCCGGGAGTTTATTACCGGGTTTACCGGATCAGCCGGCACTGCAGTGATTACCAGGGATGAGGCAGCTTTGTGGACAGACGGCCGCTATTTCGTTCAGGCCGGCGCTCAACTTGCTGGCACAACAGTGATTCTCCAGAAAATGGGGCAGGAAGGTGTTCCCACCATTGAAGAGTATTTGCTGGAAAAAATCCCACAAAAAGGTACACTGGCCTTTGATGGCCGTGTTGTCAATGGGGCAGAGGGAGAAGAACTGGAGGATGCTCTTGGAGAAAAAGAGATTGCCATCTCCTGTCAGGAGGATCTGATTGGAAAAATCTGGGAGGATCGTCCCTCATTATCTGCCAAACCAGTATGGATTTTGGACATTCAGTATGCCGGCAAATCAGCAGAAGAAAAGATTGCAGACTTGCGGAAGGTGATGAAGAAAGAAGGAGCCACTGTTCATATTTTAACCACATTGGACGACATTGTGTGGCTGTTAAATATCCGTGGCAATGACGTAGAATGCAATCCGGTAGTGCTGTCTTATTTTCTTATCAGTGAAGAAAAAGCTGTTTTTTATGTCAATGAAAAGGTAATAGATGAAGAGGTCCGCGCTTATCTTACTGGTATAGGAGTGGAAATCCGTCCTTACAACAGCATTTATGAAGACGTGAAAAATCTGAGCCAGGAATGTGTGATGCTGGAAAAAAGCCATACGAATTTTGCGATTACCCAGCTTCTTGACGAGAGCAATGACATTGTAAATGTGCAGAATCCTACTGCTCTTATGAAGGCAATTAAAAATCCGACAGAGATCGAAAACATGAAAAAAGCCCATATTAAAGACGGCGTGGCAGTGACCAGATATATATACTGGCTGAAGAAAAACATTGGCAAGATTCCAATGGATGAGATCAGCGCCGCTGATCATCTGTGGGAACTGTGCAAAGAGCAGGAAGGCTGTCTGGATTTGAGTTTCCCCACCATTTCTGCTTATGGGGCCAATGCTGCCATGTGCCATTATTCTGCCACAGAGGAAAGCAATGCCAGATTAGAACCGAAGGGACTGTATCTGGTAGACTCTGGCAGACAGTATTATGAGGGAACCACAGACATTACCAGGACCATTGCATTGGGCGAACTTACAAAGGAAGAAAAAGAGCATTTTACCCTGGTTGCCATGAGTATGCTAAGACTTGGAGCCGTCCGCTTCCTGTATGGATGCAGGGGATTGAATCTGGACTATGTTGCCAGAGAGCCGTTTTGGAGCAGAGGGTTAAACTTCGACCATGGCACTGGCCATGGTGTAGGATATTTATTAAATGTCCACGAGCGCCCCAATGGGATTCGATGGAAGATGGTTCCAGAGCGGCAGGACAACTGCGTTCTGGAAGCCGGAATGATTAATTCCGATGAGCCCGGGATTTACATTGAGAAAAGTCATGGAATCCGCACTGAAAATCTGGTGGTCTGCGTAAAAGATGAGAAGAATCAGTACGGCCAGTTTATGAAATTTGAGTACCTGACCTATGTTCCCATTGACTTAGACGCTATTGACAAGTCTCTGATGCGTGAAGAGGATGTGGAGTTGTTAAACCAGTACCACAAGGCGGTTTATGAAAAGATTTCCCCCCATCTGGAGGGAGACGAAAAAGAGTGGCTGAAAGAGGCGACCAGACAGATTTAGATCAGCAAAATGAAATGAGACAGCACAGCAGTTTCGGACGGCATATCGTGAAAGGTATGCCGTTTATTTCACATCAGCCGGAAAACGACAGAGGATATCAGCATATCCGGGAGGGCAGATAAATTCTCTTTTTTACCTGATGATAAAGGATTCGGAAATTACAGGGGCATATTCTGATGGAAAAGAATCCGGATTTGCAGCTTGGAATGTTCCCAATCCTTGGTATGGATGCCAATGAACCTGGATGGATGGTAGGCGGACCTGGATTTGCACCGGCAATTAATGCAAAAGCTTTCTGTGCTATGGTATATCCGGCGGAAGTCGATGGAAGAGATGTTCATTTCTGGGGCTCTGGGCCAATGATCAGGACTGGGGCCTGTATTACAATTTAAAACTAAGAGAGAAGTATTCTTAAAGAAAAAAGACTGCTGCACAAAAAACTGCAGTCTTTTTTGATGCATTGGCAGGGTAGTCTTGTAAAAGAAGGCGATTGCATTTATACTGGAAGAAATAAAAACAGAAACAAAAAAGAGAGGGCCTTTCATTGAAAGAAATACAGAAAAATGGAAAAACAAAATTCGAGCAGAGGAAGAAGACGGCAAAGACAAATTTAAAAGAGACAGATGCAAAAAAGATAAAAGCGCTTTGTCCGGCAGAAAAGCGGTGCGGAAGCTGCCAGTACCTGCATTTATCGCATGAGCAGCAGCTAAAAATAAAGGAAGAGAAGTTAAAAGAACTTTTAAAGGGAATATGCCCGTTAAAGGGAATGTTGGGGATGAAGCACCCTTACCATTACCGCAATAAAGTCCATTCCGTATTTGGATGCGACCGGAAAGGCCGGCCTGTATCCGGCATTTATGAAGAGGGAACTCACAATATTGTTCCGGTAAAGACCTGCCTGATTGAAGATCAGAAGGCAGATGAAATCTTAGAAACCATCCGCCAGCTTCTCCCCAGCTTTAAAATCCGCCATTATGATGAGGATACTGGATATGGCCTTTTGCGCCATGTGCTGATTAAACGGGGATTTGCCACAAATCAGATTATGGTGGTGCTGGTGACGGCATCTCCGGTATTTCCTTCCAAAAACAACTTTGTAAAGGCTCTTTTAAGTCACCATCCGGAGATTACAACTGTGATTCAAAATGTGAATGGACGGGGAACCAGCATGGTGCTGGGAGAAAAAGAACACGTTCTTTATGGCCCAGGCTATATTGAAGACGAACTATGCGGCTGTACCTTCCGGATTTCTTCTAAATCTTTTTATCAGGTAAATCCGGTACAGACAGAGGTACTTTACCAAAAGACACTTGAGTTAGCTGGGCTGACAGGAGAGGAAACCGTAATCGACGCCTACTGCGGTATTGGAACGATTGGAATTATTGCCAGCAAACAGGCAAAAAAGGTGATTGGAGTGGAATTAAATCCGGATGCAGTTCGGGACGCAATAAAAAATGCAAAGCGGAATAACGTGAATAATATTTCATTTTACTGTAATGACGCTGGAAAGTTTATGGTAAAAATGGCAGCAGAAAAACAGAAAGCCGATGTTGTCATCATGGATCCGCCAAGAAGCGGAAGTACCAAGGAATTTATGGATTCTATTGCAGTATTAGCACCTGGCCGCATTATCTATGTGTCCTGCGGCCCCGATACCCTGGCAAGAGATTTGCGCTATTTCAAGACACTGGGTTACGAGGCAAAAGAAGGCTGGGGAGTCGATCTTTTTCCATGGACAAGGCATGTGGAGACGGTATGCCTTTTGTCCAAACTTAATGCGAAGCGGCATATTGAAGTTGAAGTGAAGATGGACGAGCTGGATTTGACTGCTGCGGAGAGTAAGGCTGCCTATGAAGAGATTAAGGCGTATGTGCTGGAACACAGCGGTATGAAAGTCAGCAGCCTGTATATTGCTCAGGTGAAGCAGAAATGTGGTATCATCGAGCGTGAGAATTATAATAAGCCGAAGTCTGAGGATGCTAAGCAGCCGCAATGCCCGCCGGAAAAAGAGAAAGCGATCCGAGAAGCATTTGAATATTTTGGGATGATATAACATTCCGTAAAATGGAGGTTCCTTATGGATAGATTGATTTCGTGTGAGTTTAATATGGAGACCACTTGTACGGAACTGATACTAAACGGAGAAACGAAAATTTATCTAAAAACCATGGCTGAATATAAGTATTTAGATAGTTGACTATGTACCGTCCGTAAGAGAATTCTTATGGACGGTGTTTTTTTTAGTGAAATGAGCAAGAAGTTACGAAATATAATTGAGAAAATGTTGAAAAATCTTGATTTGACATTTTATTTATCGTATAATGTAGGAGTAATAGAAAAGATATTTTCAGGTAGGAGGATTTATTTTGAAGATCAGCTATAAAAAGCTTTGGATATTGCTCATAGAGAAGAACATTTCTCCTGCCACGCTAAGAAAGGATTTGAACATCGCAACAGGGACGATGACAAAAATGCGGCGCAACGAAGATGTGGCATTATCTGTACTTTTGCGTATATGTGAGTATTTAGATTGCAATATTGGTGACATATGCGATGCTGTTAAAACAGAGAAAAGTATATGATTTAGATAGAGAGGTAAGAACATGGCATTTTGTAGTAACTGCGGAAAACAATTAAATTCTGGTGCAAAATTCTGTGCTGAATGTGGAACACCGGTATCAAACGCTGAATCTAAACGCAAGACTGTTTTTGAAGGGGATATACATAAATGTCCCCATTGTGGCGAAACCTTAAAAGCTTTTGAAACAATTTGTCCTACTTGTGGTGCAGAGTTGCGTGGAACAAGTAGTTCCAGTGCTATCAGTACATTAGCAGAAAAATTAGAGAATGCTACATCTGATAAACACCGTATTGTTATCATAAAAAACTTTCCTATACCAAACACACGAGAAGATATATTGGAATTTATGCTTTTAGCATCTTCTAATTTTGATTCCTCGTATTATGCAACCCATTTACATGAGGAGGATATCTCTGACGCATGGTTAACAAAAATCGAGCAGTGTTATTCAAAGGCTAAGTTATCTTTTGGTACTCACCCTGACTTTGAGAGAATTGAAAACATTTACTTGGAAATCAAGGCTGATTGCGCTGAAAAGGAACGCAAAGTTAAATACGAGGAAAAAGCTCGAAGAGATGCACAGGAACGTGCCGAAACAGAAAAGGACTTTAAAAAGAGCAAACTTCGTATTGCTATAATAATTTTTGCCGTTATTTCTGCGCTTTGTGTTGCAGTATCCTTTAATGATGACGAAATTTTATCTGGAATTATTGCAATCGTGATGTTCACATTATTTGTAACAGCCTTTTTAATGGGTAGCGGTGTAATAAAGGAAAAGGTTAAAAATGTACGACTTCTTCCCTTGATCTTGGCATTTGTACTCTTTATTCCATATTTTGCGACGTATAACTCATCATTCGATCTTGATGACTTGTTTGATAAAAAAACATATGAAACGCTTATTTGGAATGAATTGGCAATGGGAAATATGTTGCCTACTCCAGATTCTCTCAAAGGAAGAATAATTGTCAATTCTGATGAGGAACTTAGGATATATCTTGCGGATGCAACAAAATCAACTTTTTCGGAATACAATCAGACGTGTAAAGAAAAAGGATTTACCCTTGATTCTACCAAAAACACCACTTCTTACGAAGCATACAATGCGGACGGATATCGACTTTGTTTGTATTTCAATGAAAGTGATAGTGAATTATCAGTTAATTTATATGACCCAGTAAAACGAAACACTTTAAACTGGTCTACTGTTCCTTTAATGAAAAATATTCCAACGCCCCCATCAAATGTCGGTGAGTTTCTAAGTAACTATGATTGGACTGTGAGTGTTTCTGTTCTTGATGTGACATACGAGGAATACGAAGCTTATGTAGAGGAGTGTATCGAAGCTGGATTTACGATTGACTTTTTAAGATATGAAAATTCTTTTTATGGTGATGATAAAAACGGAAATAAACTTAACATGTCATGGGAAGGAAACAACACAATACACATATCGGTCACAAATTATGAATTCATGTAATTCAAAAATGTGCATTTTGGAGGAAATATGGGATTATTTGATAGAAACAACCGCAAAGGCGGTTTTATGGACGAGATACGCTGTGATGAGCCATCCTATCTTATTTGGAAATGGCATCCGTCTGGCTCTCAGTTAGGCGAAAATCAGAGGGAAAATTCTATCCGCTGGGGATCTTCTCTGCGAGTAAAGGTTGGTGAAGTTGCTGTTTTCGTTTATAAGCAGCAGAACGGAACAGTGCAGGATTTCATTGTTGGGCCGTTCGATCAGACTATCAAGACTGCAAACTTTCCTGTTTTGGCAAGCATTGTGGGACTGGCATATGAAGGCGGTACTCCATTTCAGGCAGAGGTTTATTTTATCAATCTTGCCCGCATTATCCAAGTAAAGTTCGGTGTGCCGTTCTTTGATGTGTATGACCCGAGATTTGCTGATTTCGGTGTTCCTGTCGCTGTTAGAGGTACTGTCAGCTTTGGCATTGCCGATTATCGTGAGTTCATAAGATTACATAGACTTAGCACATTTAACCTTGACGATTTTCAAAAACAAATTCGTGATGCGGTCAATCGCTATGTGAAAGATGTTGTTGCTAACGCTCCTGCTGCTCATAATATTCCTGTTGTCCAGATTGAAAGCAGGATAGCACAGATTAACGATGTCGTAGAATATGACCTTAGCGAAAGATTGAAAGAAACTTTCGGTGTGGTTGTATCTGGTATTGATATTGGTGCGATTGAAATTGATAAGACCAGCGACGGATACCGGCAGCTTATGAGCGTAACCCGAGACCTTGCCGGTGCAACTGCTACGGCGAAAGCAGAAGCGGAGATCAAAGATATTCATGTAAAGCAGCGTATTGAAGCTGAACACTATGAAGGCACTCTTCGTATCCAGCGTGAAGAAGGACAGTATGCACAGCACAAGCAGACTCAGACTGCAAATCTCGGAGTTTTCCAAGTTGAGAAACAAGCGGAGGTTGGTGTTGCCGGTGCGCAAGCTCTTGGTCAGATGGGAGCAAATGGAGCTGGTGATGTAAACCTCGGCGGTGGTGGCGATGGTTTCAACATGGCGGCTATGATGGCAAGTATGGCTGTTGGCGGTGCTGTTGGGCAGAATATAGCCGGTGCTATGAATAACATGATGGGTGGGATCAATCAACAGTCAGTTCCCGGCGCTGTTCCTCCTCCAATTCCTACGGTGGCATATCATGTGGCAATCAACGGTCAAGCTGCTGGTCCTTTTGAGCTGACAGCTTTGACCCAAATGGTTGCTGTTGGACAATTTACCGTCGATAGCTTGGTATGGAAAAACGGTATGGCACAATGGGCGAAAGCCGGAACGGTGGACGAGCTGAAAGGCTTGTTTGCAAATGCAATGCCGCCTATTCCACCACAAGGATAAGCATAAAAAATCTGATAAGGGTGGTGACTACTTATGAATAAAAAATACCAAGTTTTTGTAAGTTCCACATATAAAGACTTGAAAGAAGAACGATTAGCAGTGACTCAGCAGTTGTTGAAAATGGGTTTTATTCCCGTTGGTATGGAACAGTTTCCAGCAAGTAATATGAGTCAAATGGAGTATATAAAGATGATGTTGGATAGCTGTGACTACTACCTGTTAATCCTCGCAGGAAAGTACGGAACAGTTGATACAGATGGAATTGGATTTACCGAAAAGGAATATGATTATGCTATTGCAAATAACATTCCTGTTATGAGCATACTCGTAAAGGACATCGGCAAGTTAGAGAATGCAAAATGTGAAGATACTGATGCCGGAAGAGCGCTTTTGAATAATTTTAGAAAAAAGGTGTCAGCGGGAAAGATGGTAGATTTTTATACTAACATCGGCTCTCTTACTTCCGCAGTAGGAGCAGCAGTATATTCCTGCGTACAGAATTTTCCTGCCAAGGGGTGGATACGAGGAGAATCGACTGATGGTGCAACAAATATTAAGGCAGAAATTGAAAAGTATATGCAGGAGCATACTGCAACAAAATCTGATATTGATGCACTTTTTAAGGACAATTCTGATGTGTTTAATTGTGGTGAGTTCGACTGCGCTAACGCCTCTATGCCTCAAAAAGAATCTTCCGAGAAGGATGTGGTTTCTATGGCCGGTGCCGTAACTTTGGTTGAAGAAATGGCGAAACGAATGCCAAGAATCACTTTTGGAAAAGAAGAACCCAAAGAACTCAAGGACGGAGAAATATATCTACAATACGAATAATCGCCAAGATATTATAAAGCAAATATACAGATAGTGGCGTACATAAAAATCCCACAGCTTTCAGTCCTACATAGGATGAAGTCTGTGGGATTTTTGTGTTTTCGGAAGCTGTGAAATGTGCAAGCTGGAGCGAGTTTGTATATACACAGGTTACGAAAGCAGGGGTGTCCAGAGGGTTATATCAAGCCTCCGTCTCGCCGCAGCGACACGCTCATTCTGCGTTCTCCGTGGGCAGTTCCAACATTTGTTTTGTAAGCTGCTGTAACAGTTCCGATGTACTTTCATCCATTGGGAGCATTGTTCCGACATAGGCAGCAACAGCGGCTGACACGTCATCGATAGTCAACTCGGATTGCGGTTTGTCCAGCAGTGAATCACGGATACCCTTCACAGCTTCTGCCGTAGCGATTGCTCCGGTAGGTTGTTGTGCTGTTACATCCTCTTTGATTTCTCGGATAATCTTCATCAGAATATTCTTGATTTTCTCAACCTCTGCTTCGTTGCTCTGGATTTTTGCAGAGTTTAGGAAGCTTATATCCTTGATGAGTTCTGCCCGTTTGGATGGTTCTGCACTCATCAGTTCAGCCAGCGGCTCGGTGGCAAGGTCAATGATTTGATTTCTTGCCATAATTCCGTTAGCGATTGTATTGTTAAAATAGTTTTTTATAAGTGTGCAAAGCTTCGGGAATTGCTCATGCTCTAAAAGTCGATTTAGTATATCCGGATCAATGGTTTTCAAAATCAGTCTGCGGATTACTTCTTCTGATAATCCAAGCTGAGAAATATCATAACTTTTAGGAACACTGATGGGAGTCAGGCAAAGTAGATAGTCTGTTGAAACATGAAAAATTTTAGCCAGAGATATTAAAAGAGAACTGCCAATATTGGTTGTTTCTCCACTTTCTAATCGGCTAATCTGAGAGTGTGCAACAAATATTTTTTCTGCCAGTTCTTTTTGGCTCCATCCCCTATCCTGTCTCAATAAACGGACACGATAAGAGGTGGTGTTTTCTGGTTCATCATCATAATTTTTCTTCACAATAGCACCCCCCTTATTTTTGTGTTTATTATAATCTATCCTGTGCAAATTTGCAATTTTTCAAGTTCATACTTTCCGTATTTGCGGCTTTCGTGGATAAACGAGAGCCGCTTATTTTTTGCATTACACTTGGCTTAACGATCGATCGGAACAACTGAATGACCGTCCAGACCGAGATAAACCGCCAAGACTTCTGCAAAAGGAACGAGCGCCCCGCAAGGGGACGACACAGCGCCGAGCAGGGTTGCCTGTCAGGAAACGGAATGGGTAGAACGGCTTAATAAAAATCAAGCAGGAGGATTATGAGTGAGTATTTTTGAAATAGTGAAAGAGACTGTCTCTGTTAGACAGGCGGCTGAATGTTACGGATTGAAATTGAATCGTAACAATATGGCCCGCTGCCCATTCCACAATGACCGGCATCCGAGCCTGAAACTGAACGAGGACTATTTTTTCTGCTTCGACTGCGGAGCCAAGGGAGATGTAATTGACCTTGTGGCAAGGCTGTTTAATCTGACGAGCTATGAAGCAGCACAAAAGCTGGCTGCGGATTTCGGACTTGACCCAAAACCGCCCACTGCCGCAGCTATGGTCAAGCCGAAACGACCCTATATTCGTCAGTTCCGGGAGGATGAAATGTTGTGTTTCCGGGTGCTGACGGATTATCTGCATCTTCTGGAAGATTGGAAAGTGCGGTATGCACCGAAGACACCAGTGGATACTCTAGATTACCATTTTGTGGAAGCCTGCCAGATGCACTGTCATATTGAATATATGGCAGATGTGCTGACGGTGGGCGATTTGGAAGAACGGGTGGCATTGGTGGAAAAGCTGATGCAGGACGGTAAAATTGCTTTTCTGCAAGAGTACATCGCACGAAAGAAAAAGGAGGTGGCATACCATGGCGAAGAACCGGAAAATGCCTGATATGAATCTGCCTGTCTGGTTTGACGGGCAGAACATCAACGAAGCTCTGTTTTGTGAAGAATTCCTGCAAGAGCGCAGAATCATCTTCACAAACAGGGCTTTCTTTACGCCCAATGGACGGGTAACAGATGATATTGTCCTGCGGGGCGAGGTTTACGAAAAGCTGAAAAACTACACCATCAGCAGCGTACCGCAGAAGATCAAAAATATCATGGAATTGCTGAAACTGGAAGCAATGGTTGATGATTTTCCTCCGCAGCCTAACCGCATCCATGTTGCCAACGGAACCCTCATGCTGGATGGGAGATTTATTGAAGGAAAAAAGGAAATCGTACAGAGCCGCTTGCCTGTTTCCTACAATCCAAACGCTGCTGCACCTGCTCTGTGGCTGAACTTTCTGGATGGTTTGCTCTATGAAGAAGATATTCCTGCCTTGCAGGAGTTTATCGGCTATTGCCTGATTCCCTCCAACAAGGGACAGCGCATGATGGTGATTAAGGGTAACGGCGGCGAGGGCAAATCCCAAATCGGAGCTGTGCTTTCGACTATTTTTGGAACAAACATGAAAGACGGAAGCATCGGCAAGGTTTCCGAAAACCGCTTTGCCCGTGCCGATCTGGAACACATCCTGCTGTGCGTGGATGATGATATGCGAATGGAAGCCCTGCGCCAAACCAATTATGTAAAGTCCATCGTTACAGCACAGGGCAAGATGGATTTGGAGCGAAAAGGCAGGCAGAGTTATCAGGGCTGGATGTTTGCCCGGCTGCTTGCGTTCAGTAACGGCGATCTGCAAGCCCTGTATGACCGCAGCGATGGTTTTTACCGCAGACAGCTTGTGCTGACAACCAAGGAGAAATCCGTGGATAGAACCGACGATCCTGACCTTGCAGAGAAGATGAAAGGCGAAGCGGAAGGGATTTTTCTTTGGGCATTTGAAGGCTTGCAGCGGCTTGTTGCCAACAACTTTAAGTTTACGGAGAGTGACCGCATCCGTGCAAACCGGGAAGCGGTCAAGCGTGACAACAACAATATTTTTGACTTCATGGATTCGGAAGGGTATATCCGGCGCAAAGCGGATGCTTCCATCAGTTCCAAAGACTTTTATGCGGTTTATCGGCTGTGGTGCGAGGAAAACTCCCTTGCCCCTCTGAAATCCCGCAGCTTCAGCGATGCTATGGTTGCCAATGCAAAGAAATTCGATCTGGAGCATTGCAATAACATTACCAATTCTGCCGGACGGCGGGTATGGGGATTTATGGGTGTGGAAGCTGTGGCTCGACCTAATATAAACGGGTTTTACGACGTTTCGCCATGTACGTACGTACCGGATGACATTCCAGAGGAATGGCGAAGGGGCGAGTAAAACCGCCGGCTGGTACGTATGTACACAGCAAAAGGGCATAAAACGCTTTTTATAGAAATAGCACATTTCTTCCGTTTGGGCTGTTTCTATATCCACGGAATTTTGTAAAAGCTCCGTGGACAAGCAACGAAAGATACGGTTTTCGTTGCCGCCGTCTGCAAGGGATGCTTCGCAGAACAGTTTCATGCAGGCGGGTTGACCATGGGAAAAGTTGCAGACATTTTTGCTTTGGTCAGCAGAGGTCGCAGCAGCGACCGCATACCCCTCCGGAGGAGCCCTCGGAGAGCCCACGGCACTTTGCAGCCAGTATGGATGAAAGTGTTATAGTGGGTTATTACACTTTGAAAAAGTGCCGCTCTCCAGCCCTCCGCTGTCTGCAAATCTCAAGGAAAGGACAAAAAATCTATGGCAAGAAATGATGGAATAGACCGCACCGTAGCCCGGAATCAGGACTTACCGACACCGGATGATGTGGCAAAAATACAGGAACACAATGAACGTGAAAAAGACAGTTACAGCAATCAGGACATCGTACTGGAACGAACTCCTCTGAATGTTCATTTCAAGGCTCCCACAGACGATTATGTAAAAATGTTTGAGCAGATGGAACAGGATGGTGTGATTTCCACCAGAGGGCTGAAACCGGATGCCGTCAAATACGGTGAGCTGGTATTTGATGTGAACTCGGCTTATTTTTATAACCATGGCGGCTATGAATTTGCAAAACAGTTTTATGCGGATGCCTATAAAGCCGCTGTGGAGATTGTGGGCGGTGAGCAGTATATTCTCTCTGCTGTGATGCACGCCGATGAGCGCAGCCGGGCAATGTCAGAAGCACTGGGCGAGGATGTGTACCACTATCATCTCCATGTGGTCTATATCCCGGTGGTGGAAAAGCAGATTTTGTGGTCGAAGCGCTGCAAAGATAAATCGCTGGTCGGTACTGTAAAGGAAACGGTCACACAGGTCAGCCGCAGTAAGAAATGGGATTCCAAACCCGTTCTTGATGAGAATGGGAATCCCATGCTGAACGAAAAAGGAAAAAAGATTTTGAAGTCATCCTACAGTGTGTTGCAGGATGATTTTTTTCGTTCTATGAGAGCTGCTGGATATGACGATGTGGAGCGTGGAGAACGTGGCAGCACCGAGGAACATTTGACCGTGACACAGTTTAAGGTACAGGCAGAACAGCAGCGGTTGGAAGCTGTAACTGGTCTGGTGGCACAGGCAGAGCAAAGTCTGGAGGATGCGAAAGCTGCTGCAGAGAAGCAGAAAAAGAAACTGGAAGCGCTGCAAAAAGAAACCAAGACGGCAAAGACCATTGCGCTGACGGTGCAGGAGATTGAAACGATGGGAAAGAAAGCCACATTCGGGAACAACATCACGCTGACTCCGGATGAATGCGACACGCTGAAACGCTATGCCGCCAATGGCATTATTGCCAACGCCGACAACAAGCGTTTGAAAGAAAAGTTGGCTTCCGCAGAAAAGTCGGTTTCGATCTGGAAGCAGCGGTATGAAACAATCAACGAAAAATATACAGAACTCAAAAAGAAAGCCCAGCCTTATCTGGATGCACTGGAGATCGCATCGGAAAGGGTTCGGGATTTTGTTAATTCTATCCTCGCCAGAGGAAAGGAAACACAGGAACACAAAATGTCTGCCCGTAAGCGTGGACAGGATATGGAAATTTGATGGAGGAATTGCCTATGACAGATAATTGGAGCGGTTTTGCTGATTTGCTTGCAAATCTAATTGAAAAATATGCGGCGGTTCTGGATATTGAACATCTTCCAGAGCCGCCTGATCATTTAGAGGGAAAATTCAATCCTAAAGATCTCATTGGCACTATTGAAAAAATGAAAAATGACTGATATAATAATCGTGTAAATTGTGTCCAAACTCTATGTTAAAAGATATTTTTGACATAGAGGATACATAGGAAAAGTGCAGCAGGGTGCTGCGCAATTAGAAATGGAGTGTAAATGTGATGAATAACGATGAGATGAATCAAAAATCCAATATGATCATTTATACAACAGAAGATGGATTAGCTAAAATTGAGACGACGTTTGACGGTGATACAGTCTGGCTATCCATTGACCAAATGGCTGAATTGTTTCAGCGAGACAGAAGTGTTATCGGTAAGCATATAAGAAATATTTTCAAAGAAGGCGAATTGCAGAAAGAATCAGTGTGGGCAAAATTTGCCTACACTGCCGCTGACGGAAAAGTATATGATGTGGATTATTACAATCTGGATGTGATTATCTCTGTTGGCTATCGTGTGAAATCCAAACGAGGTACACAGTTCAGAATCTGGGCAACCAACATTCTTAAAGAATATATGAGAAAAGGCTTTGCGATGGATGATGAACGGCTGAAAAATCTTGGCGGAGGCGGTTACTTTAAGGAACTCTTAGAACGTATTCGTGACATCCGGGCATCTGAAAAGGTGTTTTACCGTCAGGTTTTAGAAATTTATGCTACGAGCATCGACTATGATCCAAAAGCAGAAATTTCTATCCAGTTTTTCAAGAAAGTACAGAATAAGATCCATTATGCCATTCATGGACAGACTGCGGCAGAGGTTATTTACAGCAGAGCCGATGCGGAAAAAGAATTTATGGGGCTTACCACATTTGCAGGAAAACAGCCAACCTTGAAAGAAGCTGTTGTTGCAAAGAATTATCTGGATGAAAAAGAACTTCGAGCCATGGGGCAGCTTGTATCCGGATATCTTGATTTTGCGGAACGACAGGCAGAACGGGAACAGGCAATGACTATGCAGGATTGGGCAGACCATCTGGATCGTATTCTTACCATGAGCGGAGAGCAGCTGCTGATTGGAAATGGAAGCGTCAGTCATAAGCAGGCTGTTGATAAGGCAACCGGAGAATATAGAAAATACAAGGCTCGGACGCTTAGCGAGGTAGAACAGGATTATCTGGATTCGATTAAAATGCTGGAGCAGAAAGCTGAGAAAAAATAAACCGATACCCAAGGTGATAGGATAGCTATAATCTGATACATATGAGGATCGTGAGATGAAAAGTGAAAAAACAAAAGTATATATTTATACAAGAGTATCTACCGCCATGCAGATTGACGGATACTCTCTGGATGCACAAAAATCCAGAATGAAAGCATTTGCCGAGTACAATGACTATGAGATTGTTGGTGAGTATGAAGATGCCGGTAAATCTGGTAAGTCCATCGAGGGCAGATTAGAGTTCAACCGTATGATGGAGGACATTAAATCCGGCAAGGATGGTGTTTCCTTTGTTCTGGTATTTAAGCTGTCACGATTTGGTAGAAATGCTGCGGATGTGCTGTCTACCTTGCAAGTGATGCAGGATTTTGGTGTGAATCTGATCTGCGTGGAGGATGGGATTGATTCTTCCAAGGATGCCGGAAAACTGATGATTTCCGTCTTGTCGGCGGTTGCAGAGATTGAGCGTGAAAATATCCGGGTGCAGACCATGGAGGGCAGAATCCAGAAAGCCCGTGAGGGTAAATGGAACGGTGGTTTTGCCCCGTATGGATATAGTTTGGAAAAGGGACAGCTCTTTATCAATGAGGAAGAAGCGGAAGCAATCCGTGTGATTTTTGACCAGTATGTGCATACGGATGTAGGGGCAAACGGACTGGCAAAATATCTTGAAAATCATGGTATTCGTAAGATACCAAGACAGAACGGGAAAAATCCGTTGTTTGATGCGGCATTGATCAGAAGGATACTGAAAAATCCTGTGTACTGCGGGAAAATTGCTTATGGCAGACGCAGAACGGAAAAGGTTCATGGTACAAGAAATGACTATAAGCTTGTGGAGCAGGATGATTATTTACTGGTGGATGGATTGCATGAGGGGATTGTCTCAGAGGAACTTTGGCATGAAGCGCAGGTGAAGTTATTGGCACAGGCGAAAAAATATGAAAAAGTCAATCATGGCAAAGATAATAAGATCCATCTGCTGTCCGGTATTGTGAAATGCCCGGTTTGCGGAGCCGGGATGTACGGCAATAAAAGCATCAAGCATAAAGCTGACGGTACAAAGTACAAGGATTTCTTTTATTATGGCTGCAAGCATCGCACTATGCTTTATGGACACAAATGTGATTATAAAAAGCAGATCAACGAGGAATTGCTGGATGATGCTGTGGCAGAAGTCATTGTAAAGCTGGTCAGCAATCCAAAGTTTGCCGCCATGATGCAGGAAAAAATCAATATGAAAGTAGATACATCTGTGATTGAGCAGGAGATCGCAGCACATGAAAAGCAGCTTCGGCAGAGCTATTCTACAAAATCAAAGTTGATGGAAGAAATCGATTCCCTTGATCCGGATGATAAGCATTATATCAAGCGCAAGGCAGACCTTGATGACCGGCTTTATAAGATGTATGATAAGATTGAAGATACAGAAAATCTGCTGATTGCTGCCAGGGCAAAGAAAATGTCAATTGAAGCAGAAAAACTGACGGGAGATAATATCTACAAGGTCTTGATTTACTTTGATAAGTTGTATGCAGTGATGAATGAACAGGAAAAGCGACAGGTTATGGAATCGCTGATTTCTGAAATTCAGATATATCCGGAACGACAGGAAAATGGACAGTGGCTCAAATCAATCAAGTTCAAGCTGCCGATTATTGAAGAAGATATGAATATAAGTTTGGACAATGATGCACATATTGAGACGGTTGTCTTGCTTTCCAAGGGAGAAATCGACTCAAAGAAGGTTCGGGTGGAGTTCTCTTTGGAAGATATGGATATGTCCGAATTTCAGGATGGGGCAACCTATGAGCAGATCAAGGCGTATGTGCTGGAACATACTGGCTTAAAGGTATCTTCTCTGTACATCTCCCAGATCAAGCGGAAATGCGGTCTGGACGTTGGCCAAAATTATAATCTGTCGAAGAAGGAAGATGCCAAAGTGCCGCAGTGCCCACCGGAAAAGGAAGTAGCGATTATGGAGGCATTGAAGTATTTTGGGATGATTTAATCGAAAAAAACATGCGGCTCATATAAGGAATAGAAAGGTTTAAGTGGTGATGATATGTTTGAACCTGGTTTGGAAATTGGTCAAATTATTAAAAATATCGATATAGTTGAAATTTTTAAATGCGGGAATATGGGTGGTATGCGCCGTTCCAAAACGACAAACACCCTGGTAATTGTTTCTGATTATACGAAGGGAATTTACCATGATAAGTGGATTGGTGGTGTGCTCCATTATACTGGCATGGGAAAAACAGGTGATCAGGATATTAACTGGGCTCAGAACGCGACATTGGCAGCATGTGGCAGAAATGATGTTGACATTCATCTGTTCGAGGTGATGAATGCCGGAGAATACATATACTGCGGCAGGATCGAACTTGTGGATAAGCCCTATATTGATATTCAGCCTGGCGAGGACGGAATTGACCGAAAGGTCTGGATGTTCCCCATCCGCCCTGTGCCTGATAATAATGTTGAGAAGCCGACTATGTTTGTGTTTAAAGACATGGATGACTACAAGACACGTGGAAAAAATGTCGATGAAGAATATATGAAGATGATTGCAGAACAGAAGAAATCCGGCAAAAAAGCGGTAGAAAAGCCGGCACTGCCGATTTCAGTAGCCCCTCCTGTGCCTTCGAAGCCTGCTGTCATTGTTCCGCCTGAGATTGTTGGTAAACAAGTGAAACATAAGGCTTATGGCGAAGGCACGATTACCAGAGTTACTGATACCATCATCGTTGTCTCTTTCAACTCTGTAGGTGAAAAAAAGCTTGGCTATGAAGTTTGTATAAAAAACAAGTTGATTGAGTTTATTTAAGGCAGAAAGCTATATGAAGATCGTTAAAGTTGTCGCTGCGGTCATCCGCAACGGAGACAAGATTTTTGCCACAGCTCGTGGTTATGGTGACTATAAAGGTCAGTGGGAGTTCCCTGGTGGAAAAATTGAATCTGGTGAAACGCCACAGCAGGCGCTTATCCGTGAGATCAAAGAGGAACTGGATACAGATATTGAAGTAGGTAGTTTTATTGGGACCATCGAGTATGACTATCCGACATTCCACCTGTCGATGGATTGTTTCTGGTGTAAGATCATTAGAGGTGACCTCGTGCTAAAAGAGGCCCAGGACTCTCGCTGGCTGGCAAAAGATATGTTGCACAGCGTTCGATGGTTGCCTGCGGATATTACCATCGTTGACAAAATTGGGATGCAGTTAGATTAAACGGCACATTAATATTTGAATTGAAAGGGGGACAAAATGTGGGATATAAAGAGATTTGTATTAATAACAAACCGTGTGAACTAATGAAATCTGTTAATAGGCCCAAGTATGGTAGTAAAACTATACTTACTGATTCTTGCTGGGAGTATGTTTCCCTATTTTTGAAGCGTCAGTCAATAGCCGGTTCAAGCGATGCACTATTTTATTGGGAGCAAGCTCATAGTTTTTATCTCGCATCAAAATCGCTGCCCGATTCAGCTTGTCCACTTACTTCGTACTACTGTATTTTAAATGCGGCAAAAGCTTTGTTGAGATATAAAGGCATTGACGATAAACATTTGAAGAATCATGGAATATCGTCTGTGAGGCTTGATAGTGAAAAAACAAATCTAAAAGAAGCTTGTACAGCAGTAAAAGGAGCGGGTGTTCTGCCGGAGTTATCTAAATACTATGGGTTTAATATGAAAACAGGACATTATTCAATGGCAAGCCTTTTTTACAACATTCCCTGTGTTCACAGAGCATACTGTATTACATTCTCAAAACCTGAGATATTTGTACCAATTTCAAAACCTGTATTTGTAAAAAAAGACAATTCAAAAGAGGCTTGGGTAAAATTCGAAATTATAGGGCGATATGCAAATAGCAAGTCATTAAAGGCTTTACCAAGCAAATTTGAGCATGATATAGGTGTATCTGACAGGTACATTCTTCGAATGAAGAAGCGTTTTAATTGGGACATACATAAGCCGATTGATGATAGGAGAAGCTTGCTAAATAGATACCACGAAAAGGTCAGACACTACCTCTACTATATCTATGGTGAGAGTAGGCTGTGGTATATAAAGAAACAAGTTTCAGGAAATGACGATCTCGAGTTTGCACCGTCTTCCGTATTAATTTTTGCGGTATTCCATTGGCTTAGTGAACTTGCGAGATATAGCCCAAAACTTTTTAGCAAGTATATGAAATCTAAGCAAAACTGGTTAATTCATGAGTTCATTAGTAATGCATTAGATCAGTTTGTTGACGAGATAAGCTGCGAGATTACAGGCGAAGATATTATGTGTACTGGCTATAGAAAGTAATATCATAGCTTTATATGCAAAAGAAAAGCATTCAATGATCATCCACTGGAGCAGGAAAAGAAAGTGCTCTGTAAGATGATAGAAGATAAAAACCTCAAAAGATACGCAGTGAAATAATTGCATTCACATAAAAATCCCGCAGATTTCATCCCATTACAGGATGAAGTCTGTGGGATTTTTTCGTTTTCGGAGAAGGTGAAATATAAAGGCGGGGCAGATTTGTATATGCATTGGCGACGAAAACGAGGGGTATCCAAAGGGGAGTATCCCCTTGGCTCTTGGTTCCCAATAGGGGCGAGCAGCATCCCTGTTGGCACATGATTTTACTTGCAAAGTATCATGTTAAAGCTTTTACGATCACTGGATGCTGGGAAGGGATTGTCACTACTCTAGATGACTTATTTACAGTGAGGGCACAAGAGGTATATAAAAATTTGCCGTATCCTTCCGCACTCATAGGTCAAAAGCAACCATGGTTTCCTTTGGCAGTTTCTCGTTTTCGCAACTTAAAAGATATTCTATCGCTCGGTTCGCAAAACGATTTGCTATCATTGTATCCCAGTCGGCAAGCCGGATGATCTCTCCTGTGCCATTTTTGAAATCCAATGAAATTTCTCCCCATTTGCCGTCGCAGTCTGCTTGGTATTCGTAGATTGCGGCGGCGATTTTCTTTTTGCGCTTGGTCTTGGATTTCTGTTTCAGCCGGACAGCATGGAGCGCACCTTCGGCAACCAGAAATTCCGTCAGCTTGTCCACCGCTTTCCGGTAGGCTCGCTCCGCACCGCTGGCTGTGCTGCCCTCAAACATAACTGCCAGTTCCTCAAAGGTAGGGCGGTTCTTCCATGAGCCGACCCGTCCGCAAGTCATACAGATCGCAAGACGCTTTTCAAGCAAGGTCTGCTCCCGGAAGTTCAGTTTCTCAAAAGCCTGCCGCACCTTTTCTGCCTGTATGCCGTTCCAGAGGATGTCGGTATAGTTCCAAGTATCATCAAGGGCAACATCCTCGCCCGTTTCCTCGCCGTTCTCGTCTGTTACATAGAACGGCTGCTGATTGCGGATACCTCGGACAACTTTCAGATATTCTTCCGCAAGGGCAAGATCGCAGTTGTATTTCTTGGCAAATTCGCTGACCGCATCCTTGGTGTTATGGTACAGCCATGCCATTGACCGCACCATTTTATAATTAGTCAGAGAGGATACCGTCCATTTTTCTTCGCCCATGCGGAAACGGAACATAGCATCCCGAATGAACGGAAAAATGTAGGTGGCATACTCGGCACCCTTGGCAGGATCATAATCCATCAGCTTTTGGAGCATTTTCTCCCGGCAGGAGAGCTTTATATCCAGAAAACGGTCTGTGTCATATAGATTGCCGCTATCCACACCAAGAAAGCCTTTGATGCGCTTGTTTAGCTGCGGCTCATAGTGGTGGAGAAAGAACGAGAAATAAATCAGGTTCTTTTCTTGTAAGGCAGACAAGATATATTCGTTCAGACTGCCAACCGCTGGCGGCTCCGGTTCCAATTGGAAGATGCGCTTCGCTATGTAGGGAATGATGCCGTTACCGTGCGGATTAACTTGGTGTATCAGTATGTATCCATTCATATTCCATGTAAAATTATCCAGCATAGTGCGCCTCCCTTCGAATTAATCAGTGTACCTAAGATTAACTAATCTTAAAGGCGATAAAATACACAGGGAAATCGAACCCATCTCGGTTAAGAATCAGTGTAGCAACCCGAGCAGCTGCATTGGGATAAGGCAGCACATTGAATGGTTTCTTTATTTGAAGCGGGAAGTCGTACTGTCGCACATGATTGGAATATCTCTCCCAGAAAGATTCGAAGTCCACAGAATTGACATATGCAACAACGAAGGTTGCTGTACCCAGTGCGTTGTAATTGACTATGGCCTTGTCGATATGTGCATTAATGTACGATGTTGATACACTATCCAGCTTCAATCCCTCAAATATGGCCATTTCTCGCCCGGCTTTGGTCAATAGTATATCAACCTCTGCCGCATCCTTTCCGCTTGCTGATATACCATGTCTTGTTTGGTCTTTTACCTCGTTATATCCCTTAAAGGAAAGCATATCTCTAAAATAGTCATTTATGCTATTTTCAGAGCTCGAAGCATTGAACGAGGCATTTAAGCAGAGACGCTCCCCTACCTGTATTAAATCATCAAGTACACTCTGGGCTGCTGCCATATCAGCATTGAATCGTTCCTTGTTGGAGGACGGTATCATTATGGATTCGGATGCACTGTCGGAAGCGAAATAATAGATCTTCCGAACAAGGAGCCCCGATTCACTTGGTTTGAGTGCTTTCCCAATCGCATCCTCCAGTGCAGAATCAAAAGATTGCAGTAGAGCTATATCTGATTCTGCTCCTTCAAATGTAAAATCTAGAGCGTTTTTGTTCCAATTATCACCTTTCATCCCTGCATAATAAGCCAGGCCAAGATCTTCATACTCACATTCGCACCGTTGAAAGGCTTGGGCTACATGAGCTTTTCCAAACTGCTGAAGAAATTGAACAACACGTTTATTAAAATTTGCAGGTACATTGTATGTAAAATCATTTGCCCCCATCTTGTTTTCCTCCATCGTAAGTCTATTTTATGGTCTTTGCCTCAGCAAGCAAAGATCCTTGTCCATTTCTTTCTCATAACTGCCCTTGGCATAGGTAACATTACTGAGAGCCCGGAGCATTTTATCCTTCGCCAGTTTCTTCATAATTTCCGCAAGATTAGCATCCAGAGTGCCACGCTTTACATAGCGGTTTATGGTGTTCAGACGCTTCTCATAAATCTGTTTCAGTGGATGATCGTCCGCAAGCTCCCTCTGTTCTCGTCCTTTCAGATTGCCGATCTGTCGACAGGTGCGGTGTAGCTTGTCCCCCGGAGCATAACCGCCGCAGTATTTGGTGTGCCTTGCGTTGGTGGTCAAAAACCACTTGCCGCAGATCCGGCATTTCTTTGGAGCGTGACCGACACACAAGCCCTCAAAGAGATCAGACCGGAACATTCCTACAAAGGATACATAGTGCATCCGCTTGACCAACTTTGCCACATCCTCGCCGGGACGGATGACAGATACATACTGAACGGAGTTGTTCAGGGTAGACATCCAGGCATTGCCATCTGTGATAGAGAACTTAGGCGGGAAATAGTTGCCGAACATTTTAGAGAATCCCTCTGCGGTACGATCTGCTTCGTTGCCGTCTGATTTTTCCGCAAAATCAAGCATTGCGGCTTGGTATTCTCCAAGAGAGTATGCCAGATGCCCGAATACTGCGGTATAGCGTTGCAGCATGATTGCTTCGGCATATTTCTGGACTTCTTCAAACTGTAAGGAATTGGTTACAGCTTTGATAGCGAACTCCACATATTTCAGCGCATTGCTCGCAGTAAAGGCTTTTTCAATCCTCTTTCTGTGTTGGGGAATATTCATATAGGAGAATGGCGGCGTTTTGCTGAGGATATCCAGTATTACCAGAGCAGATTCCTTTGCCGTAGGCAAGAGGGCAGAAGCATCCTGCCCGGCGTTTAACATTCCAAGCAGCAGATTGATGTTCTTGCATTGCTCGTTCAACTGAGCAATGGTATCCGCAGGAACATTCAACGCATCACAGGCAAAAGTGCCGGTGGGGAATGTCATGCCCTCATATATGACTGTATCCTGCCAAAAATCCAATGTCATCAATTCTTGATTCATGCTTTCCCTCCTGTCCTGTTTTTTATTTTTCTAATTATACCATGCCAATATAAAGAAATCTACATTCCCTGAAAAACTGTCCTGTTTTTTGAAACGGAGTTGTCCTCCGATTAGCCTGTTTTTTGAGAAATCCGTCATAACCATAGTAGAAAGAACAAAGCACCTGCCATGATCAGTGATCAGCCCCTTGTCAAGTAGACAAGCAAAATATTTAAAATGAATTTTTAAATGTATCCGCCATATCTGTTTGATGTGGCGGGTATTTATGTTTATGAAACAATTACTCCACTGTCAGCTTTACAATGATCCTCTGTGGGTGTGTTTGAAGACAGCAGAGGATCATTGTAAAGCTGTTTTCATGGCATAAATGCTATTTGAAGTTACGCACACCATTTAGATTTGTACGCTGCAATCCGTTTGTTTTCAGCAATGGGATATTGGACTGGTTCCTTTGCCGATAATGCATCCTGCCATACTTCTGACGGAGTTTTACAGCAAAACCTATCCTGAGGTCTTTCCTCAGCATAAAACTTCATGTATCCGTCAATTGCTGATCGAAGGGACTGCTCATCTGTTATCTGGTACATACAGTACATTTCCGATTTTATAATTCCCCACAATCCTTCCGTAGGACCGTTATCTATGCAATGCCCCACTCTGGACATGGATTGTTCCATGCCCTGATTCTGGAGCTTTGCTTGGAACACCTTGCTGGTGTACTGATATCCTCTGTCGCTATGAAAAATGGGTTTTGCATCCGGATTTTCCATAAGCGCTTTATCATAAGTGTCAAACACGAGCTTGTTGTTATTTCTTTTACTTACAATGTATGCAACCGGAAAACGGTCATATAAATCAAAGATGGCACTAAGGTATAACTTCTTTCCTGTTTCAGGAATCTTGAATTCCGTGATATCAGTAGCCCATTTCTCGTTAGGTTTTGTGGCATTGAAATCCCTTTTCAGTTTATTTTCCGCTGTCGTCTCTGGCTTGGACTGATGGTATTTCTTCTTTCTACAAATAACAGAGTGGATTCCCAGCTTCTTCATGATTCTGTGAACTCTGTTCTTGCTGTAGCTGGTGTGATTGAAATGGTTGATCCAGCTTGTCATCCGTCTGTATCCCAGGATATGCCCGAACCGCTCATCATACTCCTTTATCAGTTCTGCCAGTTTTATATTTTCGGATTCCTGCTCCGGAATCGGTCGGTGCAACCATTTATAGTAAGCAGCGTGCGATATCCCTAGCTGTTTGCACATCCAGTTGATGCTCCATTGTTTTTCTTCATAAAAATATTTTATTGCCAGATATTTTGATTCAAACCGTAGTTTTCCAAGCCTCACATCCCTTCGAATTCTTTCACTTTTTTTAACAGTTCCACCACCATGTCGTTTTCTTCAAGCTGGCGTTTTAGTCGCAGATTCTCCCGGCGCAACCGTTCCAGTTCATCGACTTCATCATCCGTTTTGTGATGTCCGCGTTTATCGGACAGACCATCTTCCCCACCAGCATCATATTTTCTTACCCATGAATACACCTGCCCATAGGAAACATCATACAGAGAAGCTGTTCCTTTATAATCCCGGTTATGAGCAATACAGTATTCAACGATCTCTTTACGTTCAGTTAGCGTTGTCTTTCTTCGTGCTTCTGCCATATAGACCTCCCTCTTGGGATCATAATCCCTAAGTTCTCTATTGGCATTATACAACGAAATCTAGTTTTGTAGTGTAACATGTGCAGGGATGCCATATCTGGCGCATAATTCAGTAACCGAACCCTCCCCGTCAATATATCTCTGAACCATTTCAATCTTAAATTCCTTGGAATAGGAGTGATTGGCTGTAACAGGGCAGAGAGCTTCTATACCTCCATTCTGATATGCCAATATCCAGTCCCTTATGGTTCGTGTACTTTTTATAGATAAATCTACCATGATTTCAGAGACAGAACGTGTTCCATTCAGGTAATCCTCAACAGCAGCAACTTTTTTTTCAACTGTACACTTGGGTTTCCTCCCCATAAAAATACCTCCAAAGTAGATTTTGGTTATTTAACCTGTCTACTTTAGAGGTATCATATCATGAATAGATGCTCTAATCTCTTTTTATATCTTTATCTGTATGCTTTTATAAAATCATCTGGTGTGATCGCCGGAACCTCAGAATTTTCAAAATCTCTCACATTGCAGGTGATAATGTAATCAGCTCCGACATCCTTTGCACATTTATCCTGCAGACAATCCTCGAAATCCTTGAAGGAATCTTTTTCAATTGCATCAATTATCTCTGTCTGTGATGCAGTTGCGACAGTGAAAATTTCGCATATATCTTTCAGATTTTGTCTGCGAACACTATCACTGCGTTTTCTTAGCACATACCAGAGAGTGGAAAGCGTATGGAATGCAATGTAACCAGTACATTCACCAATTGCACATTTCCTTACAATTTCCACAGACTGCTCAAGATACGGATCCTCACGGTTCGTGATGTAATTCAGAAGGATGTTTGTATCAATCAATACTACCGAATTTCTCATTCATCGCTTCCTCCCTTTCAACATCATAATCAATTGTCTCTGTAGCAGCCTTTCTGGATGCCTCAAGTCTTGCGAAAGCTTCTAACTTGCTATTGTTATTTGTGTGTGTACCTGAAAGCGGTGCCTTGATAATGAACGGAATGCTTCTTTCTCTTAATGCAGTTCTGGTAAAGGTTTCATAAAAAGTCTGCTTTGTCTGACCCATTGCATCAAGCATCGCACCCAGTTCTTCGTAAATTGAATCCTCTAATCTGATACTGATGGTTTTCATTTTGAGCATCTCCTTTCTTTGCTTGAAATAATTATACACTAATTTGACTCATATAGCAAGCAATAGCTTTCATTTTGCTAAAATAAATCGAAATCCTTCTGCGTAGCGATCTGCGCATAGCCCTTGTACTCATCATTGCTGCTTTCTGCATACATGTCGTTCACCATTCCGATTGTGAGTAAGTCAAGATCCCGGATGGAGATGCCGAGCTGTACGCAGCGAAGCAGAAACAAGGGTGTGGTCATCGGCCGATCTGTTGCGTGAAGTTTTTTTTAGACTCCACATCCGTCTGGACATTCAGACCCCACAGCTCGATAATCTTCGGAAGCACCTGGTAGATGGAGAAGGTGCTGAATTCATCCAGCCTCTCCTCAGGGCTGTCCGGGATGGAAGGATCTGCGTGCTTTGCCATGATGTAGGCGATGTTCTCGAATATCTCAAGGGAGAACATATCGAGGTGCGAGGAATCCTCATCCCCGTTTCCCACGGCTTTTCCAAGAGCATCGAGGTCCTTATAGATATCTCGGTGGAACTTGATGCGGTAAATACGCGGAATGGCGGCAGATGCCTTGAAGGGCACCTGCTTTCCGTCAATCTCAATCATCTTTGTCATACCCATACGATCACTCCTTTACTGACTTTGCAGGCTTCGCTGCAGACTGCGTTGCTACATCGCTCTCTGCCGATTGGAAACGGACTGGATTGCATGAGTGATTTCTTTCTTCAAATTCACCAGCTTTTCCATATCTTCTGTAATCTGTTCCTCCAGGTCGATGATCTTCATGACGCATTCCTCCAGACGGGAGTTACCACGGTTTGGGCTTTTAGGCATATCCGAATAAGTAGCGGTGCACCGGGTAGCCAGATCGTTTAAGGAGTCAATCATCTGGGTTTTTGTGATAATGCGCTGATCCAGGTTGCGGGCCTGGGATAAATATTCTTTTGCATTCATAGAGTACCTCCGAATAATGAAATTTCCTCGGATTGACCTATGTTGTCGTAGATTGTCATAGATTTGCTTTTACCGCATCAATTAATGCGTTTTGTGTGACTTCCTTCAGGGACAGCGCCTTTAAGATACGTTCATCAATGGTGCCTTTGGTAATGATGTGTTCAATGACGACAGTGCCGGAGGTCTGGCCTTGTCGCCAGAGACGAGCGTTGGTCTGCTGATATAACTCCAAAGACCAGGTCAGCCCGAACCAGATAAGTGTTGATCCACCAGCCTGAAGATTCAGTCCATGACCGGCAGAGGCAGGATGGATGACAGCAACAGGAATATCGCCATTGTTCCAATCAGTGATATCCTTGCTGGATTTTATCTCACGGACATTAAAACGCTTCTTGATTCGCTGCAGGTCGTGCTTGAACCAGTAAGCTACCAGGAGCGGTTTGCCATTGGCGGCTTCGATAAGATCCTCTAAGGCATCCAGCTTCCGATCATGGAACTCGATGATATTGTCGTCATCATCATAAATGGCACCGTTGGCCAGCTGGGAGAGTTTACCGGTGAGAGAAGCTGCATTGGCAGCTGTGATTTCTCCTTCCGGGAGCGCCAATATAAAGTCTGCCTTCAGTTCCTCGTATCGCTGAGTTTCTTCCTCAGACAGCTACACTTCGTATTGCGATGTGATTAACTCCGGCATCTGCAGATGATCGGTAGATTTCATGGAAATTGTAATATCCGATATTCTCCGGTAGATGGTATCCTCTGCATAAGGCATTGGTTTGTAGGAGTAGATGATTTCGCCGTTTCGCTTGTCCGGGATAAAGTAGTTGTTACGGTAGTGGGTGATGAAGCGTCCTAAACGTTCTCCAAAATCCAGAAGCTTGAATTCGGCCCACAAATCCATAAGACCATTGGAAGAAGGTGTGCCGGTAAGACCGATGATTCGTTTTACTTTAGGTCTAACCTTCATCAGAGATTGAAATCGCTTTGATTTGTGATTCTTGAAGGAAGAGAGCTCATCAATGATGACCATATCGTAATCAAAGTCAAAGTCACTGGAATCAATCAGCCAGCCAAGGTTCTCACGGTTAATGATGGTGATGTCGGCTCCGGACAAAAGTGCAGCGCATCGTTCCTTCGGTGTCCCTACGCAGACGGCGTAGGTCAGATGCTGCAGGTGTTCCCATTTTGCAATTTCCGCAGGCCAGGTATCACGGGCCACCCTTAAAGGAGCAACCACCAGGATACGATGTGCCTCGAAACTGTCAAACAACAGGTCCGCGATGGCATCAGGGAAATGACCGTCTTGCCAAGACCCATATCGAGGAGAACAGCAGCTATAGGATGCGTTTCGATATAGTCGATGGCATAGGCCTGATAATTATGCGGTGAGAAGTTCATGAAGCATCCCTCCGATCTGTTCCACACCATCAATCACATAGACCTGAAAGCCAAGTGAACGTAGCAGCTTGTGTCTGGCTAACTGAAGTGGGCGAGGCTTTTTCCCAGGAGCCTTCAGCTCTACGAAGGCGATGATCCCATAAGGTAATAAGACGAGACGGTCCGGCATTCCCGCAAAGCTCGGAGACACGAATTTTACAGCGATGCCTCCATGCTGCTTTACCATCCGGGTTAACTTGTTTTCTATCTGTTTTTCTAACATTGTCATTCTCCAATCAGTGAATAATTTTCTGATGTGCAAGGTGTATCAATGGTATTTACATAACTTTTCTATATCTGATTTTTTATAGCCTATAGAAAAGTTTATACAGAGACATTGATACACCTTGTCGTTAGGTTCAATCAGTCTAAAAATTCCTCATCAAAATCGTCCTCAGTCCGCAGGCGTAGTCCCTTAAAATAGCGCTTTCGACTCAATGTGACACGCTCATACCCGGCATTATCCATAGCAAAGTAGAAGTCTGCCGTAGAGCGTACATACTCATTGCAATCGATGCAGTGATTGCGGTAGGCCTGATATAGGGTAGAGGAGTTTTCTTTATACTCATCACCTATGATGCACTTATCCTCTAAGAAATGCCCGAACCAGTCATTCTGGCTGTGGTAATCATCGATGGCATTCTGCACGCAGGCCGGAACCGGGATGTGGTAGTCAGCATCGATAACTTTCTTGCTGCCTTCGATGATCCAGGAGAGGATCGCGCCGCCAGCATTGTCATAGAGATACTCACTGTAATTCTTGACGTCGCTGCTGCCGGTGATCTTGGCATTAAAAGGAATAACGATCAGTCGCCTCCAGATACCATCATCAGAGGCACTGACGCGAGGCAGGTGGTTGGTATACAGCACCAGTGTGTGGCAGGGTTTGAAGGAAAAAGGATCCTTGTACTTCTTCTCAGCAAAGACATCATCGGTAGAGCAGAGCTGCTTGACGGTAGAATCATTGAGCCTTGCACCTTCCTGCATATCGGCAGCAATGAGAAGTCGCTTACCCTTGACCTCTGCCATTTCCGGTTTGATGTTTCTGCGACAACCTACGGTCAGGGTATCCGCAGAAATGTTCCCGGAGTAAAGGCCCAGCACGCGGGAGATGGCATTCCAGAAGGTAGACTTACCGTTGCGGCCATCACCATAGGCAATGATCAGCGCCTCCACGTAAACCTTACCGATTGCAGCAAGCCCACAGATCATCTGGACGTAATCGATGAGCTCCTGATTGTGCTGGAAGATGAGATTCAAGCTATCCAGCCAAATCTGCATGCCTTTCTGGTTTGGTGAAACGCTGGTAATCTTGGTGATAAAGTCCTCCGGCGAATGCTCCCTGGCTCCGGACATACCCTGACGAAGATCAAAGGTTGCCTCCGGGGTACAGAGCGCAAAGCAGTCTGCGTCCAGGTCACGAGGTGAAATCTCCAGCATCGGATGGGATTCCTTCAAAGTAGAAGTCACATTCTTAGAATCACGGCGCTTAATGGCAAATGCTTGATAAGCCTTGGCCGCCAAAAGTTCACAATAGACCTCCAGTTGCTGATCGTTCATAAGCTGTTCTGCCTTGGCCTTTGATGTGCTGTCGAGGATATTTTGGGCACCGCAATTCTTCATCTTATCCAGTGCTTCTATGAGATCTCGATTTGCTTCCTTCAGCTGTCTGCGGGTAAGCTCATGAGCCACGGCCTGAGCACCCGGCTCTGATTCCTGCCAGTAGTGGTCAGAGTAGCGGATAAAGTGGGTGGCAGGAGAATAGCGGAGTTCGTTTGAGAAGTACTTCGCCAATACTTCGGCCTGCCCTACATCGGAGTAATCCTCCGGTTTATAACAGGAAGGATCGTTGTAGAGCTCCGGTGCAACATAACCATCCTGCTGCTGAACACGAGCGTAAAAGCGCTGCGCACTGTGCCAGATAGTGGCAAGTTCAGCGGCATCCAGTGGCGGATCGCATTTATCTGCTTCTTCCAGAAATGCCTGATAAGCCGTGTTACTGTCGCCATATTTCTTGATGACCTTTCCGGCAAAACGAGACATGGTTGCATTACGACTGCCTTCGGGAATCGTTGCGCCATCATATTGACCTTCCGGCATATCCTTATCGAAAATATCCTCATTGAGATATTCCGTTAGATTCATGCGTCCTGGATATAAAGCAACATCCGTAGCAGTAGTGCCAAAGAAGAAGCGGGCTGCATCCAGGGCCTTCGTATCGAAATAGGGGAAGATGGAATTGACCAGCTTTTTCATGTTGCTGTAAAAGGCAGCGTCTGTCACATAATCAATCGGAAAGAGAACGTGAAACTTAGGCCTTGCGGGCTTGCCGTTTTTTACTCTGTTATTGAAGCGGCTGTAATGGACTTGTTGTGGTATACTAAAGTTGTAACATTCCGTTCGGATAAACTAGAAGAAAACGAACAAGGAGAACTTACCATGACAAAAAAGTACAGCGAAGAATTTAAAAAGCAGATGGTACAGGAATATTTAAAAGGTACCAGCTATCCAAAACTTTCAAAAGAATACCATGTTGCAAAATCCACCCTCGTAGGATGGGTAAAAAAATACAGCGAAGAATGCCAGTTTACAAAGCCACAAACCTCTCCCTCTTTTTCAGAAAATGCAAAGGAAATTCACGAGCTTCAGAAGCGTATCCACGAACTGGAAAAGGAAAATCTTTTCTTAAAAAAAGCAGCGGCATTCTTTGCAAAGGAAATCGATTAGAGGCTTATCGATTTATTGATGAACATAAGGATTTCTTTGGGCTTCGCTGGTTATTCAAGCGTTTCCATATTTATCCCAATGCTTATTATAACTACCGGAAAAACCGGAAAAAATCTTTTCTGCAACATCGGCAACGGGTTTTTGAACAGATTAAAACTATTTATTATAATAACAACCGAATTTTAGGACATAGACCTATGGTGATTTTTCTGAGAAGACAAGGGATTTCTTTAAGTAAAACTACTGTCCATAAATATATGAACCAAATCCTGGGGCTTCATGCAATAATCATGAGGAAGAAGCCGGCGTATATCCATGGAATAAAAAACAAGATTTTCCCAAATCTCTTAAGGCAGAATTTCCATTGCCCGGAACCAAACCGGATATGGTGTACAGATTTTACCTATATCCGTATGGGGAACGGAAAAATGCGTTATAACTGCTCTATTCTTGACTTATATGACCGCAGTGTAGTTGCCAGTTTAAATTCGGACTATATCAATACGGAACTGGCAAAGGCAACTTTAGAGAAAGCACTGCTGGCAGAAAAGCCTGCAAAAGGATTGATTTTACATAGTGACCAAGGCTGCCAGTTTACATCTTGGGATTTTATCCATTATTGTGAAAGTAAGGGAATTTGTCAAAGCATGAGTAAGGCAGGCTGTCCTTATGATAACGCACCGATGGAGCGTTTCTATAATACACTAAAAAATGAACTGATATATCCCAATCATTTTTATGATGCAGCCAGCTTAGATGAAGCACTAAACCGCTATGTGTATGTATGGTATAATCATGTCCGCCCTCATTCATACAATGATTGGAAAACACCATTTGAAGCTAGATATGCTGGGTAATTTTTTCGAACAAAGTGTTACAAAAATGCTTGACCACTACACATTGAGCACGTAGTCCCATTTGGCGCATATATGTCCCAACCGTTCTTTCTGAGATGATTTCGCCGGTTTTACGCAGTTCTATCGTAATTTTGGGAGCACCATAATTTTGCTTGGAATTATCATAAATATCCTGTATTTTAGTTTTTACAATTTCACGACGTTTTTCTGTATCAGAAGGCACGTGATGGAGCCATGCGTGATATCCTGAACGTGAGACACCTAAGAATTCCAACATTCCGGAGACGGAAACCCGGCGTCCAGCCTTCTTGGCAGCTTCCGTCTTCTCAGACACTTCGAGATAAATGGCTTCGGTCACTTTCCCAGAATGTTGATGGCTTTTTTTAATACATCAAGTGCATCTTGTGCGTCACGTAATTCACGTTTGAGACGAGCGATTTCCTTTTGTTCATCCGAAGCATAATTACCAGAGCCACGAACAGGAATATCACCGGATTCTCGGAAGTCTTTTAGCCACTTTGTTAATGTGCTATATCCAATTCCGAGGTTTTCTGCACATCCACGTACTCCTAAATCTTTATGATCTTCGTAGTACTGAACTGCATCAAATTTAAACTGTTTGTCATGTTGTTTTGCCATAATGAGCTCCTCCTTCAGCATGTTTTTATTGTATCATGTTTTGTTATGTTTGAGATTTCTCATTTCGGCTTGTACTATTTATATTCTAACATCAATGCTGCAGGCAACGGAATTAGGATTGGGAACAGTTTGGGGGATTATTATGGTGTGGCAGAGCCACCTGTCCGGTAAATTCAGAGCCATGGTTCCGGTGGCACAGAGCCACTTTGATTTTGCTTGGTTACCCTACTTACTGGAGCAATGTTTGTCAAGACCAGAGCCGCTTAAGCGGGGCGTTAGCCGCCTTTACAAGCATTGCTCCGGAAAGTAATTTCTTGAAACAAAATCATCAATTTTGACTGACTCTCATTTTCCGGAATGGTGGCTCTCAAAGTCCGGACAGACGGCTCAAAGTATTCCGGTATCATCACCCTATAGAAGAATTGGTTTCCTATGATTACTTATAGAACATGAAGGTATATGTGGAAATAATGTAACTGCCGAATCAATCGCTTGAGTTTGGAAATTCAAGCGATTGATTCAGTATATAGGTTACTTATAAAATTATAATTATGATGAAAACGGGAACCAGCATCCAGATGACTAAAAGCCAGGGGAATTTCCGTCCTATGAACCAGCCAATGAGGATATCAATCAGTAACATCGGGATTAGAAGCAGGCAGCCGGGAATCAGCAGAGTTTCCCAGTGATACCAGTGAAAAAATCTTCCGTAAAATACAGTAGCCAGAAGGAATACGGCAGCTATCAGAAGGAGTGATCCTACAAAGGCTGCACTGCATCGAATGAACGCGTAAATCAGTGGATTTACGGGTGTAGCATGGGTGATTACAGATGTTCTCTGTTCCGATTTTGAAAAGAAGAATGACAGAAAGAACAGGGTGCCAATCCATAAAAGGGGTAGGAGCCGAAGAAGGTAGTCACAAAAACTTTGCACAGAAAAGGGAGCCGTCTGTTCGATTCCTAAAAGCGTTACCTGATTTAAGATCTGCCATCCGGTAAATAGAATAACGGCCAGGATACCAACAAAAAATTGATTCCAAAGAAGCCTTTTTAATTCGTAAAAAAAGATTCTAGTCAAGATTTAAATCCTCCTCTGTCAGCCCGCAGGCATCTAAAAATTCCTGTTCAGTCAAGTAGGGGTACATGGGATCCACTTCCCGGTTAAAAAGCTGGTACAGAATCTGATCCATCGCTTCCTCGCCGCCAACCAGTTCTTCTGCTTTTAAAATTTTTAGAGGCATTTCATTGTAGTACCGCATGGTAGAGAGTTGGTTGGAAATGTCCAAACGTTTTTCTTCTGGCAGTGCCTCCAGGTATTGGGGATTGCGGATGTAAAAGTTATTGTAATAGTCATCAACTGCTGTTTGCCACTGGTCAATGTAATGTTCTTTGGCATAAGCGTCTCCGTAAAGATCTTTGATGATCCGGTATGTGGTATAAACAGTTAGTCCTTCCGCAGACCAGGCACTGTCTGGCTGAGAGACATCGAACATGGCTCCAAGTCCCCACCACTGATGAACCATTTCATGGATCATAACTTCTCCGGGGATAGCACCTTTATCGGAATCATGCAGATTCTGTGCTGTGAAATCCTGTTCATCCACTAAGCTGGCACCGGAAACTGCATAGCCTCCCCCAGCTACTCGTCCTTGAATCAGCTTCAGAGAATCGAGGGAAGAAAACGAAGGCATTCCGTAATGGGAAGAGCAGTATTCCATGACAGTCTGGATAGCTTCGGCGGCATTGGCTTCTTCCATGATTGGCTGGTGTTTACGACCATAATAGAACTGAATGGATGTACCAGCGGCATCAATATCCTGGCAGACATAGTCTCCCGCATAGAGGATTCCACCAGTTCCCATATCTTCAATTCTCCATGTAATGGTTCCGTTATCATGCTCCGTTTCTTTTTTTGCCTCGGCAAGCCCAAATGGAATGACTGTCATGGTGTCTGGAAGAGTAATGTCTGTGATGGAGGAGAACATACCATCAGCAGTCCCTGCATTCATGATCATGGGAGCCAGAGCCTGATTTTCCAGACATAAATACTTTGAGCTGATCTCCGGTTTTCCCTGCATGGTTTCCATGAGATTCCAGTCCTGTGGGAATCCATGGTAGTCAAAACGAAGATCAATGGACTCAAGAGCAGGGAGCGTGACATTTAAAAGTGCCATATTGGATTCCTGATAATCGTCAATTTGGAAAGGCACAGGCTGGCCATTGGCCTGGACAGAATTTACCTTATAGCCGGGATTGAGTGCAAATGCCACCTCTTGCTCTGTTCCTGTTGTATTTTCAATTTGGAAGGATGCAGTGCCGGATACGGTTCCCTTGGAAAGATTGGGATGGACATCTGTGACCCTTTTTTCACAGAACACTCCCTCCAGGTAGGGAATTTCAAAAAAGGTGGTGGCAGACAGATCCGGATTGCTGTGATCCAGGAATGGCTGAAACTTATATAAAAAGCCGCAAAAAGCAAAAAGGCAGACTGTAATCATGGGACGCCAGAAGCGGCGGATACTGTACTTCATGGAACCCAAGGGACCTTTGCCATATTGTCGAATACACAGATAGGATAAGAGCCAAACTGCTGCCGCGCCTGTGATCCAGGTAAAACGCATATAAGCTGCCGAACGGAAGATACGGAAATTTGTAAAATCATCTGAGATTGCCCATACGCAGGGATTGAGCCAGCACAGCTGCCAGTTGTCTTTCCAGATGGTCAGGCTCAGTCCGGCCAGGGCAGCCAGTATGACGATAGACAGATCCAGACGGCGGGTGAACTGATATGCACAAGAGGACAACAGGATAGCAATGGGTATGGCCATTCCCATAAATAAAAGATAGCACAGGAAATAGGTCAGGCTATCAAAAACGCTTCCAGAAGCCATCATGGTAAATGGCATCCAGATAGCTACAGTGATACTCCATGTTAAACCAGCAGTACCTATAAGAGACAACAGACGGATGCAGGAAACAGTCAGTGGAGAGACAATTGAATATAGGAGCGCCTCCATCTGCCCGCGTTTTACCCGATCCGATTCCCAGACAGTCAGGAATGCAAACAGAAGGCTGGAAAAGATTCCAGCGGCCAGGGATGGATTGGCCAGATAGGTCCCCAAAGTGGTAGCCTCCGTTGGTTGATATAGAAACAGACCCATGACAGGGGAAAGAACGGTAAGTCCCATAATCAGCCAGGTTAGAGGCGAACGCAGAAGACGCCGGAACTCTAACCAGAATAAGGAAAAGATTCTCATAGCAGTTCCTCCTTGGAGATCAGATAAAGGTAGGCGTCTTCTAAGGTGGGTTCTTCGGCGTGAGCGTAAGAGGGAAGTGTTTCCCATACACCCCTGCAGCGTACCCCGAAAGCAGTATTGACACGGCTTGTAATGTGAAGACCCTGCTCATGGGACGTGTTCTGTTCAAAAAAGGTGCCTACGTGTCCAGCGGCAAGCCGGATCAGGTCAGACGGTGCTCCAGTAAAGAGGATGGAGCCGTGGTGGATAACAATCAGCTGGTCACAGACAGACTGTACATCCTCGATGATATGGGTGCTTAAAAGTACCAGACGTTCCTGGGCAGCCTGGGAGAATAAGTTGCGGAAGTGGATTCGTTCTTCTGGATCCAATCCTACGGTTGGCTCATCAAAAATCAGGAGTTTTGGATCGCCTAAAAATGCTTGGGCAATTCCAACCCGCTGACGCTGCCCGCCGGACAGGGTTCGGATCCGGGCATTGGATTTTTCCGTAAGGTTGACTTCCTGAATCACTCTAGTCAGAATGGTTTTTGTGTTGGATAATCCCTTTAAGGCAGCCATATAGTCCAGGAACTGATAAACAGTCAGCTCTTCATAAAGCCCAAATGTCTGGGGAAGGTATCCCAAGTGGGTTTTTAACAGATGTTCCTGTTTCAAAAGTGGCTGTCCATCTACAAGGATACTTCCGTTTGAAGGAACCAAGGCAGCTGTCAGAAGCTTCATCAGTGTGGATTTTCCAGCACCGTTTGGTCCCAAAAGTCCGATCATGCTGGGAGCTTTTAGTTCCAGATTCAAATTTGAAAGAGCTTGTTTCCCATTGGGATAGGTCATACTTAAATCCTGAATGCGAATGTCCATGTTGTTATATCCTTTCGTTTTTAGATTCCTGCATTTTTAGGTTGGACAGTTTTTGTTCCACCCTGCATTTCACATCATCACTCAGTGGGATGGAATCAGCGGCAGCCTTTAACTGTTCTGCAATATAATCATCCAATGGATCCTGACCGGGAATATAGTTGGATGGAATGGTATTTGGGTTTTCTTTTGTCATAAGCGGCCTCTCTTTCTGTTGGTATTTTATATCAGAGTTCCATGATCCAGTTTCAAAATGTGATCCGCTGCCTGAGCGACTTCCCTGCTGTGGGTAACAACGATGACACATTTTCCAAGCTCATGGGCTGTTTGTTTTAGAAGTTCAATAATCTCTCCCGTTGTGGTTTCATCCAGGTTCCCAGTTGGTTCATCAGCAAGAAGAACCTTTGCTTCACTGGCCAGAGCACGGGCAATCGCCACTCTTTGCTGCTGACCGCCGGATAACTGGAGGACATTCCGGTTCCAGGCATCCTGTGGGATATTTACTTTGGTGAGAAGTTCTCTGGGATCTTTGGTTCCGCCCAGCTTTACGTTTTCCTGAGCGGTAAGATAATCAATCAGGTTATAGTTTTGAAATACCAGAGAAATATGGTGTCTGCGATGGAAATTAAGTCCACATTTTTGAATATCATCCCCATCGTATTGGATTACTCCTTCGCCAGGAGTGTCCAGTCCGGCAAGAAGGGAGAGAAAGGTGGTTTTTCCGGATCCGCTGGAGCCTATGATGGAATAAAATCTGCCCGCTTGAAATCCGGCGGATATTTGGTGCAGCACAGGGATGTTTTTTTGTGTTCGGTAAGTATAACTTATATGGTTTGCTTCCAAAATCATTGCAGGACCTCCTAACTCATTTCGCTCAAAATTTCTCTTGGCTTTTTGCAAAACATCGTAATTCCTGCAAGAGAAACAGATAATAAGGTTAACAGTGTGATGCTGATGCCATCAGCACAGAACATGGATGAGGACAGAGATATCTGTACATCCGTTACTGTCAGCTCTGGGGCAACATATTCAGTCTGTATTTGATTTGCCGTTTGATCTTCTTGAAGCTGTGCCTGTTGTTCCTGTTGAACGACCAGGTATTCAGCCGCAGTTTTGGAAACTATGGGAGCAGCCAGAAAAGAAAGGCTGACGGCAATAATTCCGATGAAAAAGGCCTCCAGAATCATTTGAAAAAGGATTTCAAGCTTTGAGATTCCTAAGGACATCAGGATCCCTATTTCATGGGTTCGGCTTTTCATCCAGAAAACAAAAATAAGGGATAAAATAATGAAACTGGCACCAGCAATAATGAGTAAAAGCATTTGGCTGATATGCTCCAGGTCATTAAAATTGGATGCCATAGTATCCAGATTTCCATTGTTATCAATCAAATCATACCGTTCCCAGTTGATGTCAGTCTGTTGGATTCGTTCCTTTACTGCTTCGTATTCATCGACCTGTTCAACTTTGAAATAGGCTTTTTCAAACAGTGGGGAATCCTGTTCCGCTTTTGCCGGAAAGTCCAGATTTGTAAAAATAATGTTTTCGGAGCGGTAGGTGTCGCCGGACATATAAGGAGTCATAGGTTCTCTGACCTGATAGATCCCTATAATCTCTGCATATTGGATGGGACCTTCCTTCTTGACAGGGGAAAAGCCGATCCGGTCACCGACTGTAAGATGATTTAAAAGAGCAAGTTCTTCTGATATTACACAAACATCCTGGTCTTGGGGAACAGTCATACGTCCATCTTTTATCGTTACGATTCCATTTAAGACATTGGAATCCAGACTCATTGTCCGGTTGCCTACCAGGGAAACACCTTTAGAATCATAGGTTTGGTCTTTGTCTGGATCTTCAATACGGGAAAAACCCTCGGGTTTTACAGGAGTTGGGACTGTTGTAATATTGTAATCAGAGATTCCGGAAGCAGCGGCTATTTTTTCAATGTCTTCCTGGACAAGAGATTCAAAAGAATGATCCGTCCACACATATCCGGAGGGCTGCCCATTGCTGATGATCGTTTCTGCATGAACGCCTTGATAACTGCCGCTTTGTCCGACTCCGAACGTTTCTTCAATTACTTCAAACGCTTCCTGAAGACGTTTGCTTCGATTCTCTGGGTTTCCTTCTAGCAGGAAGCCAGCCCCGATTGCCTGCCGGGTGCTGTCTTTTGCCGCAATATTAGCAGAACGGCTTGCCATACCAGACAGAAACAGAAGACTGATCGTACCGATTACAAGAAGCAGAAGGATGCTTTTGACTGGTTTTCTGAGGCAGGATCGGATGGCTCTTTGAAATAGATTCACATTATCCCTCCATTCTGGATAAGATATCTTTTGGGTTGGTAGTTAAAACGGGAACCAGGGACAGCAGCACTGCTGTCAAAATTACCAGGCTGCCAGTTGCAAACAGAATGACAATTTCTTTCATCTGAAGGCTTGGTGTCATGACAAGTGCGAGTTCCGAGGCTGAAAGGATGGCCTGCACTACATTAGCACTGAGAGTTCCAAGACAGCACGTCCCTACGGCAGCCAGGAGAAAGATCATGACAGATTCCAGAAAGGTCTGGAGAAAGATGGCTCCCTTTGACTCTCCAAGACTGATGAGTACAGCCATTTCCCTCTGACGGTTTCTCATCCACATACACAGAAGCAGAGAAACAATAACGGTTCCGGACAAAAGTGTGAAGGTCATCATAAGTTTTGTAATCCGAATGATCTGTTCCAGAGGGGCTTTCATCTGCTGGTATAAGAGATCGGAGGATGTAACTTCTGCCTTTTCTCCCAACAATTCCTGCAGTTTCTCAGCCAGAGCCTCTGTCTGCTCTGGCTGATCGGTATAAACAATCAATCGGTTGAACCGATCGGCACCAAATAGGGTTATATAGGATTTGGCATCGATAAAAATCTGATTTTCGATACGGTACAGGGAATCTAGAGTATTGTCCTGTTGGTGTTCATTTCCGGAAAGAAACAGGCCACAGACGGTTGCGGAAATGGTTTTTCCATGGTCATTTTCCAAACGAATTTGATCTCCGATGGAAATACCATTGATTGTGGCAAATGTTTCATTTATGACTGCACTGGAATCAGACTGCGGATTGATCAGCTTTCCACCGGTCAGGCGATAGTTCTGTGTGGCAAAGGGGCCATCTTTTTCTAAATCGTCATAAGCGGTTAAACGAATCTGTGAATTTTCCGATTTCTGAGAATCACTGGCTGTAATGGGTAAGAAATCGGAAAGATAACCCGGGCTTTCTGCATGACGGTTCAGGAATGTGACATGAGGCAGCTGTGCTGCAGCAGAAATATCCTGACTGGAAAGCTGGTATGTATCCTGCGTGATCTCACAGACTGCTTTCGCCTTTGATTTTTCCTGCATAGACACTTTGGTTGTTTGGGCGGCATGAAGAATCATGACAGTGCCGAGTATCATACTGTTTACCAGTAAAAGGATCAGAAATAATAAAACAGTTTTTGACCGTTTGCGGAACAGGTATAAGCAGGCTCTGTGATAAAATGACATGATAGTTTCCTCCCTGCTTATTCGTAACGGATCAGGAAAATCTGCTTGGCCAGAATCGCTCCGGATTCGTCTGCTTCACCATAGACAGCGATAGATGTTTCTTTTTTGATATCTGCGGCACTTGCGGTTTCCAGTGAAAGTGCTCCAGTAGATTGGTTGATGCGGGCAAGCTGGAACGTGCAGTTTTCCAGATAGTTGACAGTAAGGAGATTTTCCGCATTTTCTGAATCAACGGCCATGATGGCAGCCCCGGCATCTGTTGTTGAGAGCGGGTTAAGGGTCAAATCTGTATCAGAAAAAGCAGTCACCTCGCCAGAGACAGTGGCAGAATTCAGTAATTCTTCTGCACTGGCAGGCACATTGTTCGGATGTGTTTCCGAGGATTCCTGCTGAGGTTGTTCTGTCTGGGGCTCAGACACAGTATTGGTTTGCTGCATTTCGGTTTCTGTCTCAACGGGTTGATTTTGAGGTTTACTCTGACACCCGGCCAATGAGAAAATACATAAGAGAGTTGCGAATCCTACTGTTATTTTTGTGTGTTTCATGTGATATCCACCTTTCTGTTATTTCTATAAGGCTTGAAATGCCCATAGATTACTAATTTGATGTTCCAGTGTTTGATAATCCCAAAGTTGATTGCTTCGCTCTTTACTGTTGGGATCCTTTATGATAAGTTTTCCGTCGGGGTGTTGACTTCACTGTCATTTCCATCTGCTGCCATGATCATACAGTCAGAATCTGAATCAGGCGGTGGAAAAGATCGGTTCTTGTAAAAAATACGGACAGCACATATGCGGATAACCGAAATAAGTGACAGTTCCAGTATCATACAGCGAATGTTTCGATCATTGGTTTTTTTGCCGTTTCCGAGGCCGCTGTTGACATACCAATTGAATCCCTCCCTTGCTGTTTTCTGCATACCATTTTATTCAAAAACTTATCTAAAACTCCTCTAAGAAAAAGAAAGATTTTGATGAATTTTTAGAGGACTTTTAGAGATTTTCCCTGGTATATTTGATATACTGAACCATGAAAAAGAAAAGAGGGATGATTTATCGTGAAGATACTTATATTGGAAGATGATATAGAGCTGAGTTTGGCAATGAAGCAGGAACTTTTGAGAAATGATTATATGGTGGACTGTTGCCATGATGGGGAAACAGGGCTTCTCTATGCATTGAATACAGAATTTGGATATGATCTGGCCATTGTTGACCGGATGCTGCCGGTCATTGATGGTCTGACAATTATTAAAGCCATGCGTAAAAAAGGAATTTCGGTTCCAGTAATCATTATTACAGGAATGTCCTCTATTGATGACCGGATTGATGGTCTGGATGGAGGGGCAGATGACTATCTGATCAAACCGTTTTATATCCGTGAACTATTGGCAAGGGTACGGGCCTTGACCAGGAGACCGCATAAAATGAAAGAACAGGATATTCTTTCTTATCAGGACTTAAAGCTGGAACGCTCCAACCGGAAACTTGAGGCCAATGGAAAGGAACTCCTGTTGACAGCCAAGGAATCGGAACTTCTGTACACCTTACTCAAATCACCAGAAACGCTTCTGACAAGAGAACAGCTGGTTCTAAAAGTTTGGGGAACCGATTCAGACATTGAACCTGGAAATGTAGATAACTATATTTCCTTTCTTAGAAAACGGTTAAAGGAACTGAACAGCATATGTGAGATTAAGACTATTTATGGAAGCGGATATCAGTTAAGGTGTAGCCTATGCTGAAACAATTATTCCGAAAACTGCATTTAGTCTTTGTCGTGACGATCATGGCGATTGTTACAGGGGTGATTGGATTTTCCTTTTCCAATCATGTAAAAGCAAGCGAGGCAGCACAGGTAACTCTTTTACAAAGAATGACCTCCCTAATCGTCAGCCAGCTGGAGGAAGAAGGAGCGGATCCCGAAGAAGTTCTTTCTGCTTATGAGAAAGATATGTCTATAACATCGAAATTAACTGATGCATACGGAGAACTTCTCTATGAGAGCAGAATGGGTTTAGAGGATATTGATGGACAGCTGAACAATGTGGGAATGCAGATTATTACCTTTTCGGCAGAAGGAGAAAACGGTCAGGCAGAACTTCCGGCTTCAGAGGGAATGGTTGAGGTGGAGGGTGACCATGATGAGAGATACTTGCTCAATTTGACGCATTTTACTTCTGAGGATGATAAAAACAATTCATTGACTCTGGTTTATGAGCAAACGCCTATATTTCAGATGTTTTTGGAACAGCTGCCTATGTATCTGGCAATCTGGATTGTCACACTGCTTTGTGTCAGTCTGGTCAGCCGCTTTTTGCTGAAGAAAGCCTTAGAGCCAACGGAACGTATGATGCAGAGCCAGAAAGAATTTGTTGCTTCTGCCTCACATGAACTGAAAGCGCCATTGGCTGTGATTGTTGCAAATGTGGAGAATATGCAGCATGAAGCACAAAACGAAGGATTTCAGGGGAACTTAAAAGTCATTGATTCGGAGTGTATGCGTATGTCCCGTTTAATTAAGGATATGCTTCTTTTAGCGTCATCCGATGCGGAACAATGGACGATCCATACTTCTGAGGTCAATGTGGATACGCTGCTGATTTCTTTGTATGAAGCTTATGAACCGCGGTGCATGAAAAAGAAGATAAAATTGACTTTGGACCTGGGAGAAGATCCGTTTCCAACTATTATGACAGACAAGGAACGATTGTTCCAGCTGCTCAGTATTTATCTGGATAATGCACTGTATTATAGTCCAGAGGGAAAAGAAATCCAGCTCCGGGCGGATGTGTCCTTAAAAGAATTGACGTTCTGGATTGTAGATCATGGAATTGGCGTGAAAGAAAAGGACAAACCGTTTATTTTTGATCGGTTCTACTGTGCAGACCAGTCTCATACAGATAAATCGCATTTTGGGCTGGGGTTAAGTATTGCAAAAGAACTGGCCAGGATATTGCATGGAAAGATTGGTATGGAAGATACGCCGGGGGGAGGAGCCTCGTTCTTCTTCGCGCTGGATTTGAAATGAGAGAACTATAATTTCGGATCGTGTACTATGATTAAAGGTTGAAAAGATATTGTTAAACTTATAAAGTAGTGATTCTTCGATTCAATAATTATGTTAAACTCAAATGCATTAGGATATGTAGTTGAAGGAGATGCAAATGAAGCAAAATTTTGTTCGATCATCAGGCAATCCACAAAAGAGACTGCAATTTTGGCAGAAGTGTTTGAGTCATGTGGAATCCTTCGGCTTGTGAATATGTTTCCTCTGGTAGTTAATGATTCCTGCCAAAAGGCAAAATGATACGAGGTTTGCGAAGCAGGAAGCCCATTGGCTTTAGACAATGGAGTTTTACTATGAGGAAATAATTCACATGTATATTTCTGAAAGAAGGTGTTCTGGTGAAGAATTGTTCTGTGTTAAGCGGATAGTTTTAGATATAGGTGCGAACTGGAAGTAAACATAAATTTCCTGGGGGGTTCGCACCAAATAATAGAAGAAATTAAAAAAGAAAAAGAATATATATTTGTTTTTTGCTGATAGAAGCTGTTTGCTTTTATTAATAGTTGACAAAAACTTGATTCTAGTGCAGAATAAAACTATGCTGTTTTGCTGTCTGATCCCGCGAGGGATCAGTGGATTGAAATATCCGAGTTTCCTTCTGCAAAGTCTGTATATTCCGTCTGATCCCGCGAGGGATCAGTGGATTGAAATAATGGAAAACCTTGAACTTGCTTTTAAGAACGCAGTCTGATCCCGCGAGGGATCAGTGGATTGAAATCTGTGCAATCTCATGATTTTTCATGGTATTCCTCGTCTGATCCCGCGAGGGATCAGTGGATTGAAATCCTATAAGCGGCTGGTTTGTACATACTTCTGTGATATCTGCTCCCTGGCAGGAACAGTAGATTGCGATCAACAATGCAAAAATAAAATTGTAATATGAACATTATGGGGAGATAGAGCAATGAAAAAAATAAACTGGAAAATTATGAATTACGCATTTTGGACAGAAATTATTTTATCTTATAGCTTGCCCTTTCATGTATTAGATGATTTTCAGTATAAAGTTGGATTTCCAATATCGTTTTTAACGATTTATAATGGGAAAATGGGAATAAGTCCATTCACATCAGTGCATTTGAATCCGTTGGCACTGTTGATTAATGGAATTATAATTTATTTCCTGATTAAATTGGGAATAAAAGTATGCAGTAAAATTAGAAGAAGGGTGTTCTAGTGTAGTGACATATTTATATTCGACCTAATAATTCTTTTGTTTTTCACTGTTTCACGGTATGATAAAAGAAACGGCGGGGATTCCTATGGCAAGATCTAAAACTTATAGGTATCATAAAAAATTTCGGTTATTTGGGATGCAGTTTTCGGAGAAAAACATAATTATACAAACCATACTGAATATTTTTATAAAGGAAGCAGATTTAAAAGCGATTCATCAGGGCAGATAGCTCTTCAGAAAGCGAATGATAAAAAATGAAACAGAAACAAATGCCTGCAGCCGGTATTATGGCGCTTTTGCTGTTATGTCTTACCGGGTGTGGAAAGCAGATAAGGGAAATTTTGATTGACAATTTTACTTATCAGGAACCAACGTACCCGCTGGTTGAGAATTATGAAATCTGCACAGAATTATTTGAGGAGCAGAATGTGGAAGCGAGACGGATTTATCAGGATGAAAAGGAGTACCTGCAGCTTACATTCCCGGATGATTCTATTGCTATATATCGAAGCGGTCTGGAGCGCATTGAGAAACCCATCGAAAAGGAAGAAGACGGAGAAATATGTCCGGGAGTATTGAAATTGAAGATAAAAAGCGAGGAAACAGCACTTCTCTATGTAATATGGGAAGAGGGGATTACAAATGGTGAATTTGTGCTTCCTGATTTTTCTGAAATGCTGCCGAGCCGGGCATTAAAACAGGATGATGGGTGTGCTCTGCTCTTAATTGAAAGCTGGATTTCTGAGGAAGAAGCGGCAAAAGTGTATCAGCAGGCTAAAGAAATGGAACAGCTTATGCTGTCATATCAGGCAGAAAAAATGGACACAGATCAGCAAAAATCAACTGGAGATAAAGAATCGGAAAATCGCTTTTTAATGCAGTCAAGACCTGGGCAAAAGAACATTCGGCAGAAAAACTATACATTTCCGCCCATTCTGCAGTAGAAAGTCAGGCATTTTATACGAGCATGGATATATTGCAAAGGGTGAAAGGCTCGAATTCTAAGCATTTCACCCTTCATTATTATAGAAAAATCATCGAATAAAGTTAGTTCTGTTTCCGCTTTCCTGCTCTGGAAATTGGATTCCTGCCGCTTTTGCTGCTTCTATGGATTTTAATATCCAGGCCATATTCCGGCCGAGATTTCTCATAGTCTGAAGACCTTCTGCATCTTTTAATACATCTTCAGCACAGGAACCATGGACCTGATTCCAGTATGTAGAGGAAACAACCGGCATAGAAGAAATGGTAAAATATTTGTTCAGCACATCGAAAGAAGCTGTGGTTCCGCCTCTTCTGGCAGATACAACGGCAGCGCCAGGCTTTCCCAGAAACGCTTTTTTGCCTGAATAAAAGGCTCTGTCCAGAAAAGAGAGGACACGTCCGCTTGGATGAGCATAGTAAACAGGAGTGCCGAACACAAATCCGTCTGCTTCCATAGCTTTTCTGGTAAATTCATTGACATTGCTGTCGGAAAATGCACATCCATTTCCGCTTCTGCACTGTCCACATCCGATGCAGTCCATGACAGGCTTAGAGCCTAGCTGAAAAATCTCATATTCAATACCATTCTCTTCTAAAATAGTGCCGACTTCTGTAAGAGCAGTATAGGTGCATCCCTGCAGATTGCAGCTTCCGTTTAACATTAATACCTTCATAAAATAAAACCTCCTTTTTCTGCCAAAAGCAGCGATCATGAAATGTGATTTTTAAAAGAGGGGAAATGCTTGATTTTGCGGCATTTCCCGCTTTTTTTGTTACTATCTTGTTACCCATTGTCTAAAGCCAATGGACTTCCTGTTTCATAGACCTCGCAGCCCACTATCTCCACATGCAGGACATGTCCATTCTCTTACCGACAAGTCCTTTGTATCTGTAT
>JBKUOG010000020.1:0-60947 GCA_046957575.1 Lachnospiraceae bacterium | reverse complement strand
TCTTGTGAAATCACAATTTATTCTTGTAGCCTGCCGCTGATACCGTCTGGATTGTTTTTTCCTTTCTTTTTGTTCCCTTTAATTAGCCATTAACTGTCTCGAAGTGGTTTTTTTGTCTTTCTCCTTACTTTTAGGAGCCTTCGCCAGCTCAGGCGGCTGTTTCTGTTTCCAGTCATCCAACAGGGTCATAATTTGCTCTTTCATTTTGGCAGGAGTAACCTCCTTGCCGAAATACTTTCCCAGTTCAGCGGTGGAAATAATCACGCCTCGATCCTCCTTTTTCTTTTCTGATAAAATACCGTCAATCACATCTCCGTTGAGCTTGCCCTCCTTATCCTGCTCCCGGAGCTTTTTCGCCTGGGCCAGAGAGGTGGGGAGGACTGCTCGCCGCTTTTCGCCCATCAGCTCATTGATTTTATCAAATGACACCATCACATCTCCGGGAGCGGGCGGGACTGGCCCAGCCTGTTCCTGTTTGAGTGTAGAATCGGCGGCCTGTTCGGGAACCGGAGCCGGGGCAGGTTCAGCAGCCTCCGGGGGGGTTCTGTTCCTCGGGGCCTGTGTTCAGTTTTTCATCTGCCATTCACTAACCTCCTTTTCGTGAAAGTTGCACAATTTTAAGAGCTAAATTTCTGTAATTATTTTTCTGCCTCCTTCCCGTCTATCCACGCAAAAAAGCCGCCCGATTTGACTGCCAGACGGCATTTTGCGTAATGTGATAGATCAAATATTATTTTTTTTGGTTTGTAGGCTTTGAAAAGCCTTATATTTACAGCGTTCCTAATAAGAAGCAATCATAAGAAAAGAGTACCCTTTTCCGAAAATACCCTGCATTTTGCTTGTTGGAGCGTTGGTCGCCAGTGGCGACCGCCTAATGCCGACCGATCCGACAGACGAGACGTTTCCAAACCCTCTGATTTTTCTTTCACTACCTACAACACCAGACAGAGCGATTTTGCTGAAGTTTTGAGAGAAATTTTTCAAAAAGTTTTTCTTATCTCTTAATATGGAGGATCGTTAGAAATGCCAAAGACAGGAACAAAAAATTTTATTGACAGCAAAACAAGTATATGTTATCTTTTATACAGACCAACGGTTTGTAAGGAGGGATAGCATGGCAAGGAACAAGTATCCAGAGGAAACTGTCAAGCTGATTTTAGATGTAGCTACCCACTTATTCGCTGAAAAAGGATATGATAAAACTTCTTTGCAGGATATCATCAATGAAACCAATCTTTCCAAAGGTGCAATCTATCATCATTTTGCATCAAAAGAGGATATTCTTGAAGCCATTTTTAACCGTATCGGAGATGAAAATACGGCAGCCTTGGCAAAGGTAAGAGACGATAAGACAGTAAACGGATTAGAAAAGCTACGGAATATTATTCGGGCAGCAGTTTTCAATTCTAATCAAAGTCTTATGCTGACAATTACTCCCAGTCTGTTAGACAATCCGAGATTTTTAGCTCTGCAAATCGGTCAGATTTATCAAATTGTTGCACCGAAATTTATTCAACCAATTTTGCAGCAGGGGATTGAGGACGGCTCAATCAAAATTGAACACCCAAAAGAGGTTGCCGAGGCGATTATGATTTTAGCCAACACATGGCTCAATCCTCTTGTAAACAAAACGGACGAATATGGTATGCGGGAAAGGTGTAATACATTCAATAATTTGTTGCAGGGTATAGGCATTGATGTTTTGTTAGATGAAGAACTAATTGAAGCGTATATCAGTTTTGGAAATCAGCAGTAATTCCTCAAAAAATAATCTGTCCTTTATGGGCAGTTTATTTTAAAATTAATACAGACCGACGGTTGGTTTATATGAGATTGAAGGAGGTATTTCACATGAAAGAAAAAGGAAATCTTTTCAAACGTGACTTTACACTGGTTGTTATCGGACAAGTCATTTCTCTATTTGGAAATGCGATTTTGCGTTTTGCATTACCACTTTACCTATTACGAGAAACAGGTTCATCAACTTTATTCGGTATTGTAACAGCCTGTTCCTTTGCGCCAATGGTTGTACTATCAATGATAGGCGGCGTATTAGCAGACAGAGTGAATAAACGAAATATCATGGTTGGACTTGATTTTTGCACTGCAATACTCATATTGATTTTTTATTTATCATTAGGGAATGTACCCACTGTTCCATTATTTATAGTGGTGTTAATGCTTTTGTATGGAATATCGGGAACTTATCAGCCCTCTGTACAGGCAAGTATTCCTTTACTTGTACCATCTGAAAAACTTATGGCAGGAAATGCAGTTATCAATCAAGTAAATACGCTTTCCGGTTTATTGGGTCCTGTAATCGGTGGTGTGATGTTCGGAATATGGGGCATTTATCCGATACTGATTTTAAGTGTTATCTGTTTCGCCTTTTCTGCAATCATGGAAATTTTTATCCATATTCCACATGAAAAGCGTGTGACAGACAGCAAAATTTTTACAATCGTAGGAAATGACTTAAAGGAAAGTTTCTACTTTGTGAAGACAGAAAAACCTATTTTCTTTTCGGTTGTACTTTTAATATCTATTTTCAATTTGGTATTAAGCGCGGTTATGATTGTCGGAACGCCTATTTTAATCACGCAGGTGCTAAAAATGTCTGACACCATGTATGGACTGACACAAGGTGCACTTGCATTAGGCGGTTTATGTGGTGGTATTTTAACAGCGATTATAGCAGAAAAATTAAAACTGAAAAACTCATATATCTTGCTTTTAGTATGTGCGATTTCAGTAGCATTTATGGGTGTACCGATTATGCTTAATGCTCCTGCGATTATATCGTATTGGATAATAACGCTTATGAGTTTTACTGCAATGGGCGCATCAACATTATTTGTCGTTCAGATTTATACAATGGTACAGCAGCAGACACCGCCTCAATTAGTGGGAAAAATTATGGCAGCATTGATTTCAATAGCTATGTGCGGTCAACCGATAGGACAAGCTGTTTACGGCATTTTATTTGATATTTTTGAAAGTCAGACGTGGATTGTGCTAATTGTTGCAGCTATTGCCGCTTTCTTGATTTCTCTTTACTCAAAAAAGATATTCAGTCAATTAGAGGATAGCGACGAATAAGGCAGCTCGTTTTAACATTTTAGATAGTGATAAATTACCGCTGCTTTAGGGGCAATTTGACGGCGGTTTTGACACAGTAATCAAATCCGCCGTTTTCCTTTTCAAAACAAGAAATACGGAGGGCGTATGAAAGTCCTCCATTTTTAGGGATATGGCGGTTCAAGGAGGTATCGCCATGTCCTTTTTCTATGCTGCTCCTTTAATGAAACGGTCAAAGAAATCTTATCTACCGTTACGGTAGACTGCGCCCTAAAAGATGTATACACATTTCATTTAATACACAAGCATATAATTCTCAGATTTATTTTATAATACAATCCAGCGACCTGATTTTTTGCTACCCTCATGTTTAATCTGTCCAGATTCAACCATCTTTTTTACAGTTCTTTTCACACTGGATAACGAAACTCCTATTATTTCTGCCATTTGGGGTTGACTGATATTGGAATTCATTACCAAAATATCAAGTATTCTTTTTTCAAGCAAAGTTTTCTCATGATCAGTTGAATTTATCGGTTCATTTTGAATTTTTGAACCGTTATTTTCCTGTAACAATTGCTTCTGAGCAAATGGCAGCCCTAAAATCGTTCTATCCGGATTATACGGCTCTTCCATCACCGGCATTTCCCAGCCCTGTGATTTCCAAACATCAAAAATATCCGGCACTCCACTACCAGCACGCTCATCGATTCCAATGATAAAAAAATCAAACGACCATATTACAAATAAAAATTGACTAATTGACTATTTCTTTAATTCTGTTATTTTTATTACTACACCAATACATTCATCACAGCAATTGTCTTTCACAACATTTGCAACATGACATTCTTCAACCCTACCTTCTTCAATAAACCTAACAAAAGCTTGAGAGTAATACCTAGGTACATATCCTAACGTTTTTTGCTGCCCATTGACTACACGAATCGCATTTTTATCATACGGATTATCAACTTCGTGTTCCAGAAAGACTTCATCACCTCTTGTAACTTGAATTGCCTTGCTACACTGATTTCCTTCACATCCTAAATAATGCCTTGCTCCAGCTACATAAAACAATTTTTCAAAATTACTTTCGTAATTCAAAATCGGATCAATAAATTGTAGATTATCAATCGGCAATTTAGCACCACTCTTTTTTAGTAACTGATACGAATCATATTCTTCCAAGCCATATTTTTTTAGAATTTTTTTAATATCTTTTCGCTTTCTGTCCGGGAGTCTACTGGCAAAAACAGGAAACAATGTTTCAGATTTATACACAACATTCAAGCTTTCAAACGATACTAAAGGTGTAAATCCAGCTTCACAAGCTTCCTTTATTTCTTCACAATATTGAAACTCATACTGTCCATTTTTGGTAAGCTGACCAACAATATATTGTCGTCTATTTGAAGCACATTTCCAAATCAAGTACAAATAGTCCTTGCCATCTTTAATCGCCACGTTACTCCTCCTCTCCAAAATAGACCGTTCTCAACATCTGCTTTTTTTCCAATAAATATTTTGAAATTAGCTTTTTCTTATTATCTGATAATTCTTCTTTCAAATACGACTTCAGTATATCATAAATTTGTTTTTCCGTCATTACAGTAACAATTTTTTTCACAAAACCGCACGTCTCTCCAAAGTAGTTCTCTTTTAAATATTTCATCACCATCAGATGAGTTGGACGTTTTTCGTCAAATTCTTTGCAGCGAAGTAATGATCTTGATTTTGTATCAATCAGTGAGTTCCATCTATTTTTATCTTTTCCCAAATAACCTGCTATCTGTTCTTCCAAAATATATGCGCATAACGAAGAACTATTATCATACAATGGGGACCATTCCATTTTATCATTCTTTATAATAATCGCCCAATTATTCTGATGTCTGTCTGAATTTCCTATTAAATAGTCAAACACTAACATTTTTAGAAAACTTTCTATGGATACAAATTTTTCTATTGCTTTTTTTACCATCTCAATAGAATATCTATGCTTCGTTACAACATCAATAAACTGTTCAGGATTATATTCCGGATAAATTAATGTAATAAAATAAATACCCTCAGCAAGAATTTGATTGGAATTTTCTATAATATTATAACTCATTGAACCTTCTCTGCCATGATACATTCCCAATTCAAATTTAGCACAAGGTATTTCCAATAATTGTGCTATTTCATAAGCAATACATTCAGAAACATGATCTGTTGTACCAACATCTTTTTTAAATTTAAATAAACCTGTTTGACCTGTATCGGGATTTTGAAGCCAAATTTTTTCACTTCTACCACTTCCTTCAGATGCTCCTTCATATTCCTCCCAAAAAGAAAAGTCCTTCATTATTTCACTTCCTTTTCTCACATTTCTATGTTTTAAAACAGCCGCCTACTACTATTACCGTTCCCTTTAGAAAATCATGCTTGCCTTATATATCTCTTTACGAATGAAGGTCACCAATACTGCCTGATCCCCCCTGTTTTATCCCGTCCATACAGTCCATATAGTCCACAATATCCGATATAAACAGCACCAAATTTTAAAAAATATATTATTTTCAGCCCCTAAAAGTTTCTTTAACAAAAGTGAAAATTTTGTTGTTCATCCGCTGATAATTCTGATAATTCTTTGAAATTTACCAATATAGCTTTAGCCGCTTTTTCCAGCAAGCGAATGTAAATCCTGTCCTTTTAAAGAGCGCTCCAAAAGTTCCGGCAATTTTTCCGGGCTGCATGCAAAGCATGGAATCCCAAGTCCTGCCACCTTCTCTGCCATCTGCGCATCGTAATATGGTTTTCCTCCATCCGCAATTGCCAGCAGGCAGACCACTGTGACTTTGGACTCTTTCATTTCCTGAAGCCGTCTGAGAAGAGCCGCGCGGTTTCCTCCCTCTTCCAGATCCGTAATCAGGAAAAACAGCGTTTTTTTAGGATTTTCGATAAACTGCTGGCAGTAAGCAACGGATTTGTTGATATCGGTTCCCCCTCCAAGCTGAAAACCAAACAGTAAGTCCACAGGATCCTCGCATTTTTCTGTCAAATCCACAATGTTTGTATCAAATGCCACCACTCTGGTCCTGACAGACGCCATACTTGCCAAAATACAGCTGATGATCGAAGAGTAAATCACCGACACACCCATAGAGCCGCTCTGATCGATATCCAAAATAATGGTATACTTATTGGCTGCAGTTGTGGACGTCCGGTCAAAAAAGTAAAAATGATCCGGTATGATCTTCTTTAAGTCGGGATTATAATTTTTCAATCCCCTTTTTATGGTATATGAAAAGTCAAGGGCGCTGGCAGAGGGAATGGGGGAATGCTGTCTTTTATTGACTGCTGCCGTAACCGCGCGGCGGATATCGGTCTCCAGCCGTTTATTAATTTCCTCTACAATTTTTTGAATAAATTCCCGGACACTCTCTTTGGAACGTTTGGGGATCTGATCTTTCAGCAGCAAAAGTGTGCTTGCCAGACTGACATCCGGTTCCAGATGTTCCAAAAGTTCCGGCTCTAACAAAAGCTGTTTTAATCCACACCGCTCCATGGCGTCTGCCTGCACGATTTTGACCAGATCTTTGTCAAACAAAGTGCGCACATCTCCCAGCCATTTGGTAATCTGAGGATTAGAAGGACCGCTTCCCCCTTTGCTCCCAGACAAAGAACTGCCGAATCCTCCCTCAGAAGTGTGATTGTAAATTGCAGCCAGCGCCTGATCCATTAACATCTGTTCCTCTGTCAGTCCCCACTCCTGGCTCATGGAGGAAAAACGTTCCTGGCTTTGTGCCCCTAAAATCAAACGCCACCGCCTGATTCGATCTATTGTATTTTTCTGATCCATCCGCTGTTTTCCCTCCTTTTAAATATCGTCAAAATCAAAGTCTCCCAGACTCTCTGACAGTTCCTCCTGCATGTCATCTGTCCATGTCTGATTCAGAACTTCGCTGACCTGTGAGGGATTTATCTGCCAGATCTCGCCCAGATTTTCTGCAATGTCGTTTTTCTCTGCTGATGAAAAATCTGCAAATGCTCTTCTTAAAAAGACCAATGCTCTTTTAAATTCTTCCTCATCCAGCGTATCCAGATAATCGCTTAATTTTTCCCAAAGCGTCATACGGGCAATCAGCGCATAATGATTTTTAAATGCCAGCCCTTCAAACCATCCTGCTCCCAGTTCTGCTGGAATCCCCCGGGAAAGTCTCCGCTCCACCTCGCGCCCCAGTTCTTCACTGTCCATCTTCCCTCTCTCTAAAAGAACGGCAGCCGCAAAACCTGACAGTTTGGTATTCAGATCATCCCTTTTTGCAATCACCGAGAGGACCTGTATCCACCTGTCCTCATCCAGAAAATCATGGTGCAGCACCACATCATTGATGCGTTCCATTGCTCTGGACACGCTTTTGGATGCTGCGTCATCACAGACACAGCTATCCGGAAAAATCAGACATGCACGCAAAAACAACTGGGATAGCAGCGGAAGAAGCGGCGCTGTGTCCAGTCGGCGGATACTTCCATATTGTACGGCAATGGAAAGGCTTTCTGCAGTCTTTGCAAGATCCTGCACAGAAGCTGCGTCCACTGCCATTTCCTGAAGCATCTTAGTCGCGTAGCGCACAGAAGCAGGCATCCCGCAGAAAAACGCTTCCTCAATCACAGAGGCCGCTGCTGCAATGGTCTTGTCTTTCTCAATCCGTTCCTGCAGTTCAAAAGAAGCTGCCTGGGCAATGGTATCTCCTTTTAGTACGGTTTCCACAATCTGTATTTCCGCTTCCGGACTCCAGCGCAGAATCCATTTCTCTGCCCAGGTTGCTTTTTCCTGAGACACCTTCTGTATGGCTGCAAAAGAAATTCCCAAAACCCGCAGTCTGTGCAGGAAAAAAGAACGTTCCAGATCCAAAAAAGCTGCCTTTTCTGATTTTACTGTTAATTTTTCTCTCAAGTCCAACTGCAGTTCTTCTGCTGTCACTGTTTTGTATTTTGTAAGGCGCAGTCTCTCCAGATTCTGGTTAAAATCGCTTTGTACAGAAGTCTGGCTGACTCCTTCAGGAAGAGAGCCGATCTTTGTCCCAATTTCCGTATCTGCGGCTGCTACCGCAATCTCCGAAAACTGTCCATGTCCCATACAGGTCACTGCTGCATCCCGCAGATCCCTTAAAGCCGGGATGTGATACCCATGCAGTTCTGCCAGTGTTCCTGCCAGCCGCACTGCCTCTATTACCTCTGCGGATGAGACAGGATTTCCCTGCTTTCTCTGAAAGGCGGCAAGCCGGGAAAAATATGCATGTGTTGTATATTCCGGTTTTTTCTGTTCCAGGGACTGCCAGAGCAGTTCATAGTATGCAGGCGCCCTGTTTCCTGCTCCGTAACCGGATCGGGAAGAGAGACGGAAATACGAATAGGGCATTAAGGTTTTCCTGGATTCCAGAATCGGAAGCTCCTGAATCTGTCCATCACTCATCGCGTCTGCATCTTCCAAAAGTCCCTGTACATGATAGGCTCCTGTCACTGCCACGATCTGCTGGGGATTAATCCCCTCTTTTATAGCGTCCTCAATCTGGCGTTTCATATAGGCTTCCCGAATCACCGTTTCTGCCTGTTCTCTGAAACGGACATCTTCTTTCTTTTCTATGTGCTGTCCCTGCGTCCATTCCCGAATCTGCTTTCCAAATTCGTTTGCTCCTCTGATATAAGAAACAGGCGTTTCTGATCTCTCCAGCACATGTTCCCAGAAGGTTTCATGGCTGTCTTCCCCGCTTACCCGATCCAGATGCTCATATATGCTCTCTGGTCTCTCTGAAATGACAGTCTCCCGCAACTTTTGTTCCTCTTGTTCTCTTTGTTCCCGCAATGCCTGCAGCGCAAGGAACACTCCTGACGGCAGATCCATAAACCGGCACTCACACCCATGTTCTCTTGCCCACATAAATGCCTGATACTCCGGCGAATATACTGCAAACGGATACAAAATTGAACGGATCGGCGCCTGTGCTGTATAGGCCATCACAGCAATCGGCAAAATGACTCTCTGATCGGTCAGATCCGCCGCCAAATCCGTAAAATCCGATGGTCCTTCTACCAGAATCCTCTTTGGTTTTCTTTCATCCAGAAAGCTGCGCAGATGGTATGCTCCTGCCGGCGACAGATGGCGCACTCCAAATATATATGGTTTTTTCTCCATCAGCGCAACAACTCCTTACATTCCTTATACAGCCCGCTCCAACGGGACCCACGCTTTTTCATAATGTTTTCCAGATACTCTTCCCAGCTTGCAGCATCTTTTCCCTCATCCTTGATAATAGCCCCCTGCAGTCCTGCTGCCAGATCATAATCTGTAATGATCCCGCTGCCAAAACTTCCTGCAAGAGCCATGCTGTTGGCAAGCAGAGAAATCGCCTCTGCTGTAGAAAGCACCCCACTTGTGGATTTTAATTTCTGTTTTCCATCCAGTGTTGTCCCATTTCTCAATTCTCTGAAAATGGTACATACCTTTGCAATCACTTCCTCCTCTGGAAGCACTGCATTCAAATCCAGGCTGGCGGAAAGCTGTGAAACTCTGGATCGGACAATTTCCATCTCGGCTTCCAGATTTTCCGGAGACGGAAGCACCACAATATTAAAGCGGCGTTTGAGCGCGGCCGACATTTCATTTACGCCTTTATCCCTGGTATTTGCTGTAGCAATAATGGAAAATCCCTTTTTAGCCGGAACCTCTATCCCAAGTTCCGGAACGGAGATTCGTTTTTCCGACAAAATGGAAATCAGCGCATCCTGCACTTCCGAAGCACACCTTGAAATCTCTTCCATTCGTGCAATGCTTCCCGTCTCCATTGCGCCATACACCGGACTTTTAATCATTGCCTCAGGAGTCGGCCCATTGGCGATAAGCATGGCATAATTCCAGGAATATCGAATCTGCTCTTCTGTTGTCCCGGCAGTTCCCTGAATTACTTTTGTGGAATCTCCGTTGATCGCTGCGGTCAGATGCTCTGACAGCCAGGATTTAGCAGTTCCAGGCTCTCCGATCAAAAGCAGCGCCCGATCGGTTACCAGTGTAGCGATTGCTATCTCCACCAGACGCTGATGCCCAATGTATTTCGGCGTAATCTCAGTCGTCCCCACTTTACCTCCAACAATATATTTCAGTACCGATCTGGGCGACATCTTCCATCCCGTAGGAACCGGATCTTTCTCTGCCTCAATCAAAGCGTCAATCTCATTTTGGAATAGCTGCTCTGCCGGCAGACGCAGCACATTCTCTTTTTTTGCCATGGTATCTCTCCTTTTCTATAAGATTTCTCTGCTAAACTATGTCAGTTCACTGATGGAAGCCCCGTTGTTCAATTGTTCTATCCATGCGTCAATACGGGCGGACAAAGATGCCTGCGAGGAACTCATCTGCGCCTTTGCTTCTTTCATCTCCTCAATAATCTCTTCTCTGCTAAGTCCCATATCCGCTGTAATATTGTGAATCCAGTACATATCCTGCATCAAAATCCTTTTTTTCAAGATTCCCTTAAAATCTTTCCATCCGCATTCTTTTAAAAGTTCCAGATCTGATCCATACCAGCGTACCCTGCATACTCTCAGATAAAAATAGTATCCATACCAGTTTCGCAGTTTTTCTGTGTCTGTGCGGAACAGGGCGCGTATGATCCGGTCCCAATCTTCATGAGAATTTCCTTTTTGTTTCTTAAAAATATCCGGATACCAGTCCAGACTCAGTTCTCTCCCTGTCCGTATCTGGATATTGCTTTGGTACTCTCCCTTCCAGGAAGCATCTCTTCTGTATTCATACATATATGTATTCTCATCTCTGCTGTACTTAAGGCGGGACAACAGACAAAAAACTCCTTTGTCCTGCAGGCAGTTGCCATACTCCCGAAATACCTGGTCTTTTGGCTCTGTCAAAAAAGCGGCGGCAAACCCTGCTCCCCTGTACAAAACGCCGTATTCTTTTTCAAGCTGTTTTGCCTGACCTGCTGCCATCCTCATATATTCCCATGATTCATCGTCTGTTCCTGTTTCATTCACTTCTTCCTGCAATAAAAACAGAGTATCCATCAGATATTTTGACAATGCCTCTGCAAATCCGTCCTGTTCCAGCTTAAGATCTCCCTGCTGAAATGAGGTGATCCCTTTTTCTGATTTCATATATTTGAATTTGCAGGCAATAGCAGCCAGTTTTTGAATCCATGTTTCAAAATCCGTAATCTTTTTTCCCTTCAGCGCCTGCAGATATAATAAAATTTTCTCTTCATCCGAATACTTTATTACATCCACACTGCCATCTGTCACCTTTTCTGCCAGTTTAAGCAGTCTTTTTGCCTGCAAATCCGCAGCCCATCTATAAGGGGAGTCGCCCAAAATCAACGGATTCGCCTCTGTCTTCTGCCAGTATGTACGATTCTCTTCTATATCCATATATCCGGATGCCCATTGAGCAGCTGCCTTTGTTCTGCCTTTTTCTGTTTTGATCAGCTGCAGCAGCAGCGGTGCATTAGATGGGCTAAAGCGAAGAGCCTCAATTAGCGCCTCTCTGACTTCTTTTTTGCTTTCCGGCAGCTGGCTTACATAAAACTCATTTTCCTTTTCGCCTGCCAGTTTGGCAATAATATGCACCCTGTGTACCATTTCCCGCTTTCCTGCAGGATCAAACTCTTCTTTCAGTAAAGGAAGAACCTTCTCCCCCTTTTCAGACAGCCAGTCTGCATACAGACTGGCCAGTTCTGAATAGGAATCTCCCAGTCCCTTTATCATCAGTTTCTGAACTCTGTAATCATCAAATACTTCCGGATAATTCCTGTGCGTTTCTTCTATGATATTGTAACGTCCGCCTCCAGTCCCTGTCATTGCCTGCTTTAAAGGACGCAAAACGCTTGCCGGTATATTTTTATAATGCCCAAAAAAATCCTCCTCGACATCACCTAAGATCCTCTCCAGTTCTCCCGGCGCCTGATTGATTCCCTGCGTGACCAGAACAGCATCCAGAAGCGCCAGGATATCCAAAAGCACCAGAGCGCGGTCTGCGCAATCCGGGCTTAACATCTTTTTTAACATCTGGTCAATTTTTGCAAAAACCGGAGATGCTTTGGCAAATGGTTCCACTGCGGCTGCGGCCCGCTGGAGCCTAAAATCTTCCATAATCAAATTCACACCTGCATTTGCGGCAGTGTGAAGCCGGTCTCTTAATTCGTAAAATGGCTGCAAATTCATCGTGTTACCCCCTGCGTGTGTTTATTCAATTGCAAAATCGTTAATATAAAAGCCGTACAATCCCATTTTCTGTCACAATGCTGTATGGCTGCATACAAATCTGGTGATCGGTAAAATCGTAATATATGGCGCCAAACAGTACCTGTTCTTCAAAAAGAGCAGAAGCCCTAAGCGAAAGCATGGGGGTTACCGTCTCTTCATGACCTTTTCTATCCCGCAGTACGATCCGGTTTCCGGCATGGTCTTCCAAAACACAGCAGTCTCCTTCCTGATTTTTCAGAATTCCAATTTTCCTGAAACTCACCATGACTGCTGCAAAGTCATTTGAAAGAGTATTTTTTATCTGATTTTTTACCAGTTTGATTACTGCCGTCAAATCTGTGTGGGCTTTCTGCATCACGCTTCTCCTAACTGCCTGATCGACGGGAACCAGTGTGCTTTTCTCCCAGCGTATTCTCTTATTGATATCTCCTGGATAGTAGGTCAGCAGCGGAACCTGCACCATATCAAACATGGAATCTTCTTCTTTGATATATTTTAACGCTTTTACCGGGCGGTAATTACAGGCTGTATGCACTTCGCCGCTGTCTGCGTCTGCAAAATATCCCTGATCGATCCATTCTTTCCTTGCCTCATCATAGTATGTTTCAAACGAAAGCTGTACCAGACGCGAGTTTTCTTTTGCCAGTCCCAACTGATTTAAGCGTTCCAGCGTCCAAATTCCCCCAAGTTCTTCATACAAAATACTGTCATCATCCTCCAGATTACCGCTGTCCAGTTTTTCCTGAAGGTAAACATTTGCCTTTTTTGTCAGGGACCTGAGACGTATCAAAATCCCCACTGCATTTTCGTAATGTCCGCTGTCTGCATCCTTCTGGTATTCCCCGATCTCCAAAATCAGTTGATTCATCAAATTTAAGGGTCCTGGAAGATAATAATCCCCAAGCTGCTTTGCCAGATCCCGATAGGTTTTTAAAGAAACTCCTCCCATGGTTCCCAGACCGCCGTTTAATAGATCGCTTACCATTTTCTCAAGCATTGTAAGGCCCTCCAACTGACGCTTGATTTTCTTGGTACGGGCGGATTTATTGATTTTTTTCTCTTTTGGCGGCTGAACCGATTCCTCTGCTTTTTTCAGCTCTCTGGCCTCTTTTTTAGCCCTCTTTTCCAGAATAGATTCCGGAATTTCACAGATGGCAAATTCCTTTTTGGCTTCCATCTCAAACAGAAGCGCCAGACTGTGCTTGCATGGAAACTGGCGGCTTGGACAGGTACATCGGAATACTGGCTTCTCTTCTTCTGCAAAATCAGCAGAAACAATATAGTTGGATTTTCCGCTTCCTTTACATTCCCCCATATAAAAGGTGTCATCCTGAGAATGGGAACGGGACACAAACCCATTGCCGCTGGAAATCTTTCTTGCATTGTTTACCGCTGATGGGTTTGGCGCCATAGATAGGATCTGCTGCTGAGTTATCTCTCTCATAGATAGTTTCCTGCCTTTCATAGCGAAATAGTAACGACAAAATGTTTTGGCTGCCAAAGGCAGCTAAAGATGGGTGCAGCACAACTGCATTTTGGAGTTATTATACCATATCCACTAAGCTCGACAAGACCTCGCTAAGGGGACAGATATCTATTCTCACTAGACTTGTGAAATACCTCGTCAAGTGTTCCTATTATACCACACTCCCTCTGGCTCTGACGATATATTTTTCTCAGCTTTCCGGCTTTTTACAATAATTAAGAGGCTGCCGCTTTAACGATTAGTAATCGTGAAGCGGCAGCCTCCTGTTTTTATTCCTTACTGTCTTTTGAAAACAGTGGAGTGGAAAGATATCGATCCCCGGTATCCGGCAGTATTACTGCAATATTTTTTCCTGTATTTTCCGGAGATTTTGCTATCCGGGATGCTGCAAAAAGGGCAGCCCCCGAACTGATTCCCACTAAAATTCCTTCTGATTTTGCCAGATTTCTGGCAGCCTCATAAGCCTGTTCTTCTGTAACCCGGACAACTTCATCGTAAATGCCAGTGTTTAAAATCTCCGGGATAAAGTTGGCTCCGATTCCCTGGATTCCATGTCCTCCAGCCTTTCCTCCTGATAAAAGCGGGGACTTATCCGGCTCCACTGCTACCACCTTTACATCCGGATTTTGGGATTTTAAATACTCTCCAACTCCAGTAATGGTGCCTCCGGTTCCCACCCCTGCTACAAGTATATCTACTTTGCCTTCCAGGGCATTCCAAATCTCCGGCCCTGTGGTCATCCGGTGCGCCTTTGCATTGGCAGGATTGACAAACTGTCCCAAAATTACTGCCCCGGGAATTTCTTTTCTCAGTTCTTCTGCCTTTTCCAGGGCTCCTGCCATTCCTTTTGCACCTTCTGTTAAAACCAGCTTTGCCCCATATGCTAAAAGAAGCATCCGGCGCTCCACGCTCATAGTTTCCGGCATGGTCAAAATCACCTGATATCCTTTCATTGACGCAATGCTTGCAAGGCCGATGCCGGTATTGCCGGAAGTCGGCTCAATAATAGTTGCGCCCGGCTTTAAAAGCCCCTTTTCTTCCGCATCCTCAATCATAAACAAAGCAGCTCTGTCCTTAATACTGCCTGCCGGATTAAAGGATTCTAATTTCAAAAAGAGACTGGCTGTAAGGCCATACGTTCTTTCATAATTTACCGGTTCCAATAAGGGAGTGTTACCAATTAGTTCTAATGCGCTTTTCTTTATTCCTGCCATATTGCCGCCTCCTATTTCCTAGTGTTTTTATATGATTTCCTAATTGTAACATACCAGACGGATTTGTCAAGAAAATTTTGCTGGTTTATTCTGCCAAAAGCCACAAATGAAACAGTCCTTTTAAGTAATCCTGATACCCGGCTTCTTCCACTGTCCCATCTGTAATAACCGGAATCTCTCCCAGTTTCTTTCCGCCCAGACTGTAGGAAAGAACTCCCGCCTTCATTCCAGGCTCAACAGGAGCGGTCAGAAACTCTTCTAAGACCAGTGTTTTCTCTACTGCACTTAAGTCTTCCCCATTCATGCTTAAATATGAAAATGTTCCGTCATAAGCCAGCGGCACAGACTCCTGTACACCGTTTTTTACTGGCATTTCCTGCAAGGGCAGTTTTTCTGTATCCTCATAAAGGCGGCAGACTGCGTATCCGTAGTTCAGCAAAGTGACCGCATCCTGGAACCGCGCCTTATAATCCGGTGCTGCCATAATAGAAGCAATCAGGCGGACGCCGTCTTTTTCTGCTGTAGCAGAAAGGCAGTATTTTGCTAAAGATGTAGATCCTGTTTTTAATCCGGTTGTCCGAAAGTTTGTAGCCATTTTTAATAATTTATTGGTATTTGCCAGACCAAATTCTTTCGTTCCCTGATTGGTTACATGGGTAATATTTTCCATCCAGATCGTAGAATAGTTGTGGATCTGGGGATATCTGTTGATTAATTCCCTGGACATCACTGCAATATCCCTGGCTGTTGTCAGATGGGCCGGATCCTCTGTCAGACCGCAGCAGTCTGCAAAATGCGTATTCTCCATCCCAAGTTCTTTTGCCCGTTCATTCATCATCTGGACAAATGCCTCTTCGCTTCCGGCTATGTACTCTGCCATGGCTACTGTGGCATCATTTCCGGATGCTACCACAATGCACTTAATCAGTGTTTCCACTGTCTGCATTTCTCCTTCTTCCAGGAAAACCTGAGAACCTCCCATGGATTTTGCATAAGCGCTGGTTACTACCTGATCGTCCATTTTTATGGTGCCCTGATCCAATGCGTCAAAAATCAAAATCAGGCTCATAATCTTGGTAATGCTGGCAGGACTTCTCTTTTCATCTGCATTTTTCTCATAAATCACCTGCCCGGTAGATGCTTCCATCAGGCAGACCGAAGGCGCGGATACAGCCACAGCCTCTGCTGATGCATTAACTAAAACCGCCTCTGAACCAGGAATGCCTATTACTTCCTGGGCCGCTGCCGGCTCGTGAAGGGTTAGGGTGAAACTTAAGCATACTGCCGCGAAAGCTGCCCCAACCCGCATTTTCTTCTCTCGTTTCATAACCATTTCCTTCCCATCTTTTCCTTTTAGTATACGCTGAAAGAATTGTCTCTATGATAGGACTTTCATGCAATATGCACAGTTTGTATCTCTTATTTCGCTCATTTTTTTCTTCTTTTTGTTCTTGTATTTTTCTGCTGCTGGGATAGCATGATTCTTTTTTTTATGTTATACTTGATCATATCAAATCTATCTTTTCTGCATAGGAGTTCGTATGAATTATATAAATGATCCAAATTACCAAACTATTTTGCGGCGGCGCAGGAGCCGGAGACGCCGCCACAATACCATGCATAAGTTGCTGAAGGCACTGATCTTTTTAGTGATTGTACTCATAATCGGAGTCGGCGGATTTTTTATTGTAAAAGCTGTTAAAACCCATAAAAATTCACCGCAAAATCCTGGCCAGTCTGCAGTTTCTCCATCGGACGAGACCCCTCCTAAAGTTCCTGACATCCCTGTTTCTGACCCATCCGAAAGCAATCCTGAAACCCCTGACAGTTCCTCTGACGCCCCTTCCTCAGACAGCTTAGAAGCCCTTCTTTTACAGGCGGACAGGCTGGCTGCCGGATACGATTATGACGGCGCTATTGCCCTTTTGTCCGGAAACGCTGCATATGCCGGGACCCAGGAAGTTGCAGATGCCATTGCAGGTTATGAAGCAGTCAAAGCTACTTTAGTAGAAGCAGATGTCAATCAGATTACCCATGTATTTTTCCATTCTCTGATTATGGATACATCCAAGGCTTTTGACGGAGACTCCCAGGCTGCCGGATACAATTCGGTTATGACAACCAGAGACGAATTTTTAAAGATCCTAAACGAAATGTACAACCGGGGATTTGTTCTGGTGCGTCTCCACGATATGGCATATGAAACCACCGATGAAAATGGACAGCCAGTCATGAAAAAGGGCTCCATCATGCTTCCCGAAGGCAAAAAACCATTTGTCATGTCGCAGGATGATGTCTGTTATTATGAATACATGGACGGCGATGGATTTGCCAGCCGGATTATTATCGGTGAAGACGGAAAGCCGACCTGTGAAATGAAAATGGAAGATGGCACTGTTTCTGTGGGATCTTATGATTTGATTCCGATTTTAGAGGACTTTATTCAGGAACATCCGGATTTTTCCTATAAAGGAGCTAGAGCCGTCATTGCTTTTACCGGATATAACGGCATTCTGGGCTACCGCACTGACGAAGCTTACCGGGAGACCAACCCCAACTTTGAGGCAGACCGGCAGGCCGCTGCCGAAGTGGCCCAGTGCCTTCGTGACAACGGCTGGGAACTGGCTTCCCACAGCTGGGGGCACCGCAACCTTGGAACCATTCCTTTTGAGGACTTTAAGACAGATTCTGACAAATGGGAAAACCGGGTAGAAAGTCTCATTGGCCCTACCGACATCATCTTATTCCCATTTGGCAGTGATGTAGGTGACTGGCATCCTTACAGTGATGATAATGAACGGTTCCAGTATCTTCATTCTCTGGGATTCCGCTATTTCTGCAATGTGGACTCCAGCCAATACTGGGTTCAGTTCGGAACGGATCATGTCCGCCAGGGCCGCCGCAACTTGGACGGCTATCGGATATGGAAGGATGTTGAAGCCGGCGCTGATGCCAGCAAACGGAAATTAGATGATTTATTCCATGCAGAAGACGTATTCGATCCCGCCAGACCGACTCCAGTGGAATGGAATTAGTGGAGCAAAAAAAGATGCAGCCAGAACATCTCTTCATATGGCTGCATCTTTTTTATACTGTCTGGATGAATCCCTCCATCCGGCTGACAAAATACTTTCCTCCGGCTATTCTGCCACAAAATCCCTCACATTTTCTGCAATGTTTACTGCATGGTCGCCAATTCGTTCAAAATACTTGGCTGTCATTAAAAGGTCCAGGGCAATGACCACATCAATGCTCTTTCTGCAAATCAAATCTACCAGTTCTTCTTTTACCTTATCAAACAGTTCATCTACCAAATCGTCGCTGCCAATGACTTTTCTGGCCAGCATTTCATCTGATTCTACAAATGCCTGGATACTTTCCGTCACCATTTTTACAGTGGCCCCTGCCATCTCTTTGATGTGAACTCTGCCGGCAAATTCAAAACCTGCAATACTGGGCATCAGTTCAGAAATATCGACTGCCTGATCCCCAATCCGCTCCATATCCGGTACGATTTTAAGCGCAGTAGAAATCACCCGCAAGTCGCAGGCAACCGGCTGCTGGCGCAGTAAAATCTGACGGCAGCGTCTTTCCACTTCTCTTTGTTTATGGTCGATTTCCATTTCCGCACTGCTGATTCTGGCAGTAAGCCCCTCTTGCCCGTCTAACATTCGGGCAGTCATGGTAATCGCTTCTTCGCAAAGCCGTCCCATTTCCAGTATATCTTCATGCAGCTTTTTCAGCTGCTTGTCAAATTCTGTGCGCATATCAGCCAAACCTCCCCGTAATGTAATCTTCTGTTCTGCGGTCTTTTGGCGCAGAAAACATCGTGTCCGTATCCCCATACTCTACGACTTCTCCCAACAGGAAAAATGCTGTTTTATCCGATACCCGGACTGCCTGCTGCATGTTATGGGTCACCATAATAATCGTATATTTTTTCTTTAGCTCTCCTGCCAGTTCCTCAATCTTCAAAGTGGAAATCGGATCCAGAGCAGAAGTGGGTTCATCCATTAAAAGCACTTCCGGCTCTACTGCCAGCGCCCTTGCAATGCAAAGTCTCTGCTGCTGTCCCCCAGACAGTCCCAAAGCAGATTTTTTTAAGCGATCTTTGACTTCCTCCCAGAGAGCAGCGCCTTTTAAGCTGCTTTCCACAATTTCATCCAGTTTTTCTTTGTTTTTAATTCCATGGATTCTGGGACCATAGGCGATATTGTCATAAATGCTCATCGGAAATGGATTGGGCTGCTGAAACACCATGCCAATCTTTTTGCGGAGCAGAGTCGTATCCACCTGGGGACTGTAAATATTTTCTCCATCCAACATTACTTCTCCGGTTATTTTTACATTGGGAACCAAATCATTCATCCGGTTTAATGTTTTTAAATAAGTGGACTTTCCGCAGCCGGAAGGACCGATAAATGCTGTAATTTTTCTCTCATATAAATCCAGATTAATCGTTTTTAAAGCATGATTTTCCCCATAGTACAAATCCAGATTTCTGGTTTCAATTTTTACTTTTGTCTCCACGTCTTTTCCCTCGCTTATGGTTGTGTGTTTACATTACACTTATGAGATAAATATTTTGCCAGCGCATTAATCCCCAGTACAATCACTAACAGCACCACTGCCACGCCGAAGGCCTCATCATATTTTGCCTTCTGCATAAACAGGTACAGTTGGATCGTCAAAGTTCCGCCGGATTCAAATATTTTGGAAAACCAGTTCTTGGGCAGATAGTATCCGCTTCCGGCTGTAAATAAAAGGGCTGCAGACTCCCCTACAATCCGTCCGACTGCCAGAATAATTCCGGTCAGAATCCCCGGCATGGCGCTGGGAAGCAAAATTGTGCGAATCATATACCATTTGGTGGCTCCAATGCCCAGAGCGCCTGTGCGGTAGCTGTCCGGCACTGTTTTTAATGCTTCTTGGGTGGTACGGGTAATAATCGGAAGAATCATCAGAGTCAGCGTCAGCGCTCCTGTCAAAATGGAGTAATCAAGCTTTAACGTAATTCCAAAAAATACCATACCGAACAAGCCGAAAATAATGGATGGAATGCCGGAAAGGGTTTCGGTTGTAAATTCAATGGCTCTGACCAATTTGCCCGGCTTTGCATACTCATTTAAATAAATGGCAGCTCCTACTCCGATTGGGGTTGCGATAAGCAGAGTCAAAATCACAATATAGATAGTATTTACAATATTTCCCAGGATTCCAAATGTTCCCTTTCTGGTACTGGTAACAGTAGTTAAAAACGACCAGCTGATATTTGGAATTCCTCTTGCAAATACATATCCCATAATACCGATGAGAATCAGCATGGAGATGCCTGCGCTGATGTAGATCATTCCGGTCAGCACTGCATCTGACATACGGAATGTTTTCCGGCAGATGCTGTTTTTTTCTGCATAGCACTGCGGAGTTAAAGCAACTGTGTCACCTCTCATTTTTGTTATCCCCCTTTTTCAAAATCCTGGTCAGGCTGATATTGATTATCATAATAAATACAAACAATACTAATCCGATGGTAAACAGCACTTGCCTGTGAAGCCCTGCCGCATACCCCATTTCCGAGACAATGGCAGTCGTCAAAAAGCGCACCGAATTAAACGGCAGCGGAACATTGACAGAACTTCCGGAAACCAGACTGATAGCCATGGCTTCTCCAATAGCCCGTCCAGTTCCCAGTACAATCGCTGTAATAATTCCTGATTTTGCAGCCGGAATAATCACCTGGAAAATGGTTTGAATCTTTGTAGCTCCCAGGGCCAGGGATGCGCTTTTTAAATGAGACGGCACTGCCCTAAGAGCGGATTCACTAATATTAATCACTGTCGGAAGAATCATAAGAGCCAGCACCAATACTGCGGAAATCAAATTGGCTCCACCGGTAAACTGGTGGGTTTCTGAGCCTTTAAACACCCATAATTCCAATTTATACATTAAGGGATTTAAAATTAAAATTCCCAAAAGTCCATAGATAACGGATGGAATTCCTGCCAAAAGTTCTACCGCCGGCCGCACGATTCCTGCCAGTCTCTTCGGCGCCACTTCCGCCAGAAATACAGCCGTCAAAACGCCGATTGGCATTCCCAGCAAAACCGCCAGAGTAGTTCCGACAATCGAAGTCAGGATTACATACAAAATACCGAATTCAGGCTCTGCTGCCCCTGGCTGCCAGACTGTCCCAAACAGCAGTTCCTTAATTCCTACCTCAAACAATGCAGGAGTTCCGCTGACCAGCATATAAATGGTAATTGAGGCAACTGCTAAAATTGCAAAAAAACCGCAGATGGTAAAAATCATCTTTGCAGCAGTCTCTACAACAGACTTTTTGCTGCGATGAGATAAAATCAAACTTGAATCCTCATTCATAGAGAAACTCCTTTCATCAGTCAGGTAAGCAAAAAATACGCCTGGCCCATGGGAAAGCCAGGCGCATATACTGGTCCGGGGCCTTATCTGTCTACGGTAATCAGGCCCACAGACTGAACGAGTTCATCTCCTTCCGGAGAATAGATGTAATCAAATAATGCTTTTACCAAATCGCTCTGCTCTGCAATCTCGCCTTTGGTGGCCATTACAAACGGACGGCTTAAGAAATAGCTGCCTGCCTTAATATTTTCTTCAGTAGGCTCTGCTCCGTCTAATTTTACTGCTTTTACAGTATCGTCAATGACATCTAAGGATACATATCCGATTGCCCCCGGAGTTGCAGATACCTTTGCCATAACTGCACCTGTGCTGTCTAATTCATTGGCGTATTTACACTGTTCTTCCAGTTCCAGAAGTTCTTCAAAAGCGCTTCTGGTTCCGCTTCCTGCCTCGCGGCCTACTACTACGATGGGCGCGTCGGATCCGCCTACTTCATTCCAGTTAGTCACTTCTCCTTTATAAATCTGTGTAAGCTGATCTTTGGTTAAATCCTCTACCGTATTGGCGTTATCTACTACCACTGCAATGCCGTCAATTGCCACGATATTCTCTGCAATTCCCTCTGCCTTTTCTTCTTCCTTTAAATTTCTTGAAGCATTTCCGATATCCGCTGTGCCGTTTGCTGCTGCCTCAATGCCTGCGCTGGAACCGGTAAATTCTGCAGTTACGGTTACATCCGGATACTTTTCCATAAATGCCTCGCTTAAAGAATTGGCAAATTTCTCCATGGATGTGGAACCTACCATGGTGATGGAGCCGCTTAAATCTGCTGGTGCCACGTCTTCACTCTCTGCATTTGCCGTTGTTTCCTGGCTTTCGGTCTCTGCGTTTGTTGTATCTTCCGCTTGTGCTGCTGTAGTCGCTGCTGTAGTCGCAGCGGTTTCTGCTGTCTCACTGTTTCCGCAAGCTGCAAGACTTGCTGCCATCATTCCTGCTAACATAACTGCTGATATTTTTTTCATAATCGTTTCCTCTTTTCTATTAAAATGATATATCTGCTTTCCTCTTTCTGAGTACAGTGCCAAGTATATCAATTTTCCGTAAAATCCAATATCATCCTTTAGTCAAATTTGCGTAAAAAATGAAATAAAAAAAACGCAGAGCAGTCAGACGGCATCTGCCATAGTCTGTCTTACTCTGCGGCAAGTACGAAAGCGGAACAGTTCCGCTTAAAACTGTACCACTTCTTTTATTTCTTTATCCGGCTCTACGGACTCTGCATAAAGCACAGGCCCCTCTCCACCATAATCCTGCCAGTATTCTCTGGTCACCTTTGCCCTGACCCGAACCCACTGGCGGGTTTCCAGATGCCTGGCCTCTCTTGCTTTGCAGATAAATCCCAGAAAGGTCATATCTGCCTCGCAGCAGGTCATAGCCATACGTCCCGGAACAAAGTAATTTTTGGGGAAATTGTCAGATTTCAGCACCATTGCGGTAAATTCTACCACTTTCCCCTCATACCGATCTGTATTGTCCATACAGTCAATGTACCAGATACCATAGTGTTCTGGCTTTATCACAATCACTGGAGCCTGCAAATCATAAGGCAGGTCTTCTTCCAGCATATCCTGTGGGATTTCTCCGTTTTCATCTTCCAGGACAATCTCACTGTTCCGGCTCATGGCTCTTAACCCTCTCCGATAGCCAGTCAGCTTGTCATCGGAAATCCCATCGCATCGGTTCATAATAATCAGCTCGCTGTTTTTTACCATAGCCCCTAAAAGCGGCTTCATATTTGCCACATATAAATCAAAGGTAGAGCCGTCAATAATCGTAATCTGCTGATACACCTGCCAGTCCCCAGGCAGGCGCAGATCGTCCTGATTCCACATGCCGTTCCACTCCATCAGAACCCTCTCCGGATTGTGCATCAGTTCCAAATCTGTTAAAAACTCAGGCGTAAGCTGGGACTGGTGTTCTACATATACTACATCCGTACGGCTGTCTTGCAGCACTTTTTCCTCATATTCTGTATCGCCCTCTTCGCAGACAATCAAAAGCGTGCGGCCCTCTGCCTGAAAATATTCCTGCTGCATGGTAAACTGTAAAAACTGGGTTTTTCCCGCTTCCAGAAAACCATTAATCAGAAACAGCGGCATTACTTCATCTTCAATCATTTTTTCCATCTATACTCTCCTGAATTTATTCTGCCTGACTTTTTCCAAACGCCCTGTTTAATTCCTCTTCCTTTAATCTGGCGCCGATCACGCAGATTTTTCCAGTGTATTGCGGCTCTCCTGTTCGGATCTCATACTCTTCCGGAACCAGATCAAAATACAGCCACTCTCCTGCCTCTTCTGTAGGAAGCATTCCCTTAGCCCTTAAAATATCACCATAAGCAGTGGTTTCTGATAATTCTTCCAAAATTGCCTCCAGTTTTTCTCTGGTAACAGGAGCCGCTGTCTCCATTCCCCAACTGGAGAATACCTCGTCCGCATGGTGGCGGGCATGGTCGTGATCATGATCGTGCTCGTGATCATGCCCATGATCATGATCGTGCTCGTGGTCATGGCAGCCGCAGGTGCATCCTTCGCCATGATCATGGTGATGTTCATGCGCATGATGGTGGGATTCCACTTCCTTTAACAAATCCTCCATCATAGTATCCGGCTTTTCAATAATCTCTAACAACTGGGTTCCTGTAAGCTGGGCGCAAGGTGTGGTCACAATAGACGCAGCAGCATTGTGCTCCCGAATCATGGCGGCAGCAGTCTCTACCTTTTTCTCATCTGCAACATCAGTACGGCTGAGAACAATGGTTCCTGCATGTTCAATCTGGTTATTGAAAAACTCTCCGAAATTCTTCATATACATTTTGCATTTTGCAGCATCTACAATCGTGACTGCACTGTTTAATACCACGTCCATATCCGAAGACACATCGCGGACAGCCTTCATAACATCCGACAGCTTACCTACTCCGGACGGCTCAATGATTACCCGATCCGGTTTATAGGTCTTTAATACCTCAGCTAAAGATGCACCGAAATCTCCTACCAGAGAGCAGCAGATACAACCGGAATTCATTTCCCGAATCTCGATGCCGGAATCTTTCAAAAATCCGCCGTCAATGCCAATCTCGCCAAATTCATTTTCAATCAGCACTACCTGCTCGCCTGCAATGGCTTCCTCCAACAGCTTTTTAATAAATGTGGTTTTTCCTGCTCCCAAAAAGCCGGAAATAATATCAATCTTTGTCATTGTGATTTCCTCCTGTCTTTCCTATTGAATTCCTGATCTTTTGACCCTAGTGTACTGTATCACTCACATTTCGCATAATGACTTGCCTGAATTTCCATCTGCTGCGTTGTCGTCAATCGACGGTGCCACCGGCATCGCCTCATTCCTCCGCCTTACAGACTGAAAATTTATTCTGCGTCATTATACTGAAAGTGAATGAGGCAGTACCCTAGTCTTATCATATCTTATCTAAAATTTTATCTACATCAGACTTTCGCCCGATAATCATCAGATGCTCGCCTGCCTGGATTACATAATCCGCGTTAGGCATTAATTTGGCCTCACCGTTTTCTTTTGTGGCCAGGATATTAATTTTATAACGATTGCGGATGCTTAACTCCTTAATGCTCTTTCCTACCCACTGAGGCAGTGGCGGAATCTCATAAATAGAAAACTCATCCGTCAGTTCAATGTAATCAAATACATGATTGGCGCTGTAGCGGACCGCAATTTTTTCCGCCAAATCCCTGTCTGGATAGACCACCTCATCTGCGCCGTTCCGCAGCAAAAACTTGGCATGAATGTCTCTGGTGGCCTTGCTGACTACCCATTTTGCCCCCAGTTCTTTTACCATACTGGTGATCTCCAAACTGCTCTGGAAATTGGTTCCAATGCAGATAAAACAGATATCAAAATTGGAAATTCCCAGGCTTCTCAATACAGATTCGTTGGTACAGTCTCCGATTTTAGCGCTGGTAACATAAGGCAGCATGGCTTCCAGCCGCTCTTCCTCCTGATCGACAATCATGATCTGATTGTCCAGTTCTGCCAAATGGTAGCATAAATGATTGCCAAACCTTCCCATTCCAATAATCAAAATTGATTTCATGTTTTCCTCCTGTTACCCTATGGTAATCTTTTCTTCCGGCAGACGAACCTTTGCCAGTTTCATATTTTGTGTAAAGGTAAGGGCAAAAGACAAACTGCCGATTCGCCCGCAGTACATGAGCAAAATTACCATTACCCTTGAAAAAATGTTTAAATCCCTGGTAATTCCCGAAGACATTCCTACTGTTCCAATGGCGGAAAATGTCTCCAGCAGCACATCCATGGCATCCAGATTTTGAGTCATTAAAATAATGGTGGAAACGGTCAGAGCCAGACACAAATTAATGGTACAGATACAGCTTGCCCGCATAATTGAATCGCTCTCCAGCCTGCGTCCAAAAATGTTGACTCCATTGGTCCGCTTGATTGTAGAACTTAAATACAAAAGCAGTACGATAATGGTTGTGGTTTTGACACCGCCTGCCGTAGAGCCGGGGCTTCCTCCAATATACATCAGAAAAATGGTCACGAGTTTGCTGGCCGGACGCATGGATGCAATATCAATGGTGTTAAAACCTGCGGTCCTGGCTGTTACAGATGCAAACAGAGAGGTTACAATCCTCTCTCCCCATCCCATATCTGCCATCAGGTTATTCCTCTCAGAAATTCCAATGAGCAGAGCGCCGCCGAAAATGAGAGCCATGGTGGTCAGAATTACGATTTTAGTGTGAAGCATGTAGGACTTAAAATGAAGTCCTTTCCGGCTCAAATCATCCCACACAATAAAACCCAGACCGCCGATGACAATCAGGGACATAATTACCAGATTGACCAGCCAGTCTGCGCTGTAGCCAGTTAATGACATATAGGGCGTATCGCATCCCAACAAGTCAAAACCCGCATTGCAAAAAGCAGAAATGGAATGAAACACTCCATAATAAATCCCTTTTATAAGGCCGAATCTGGGCACAAACCGGATAGACAAAAGGATTGCCCCGATTCCCTCAATCAACGCCGTACCAAAAATAATCTTTCTGGCAAGCTTTACCACTCCGCTGATCTGCAGGGTATTGACGCTCTCCTGCATCAGTCCTCTCTCTTTTAACCCGATTTTCCGTCTCAGTATAATTGAAATAAAAACTCCGATTGTGATAAACCCCAGGCCGCCAATCTGGATCATGGTTAAAATCACCAATTGGCCAAATACAGTCCAATTGCTCCAGGTATCTGCCACCACCAGTCCTGTTACACAGGAAGCGCTGGTTGCAGTAAATAAGCAGTCCAGAAAGCCCTGGCTCTCTCCAGATCTGCTGGAAATCGGCAGCATCAAAAGCAGAGAGCCGATTAAAATCATAACCAAAAATCCATAGGCAATAAACTGCGTCTGGGATAACTGGCGTCTGGGTAATGTTCTCTTTTCCATACTTATCTCCGTCCGTAAAGGCTTAATGTCTTTCCAAAGTAAAAAGGCACTGGTTCTTATTATACTCCCAAACCCTGCAGATATCAATCAGAAAGAATCCGAACCGCCTCCTCAGGAGTTTTTATTAAATATTTAGGAGAATATGCTTCTAATTCCTCCTGTGTCCGAAATCCCCACAGCACGCCTGCTGTGTCCAGTCCTGCATTTTTCCCTGTCTCCATGTCAGTGCCCGTATCTCCAAAATACAGACATTCCTCTGCCTTTACGCCCAGTTCTTCCATAATCAGACAGACGCCTGCCGGATCCGGCTTTTTGGGAATATTCTCCTGCTGCCCTCTTATTAAATCAAATGCATCTTTTCCAAAAATCCCCTGAATATTCTCCACTGTCTGGGCATGAGGCTTGTTGGAACATACAGCTGTCTTCATTCCTTTTTCTTTTATTGCCTGCAAAAGTTCTAAAATCCCTTCATACGGGCGAACCTGATACATGCAGTGCTGCCCGAAAATTTCCATATAAGCAGGAAGAGATTCCTTATAATGAATCAAATCTCTATCCCCGCACAGCTTTAACGCCCGCTCCATCTGCATTTTATATCCATCGCCCACAATGGACTTTACCTGCTCTTCAGAAAGGGGACCAAGGCCAAATTTTTCCATGGTAAGATTGGTAGCCTTCTGAAGGGCTTTTACAGTATTTAACAGGGTTCCGTCTAAATCAAATATACAGCATTTGTACATATCATTTCCTCCTTTTATCCGCTGATGCTTACTATAACACCTTTTCTTTGTCTGTACAAGAAAATACACATAAATGCAGGCAAAAACCTCTGTTAAATTTGAAACTTTTCGTATATAATCAAACTGCTGGGCACAAAGAAATCTGCCCCCTGCTGCCCTAAAACAGGCACAGATACTATGTAATGAGGAATGTGAGTATGGAAATGAAACCAGAACTGAAATCAGAAACACAATCAAAAAAACAGTGCAATACTGGGTTTTTTGCCTTTTTTATCAGCGGCATCTGCGCAATCAGCAGCGGCATTATTGTAAGCCTTCTGCAGGAACTTTACGGATTTGATTATGGAATGACAGGAACTCTTTTGTCCTTCATGAGCATCGGAAACCTGATCGCCGGCTTTGCTACAGGCGTTCTTCCAGCAAAAATCGGATTGAAAAAAACGGTTCTGCTCCTGACTTTCGGATATTTTGCAGGTTATTTCTTAATGGGGCTTTCCCCTCTTATGGCCCTCTTAATGCTGGCCTTTTTCCTGACAGGCGTAGCCAAAGGAAGCACTATCAATATCTGCACTATTCTGGTTCGGGACAATTCAAAAAGCGGAACCAAAGGCATGAATCTCATGCATAGCTGTTATGCTCTTGGCGCTCTGTTATGCCCCTTCCTGATTGCAGCGGCTGCTGGAGCAGGAAAGAGGCTTCCCATGTTTTTACTGGCCGTCTGCGGCGCTTTTTTATGGATTTCTTTTGCGTCTGTCTCCCTTGAGACCCGCTCCAAGCAAAAAGGAACTTCCCCTGACTGGAGTTTTCTAAAAAGCGGAAAGTTCTGGATTTTAACGGGACTTTTATTTTGCCAGAATGCTGCGGAGACCAGTGTCACCGGCTGGATGGTTACTTATTTTAAGGGGAGCGGCATCTTATCCGGAACTTTAAGTACCTATACCGTTACTGTTATGTGGACTGCCACATTAATTGCCAGAATGCTGATTGCATTTGTCTTTCCTGTTAAAAATGCTGCGTCCTCTATGATTAAAATGTCCTTTGGATGCATCTTCTTTTATATCGGACTTATGGCTGCTGACACTCAGATTCCCGCAGTCCTGCTGCTCTTTACCTTTGCATTTTCCATGGCAGGCCTCAATCCCACAGCCGTTGCCAGCGCCGGAAAGATGACCAGCGTCACCAGCATGGGCGTTATGCTTCCGGCTGCCAGCAGCGGCGCTATCCTGATGCCCTGGCTTATTGGAATCATCTCTGAGCACTGGGGAATCAAAGCAGGTATGGCTTCCAATATTGTGCCATGCGTTGGACTTTTGATCTTTTGTATTGCCTTAAAACGGCTGGAAACGAAAGCATCCTGATTCTTTCGTTTCTATTATTTTTTCTTGCCCCGCCTTTGGTTCTATGTTATAATGACCGATGTTGGAATGTTTTTTAATTAATTATTATCTTTTTATAAGTGAGGTGAAATTATGGACGGCAGTAGTTGTAGTCGAAGTTACAGCATGGTTTTCTTATGGGTACCAGGAAAGCTTGTCACTGGCAGCTTTTCCGGATGCTTGGCAACAAAAAAGGTACGGCTGCAGGCCGCCCATTTTTTGAGTTCTCATTAGAAAACCACTGCCTGTTTCTAACACTGCGCTGCATCAAAAGACAATGCGGCACACATGCTAAAATCGGCAGTGGTATTTTTATGCCCTTTTTTCTGGATTTTGTGCCAAATTGTCTGCAAACCTGCGAATCTCTGGATTTGCAACTATTTGATGAGTAAGGAGGAACAGACCATGAGTGCAACCATGAATACAAAAAAGGAATTTTTTAGCGAGAACACTTCCCCGATGCTGCATCCGGATTACAAACTGAAAATTGCAGACATTTTCCGCAGCAATCTCAGTCCTAAATTAAAACAGGACACCCTGTCTGATTACCATGAAAATGACATTGCGGCCGCTCTCGATCTGCTGAGCAGAGAGGAGCGCAGCCGTATCTACCGGATTTTAACTCCGGAAACTCTGGCAAATATTCTGGAATACTCGGAACAGATGGATACCTATCTGGATGAAATCAGTCTGAAACAGAGAGTACAGATTTTAGAGCTGCTTGAAGTCTCTGCGGCGGCTGATTATCTGGACCAGCTGGAAAAGTCCCAGCGGGATGTCCTTTTGGATTTAATAGATGAGGATACCAGGCAGGAACTTTTAATGCTCAGTTCCTTTGGCGAAGAAGCGATTGGAAGCAAAATGAGCACCAACTACATTGCCTTTCATTCCGGCGCCAGTATCTGCCAGGCCATGAGCGAACTGGTAGAGCAGGCAGCCGAACATGATAATATCTCAACTCTGTACGTTGTAGATGAAACGGGAACTTATCTCGGCGCCATCAATTTAAAAGAGCTGATCATTGCCCGCAAAGATACGAAACTGGATGCCATTACTATGACTTCTTATCCGTATGTTTACGCAAATGAACCAATTGAGGACTGTATCAGCCGCATTGTGGATTACTCTGAAGACTCCATACCTGTTTTAGATTCCGGCAATAAACTGCGGGGGGTTTTGACCTCTCAGGATCTTACAGAACTGGTAGATCAGGAAATGGGGGATGATTATGCCAAACTTGCTGGTCTGGCATCAGAAGAAGATTTAAATGAGCCTCTCGTTCAGAGCATTAAAAAGCGGCTTCCCTGGCTGATTATCCTTCTTGGCCTGGGTCTTTTAGTGTCCAGTGTGGTAGGCATTTTCGAAGGTGTGATTGCAAGTCTTCCTTTAATTATCGCCTTTCAGTCTCTGGTGTTAGACATGGCCGGAAATGTAGGCACCCAGTCTCTGGCTGTCACCATCCGCGTATTAATGGACGAAAACATCAACAGCAGACAGCAAATCCGTCTTATCGGAAAAGAGGCCCGCGTGGGACTGGTAAACGGAATGATTTTGGGACTGTTATCCTTTTTGTTTATCGGGCTGTATTTAGTATTATTGAAAGGCCAAACTGCAATTTTATCCTTTTCCGTATCTTTCTGCACCGGAATTGCCTTGCTGGCTGCCATGCTTTTATCCAGCCTTTCCGGAACTATTGTTCCACTTATCTTTAAAAAAGTAAAAATCGATCCGGCAGTTGCTTCCGGCCCGTTAATCACTACTATCAATGATTTAGTAGCCGTTGTCTCCTATTACGGACTGGCCTGGCTTTTGCTGATTCACACACTGCATCTGTAAGGAGTCTTTATGAATTTTCTTTTGCTTCTTTGCGCTTTTGGCATATTTACCTGTATTGCAGGAAGCCACCTGTCCCGCCGTCTGGGCATCCCTACTCTGTTTATCTTTATTGCTTTGGGGATGCTGTTTGGATCCGATGGTATTTTTAAAATCGAATTTGCCGATTACCATTTAGCAGAGCAAATTTGCTCTGCTGCTTTGGTAATCATTATGTTTTATGGAGGTTTCGGCACAAAATGGAGCGCTGCCCGCCCAGTTGCTGTTCAGTCTGTCCTTTTAAGTACGCTGGGCGTTTTAATTACTGCCGGACTTACTGGCCTCTTTTGCTATTTTGCCTTAAACCTGCCTTTATTGGAAGGACTTCTCATTGGAGCCGTTTTAGGTTCTACTGATGCTGCCTCTGTATTTTCTATTCTGCGCTCCAAACAGCTTAATTTAAAATACAACACCGCCTCCATGCTGGAAATCGAAAGCGGAAGCAATGACCCTTTTGCTTATATGCTGACCATGATCCTGCTTTTTGCCATGGGCGATTCTCTCTCGCTAGTCCAAATTATTGGTACTATATTCTCCCAAATCTTTGTAGGGCTTGCTGCTGGTTCTCTCATTGCCTGGACAGCGGGAATCATTATGAAACATGTGCATTTTGGAGAAAACGGACTGGATTCTATCTTTCTGGCAGGAACAGCCCTGGCTTCTTATGCGATTCCGTCTCTGCTTGGCGGAAACGGCTATCTCAGCGCTTATTTAGCTGGAATCCTTTTAGGCAATAATCAGGAGATTCCAGGAAAAAAAGGACTGGTTAATTTTTTTGATGCCTTAAATGGAATGATGCAGATGCTGATTTTCTTTCTTTTAGGGCTTTTAGTCTTTCCCTCCCAACTTGGAACCTATTTTCTCCCCGCCCTGATGACTGCCTCATTTTTAAGCTTCATTGCGCGGCCTGCAGCCGTATTTCTTTTATTGTCTCCTTTTAAAGCTCCATTTTGCCAGAAGCTTTTAGTCTCCTGGACCGGACTTCGAGGCGCTGCTTCTATTGTTTTTGCTATTACGGCCGCTGTATCTCCAAATTACGGCAGTGACACTGTTTTTCATATCGTATTTTGTGTTGTCCTGTTATCTATTTTGCTTCAGGGCAGTCTCCTTCCATTTGCAGCAGCCAAAACCTCCATGCTGGATGGAAATGAAAACGTACTAAAAACCTTCACCGACTATTCAGAAGAAACCGGGGTTCAATTTATCAGTTTAGAACTCGGACCAAAGCATCCCTGGATTAACTGCCGGATTCAAGACGTTTCCATAACTCCCGGTCTTTTAATTGCTGCTGTTTTGCGGGATCACACTGCCATCATGCCCAGAGGCGACACCTGCTTAAAAGCCGGCGATTCTCTTATTGTTGCTGCTAAGGAATATAAAGGAAACGCTGATGTAGAACTTGGCGAAGTAGAAGTGACGGATGGCAGCCATCTGGTTGGAATGAGACTGAAAGATGCAGATATAAGAAAAAATTCTCTGGTTGTTTTAATCCAAAGGCAAAACAGTGAACTAATTCCGGATGGCGACACGATCCTGCGCTCTGGAGACATACTGGTGTTATACAGTTCCCATACTGGTTGTATATGAGTGAAGAATAATGTATAGTATTTAAAATTTACACTTCAAAAGTGATACAGGTTATATGCCGCTGCTGGTGTCCTTAAATATTAGATTATCGATCCAGGCAAAAAACGCACTACTGTATATCACTTTTAAAACCATGCTGTGCCAACAGGAACAGTTTTTAGATACACTGAAGATAAGACTGCGCACCCACAGCTAAAAAAGCAACCCCCCTGCAAACAAGCGTTTTTCCGCCTGCTTACAAGGGGGTTTTCATAGCGGAGACGGTGGGATTCGAACCCACGTGCCGGTTACCCGACAACTTGATTTCGAGTCAAGCTCGTTGCGACCACTTCGATACGTCTCCTTTTTGCTGCCTGTAATATTATACACGAAAATCTCCGATTTGGGTAGTAGATTTTTTTATTTTTTTTGTATCAGTTCAGCCATGCACAAAGTCACAAATATTTTCTTTCAAACCTGTTTGAAAGCGTAAATTTTTGATGTACTTTGTATATGGCGTTCCTCCATAAGCGAGAATCTGCGCCATTCTGAACTGCAGCAATTCAGGATGGCAGAAAAAAGTGAATAAACTTTTCCAATCCTGCATGAATCCAATCATCAAATACTATGGACAATATCAGGGAAATCACAGTGACAGCAGCAAATGTACCTGCCAGTCGAAAAAACAGACCATGGGAAAGCAGGCCTGGAATAAATCCAGGCATCACAATACCATACAGCACCAACCAGTGAAACAGCAGCACAGAAAAGCTGTGTTTTCCCAAAAAAGCCAGAATTCCAGCAGCAAAGCCCAGAAGTTTTTCCAGCCGCAAAACCAGAACAAACAGCATCCAGGAAATTCCCACAATCAGAATCGATCCGTTAAATACAATCCCCATATAATCGTCTCTGTACAGCATAAGCTGATAAGAAATAATGGCTGTAATCAGGCCCAGCACACAAAAGAAACCATCATATCTGCGCATGTAGGGCTGTCGGATTAAGTAGCCGGATACAAAAATCCCAAGCCATAAAATCCAGTTAAACCAGAGACTTCCTCCCACACCTGTGCTCTTAATCCATGCTGCAAAGGTAAGAAGAAGGGCGATTGCCAGAAATAACCTCTTTCCCTCTTCTTCTCCAAACCGCCCTACTGTCTTTCTGAGAATTGGCACAAACAAGTAAATCACAATCAGTGCATACATCAGCCAGAAATGCGGAGCAATATCTGAGGAACCGGAAAAAACAGTGACAGCCGCTTTTTTTACCCATTCCCATACGGTCAAATCACCGCTCCAGAACACTGCCATATAAAGCAGGTAGCACAGCACCAGCGGAACTGCTATCTTTCCCAACCGTTTTCTATAAAATACAACTGTAGGTTCCTGCTTTTCTTTTACCAGCAGCGCCCCGCTGAGCATTAAAAACAGAGGATTGCATGTGAGAAAGAAAAGATTCCCGGCAGAAATCATGTTCCACAGCCGGGTATTTGGCGCTATTTCCAAGAGTACCGGACCAACCACATGAGCAGCTACTGCAAAGCAGGCTGCCATAGTGCGGAGAAGGTCAAAAGAAACCATTCTTTGCTGCGCTCCCGTAGGTGCTGCCGCATGAAGCTTCTTCCGGCCAACAGACTTTTCTGACGGCAAAATGCCAAAGAAAACTGCTGCCATAAACAGCCACAAACCGGCAAACCGCCCCAAATTCCATTGTTCAAAAATCTGGGATATTCTGATTTGGCTCCAGGCCACTGATGGATATGCTTCTATCTTGTCCAAAGCAAAACTTCCGTCCAAATCGATTCGCATCTGCCCATAATGTTTGCTGGTCAGAAAAATCTCTGCCTCCATGCTTCCCTCTTGAATAAAGGTTGTTTGAAAATGCACTTCCCCATTTTCTGTACTGTAAATCTGTGCCTGAATCTCTTCTTCTGCAGGCTCTGCAAAGGTAAGTTTCAGCATCCCTGTATCCTGTCCTGTCTCAGCAAAATACATCTGGGGATCGCTGTTTATCTGTTTAAAATATCCAAAAGAGCTGCTGTCTTCTATCCTTTTGGAATCTGATGATATCTCATAGCCGCTGGAGTACAAAAAACGGTCCGGCCACAGATTAAACCCTGTCTGTCCCTTTCCATGGCGTACAGATGCCAATGTCAGAAAGCCCTCCAGCAGCAGTGCTGCCAGAAGGCTTAAGAAAATAACCATTCTGTAATGTTTTCTATTTGTAAATACCTGTTCTTTCACGTATTCTCCTGCTATTTTTGTGCCTGTCCGAAATACTGATTGATGCCTGTAACCAGACCGGATGCCAGGTTATCCAGTGTTGCATCCGAATGATCGGAGACTTTGTCACCTAATTCAATATCAATGGAAGGAACCGTAGAAAAGGAAGTCTGGGTTAAGTCCATTTCCATAGATCCGCTGGAAAAAATTTTGACTCCCACAGACTTCAGGCCGCTCACCAAGCAGTCTCCAAGAGCATTGTGCTGCTGCCAGTGAGACTTTACCGGCTCCATATTGCGGTAAGACGCTGCGCTTGGAACGCTCATATAAAACGCCCCTTTATCCTTGGAAGTAGAATCCCAGTGAAGGGCAATATGGCAGTCCGCTGCATTATTGGCAATCACTGTGCGGGCAATATTATCCAGCTGAACATCCTCGCTCTCCCGAATCATCAGCACGTCATAACCGGCAGTCAGCAGCTTTTCTTTTAGCTTTAAAGCCATTTGTAACGTCACCTGGCTTTCCGGCGTACCGTCTGCAAACTCCATGCCGCCAGAAACTGCTGCTGCAGTAGTAGCCCCTGCCTGGGTAGTTCCTCCAGTTACCTTTGGAGTGCCGTCTGGATGGCACTGGGTTTTCACACTGGCGCCGCCTTTGGTTCCATGTCCTGCATTGACGCATACCACAATATCTTTCCGGTTATTTTCAGCCTTGTAAAGCATGGCTGCCCCAGAATTAATCTTGGAAAACTCTGCATACTGCCAGCCTGGATTTAACCGCACTTCCCCTGCCTGAGCTTTAGATGCCGTTCCAGTCTGCACAGAGTTTTTGCCGGCTGTCTCCTGGCTGCTGGCAGTCTCTGCTTTTGTCTCTTCAGCCGGTTTGTTTACAGAAAGATACTGGCTGGAAATATAGCAGACCTGTCCCTGGTATTCTACCTGGCTCCACTGGCTGCCAACTCCAGTTCTTCTCATCTGTGTGCCTTTATTAACCCGGCCGATTACCGGACCATCTGAACTCCCTGTCCGGCGAAGATTAACTCTGTCTCCGGTTACATAAACAGTCTCATCCACAGTCTGATAAGTTTGTGCAGATGCCTTTGTAACCTGGGTCTCTTTTTCGCTGACCAAAATACCGGGAGTTTCTTTCTCTCTATTCTCTTCGCTCCCTGTCTCTTGTCTTACTGGCTGATAGCCGGCGCTGCACCCATTTAATAAAACTGCTGCAGTCAATGCTCCTGCCATAATTACAGATGATAGGATATTTCTTTTTATCATTGAATAATTCCTCCTCCTGCCACCCAGTCATCCTGATAAAAGACCACTGCCTGGCCTGGCGTCACAGCCCTTACCGGCTCGTCAAACACACACTCTGCCAGGTCTCTTCCCACTTCCCGGATGGTACACATTGCCCCTTGATGGGCATACCGTATTTTTGCCAGCAGACGCAGGTCTTCTCCATGAAACCCGTCTGCTGCCATCCAGTTAAGCTTACTACACAGGAGAGATTTTGTAAATACATCTTCGCTGCTTCCTATCACCACCTCATTGGTTTTTGGACAAATTCGGGTTACAAAAACAGGACGGCCCAGAGCCAGATTCAATCCCTTTCTCTGGCCCACTGTATAATAAATAATTCCCTTATGCTGTCCCAGTACATTGCCTTCCTGATCCACAAAATTTCCGGGTAAAACTTCTTTTCCCGTATATGCTTTAATAAATCCTGCATAATCCTGATCCGGAATAAAGCAAATCTCCTGACTGTCCGGTTTTTCTGCAACAGGGATTCCCGCCTCTTTTGCAATCCGGCGGATTTCTGTTTTTTCATAAGATCCTACTGGCATCTTTGTCCTGGCTAACTGTTCCTGCGTCAGGTTGTAAAGGGCATATGTCTGATCCTTTGCTGCAGTCACAGAAGCGCGCAGGGCGTATCTGCCATTGGGAAGTTTTTCGATTCTGGCATAATGGCCTGTCGCCACCAAATCTGCCCCAAACTCTCTGCTTCTGTTTAAAAGCGCTTCCCACTTTACATGACGGTTGCAGACGATGCAGGGGTTCGGCGTTCTGCCATGCAGGTACTCATCTGCAAAATAATCCATTACATGGTGCTTAAATTCTTCCTTAAAATCAATGACATGGTAGGGAATGTTTAAGTAATCCGCTACCCGCTTAGCATCTTCTATGATGCTTTCTGCTCCGTCCCAGGTTTTCATTGTAACTCCGATGACATCATATCCCTGATCCTTTAACAGCAGGGCTGCCACAGATGAATCTACTCCCCCGGACAATCCTACTACGACTTTTTCTCTCTTCATTCTCTCTGCCTTTCAGTCAGGGCTGTCCGCACAATAAAACTTCCTGTTCTGCGCCAAAACATCCCTTAATATTCTTCTTCCTCTTCATGCTCGCTAATATCGCTCTTCGGTTTCTTTAATCCTTCAATGGTAATGCCATTTTTCTCTGCATAATCCCACAATGCTGCATGAATCGCTTCCTCTGCCAGCAAAGAACAGTGTACCTTAACCGGCGGCAGGCCGTCAAGGGCCTCGCACACTGCTTTATTGGTAACTGCCATCGCTTCCTGAATATTTTTTCCCTTGACAAGTTCTGTCGCCATACTGCTGGTGGCAACAGCCGCACCGCATCCGAAGGTTTTAAACTTTACATCCCGAATAATCTGGTTATCGTCAATGTCCAGATAAATTCTCATAATATCGCCGCATTTGGCGTTTCCTACGGTCCCCATCCCACTGGGATTTTCCATCTCTCCTACATTTCTCGGATTCTGAAAATGATCCATAACTTTTTCTGTATACATATTGCATTTCTCCTTCTTGATCTTTACTTTGCAGTTTTCTTAATATAATCCTCGTACAGAGGAGACATTTCCCGAAGACGGGCTGTAATCTCCTTGATTCTCTCTACTACATAATCCATCTCTTCCATCGTATTTTCTTCAGACAAGGTAAGTCTTAAAGAACCATGGGCAATCTCGTGAGGAAGCCCGATAGCAAGAAGAACGTGGGACGGATCCAGAGATCCGGAAGTACATGCAGACCCGCTGGAACCGCAGATTCCTGCCATATCCAGCATAATCAGCAGGGATTCTCCCTCAATAAACTGGAAAGACAAATTGACATTATTGGGAAGGCGGTTGCTCCTGTGTCCATTTAATCTTACATAAGGCACCTCTGCCGTAATCCGGTTAATCAGATAGTCCCTCATCTGTATTTCCTTTTCCTGTCTCCTCTCCAAAGTCTCTGCTGCCAGTCTGGCTGCCTCTCCAAGACCCACAATTCCAGGAAGGTTTTCTGTACCTGCGCGGCGCTTTCTCTCCTGAGCGCCGCCATGGATAAAGGACTTTGTCTTGATCCCTTTGCGGATATATAAAAATCCGATTCCCTTGGGTCCGTTAAACTTGTGGCCACTGGCGCTTAACATATCAATATTTAACTCATCTGCATCAATCGGCACATGAGCGAACGCCTGCACTGCATCAGTGTGAAACAGGATGTTATTCGCTCTTGCAATTTCTCCTATTTCCTTTATTGGCTGAATTGTTCCAATCTCATTATTGGCAAACATAATGGAAATCAGAATCGTGTCCGGACGGACAGACTGCTTTAACTGCTCCAAATCTACTGTTCCGTTTTCATCTACATCCAGATAAGTAACCTCAAATCCTCTCTTCTCCAGATACTGACATGTGTGAAGAACTGCATGGTGCTCAATTTTAGAAGTAATAATATGCTTTCCTTTGTTCTGGTAAGCTTCTGCAGTGGCAATAATAGCCCAGTTATCCGCCTCGCTTCCTCCGGCTGTAAAATAAATTTCCTCTGGATTTACTCCCAGCATATCCGCAATCTGCTTTCTGGCTTTTGCCATAGCTTCCTTTCCAGAATTAGAAAAAGAATACACCGAAGATGGGTTTCCGTAATATTGATTAAAATATGGAATCATCGCATCTACCACTGCCTGATTGGTCTTGGTAGTTGCTGCATTATCTAAATAAATAAATCTGCTCAACTGATTTACCGCCTTTCTGAGAGAATGTCTCCCGTTTTACTTACTGGCTTTATTATACACCAAATTCCTATAATTTCAATAGGAATTATAACATTTTTTCTGGTATTTTCTATTTTCTTCCCTCATATCTTATAGTAATTTTCTTCTGCGGAGTCTGCCATGCCTGCATTTTCCGGACTTTCCCCACAAAAACGCACATTTTTAGCCGGTACTCTGCTTTTGACTGCAACTGGTTTCGCCTGCCGGGTATTGGGCTTTTTCTATCGGATTTTTCTGTCTCGAACTATTGGCGCAGAAGGTCTTGGTCTTTATAACATGGTCCACCCCATATTCGGAATCTGTTTTTCCGTATGCGCTGGCTCTATTCAAACCGCCCTGTCCCAATACATTGCCTCCCATATCAGTCAGGGAAAAAAAGTATTTCAGGCCGGTCTTGCCATATCCATGCTGTTATCTACCATCCTGGCTCTTGGCATTTCCCATTGCTCTGATTGGATTGCCTCCTATATTTTGCTGGAGGAACGGTGTGCGCCTCTTCTTCCTGTTATCGCCTTATCTGTCCCTTTTGCAGCTTTTCATGCCTGCATCAATGGCTACTATTATGGTATGCAAAAGTCCAGAGTTCCGGCATTTTCTCAAGTGGCAGAACAGGTCATCCGTATGGGACTTGTCTTTCTGATTGCAGACATCTGGACCGAACAGGGCCGGGAAATCACAGTCGATCTGGCTGTTTTAGGCCACCTCATCGGCGAAGCTGCATCTGCCCTTTTTACCCTGTGTTCCCTGTGCCTGTTTCCTCCCCAGAATACAAAAACTTTGTCTTCCTCTGATTTTCCTGCTGTCCCTCTTATGACTCTGGCCCTTCCCCTGATGGGAAACCGGCTGGTGCTGAATCTTCTTGGAAGTGCAGAAGCCATCTGGATTCCCAGCCGTCTCCAGGCGTTTGGCTTAAGCAGCGAAGAAGCCTTTTCTATCTACGGAGTCCTTACCGGCATGGCAATGCCCTTTATTTTATTTCCCTCTGCCATTACCAATTCCATGGCGGTTCTTCTGCTTCCCGCGGTGGCCAAAGCCCAGTCTGCCGGAAACAAGGATCGGATTTCCAATACCATTTCCATGGCTATCCGCTACAGCCTGTATATGGGGATTTTTTGCGTGGGAATTTTCCGGATCTATGGGCATTCCCTTGGAACCAGCGTTTTTCACGATTCCAATGCCGGAACTTATATCTCCATCCTGGCCTGGCTCTGTCCTTTTATGTATCTTGCCACCACCATGGGAAGTATTTTAAACGGCCTTGGCAAAACCTCTACCACATTTGCACAGAATATTGCGGCTATGATTCTCCGCCTGGGATTTGTGGTTTTCGGGATTCCCCGCTTCGGAATCCTGGCTTATCTGTGGGGACTTTTAGGAAGTGAAATCCTGCTGGCCTGTCTGAACCTTGTTTCCCTGTCCCGCATTGCAGATTTTTCCTGGGAGCCATGGGAAACCTTACTAAAACCGGTCTTTGCTCTGCTGTTGTCTATCGGTTTCTGCCGCGGCCTGCTTTCCGGCCCTGTCCCATGCTTCCGTGCGCTCCACTCCCTGCCTGTTTTCCTGTCTGCAGCCCTGCAGATTGGATTTATCGGAATCAGCTATGGAGGAATTCTTCTGGTTCTGCATATGTGGAAGCGGCCGTAAAAATGCAGGACTAAGCGAGACTTCATAGTCCGGCTTAGTCCTGCATCATTTTTTTGCTGCTTCTTACCTCAATGTCATATTTTCCGACAGCCATTTTGAAAAAGGGACGCTTTCAGAAGAAACTTCATCAATCATTTTCTTGGCGCTTTCTATGTTTTCAGATGGTATGACCAGCAATGCGTTTCTATTTTCTTTCTGTCCCTTCTTTTCTGAGGACTCATTTGCTACTGTAATACCGCATATGATATGCTGCAATTCTCTGGATGCGGTCATCATACACCCTTGCGTTGTTTCGGTCCCTTCTCTCGTACAGCAATACTTCTCGTTATTATGAAATTCCAGATAAAATCCTATTTCATCTGCATCTCCGTAGCCGAAAAGCCCTTTTCCTTCCATCCAAATATTACCCTGTATGCTGTCTGGCTCATTTTCCAACAGATAATGATACGTTTTTGCATTTACCTCGACATCTACATTTTTATAATCGGCTGGAACTGTATCATAAATAAGCACACCCTGCGCAGTAAAGTTCATATACTCCTCTACAGGATTAAAATAAAAATAGATTCCATACCAAAGCAAAATGCTGACAATCACTCCCATTATGACAGCTGTTAGTACCTTCAGCTTCTGTTTCATTTTTTCATTCCAGTATAAAATCTTTATCTCCTATACGAAATGTAATTGGTGATTCTATATATCCACCACTTGCTACCCCTGAAATTGCTTTTGGATCTGGATTTTTATAAGACGGAGTGGAAATCAATTTATTATACTCTTTTTCTCCTTGCTTTATCGTATGGTTTTTATTATTATAATAATACCACATAACAGATTCCAAATTAACTTGCTGTGTCCTTGCTCCCAACTGTTCCTTTCCATCAACATAGGTAAATCCAGTAACTGATGTATACTTTGGAGCCGCACTCGCCTTATCTCCATCTGAAGCATATATCGTTGTACTATTTCCATAAATGAACTGCACCAAAATAACTCCTGCACTACCAAATGGAATAACTCTGTCTAATAAAACCCCTCCCACATATGCAGACATCGAATCTGCAAAGGCATATGCCATAGAACCGCTTTTTATTGACGTCATTTCAAATGCATTAGTTACTGTTACATTCCAATCCTGTAAAATATGGCCTTGATATGTACGAGTAAGTCCCCATGCCCCTGTTCCCGAAAGAGTACTTATTTCTGACAATGGTGCATAAATTACTACGTCTGCATTCTTATCATCCTCAAATACTTTTTCTACATATTCAGCAACTTCTGCAGGAATATCATGTTCTTTAATTTTTGATTTCAAAGACTTTTCTTCAACATCAATCCGTTTTACATTCTGAGTATTCCTCAAAGAATCCTCTGCCGCATTGCCCGTAAATGTCATAAAGCTACAAAATATCATTGACATTACAAGAATTATATATTTTTTTACCTTTACCATCAATACCCCACCTTTGTATATTTTAAAAATTTTATCTAGAAGTCCCCATCTTTTTCGTTCCCATTGGACTCACCTACCTCGTCTTTTTTTAACCCTATATTTTATTCTCTTATACTAATGCTACCTGATCCATTAATACTCGTGTTGCTTTTATTTGTAATTCTAATATAATATGTATTTTTTTCTGCAATATTGAATGTATGTACAACTGCCCCCGATACAGCAGATACGCTCCTCGCTCTTCCTTCTTCATTAATGAGGCTCACTACAAACTTATCCGAATCGTTATCACCAAAAATGCTTATACCAATTGCTGCCCCTTTGTCCAAATCAACTGCTCCATATACCACCTGACTTCCACTTTCGATTCTATCATCGACTGTATTTATTCCCCGTAAATTTATTTTTTTAACGAATGCCTCTTCTTTTTCGATATTATTTTCTGATAGTGTCTCTTTAATAACTTTCTCTGATAGTGTCATTTCATATTTTGAGTCTAATTTTTTCATCAATACATCTCCAGCTTCTACTCCTAACTTTATAGATGCTAATGAAATAAATGGACAAGATAATGCCATAATCATCGTTGCAATTACCACAATTTTTCTATTGCTTTTCTTTTTTAACAACATAGCTGACAGCCTCCTAACTATTATATTCTTTCTCGAATTTCTAAGTGTACTTTCTGAAAATATCGAAACAAATGAAGTCTTTGCCTCACCTATTAATTTCGCATAGACTATTTTTTCTTTATGAGTTATATTACTAACAACTACCTTATCACATCCTATTTCGCAATATGTATAAAATTCTCGTACAAATCTAATAATTATCGGATTAAACCAGTACAAAGCCCATAAAATTTCTGACATTCCTCTAAACAGTATATCTTTCTTTTTATAGTGAACTAGTTCGTGAAATAAAATCAATCCACACTCTTCATCACTATAATCACACCGATCCAAATATATTTTTGGAAAAAATATTCCCGACAAAATAGGAGTGTCTAAATGCTTACACCAATAGATCGGAATCTCTTTCGATAAATCTATCTTTTTCCCAACAAATTCAAGTCCTTTTTTTACATTGCAGTTGTCTATCAGAGAAATCCTTTCTGCTAACATCCCCTGTATCTTACAATTTATCCAAAGTCCTCTAATCACAATTACAAAAGTAACCATTAACCATAGCATACTTACCATATACAATAGACGGACGATTTTATCTTTTGAGTAAAAATTCCATACAAACTGCCAACTAGAAGAAGTCTTAATTGAATACAAATTGTCTTCCCCTTTCACAGCCGCATATCTTACATCTCCAATTTTCTGACTTATCAAAAATATAGTTCCTAACAAAATTGGCATAAAAAAAAATATTAATAATCCCTTCATCATCTGTTCTAAAACTTCTGCATTTTCGTCCCCCATTTTATATGCGACTGCCAAAAAGCAAAAAAACAGAATCGTTCCAATCAAAGTTGTAGAAAACACAATAAGCAGAAAAAATACCATTTGTCCCCCCCTTATTGCTCTTTCGAAATTTTCTTTATTAATTCTTCAATTTCTTCTTTTTCATGTTCTTCTAGCTCTGATTTTCCACAAAACATTCCAATTAAAGTTGTAAGTGATCCAAACCCCATATATTTTTTCATCTTTTGTTTTAAAACTGCCTGTTCATATTCTAATTTTGAGACAAGCGGTACATAAATAGTATTTCTTCCATCTTTTTGAAATACCACATATCCTTTATCTGTAATATGTGATAAAGTTGCCGCTATAGTACCTCTCGCTGTTTGAAAAGCACTATAAAGTTCTTCTGAACTAATTCCATCAGGTTTTTTCCAAATAATCTCCATATATTCTCGTTCTTGAAAAGATAATTTTTTACGACCTCCTAAAAACTCTAATGTATCATCTTTCATTCGCATCGTTGTTATCGTCTCTTTCCGTTTATATTATTCGTTTTTTAATAAACGCATTTTCCGTTTATAGTATAGCGCTTTTTGTAAATAAATGCACTACCTTTTTTGTAAAATTCTTTTACTTTTTATTCATTTTCCTTCTTGGCGCAAATTCTTTCAGTCCTGAAATCATATCGGCCGCCTCACTTTGAGAATTTTCATAAATCACCAACTTTAAGTCCGCCGCCTGACTGATAGCAAAGGTGCCCATTAAAGATTTGGCATCTACTGCCCGGTTTCCGCTGACCAGATCCGCATTGCAGGAAAATTGATTCACCCTCCTCACAAATTCAATAATATCCTTTGCCTGTTCAAATCCCACTGCCACTTCTACCATGGTCCTGTTTTCCCTCCTAAAATAAAATAGAGTTATCATATCTAACTGCAGTATTTCCAGATACACCCAAAATAAACATTTTTTTCTTTCGTTTTTTGTTAGATTTTCGATCGGAATTGTTTATTTTGATTTTAGAAAATGGTCATATTCTGCACACAATTACTTAGTATAGTATCATTATCAAGCAGATGATTGACAGCTATAAAGATGCATCCAATCTCTGCGGCAAGATTACCGGGTAAGGGATTTTGCAAAAACCTGAGGCCGGCGGCAACAAGCGCGCAACCGTTGCCGGACTCGACAAAAAATAAGAGCCATATGAGATTTTACCTCACATGGCCATTACATACATTATGATACCTACCTATTTCATTATTTACTACCCCCTTTCAAGAGGAGCTGCCCCCGCAGCTCCTTTTACATCTTTGTCTCATTCCTCACTCTCTCCACTCTGATCCCAGCGGCAGCTCAATTTCCTTTCCATCCAGCACTGCTTCTTTTAAGCAATCTCCTTCATATCGCAGTTTTAATGAAAAGAACGGCGCATCCTCTTTTAAGAGTTTTAGAAAGATCCGATCTCCCTCCCAGAGATTCAAATCCCCAATCCGGCTTTTTTCTATCCACTCCAGTCTTCCCTCGTCACATTCTGTCATCTTGCCTTCCCAGCCGTCTGCAGTATACAGACACATGTACTCAGAAGTTTTATCATCCGGAATAAAGGTAACCAGTCCCCGGAACTGATAGGAAGTAAGCATCAGGCCGGTTTCTTCCCTGGCTTCTCTTAAGAGACACTCTTCCGGACTTTCAATCCCTTCAAAATGACCTCCGATTCCGATCCATTTGTCTTTATTAATGTCGTTCTTTTTGCTGATTCGGTGAAGCATCAAATATGCGTCTTCCTGTTCCAGATAGCAAAGCGTAGTCAATTTCATCTTTTGTCACTCCTGTTCCATTGTTCAATCGTTACTTCTATTCCATCCCCGACATTTTCTATTTGCTGCCCGCTCTCTCTGCTTTTATATTCCAGATAACAGGGCAATTCTTTTCTTCTTTCCTCCCTGGCCCGTTCTCCTGCCAGAGTGCACAAAGAAAGGAATAAAAGTCCTGCCATCAATCCTGCCGTCTGCTTCCTGCTCATCCCATTTACACATCCTTCCACGCCTCATTCAGGAGATTTATCCCTTCTTCTATCTCAGCCTGCGTAAGAGTTCCATATCCCAAAATCAAAGTGGGAGAATATCCCCATTCTCTCTCTGAAATAAAGCAGGAGGACAATCCATAGACCCGAACGCCTTTTTGGGCTGCAAGATCAATCAGCCCTTCTTCCGTCATGCCTTTTTTATGTTTTAACAGAACATGCAGTCCTGCATATTCCCCCTGAACACCAAACCGATCCTCCAGTTTTTTTAATATCCCCAAAAGAACATCATGTTTTCCCTTATAAACTGCCCGCATTCGGTTTAAATGGCGTTCATAATAGCCTTTTACCAGAAATTGATACATCACATTCTGGTCGATTCTGGATACTGTAGACGAGTAAAACGATGCATGTTTTTCATATTCCTTTAAAAGGGCGGGCGGCAGTACCAAAAAACCAATCCGAATGCCGGGAGCAACGGACTTGGAAAATGTCCCAATATAAATCACTCTGCCGTTTTCATCCATTCCCTGAAGGGCAGGAATGGGCACTCCCTTATACCGAAACTCGCTGTCATAATCATCCTCAATCAAATACCGGCCTTCTTTCTCACTGGCCCATTTTAAAAGTTCCTGTCTCCTCTTTACCGGCATAACAATCCCCATAGGATATTGGTGGGAAGGCATTACATAAGCGATATCTGCTTTGCTTTCCCTTAATAAATCCACCCTTATGCCGGATTTATCCATCTGAATGGGACACATCGAATACCCCTGTCCTGATAAAACCCGGTACGCCTGTTTATAGGTGGGATTCTCCATGGCAATCTGATGCCCGCTGCCCAGAATTCTGGAGAGAAGCATTAATAAATATTCATTTCCTGCCCCCACAATAATCTGATCCGCCTGGCAATTAACGCCTCTGGCCGAATGGAGGTAGGATCGGATGGCCTCCCGAAATGCTCTCTCCCCTTTCGGATCCCCTGCCCCAAACATCTCCCGGTTATCATCCACCAGAGTATCCCTGCTCAATTTGCGCCAAATGCCAAAAGGAAAGTTATCCAGGTCAATTCCTCTGGGAGAAAAATCAATTCTTTCTCTCTCATTTTCCAGCCTTTCTTCTTTCTTTTCAGGTTGGAGAAAGTCTTCCCTCCATTTTCTGAAGGAAGTCTCTTCTGCTATGTTTGCCATTCCTTTCGTATCTGCCGCAAAGCAGCCTTTATACGGCACTGCTTCTATGTATCCTTCGGCTAAAAGCTGATCGTAAGCCATCTGGACAGTGCTTCGGCTGATTTTTAAATTTTCTGATAAATTCCGGCTGGACGGGAGTCTCTCCCCTGCATTTAAATTCCCTTTTTGGATCTCTTCCCGGATAAACCGGTAAATCTGCTCATACATGGCAGTCCCCGACTGTCTTTTTAGCGGTATTAAAAGTTCCATCTCTTCTCCCCTAAAATTGAAAAAACTGTCTCCTGCAGCTTTTTCAGATGCCCGACAGCACAAAAAGGCCGCATAGAAAGTCAGAATAATCTGTTTCTTTCGTATCGGCCTTTTGCCCTCATATAGTTGATTATTTAAGCTTAAAAGAACTCTTTAAGGAAACAATCCGGTTAAATACCGGCTGTTCCGGAGTGCTGTCTTTGCAGTCTACGCAGAAATAACCGTTTCTCATAAACTGGAAGCTGTCGTAAGCTTTGGCATCCTTTAATGCCGGCTCTACGTAGCAGTCTTTGATAATCGTCAGGGAATTCGGATTTAAGTTTAATGTGCCGTCGGCATTTAACTTGCCCTTTTCCTCGTCTACAATGTTCTCATATAAGCGGCATTCTACCTTTGCAGCCGTATGGGCAGCAACCCAGTGGATGGTTCCTTTTACCTTCCGTCCGGTAAATCCGGAACCGCTCTTGGTCTCTGGATCATAAGTACAGTGAACAACGGTCACATTGCCGTTTTCATCTTTTTCGCATCCGGTACAGGTTACAAAGTAAGCGCCCATCAGACGTACTTCATTGCCTGGGAACAGACGGAAATACTTCTTAGGAGGTTCTTCCATAAAGTCTTCCCGCTCAATGTAAAGCTCTCTTCCAAATGGTACTATACGCTCGCCCAGAGCCTCGTTTTCCAGGTTGTTTGGAATAGAGAGTTCTTCTGTCTGGCCTTCCGGATAGTTGTCGATAACCAGCTTTACCGGATCCAGCACTGCCATCATTCTGGCCTTTTTCAGCTTTAAGTCCTCCCGGATGCAGTATTCCAGCATTGCGTAGTCTACAGAGCTGTTAGCCTTGGAAACGCCCACTAAATCTACAAACATTTTCAAAGATTCCGGAGTATATCCTCTTCTGCGCAGAGCGGCAATGGTAACCAAACGCGGGTCATCCCAGCCGTCTACAATGCCGTCTTCTACCAGCTTCTTGATATAGCGCTTGCCCGTTACCACATTGGTCAGATACAGCTTTGCAAACTCAATCTGTCTTGGCGGATTTTCAAATTCGCACTCTTTTACGACCCAGTCATACAACGGACGGTGATCTTCAAATTCCAGGGTACAGATGGAGTGGGTAATGTGCTCAATCGCATCCTCAATCGGATGGGCAAAGTCATACATCGGGTAAATGCACCACTTATTGCCGGTATTGTGATGCTCCATGCGGGCTACACGGTAAATAACCGGATCCCTCATGTTGATATTAGGAGATGCCATATCGATCTTAGCGCGCAGCACCTTCTCACCGTCCTGGTATTTTCCTGCTCTCATCTCTTCAAAAAGGGTCAGGTTTTCCTCAATGGTACGGTTGCGGTACGGGCTTTCCTTACCAGGAGTGGTAAAGTCGCCGCGGTATTCGCGAATCTGCTCTGCGGTCAAATCGCAGACAAAGGCTTTTCCTTTTTTGATTAACTTAACTGCACATTCATACATCTGTTCAAAATAGTTGGATGCAAAGAATAAACGATCCTCAAAATCTGCTCCCAGCCACTTTACATCTGCAATAATGGACTCAACAAATTCGGTCTTCTCCTTGGTAGGATTGGTATCGTCAAAACGGAGATTAAACTTGCCGCCGTATTCTTTTGCCAATCCGTAGTTTAACAGAATCGACTTGGCATGTCCGATATGCAGGTAACCGTTTGGCTCCGGTGGAAAACGGGTCTGCACATGGTTGTAAACGCCTTCTGCTAAATCTTTATCTATTTCCTGCTCAATAAAGTGTTTGGAAACCACTTCTTTTTCCTCTGTCTTTGGCGCGAGATTTCTTTCTTCCATTCCTGAATCCTCCATAATATCAATTGTTTCTCAGTATAGCACATGGCTTAAGAAACAGCAAGACTTTTCCTTCTTTCAGACTCCATGTACAGCAGATAGGCGACGCAGAGCACAATTTGCAAAAGCGTAGACGCCGGCACTGCCAGACCTATGCCAAACAAAGAGATTCCAGGAATCCGGCTCATCAGATAGGAAACTGGAATCCGGACTGCAAACGCCCCTGCCAGTCCCTGGAGCATAACAAACACCGTCTTTCCGCATCCATTAAAGTATCCGGCAAAGCAGAAGGAAAAAGCAGTAAAAATACAGTCAATGGCATATGCCCTTAAATAGTCTGCAGACGCTGCAATAACCGCCCCGTCTCTTGAAAACAGTCCGGCTAATAGATTTCCATGGAAAAATGAAATGTATGCCATAATCAGTCCCGCTGCCACTGATGAGGCGATGCCATAAGCCAGCGCACGCTTTGCCCGGTCCGGCTTTTTTGCTCCGATATTCTGGGCTACAAAAGCAGACATCGCCTGCATATAAGCAGAAGGAACCAGCATAATAAATGCACACAGCTTTTCTGCCACTCCGATTCCGGCAGACGCTACCACTCCCAGCGAATTGACAATGGCAATGATCACCAGAAATGATACACTTACCAGTAAATCCTGCAAAGCAATAGGAAGTCCCAATACCACAATCCGGCCAATGATTCTTTTATCAAACCGGATGGATTTTCTGCTGAATTCAAACGGAAGAGTTTTCTTTCGGATAATCAGAACAGACAGCAAGACGCTGAATGCCTGAGCAAATACTGTTGCATAGGCCGCTCCTGCTACTCCCATATGAAATCCGCCAACCAAAAGCAAATCACCTCCGATATTTAAAAGACAGGCAATCGCTACTGTTATGAGCGGCATTTTAGAATCTCCAATCCCTCTGAATACGCTTCCAAGTACATTGTATGCTACAATAAATACTGTACCTGCAGAACAAATCCTCACATAAGAGACAGTCTGGTCAAATGCTTCCTCTGGTGCATGCATCCAGGCAGACATAGGACTGGCCAAAAATACCATCAGCACTGTTACTGCGATGGTCACTGCTGAAAACAAACTGATGCCGCTGCCAATCACTTTCCCTGCTTCTTCTGGCCGGTTTTCCCCAATTTTTTGGGCGGCCAGAATGGTAATTCCCATGGACAGTCCCACGATGACCACTGTTACTGTGTGCATGATCTGGCTTCCCGTTGATACAGCCGATACATCAGTAGAGGCCCCAAACTGGCCTACAATCAGTAAATCCACTGCCCCGTACATGGCCTGAAGAAATAAAGCCAGAAGAACCGGAAGAGCAAAGCGGATCAAAGGCGCTAAAATCTTTCCTTCTGTAAAACTTGTCTGTTCTTTCATTCTCTTATCCCCTTTTGTACTTTATTCTAATAGATAGTAATCTTCTAAAGGACTAAGCAAAAAAGCCGGATAAAATACCAGGAATTCCATTCCTGACACCTTATCCGGCCAAACGTTCAGCCCTCCGATGAGCATATTCAGTCTAGCATTTGTGTCCAGCTCTGTCAACATTCTTCAAAAAAATCTTACAATTTGTTCACATTTTTTCTATAGATTGCTCATATTTGCCTTGTATACTCATTTTTGTAAAGCAGATAGCTGTTAAAACTTTTTTTCATAATACCTTAAAAGCCGGCAGGATACCCTGACCGGCTTCCTCCCTTTTATGGGGATAGTTTTCATGTCCAGCCGATCTATTTTAATTCCGGCCAGTATTCTTTATTTGCTTCGATTAAATCATCCAGGATCTGCTTTGCAACTGCTGCGCTTGGTACAGTTTTAGACAGTGTCAGCGCCTGCCACAGTTTCAAATAGCTCTTTTCTACATACGCTTCTACTACTAATTTTTCTACCGCAAGCTGCTCCTGCATCATTCCCCGCTCAAACGTCGGGATTTCTCCCTGGCAAATGGCTTCTGGTCCATTAGAACCTACTACACAAGGAACTTCTACCATTGCATCCGAATCAAAGTTGCTGATAGCGCCTTTATTTTCTACGATACAAAGCATGATTTCATGAGTATTAAATGCAATCGCTCTTGCCAGTGCTACAATAAAGGATGCATGATTGTCTACCGTAAATTCTCCGCCTGTCGCAGTCTGCTTGCGGATAATTTCCCTGGCTGCTCCAAATACTTCTTTTTCCCTTCCGGCGATTACTTCATCTGCTCTTGTATATTCCGGATTAGAATGTTCTACTACATAGTCTGGATAGAGATAGTATTTTAAATAAGTATTGGGCAGAAACTTTGGATCCAGAGCCAGTAAATCCTTGGCTTTTTTATGGGTTGCCTGCCAGCTTTCATCCATATGCTGGGTTTCTATCGCCTTCTGGGTCAGGTAGCCATTTTCAGATACATATTCCAAAAGCTTTGGCATATAGTCTTCGCCGGTGGTTTTGTCTTTCACGCTGGTCCACCATCCAAAATGGTTTAAGCCAAAATAGCGTACATCTAAATCATCATATTCTTTTCCAACAATGTACGCCATTCTTCTTCGGGTTCCGACCGGCATATCGCAGATATTAATGACGCGGGCATCCGGACGCAGAACTCTGCAGGCCTCTGCAACAATAGATGCAGGATTGGAGTAGTTTAACATCCAGCATTCTGGAGAATATTCAGTCATATAATCAATAATTTCCAGCATTCCGGTAATACTTCTCATGCCATAGGCAATTCCGCCAGGACCGCAGGTTTCCTGTCCTACTACACCGTATTTTAATGGAATTCTCTCATCCAGCTTTCTCATTTCATATTTTCCAACGCGAATATGAGCCATGCAGAAATCTTTTTCCGTAAAAGCCTCTTTCGGATCGGTTGTAAAGGAAAATGCAACTTCCGGAGCTTCCTCTTTCATTAAAATTGCCAGCGCTTCTCCGATAACGGCCTGACGTTCTTCATCATTGTCATACAAAGTGATCGACTTTAGTGGAAAATCTTCCTGATGTTCCAGCATCATTTTTACAATTCCAGGCGTATAAGTGCTTCCGCCGCCAGCAATTACAACTGCAAATTTTTTCATGATAGGCTCCTCCATTTTTTATTTTTCGCCGCCAAGTCCCAGTTCTGCATCAACTGCTTTCCGGACTGCAGCCACTTTTAATCCATATATAACCTGGACATTATTGCCCTTTTTCACAACGGCATTAGCTCCGGTATCCTGCTTTAATACAGTTTCATCTACCACATCCGGATTTTCCAGTATCAGTCTCAGACGGGTATAGCAGTTATCTACTTTTTTAATATTTTCAGGGCCGCCCAGAGCTTTTATAATGACTGCTGCGTCAATCTCCTGTGCCTCTTTTTTGCTCTTTTCGGCAGCAACCTTTTCCTTATATTCCGCCTTGGTATGAAGCTTCATTTCCATGCCTTCCGTCTCACGTCCAAGTGTTTTTAAATTCAGCTTGGTAATCAGGAATCTAAAGATTACGTAATAAATCACAAAGAACATCAGACCTACTGCAATATACATAGGCCACCCTGTTTTCTCAATTCCCAAAGGAACGTTGTAAAGCAGGAAATCAATAAATCCATTGGGACCAATGGCACGTACATCCAAAATATTTAAAACTACCATGCTCAGACCGCTTAACATAGCATGAGTTACAAACAGGATTGGAGCTACAAACATAAAGGAGAACTCAATCGGCTCGGTGACTCCTGCTATAAAAGAAGTTACTGCTGCAGGAATCAAAATTGCTTTGATTTTCTTTCTATTTTCAGGACGGGCTGTATGATACATAGCCAGACACGCACCAATCAGTCCAAACATTTTGGAAATACCTCTCGCATCCCAGATTACAGAAGCGGAAAGCTGTGCAATGGTTGGATCTGCCATTTCTGCGTAATAGATATTTCTGGAACCTTCCAGAATCTGTCCGCCGATGGTTTCCACACCGCCCAGAGACGTATATAAAAATGGGGTGTAAACTAAATGATGCAGTCCTGTCGGAATCAAAAGTCTTTCTAACGCGCCATATACAAAAAGTCCGAAATTTCCAGCCTGATTAATAAATCCGCCTAATGCAGTAATTCCAGCCTGTACAAACGGCCATACATAGGTGAGGATGACTGCTAAAATTACGACTACCGGAATCAATACGATAAAGGAAAATCTGGTTCCTCCATAAATCTGGAACGCATTATTAAATTCTGTTTCGCTAAACCGGTTATGTACCATGGCGGTTACAACACCAAGAATAAGTCCTAAGAAAACGCCCATATCCAGGATCTGAACTCCTAATACCAGGGCCTGTCCCGTTCCTCTTAAAGATTCTCCAGTATAAAGGATTCCGGTAAGTCCCATGAATTTATTCATGGCATTGATAAATACCAGAAATCCCAGCACAGCAGTAAATCCAGCTTCTGCTTTTTTCTTATTTGCCAGTCCGACAGCCAGGCCTACACAAAAAATCAATCCCAGATTGTTTAAGATTGCCACCAGAGAACCGGACAGCAAAGCACCAAATCCTGTTGTGACCGGATTATCTAAAAATGGCAGCACTTCTAAAAGCTTCGCGTTTGTAAAAAGATTTCCTACTGCAATCAGAATACCAGCAATCGGTAAAATCAGCACTGGTATAAACATCGCTTTAGAAAAACGCTGCAGTTGATCCATTATTTTTTCCTTCATTTGTCTTTTCTCCATTTTCTTATTTTACATTACATTCCACGTGAAATTCATATCAGCATTATATCAATGCCTTATGGCGTTGTACATAGTTTCCAGGGTAAAGAAAACCTGTTACCCAGGTTGGTAACAGGTTTCCGTTTTGTTCTCCTGAAGGACTTTATGGTATTCATAAATCAGCAGTTCTATCAACATCAGCACATTAGGAAAAAATGTATTTGCCATCATATTTCGGTCATCCAGTTTGTTGCTGTCTTCAATATGAAAATTCATATCGGCCTGGGTGCTGACATGGTTATCCAGTTCATTGGTAAAGGAAACTGTGTAAATTCCATTTTCTTTTGCTGTTTTTACCCTGTCAACGACCCATTTTGTCTCTCCGGATCGGGAAAATACAATCAGCATCTTCATTTGCTGGAGATTGTTTTCAAATACCCCAATGGAATCCATCCCATTGGATGCAATGCACCGGATTCCAAGTACCAAAAGCTTTTTGGTCAAATATTCCATTGCAATAGCAGAAAATCCAGTCGCATACAAAAATATATAGCCGTCTCCAATCTCACTGATTTTTCTGGCAAAACTTTTTATGGTATCATAGGAATTATAGGTAAGAAGGGAGTTGGTACAAAAGCTGTTGATAAATCCCATTTCTTTTTCTGAAGTTTCCTGCTGACGATCCACAAGCGGCAGCAATTTATAATACATATCCACAAATCCACTGTATCCCAGTTTTTTCGTCAGTCTCATAATTGTTGACGTTGAGGTATAGTTTGCCTTTGCAACTCCCCTGACTCCGATTTTCAGGACGCTGTCCATATGTTCAATAATGTACCAAAGCACATCTGTTTCTACTTTTGTAAGATTCTTTCCATCTGTAATTTTTCTCAAATCTACTGTATCCATATACGTAACCCCCTTTTTTTAATTATATCATAACAAATCCATTTTTACATATATAGTCGAGTAAGGTCGAGTAAAGTCTAAAGCACAAAAAAAACAGCGGAAGCCTTATTTTATAAGGTTTCCACCATTTTCGCAGAGAGCTGCTGACGGGAATCGGACCCGTGACCTCCGCACTACCAATGCGACGCTCTACCGACTGAGCCACAGCAGCATCTTTTGTTTTCAGCTCTCAGTGCTTAGCACCCTCAAGCCTCAGTTATAATAACACGTATTTTCTCATTTGTCAACAAAATTCGAAAAATTTTTTAAAAATAATTGTAACAGTTCAGCCCTATGAAAATTCAGACAGGAAAACCCTTATAAAAACAAGCTTTCAACGCTTTTTCCTGTCTGAATCTTCGCATAGCTGAACTGTTACCAATAATTTCAAGAAACTTTCCCCCCTTTTCTTCATATCTTAAATAAAAAGTATATTGGAGGTTTTTATGGCTGAATCATCCTCGTTCGTACCCCCAGTTCTTCAGGCTGTTCCCACCCGTTTTCTCAATGCCTCTACCAATCCTTTTTCCATTGACATTTCTATAGACGGTACTTCCTATTTACAAAACAGTTCGTTTGGAACCATCTCCCGGTACGTTCCCATATCGGATGGTTTCCACACAGTTACAGTAAAAAGCAGTTCTGGCATGAAACCCACGGTTTTTGAGGGAGTGTTTCCATTTACTTCCAATCAGAAAACAACTTTTGTCATAGCAGATTCCCCATCTGGAGCAATCACCCTGTTTCCCATTACAGGCACAAGCTGTTTAAATCAGCCTGCCCGCTGCGGATGCTATCGAGTGGCCAATATGACCTTTTCCGGATCTTCCTATGATATCCAGACGCCGTCCAAAGAACGGATCTTCCGATCTGTCTCATTCGGTCAGGTTTCCCCTTATAAGCAGATTTTAGCTGGCTCATACCACTTTTTTGCCGCAGCGCCGTCCGGATTTTCACCGGTAAGAGAACTTCCCATTATCCTGCAGAGTTTTCTTACCGGCTCCCTCACTCCGTCCGATTCCCTTGCAGATATTTCAGTGCAGATCGAAGCAGGAAAAAATTATACCACCTACCTGATTGGAAATACCTGGTCTTCATTCCGGCTCCAGACACTAACTGTCGAAGACAACTAGTACACTAGAAAATCCCTTCATAGCTTTCTCTTAGTGTATTGCAGGACTGTGCCAGCTTTTCCCTTTCCTCGTCGGTCAAAGACAAGGTCAGGACTTTTTGAATGCCGTTTTGATTAATAATGCATGGAACGCCGATAAATACATCTTTCTGTCCATATTCTCCCCGAAGCATTGCCGATACCGTCAGAACACTGTGCTCATCGCCTAAAATTGCCTTGGTAATCCGGGTCATTGCCATGCCGATTCCGTAATACGTCGCTTTCTTTGCCTCAATGATCCGGTAAGCAGCTTCCCGCACTTCCTTTTCAATCTCTTCCAAATGCTGGCAGTAAGACTCTTTTCTTTCCTGCTTTTCTTCTTTGCAAAGGGTCAAAATTGGTTTTGTTGCCAGCATCGCCTGGCTCCATGGTACAAACTCACTGTCTCCATGCTCGCCTATCACATATGCGTGAATGTTTCTGGGATCTGCCTGCAGATATTCTCCCAACAAATATCTTAATCTGGCTGTATCTAACGCCGTTCCGGTCCCTAAAACCCTTCTGGGGTTAAAACCGGACAATTCACAGGTAATCCGGGTCATAATATCTACCGGATTGGTCGCTACCAGAAAGATTCCATTAAACCCGGATTCTGTCACCGGATTAATAATGGAGCGAAATACTTCTGCATTGCGTTTTAATAAATCCAGTCTTGTCTCCCCAGGTTTCTGGGCCACCCCTGCACAGATGACAACAATGTCTGCATCCTGGCAGTCTCCATATTCTCCCGCATAAATTTTCATATTAGAAGCAGCAAAGGCCAAGCCATGATTTAAATCCATAGCCTCGCCTTCTGCTTTCTTTTTATTCACATCAATTAAAACCAGTTCATCACAAACCGTCTGGTTTAATAAACAATATGCATAACTCATGCCTACCATTCCGGTTCCTACCAGTACAACTTTTCTTTTATCTGCTTTCATAGCCAATCTCCCTTCAAAAGAGCGCCGATTCACTAAATTCCATTTTACGTTTGTTAGTATGTGAAAACAAGTATTTGTTATACATCCTGATTCTTTGATTATTTTGCATCCAGCCTTTGGCGGACAATCTCATAGGCCAGCACTCCTGCTGCTACAGAAGCATTTAAAGAGTCAATATCTCCTTTCATGGGAATGGATGCCACCATATCACAGGTTTCTTTTACCAGTTTCCCCACTCCCTCGCCTTCATTGCCAATCACCAGTCCAATGGGACCTTTCAAATTGAGACGATACATACTCTCTCCGCCCATGTCCGCACATACAAACCAAAGCCCCTGTTTTTTCAGTTCTTCCATAGCAGCTGCCAGATTGGTCACCTTGGCTACCGGAGTATAGTTTAAAGCCCCAGCAGAAGTTTTGGCAACGGCTGCAGTCAGTCCCACTGCCCGACGTTTTGGAATAATCACGCCATGGGCGCCTGCCAGGTTTGCAGTACGGATAATGGCCCCCAGATTATGGGGATCTTCTATGCCATCCAATACAAACAGAAACGGCGGCTCGCCTTTTTCCTCTGCCAGTTTCAGCATATCCTCCACCTGGGCGTATTCATAAGCTGCTGCATAAGCAATCACACCCTGGTGTTTGCCAGTCTCTGACATCTGATCCAGCCGCTCTTTTTGCACATACGTAATAATGGTATCGTGCTTTCTTGCTTCTCTGGTAATGGAACGCACCGGGCCATCCTGACATCCGTCCAGCACAAACAGCTTGTCAATCGTTCTGCCGGACCGAAATGCCTCCATCACCGCATTGCGGCCTTCTATCGTCAATTCCTCATATCTCATGGTAATTCTCCAATCTCCTTTAACCCAATGACCGTAAGTTCTGTCATTCTCTCAAAACGCTCTGAAAGAAACAGCCAGCCAATAAGCGCTTCAAATCCTGTCGCCATGCGGTAATCCGTCATATCAGCATTTTTGGCTACTGTTGCAGACTTGGCGTTGCGGCCCCGCTTAAAAACCGCTGTTTCCTCTTCTGTCAAATACGGTTTCAGCACCTTTATCAAATCAGCCTGGGTTTTTGCCTTTACCAGACTCGAACTTTTCCTGTGCAGCTTATTAACCTGCATATTGCCGTCATTGACGATCTTGGTCCGAATCATCAGTTCATACACTGCATCTCCAATATAGGCAAGAACCAGAGGCGAATACGTTCCCGCATCCGCCCGCTTTAGTCTGAATATCTCTTTATAAAATGTAAGAAAATTTACGCCCTCTTCCATTTTACACCCTCTCTGGTATCTTCTAAGATAATGCCCATTTCCAGCAGTTTCCCGCGAATCTCATCTGCCAGGGCAAAATTTTTGTCTTTTCTGGCCTGCTGACGGGCAGCGATCATCTCTTCTACCTGACTGTCCAGAACCTCCTCTTTCTTTTCTGTAAGAATGCCCAAAACACTGCAGAGTCCGTCTATTTCAGCTCTGAAAGAGGAAACCAACTTCCTGCTGCTGTCCTCTCCTGCATGAGTATTAGCCAATTTTACCATCTCAAACAGAGCTGCAATCGCATCGGCAGTATTGAAATCGTCTTCCATAGCTACCTCATACTTGACTGTCAGCGTTTTCATAGCCTTAAGTGTTTCCTGCTCTGCCAAAGACAGTTCTCTTTCTTCTGTTTTTGTCTCCAACTCCTGCAATTTTTCCATACAGGTCAAAATGCGATCCAGACCGTTTTTCGACGCCTCCATCAAATCCGCGCTGAAATTTAACGGACTTCTGTAATGTGCACTCAGCATAAAGAACCTCAGCACCTGAAGATCATACTTGTCACTGATTTCCCGCACTGTAAAGAAATTTCCCAGAGATTTGGACATTTTTTTATTATCAATGTTTAAAAACGCATTGTGCATCCAATAAGCCGCAAAGGGTTTCCCGTTAGCGGCTTCACTCTGGGCAATCTCATTTTCATGGTGCGGGAAAATCAAATCCTCTCCGCCAGCATGAATATCAATCTGATCGCCTAAATACTTTTTGGACATAACAGAGCACTCAATATGCCAGCCCGGACGCCCCTTGCACCATGGAGATTCCCAGAAAGGTTCTCCCTCTTTTTTCGGTTTCCACAAAACAAAGTCAGACGGATCTTCTTTCCCCTCTTCACCGGTCACTTTAATCTCCCGAAATCCTGACTGCAAATCTTCCAGATTCTTATGGGACAGTTTACCATAGTCTTTAAATGACTTGGTACGGAAATAGACAGTGCCATCCTCTGCCGCATACGCATGTCCCTTGTCAATTAATGTCTGGATCATATCCAGCATTCCGCAGATTTCCTGCGTTGCCAGAGGATGAACCGTCGCCTCTTTTACATTCATTGCAGCCATGTCCTTTTTGCACTCTTTAATATAGCGCTCGGAAATGGTCTGTGCATCTGTCCCTTCCTCAATAGCCTTTTTGATAATCTTGTCATCTACATCCGTAAAATTAGACACAAAATTCACTTCATATCCTTTATATTCAAAGTAACGGCGAACCGTATCAAACACAATCATAGGACGCGCATTTCCAATGTGAATAAAATTGTAAACCGTAGGGCCACAGACATACATTTTTACCTTTCCTGGCTCTAACGGGACAAATTCCTCTTTTTGTCTGGTTAATGTATTAAAAATTTTCATACTGCTTGTTATCCTCCCACTCTATTATTCTCATACAGGGATAAATCTTTATCAATTACGGCAGCCCGGACAGCCGCCGCAGCCGGCTTTCTGCTGCATTACGGTATCATCATAACAGTAGTTTGCCACTTCCGTCAATAAGGTAATTGCTTGAGAAGAAATCCCTTCCCCGCTGCCGGTAAATCCCAGCCCCTCTTCTGTAGTCGCTTTCACACTGACCTGGCTCACATTTAAGTGAAGGGCGTCTGCAATATTGGCTGCCATCTGAGGACGGTACTGTGCCAGTTTGGGTTTCTGGCAGATGATAGTAGCGTCAATATTTTCAATAATATAGTGATGTTCATCTAAGAGTTCGCCTACGTGCTTTAACAGTTCAATGCTGGAAATCCCTTTGTATTTTGAATCTGTATCCGGAAAATGCTGACCGATATCTCCCAGCGCAGCCGCCCCTAAAAGTGCATCCATAATGGCATGAACCAAAACATCTGCATCAGAATGTCCCAAAAGTCCTTTTTCATATGGAATCTTCACTCCGCCCAGAATCAAATCCCGGCCTTCTATTAATTTATGCACATCATATCCCTGTCCAATTCTCATTTCCTGTTCCTTTCTCTACACAATTACCCTTAATTTTTTCTCAATACACTGAATCTGCAAATCATCCTGGCACAGACAGCTTTCCCCGTCCACATGGACTGCCATCGGCCGGTCTACATGGATTCTGGCTTCCCGGCACTCATAGGTGCGTAGAGACCTTTTGGATTTCTTTTGTCCCAAATACGCTGAAATCAGAAGAGGAACCAGATTCTTTTTCTCTTTGCAGCTTGCCACACTAATGGTCAAAACACCGTCTGACGGATCCGCTTTTGGTGCAAACTTAAATCCGCCACCCTCATATGGATGGATATGAGAGGATATAAAATAAATATGATTAAATTCTACTTTTTTGACTCCATCCAGCACCAGATACCCTTTTGACGGCTTTGCTAAAATCAACTGCCTGATTCCCAGCAGCACATAGACCAGACGCCCTGCATGGAATCTGTTGAGAATCTTTCTGCTTCTGGAATACAGTACATTGTGGCAGACCGCTGCATCCATCCCAATCCCGGCGCTGACGCAAAACCGTCTGTGATCAATAATGTCCTCCCCGTAAGAAACCACTCCGTAATCTAATTGTCTGTGGTATTTTGGATGAAGAATCTTTTTTAAACATTTCTTCGGATTTTTGGAAAGACGGAGACTTCTGGCCAAATCATTGCCGGATCCTGTGGGAATATAGCCAAATGTAATAGGGCCGCAGAAGCACAGACCATCCAGAATCTCATTTACAGTTCCGTCTCCCCCCACTGCCACAATAATTCTGGGCTCTTTTATCCCCTCTGTAAATTCTCTTGCAAAGATTTTAGCATCCCCAGGTTTTTCTGTCTTATAACATTTATAATCAATCTGCCAGTCATTCAGCAGTTTTTCCAGTTTCCCCCATATTTTTTCTCCCTTTCCGCCCTTGGACTGGGGGTTCACAATGAAATAATGCATGGAAAACCTCCTGTTATCATAAATCTGGAGTACATTAAATGTTCCTATCTCACTAGACTCGTGAAATACCTCGTCAAGTGTTCATATTATACCATATTAGCAGGAAAACAAGTGGCTGCGAAGCAGACATTTATTTTCACCTGATATGGTAGCGACAAACTGTTTTAGCTGCCAAAGGCAGCGGCAGATGTGCACAGCACAGCTGCATTTTAGAGTTATTATACCATAGATCAAAGTGAAAAATAATAAAAGATTCATAAATTATCCAGCTGGATTTCTTTAAAAGATGGCCTTTTCTCATGTTAAACCAAACAAAATAATATCTTTTAAAAAAATTGTAGAAAAAGTATTGACAATTGGGACAATATGGATTATACTATCCAAGCAGTCGCAAGTAAGCGATACGATATGGGGTCTTAGCTCAGCTGGGAGAGCATCTGCCTTACAAGCAGAGGGTCA
>JBKUOG010000019.1:0-64098 GCA_046957575.1 Lachnospiraceae bacterium | reverse complement strand
CAGACAGACAGACAGACAGATAAGGCCGCCTGCCTTTTTTGTGGTATAAAAAAGTCCAGAATGCCCGTTTACGCTGAGGATTGTAGGGGTAGTTGGACTTTTTTTAATATTGGAATTTTTTGTGAAAAGAGAGGTGAGACAGTTAATCGGATATTGTAAACATTCATTCAAAAGCACAAAGGAGACAAATTGAATATGCAGACAGAACAAGAAAGAAAACAAACAAGGAACTTTAAAGTGAAGTTTGGTATTATGCAAAAACTGTTATTGGGACTTCTTACACCGCTGGCCGTTATTTTTATTTATTTGGGAGTATCCCTCAATTATGATATTGATAAGACTATTATCAGTATCAGCGACAAGTACCTGGCGGCTGAAACAGAGGCGGCAGCTAATGAAATGAATGCCCATTTTCAGCGGTATCTGGGGATGGGGAAAATGATTGTTCAGACTAATGCAATCAGAACGAATCTGACCAGATGGGAAGCCGATTTTAAAGGAACGCCGGCACAGGCTGATATTGTCTCTTATCTGAGAAACCTGCAGAGCAGCGATGGAATGCTGAATTCTGTATGGCTGTACAGTGTAGAGCATCAGGAACTTTTGCTGTCAGACGGCACATATGTGACAGAGGCGGACTGGTCTGCTCGGCCATGGTATGATGATACCATTAATAAACAGACGGTCATGATGACGGGTGTGTATAAAGATGCTACTACAGGCAGGCTTTCTTTAACTTTTGCGGCTCCGGTTGTGGAAGGAGGAAAGACAATAGGTGTTTTGGGAATGGATCTGGATATGGAAGTGATTTCTGCAGGAATCGCCCAGCTTCAGATTGGTGAAACAGGTTATATTACCGTATTTGATTGCGATAATAATATTTTGTATCATCCGGAGTCCGATCTGGTGACTCAGTCGATTGATAAAATTGGTTATTCCAACAATGTAGTGGATGCAGTTTTAAATAACCAGTCTGTAGAACGTATGGAATATACGCGTGGCACAACAAGATATTACGGTTCTGTATATTATCAGGAAAATACAGATTACACTTATTTGGGCATGATGCCAAGAGCAGAGTACCGGGAAGGCATTAATGACACAGTCTGGAAACTGTTTTTCTGGCTGGTTCTTTCCTTTGCAGTGATGGCAGCTATCATTATTGTGTTCAGTTTAAAGATGACAAAAGGAATTAAAAATCTCTCTTCTGTAACGACCAGGATTGCAGACGGAGATTTGGATACCAGGGCAGAGATAGCGGCAAGAGATGAGGTTGGTCTGGTAGCAGCAGATATCAATGCAGTTACAGACAGACTGAAAAAATATATGCTGTATATTGATGAGATGACTCAGGTGTTAAGTGAAATGGGCAAAGGAAATTTCAACTTTACCCTGCAGCAGGATTATAAAGGAGAGTTTTCAAAGGTAAAAGATGCCTTGCTGAAAGCAAGGGATACAATATCAGAGACTCTGCAGGCGGTGATTGCAGCAGCAGATCAGGTGGCAGCCGGATCGGATCAGATTGCAATTGGTGCGCAGTCGCAGGCGCAGGGCGCTACGGAGCAGGCATCCAGCGTACAGGAACTTGCAGAAAATCTCCAGAATATTGCCCGCCAGATCGGAGATAATACGCAGACAATTTTAGAGACAGGAAAACAGATTGACTGCGTAGGAACGGAAGTTCATGACAGCGAAGAAAAGATGAAAGCAATGCTGGAATCCATGGAGTCCATTTCAGAAAATTCCAAAAAGGTTGCCAATATTATTAAGAGTATTGAAGATATTGCATTCCAGACTAATATTCTTGCACTGAATGCTGCGGTAGAAGCAGCCAGGGCCGGAGCGGCTGGAAAAGGTTTTGCAGTAGTTGCAGATGAGGTGAGAAATCTTGCAGGCAAGACTGCTGAGGCGTCTAAAACAACGGCTGAACTGATTCAAATGGCGTTAGACGCAGTTGCGCAGGGAAAAATTATTGCAGAAAAGACATCTGCTTCCTTTGATATGGTTTATACCAGTGTTGAGGAAATCAATGTAAATGCTCATAAGATTACGGAAAGTTCTACCAGACAGGATGAAGCGATTCACCAGACTGCGACTGGTATTGACCAGATATCCAGCGTTGTACAGAACAATTCGGCAACAGCAGAGGAAAGTGCTGCAGCCAGTGAGGAGCTTTCTGGCCAGGCCCGTATGTTAAAGGAACTGGTTGCCAGGTTCAATCTGCCGGACGGCTACCTGGGATTAGCTCAGGAAGGAAAAGGTTCCTTTGAAAATGAGACATTCCAGCAGCCAGAGCCATCTGATGAATTTAAATATTAAATAGACAGGAATAAAAACGCTTTTGTTTGCTGAGACAAAGGCGTTTTTATATGCCTAAGAGACTTGTAAGAAAAAGTTTAATAGGATTTTTTTTAAAAGTATGCTATACTGGGTGAGAATAAACAGTAACAGTTCAGCCATGCGAAGATTTAAACAGGAACAGACGTTGAAAATTTATTTTCATAAGAATGTTCCTGTCTAAATCTTCATAGGGCAGACGCCAGACGCTTCTTGCCCGCCGCAGGCGGGCAAGAAGATGCATGGCTGGACTGTTACGAATAACAGGAAAATGACGGATCAAAGGAGGAACAAGCATGAGAGTGAGGGTAGCCGACTATATTGCAGAACGGCTGGCAGCAGCCGGCATTAGCCAGGTATTTACTGTAACCGGAGGCGGAGCCATGCATTTAAATGATGCCCTGGGCCATAAAGAAGGACTGCATTGTCTGTACAATCATCACGAGCAGGCGTGTGCCATTGCAGCAGAAAGCTATGCCAGGATTCATAATCAGATTGCTGCGGTCTGCGTTACGACAGGTCCTGGCGGGACCAATGCCATTACCGGAGTGGCAGGCGGGTGGCTGGATTCTATCCCCATGCTGATTCTTTCCGGACAGGTCCGTTATGATACAACTGCCAGATGGTCGGGCCTTGGGATTCGCGCCATGGGCGATCAGGAGTTTGATATCTGCAAAGCGGTTTCCTGCATGACCAAGTATTGTGAGATGGTCATCGATCCCATGCGGATTCGGTTCTGCCTGGAAAAGGCTTTGTATCTGGCAAAGGCAGGACGGCCAGGCCCCTGCTGGCTGGATATTCCGTTAAATGTACAGGGCGCATTTGTAGAAAGCGAAGATTTGATTGGGTTTGACTGGGAGGACTATGAGGCAGGAGGCACAGGTTGGAAACTGCCGTCATCGGTTCATGAGATTACAGAGGATCAGGCCGGTCATGGCGAGATAAGACCGTTAAAAGTGCCTGCAGTTTCCAGGGAGACAGTAAAGGCCATTGTAGAAAAGATACAGGAGTCCAGTCGGCCAGTACTAAACATAGGGAACGGAGTACGGATTGCCGGAGCCCATGAAGTCTTTATGAGAGTGGCAGAGCGGCTTGGAATTCCGGTCGTCACAGGCTGGAACAGCCAGGATGCAATTTATGATGCGCATCCTTTGTATACAGGACGGGCCGGAGGTATGGGTGATCGGGCTGGCAATTTTGCAGTGCAGAACAGTGATCTGGTAGTTTCAGTAGGAAGCCGTCTCAGTATCCGTCAGGTGGGCTACAATTATGAGACCTGGGCCAGAGGTGCCTATGTGATAGTCAATGACGTAGATGCAGAGGAATTAAAAAAGCCGTCTGTTCATGCAGACATGCGGATTCACGCAGATGCTAAGGAACTTTTGGAGACACTGGAGAGCTATCTGAAAAAAGAGCAGGAGAGCGGAGGCCTTTCCCTCCCGGTGTTTGGAGGCGGAAAGGGCTTAAGAGATATGGACTGGCGTCAGACCTGCCGGATGTGGAAGGAAAAGTACCCGGTGATTCAGCCAAAGCATATGGAACATGGAGACGACGAACCTGCCAATGTGTATGCGCTGGTAAAAGAATTGAGCAGTGAACTGCATGAAGGCCAGATTACGGTAGTGGGAAATGGCTCTGCATGTGTTGCCGGAGGCCATGGATATATTATAAAAAAGGGCCAGCGATTTATTACCAATTCAGCGATTGCTTCCATGGGATACGATCTTCCTGCCGCCATTGGCGCATGCATGGCAGATCACAGCCAGGATATTATCCTGCTGACTGGAGATGGCAGTATCCAGATGAATCTTCAGGAACTGCAGACCATTATTCACCACAAGATGCCCATTAAGATTTTCCTGATCAACAATGGCGGCTACCATTCTATCCGCCAGACACAGAAAAATTTCTTTGGTGAACCTTTAGTAGGGATTGGGGTGGACAGTCGGGATCTGAGTTTTCCGGATATGGAAAAACTGGCGGCTGCATATGGATACCCCTATGTGCGGGCAGCTCACAACAGTGAACTGAAAGAAGCTGTTTTAAAAACCTTATCCTTAGAAGGACCGGCGATCTGTGAGGTTTTTGTCAGCATGGATCAGAATTTTGAACCCAAGTCTTCTGCCAAGCGTCTGCCGGACGGCACTATGGTGTCCCCGCCATTAGAAGATTTGTCTCCATTTCTTTCGGAAGAAGAAATGGATCAGAATATGATAATTCCCCGAATCAAAGGGTAATATATAGAAAGAGGGAAAAACGGTTTGAATCTGGTTGTAACAGGGGCTACCAGTTTTCTGGGAGCTCCCATGGCAGAATACTGTTTAAAAAAAGGCCACCGGGTATTTGCAGTGGTACGGCCTTTCTCATCAAATATGACCAGGGTGGAAATGCTGCAGAGGCAGTTTCCCAATCAGATGGTTCTGGTTCCTGTAAAATTAGAAGATTTAGAACATATTTCAGATCTGGTAAAAGAACCATGCCAGGTTTGGATTCATTTTGGATGGGATGGAGCCGGAAGCAAAAACCGGACCCAGCAGGAGATTCAGCAGAAAAATGTAGGAGACAGCTTGTGTGCCCTAAAGGGCGCTGCCGCGCTGGGGTGCAGGCGTTTTTTATTCAGCGGATCTCAGGCAGAGTACGGGATACGGGACAGCCTTATGAAAGAAACGGATGTTTGCCATCCGGTTTCTGAGTACGGCAAGGCAAAGACAGAGTTCTACCGCCGGGCGACGGAGCAGATAGCCGGGCAGAAGGGAAACATTTCGGGGATGGAGTACGTCCATGCCAGGATTTTCAGCGTTTACGGCCCTGGCGATCATCCATGGTCTTTGGTGGAAACCTGTAAAAAAACGTTTTTAGCAGGAGAGTACATGGAACTTGGGGATTGTACCCAGCAGTGGAATTTTCTTCACAGGGATGACTGTATCCGCGCCATGTACCAGTTGGCAGAAACAGAAAAGAGAATCGGATTTTCGGCAGAATCTCTGGAAGAAAACGGCATTTACAATGTTTCTGCATCTGAGGAGGAAACCAGACCCCTGCGGGATTACGTAGAAGAAATGTACCGTCTTTGCGGTAAAAAGGGCACATTCCAGTATGGAAAGCGGCCGCCCAATGCAGAAGGCCAGGCAAATCTGATTCCGTCCGCAAAAAAGATTCAGGAAACCATTGGATTTGTGCCAGAGATCCATTTTTCTAAGGGATTTCAGGATTTGATAGATGGGAGATAGGATATGAATACAGATTTAAGACGGCCCCATTGTCTGGCCTGCAAAGCCAGACTTTCAGAAAAGCCCCTGCTGACTCTGGAGGGGGTGCCGGCATCGGCCCAGGATATTCCAGATGCATCCCAGGTGGAGAATGATAGAGGGATACCTTTAAGCCTTCATCAATGTCCGAACTGCGGTCTGGTGCAGTTTGACTGCCAGCCAGTGGAGTATTACCGGGATGTGATCCGGTCTGGAGGATTTTCCACTACCATGGTGGAACTTCGCCGCCGACAGTACAGACATCTTATAGAAACATATGATTTACAGGGCAAAAAGATTCTGGAAGCCGGATGCGGTAGAGGAGAGTTTTTATCGGTTCTTCGGGAGTTTCCGGTTTTGGCATACGGCATTGAGCACAAAGAAGATCTGGTAGAGATTGCCCAAAAAGATGGACTTTCGGTGTGGCGGCAGTTTCCGGAAACGGAAGATACAGTGATTGAAAACCTGCAGAAAAAACCACCCTATGATGCCTTTCTTTCCTTTAACTTTCTGGAGCATCAGCCGGAACCGGACAAAATGCTTCGCTGTATCCGGAACAATCTGGTGGAAAATGGTTTGGGACTGGTGACAGTGCCCAGCCTGGAATATATATTAAAATATAACGGTTACTATGAACTGATACGGGATCATCTGGCATACTATACCTTTGACACCTTGAAAAACCTCATGGAACGAAACGGCTTTGAGGTATTGGAAGAAGAGGTGGTAAACCGGGATACCCTGTCTGTGATTGTAAAGAAAACAGATCTGCAAAATGGAAAGGGAAAAAGCCGGGAAAAGGCAGGACAAAAGGTGGATCTAACCGGCCTGATGGCCAGCCGCCAGTCCATTGACAGAGAGGTAAACCATCTGGTAGACAGTCTTCACAAAGAAGGAAAGAGTCTGGCCGTCTGGGGGGCCAGCCATCAGGGATTTACTCTGGCAGCTACCACCAGACTGGGTCATAAGGTTCAGTACATGATGGATTCCGCGCCCTTTAAGCAGGGGCGGTTTGCTCCGGCTTCCCACATCCCCATTGTAGCTCCGGATTACTTTTTAAAAGAGCCAGTAGACGCTGTTTTAATTGTGGCTCCAGGATACACAGATGAGATTGCACAGATTATACGGACCAAATATGCCTGCGGCCCATCCGGGGAGACGACAAGGATTTACACTCTCCGCACCAGCCAGATTGAAGATATTACGGTTCCAGAAGAAACGTCCCCCAAAGTCGGGCAGGAAAAGGTAGTTATTACCGGCGCAACTGGGTTTATCGGGAGCAATCTGGCATCCTTGTATCTGGAAAAAGGGAATGTGGTATATGCGCTGGTGCGTCCGGATTCTCCCAATCTGGACCGGCTTCCCATCCACAAAAATCTGATTCCGGTTTTCTGCGATCTGGAGCATGTTTCTGACTGCGTGGAGGAAATCGGACAGGCAGACGCCTTTTTCCATTTGGCATGGGGGGGAGTAAACCGTCAGGAGATTGACTCGCAGGAAGTTCAGAAGCGGAATACAGAAACGTCACTGGAGTGTGTAAAGGCAGCAGCCAGGTTAAAATGCCGGGTGTTTATGGATGCCGGTTCGCGGGTAGAGTACGGCATTACAAAGGACGGCGTGATGCAGGAAGACATGGAATGCCATCCGGTCAATGAGTACGGAAAAGCCAAATTAAGCTTTTATAAACAGGCAGCGCCTCTTTGCAAGCAGTATGGGATGACCTATTTTCATCTGAGATTTTTCAGCGTATACGGTCCGAAAGATCACCCATGGTCGATTATTTCTACTTTGACCAGAGATCTGCCAGGGGATAAGACCGTCTCTTTAAGCGCCTGTCTGCACCGCTGGAATTTTATGTATATTAAAGATGCGGCAGAAGCGGTTTACAAGCTTCACCAGAGTGCCAAGCATATAAAACCGGATGATGAAAAATCTGGAATGGCAGTCAATATTGCCAGCCAGGATACCAGGGTTTTAAAGGAGTTTGTGGAGGAAATCCATGAGCTGGCAAAAGGAAGAGGAAAGCTGGAATATGGTACGTTTATCCAGGCAAAAGAGGGAGCACTGTCTGTGTGTCCGGATATTTCCAGGCTGAAATCTTTGACAAAAGGCGCCTGGAAGGAGCAGTATACTTTTTGCCAGGGGATTGAAGAAACCATGAGGAAAGAAGAGAAAAAGCAGGAATGAAAAAGATTAGCATACTGATTCCATGTTATAATGAAGAAGAAAATGTAGGCCCGATCAGTCAGGCAGTGGTGTCCATTTTGGAAAAGGAACTGCCGGAGTACGATTATGAACTGATCTTTATAGACAATGATTCCCAGGACAATACCAGACCGCTTATTCGGGAACTTTGCAGGCAGAACCCGAAAATCAAGGCGATTTTTAATGCCAAGAATTTCGGACAGTTTAATTCCCCTTACTATGGAATGCTTCAGGTGACAGGGGACTGCGTTATCGAGATGGTAGCGGATTTTCAGGATCCGGTAGAGTTGATCCCGCAATATGTCCATGCCTGGGAAGAAGGATATAAAATCGTTATCGGAATTAAGACCAGCAGCAAGGAAAATCCGGTTATGTACTGGCTGAGAAGCTGCTATTACAAGATGATAAAAAAGTTTTCCGATGTAGAGCAGATTGAGCATTTTACAGGATCCGGCCTTTATGACAGGGATTTTATAGAGGTTTTAAGGGACTTAAATGATCCGACTCCGTTTCTCCGGGGAATTGTGGCGGAACTGGGATACAAACGCAAGGAAATCCCCTATGAGCAGCCAAAACGCAGGGCGGGGCATACAAAAAACAATTTCTTCAGCCTGTTTGATGCTGCTATGTTAAGCATTACTTCCTACACCAAAACAGGACTTCGGATGGCCACGATCTTTGGAAGTGTCTGTTCCTTTTTCAGCATTTTAGTTGCGTTTATTTATCTGATTATGAAGCTGATCTGGTGGGATCGGTTTCCGGCAGGCATGGCGCCTATGCTAATTGGAATGTGCGTTTTGGGATCCATCCAGATTTTTTTCATCGGTCTGGTGGGAGAATACATTTTAAGCATTAACCAGAGAGTGATGCACAGGCCGCTGGTAATCGAGGAAGAGCGGATTAATTTTGATGCCAAGGATGCGAAAAAAGAGTAACAGTTTAACCATGCGAAGATTCAGACAGGAAAAAGCGTTGAAAGCTTGTTTTCATAAGAGTTTTCCTGTCCGAATCTTCATAGGGCAGATGCCAGACGCTTCTTGTCCGCCACAGACGGGCAAGAAGATGCATGGCTGAACTGTTACAAAAAAGAGAAGACGCAGCCAAAGGCTGACAAGTAATACGGAGAAAATATATGAGATATAACGTAGATGTGGTGCGGATTCGGGAAAATTCCATTACCTTAAACGGCTGGGCAATCGGCAAAAGTCCGGAAGATGAGGTGAAATTTTCCATAGAAGATGCATCCAGAAAGCCGGTGGCATTTCAATATGTGCCAACCAGAAGAGATGATGTAAGCCAGATTTATTTTAAGCAGATTATAGACCGGGATTTTGGTTTTGACATTCGTTTTCAGTATGAGAGAGGCTGTGATTACTATCTGGTAATCCAGTGTGGGGGACGGAATGCGCGGATTAAATATAATGAAGATTTAATTGCCAAAAGGACCAGCGTGGCTTATAAAAGAAAGCAGAAGATCAAAGATTTGATGAACATGGAAACTGTCCGCGTGGCCCTGGATTTCTGGAAAGAGAATGGGCTAAAGGCGCTGATTGTAAAGTCCCGCCATAAGCTGCAGGGAATTGACAATGACTACGATTACAGCGAATGGTACGAGTTGACAAGGCCCTCCAAAGAGGAACTGGAAGCCCAGAAAAGCGCCCATTTTGATTATGAGCCAAGGCTTTCGATTGTGATTCCGGCTTATAAGACGCCGGAGCGCTATTTAAAGGAAATGCTGCAGTCCATTAAGGAGCAGACCTATACCAACTGGGAGGTCTGTGTGGCAGACGGCAGTCCGAAGGGAGAAAGTTCGGAGCGGGTTTTAAAGAAGTTTGCCGATCTGGATAAGCGGTTTAAATATGTGATTTTAGGGGAAAATAAAGGGATCTCCGGCAATACCAACGCCGCCATGGAGATGGCTACAGGAGACTTTATTGTGCTGGCGGATCATGATGATACCCTTACGCCAAACGCCTTGTACGAATGTATAAAAGCGATTAATCTGGATCCTCAGATTGATGTGATTTATTCGGATGAGGACAAGCTGGACATGGATGGAAAAGCCCTTTTTGATCCTCATTTTAAACCGGATTTCAATCCGGATTTGCTGACAAGCGTCAATTATATCTGCCACTTATTTGTGGTAAACAGAGACTTGGTAGAAGCAGTAGGCGGATTTCGTCAGGAGTTTGACGGAGCACAGGATTACGACTTTATTTTTCGGTGTACCGAGGCAGCCAGACGAATTTACCACATCCCCAAAGTGCTGTATCATTGGCGGTGTCATCAAAACTCAACAGCCAGCAATCCGGAAAGCAAAATGTATGCGTTTGAGGCAGGAGCCAGGGCGATTAAGGCACATTTTGAACGTCTGGGAATTGGCGTGGAGTCTGTGGAAAAAGGAGTGGATTACGGAATTTACCACACCAGATTTGCTCTGAAAGGAGAGCCATTAGTATCGGTTATTATCCCCAACAAAGACCACCATCCGGATCTGGATTTGTGCATCCGCTCCCTGATGGAAAAGGGGACTTACAAAAATCTGGAATTCATTGTAGTAGAAAACAACAGTACAGAAAAGGCGACCTTTGACTATTACGAAACAATCCAGAGAGAGTATGAAAATGTGCATGTGGTTACCTGGAAGGAAGGATTTAACTTTTCCTCCATCAACAATTTCGGCGTTCAGGCGGCAAAAGGAGAATACCTGTTATTTTTAAATAATGATACGGAAATCATTGAAAAAGATGTGATTCAGGAACTGTTAGGCTACTGCCAGAGGGAAGAGGTGGGAGCAGTGGGAGCAAGGCTTCTCTACCAGGATGATACCATTCAGCATGCTGGCGTGGTAGTGGGATTCGGCGGAATTGCCGGACATACCTTTATCGGCCTTCACAGGGCAGAAAACAGTTATTTCCACAGAGCCATGTGCGCCCAGGATTACAGTGCAGTGACAGCCGCCTGTCTGATGACAAAACGCAGTCTGTTTGACCAGGTTGGAGGGTTTACAGAAGAACTGGCAGTGGCTTTTAATGATATTGATTTTTGCATGAAAATTCGATCTTTGGAAAAATTGGTGGTTTACAATCCTTACGCATTGCTGTATCATTATGAATCGAAGTCCAGAGGTTTGGAGGACACGCCGGAGAAAGTGGCCAGGTTTAACCGGGAGATTGCCATTTTTGCAAGGCGGTGGCCAGATATTTTGAAAAATGGAGACCCTTACTACAATCCAAATTTAACCTTACGAAAATCCAATTTTGCTCTGCGGGATTTGAAAAAGGAAAAAATTGGAGAACCTTACCGGTTAGAAGTGGATGTAGAAAAAGAGGCTGACGCAAATTAAAATGAAAGTAACAATTATTATTCCCAATTACAATGGTCTTGCATTTATGGAGCCATGCATGGAGGCATTGAACCGTCAGACATATAAGGATTTTTCTGTGCTGGTGGTGGACAATGGTTCTACGGACGGCAGCACAGAGTGGCTGAAAGAGCGTGGGATTCCATCGATCTTTTTAGAGACCAATACTGGCTTTTCCGGTGCAGTCAATGCAGGAATCAGGAAAGCCGAAACACCCTATGTGATTTTATTAAACAACGATACCAAGGCAGATCCGGATTATGTAGGGGAACTGGTTCGGGCCATTGAAAAGTCGCCGAAGATATTTTCTGTCAGCAGCCGGATGATTCAGATGCATCATCCGGATTTGATGGACGATGCCGGAGATATGTACAGCGTGTTGGGCTGGGCATATCAGAGAGGCGTGGGACAGCCAACAGGCCGCTATGACAGCCCGGCGCGGGTGTTTTCTGCCTGCGCCGGAGCCGCTATCTACAGGCGGGACGTCTTTGAGAAAATAGGGTATTTTGATGAAATGCATTTTGCCTATCTGGAAGATATTGATGTAGGGTATCGGGCAAAGCTTTACGGATACGACAATCTCTACTGCCCGACAGCGAAAATCCTTCATGTGGGGAGCGGCACCAGCGGTTCCAAATATAATTCTTTTAAGGTGAAGCTGGCTGCCAGAAACAATGTATATTTAAATTATAAAAACATGCCGGCAGGACAGCTTCTGATCAATGCAATTCCCATTGGGATAGGGATTGCTTTAAAGTACTGGTTTTTTAAAAAGAAGGGGTTTGCCAAAGATTACATGGAAGGATTAAAAGAGGGAATCCGCACTGCAAAGACCTGCAGAAAGGTTCCGTTTTCTTTTAGCCGTCTGATACGGTATGCGGCAATAGAGTGGGAACTGATTGCCGGCACATGTTTGTATGTCTATGAATTTTCCAGACGCAGGCTTGGAAAAAGATAAGAAGGAAACTAAGGTGATGAAGCCATGATAAAGGATAACCAGAAACGGTTTAACCGGTTCCATGTGGTATTGGACGCCCTGGTGACAGCGGCAGCTTATATTCTGGCATGGTATCTGATGCTGGAAGCCAGGATTTTCCCGGTAGAGGGACAGGTTCTGGCGCCCCGATATTACTTCCTGGTACTGATTTTTATTATACCCGGATATTTGCTCTTATATGGGATATTCCATCTCTATACGCCCAAACGGGTGCAAGGAAGGCGGGCAGAATTTGCCAATATCTGCAAAGCCAATACAATCGGCCTTCTGGTATTTACAATGGTGCTTTTTGCCATCCGAAACAAAAGCCCATTTTTAAATGAGTTTGCGACCAGAGTCATTTTGGCTTTCTTTATTCTCAATATTGTGCTGGAAACAGCCGAGCGCAATGCCATCCGCATGGTGCTGCGTTCCTTGCGCTCCAAGGGGTACAATCAGAAACACATTTTGCTGATTGGCTACAGCCGGGCGGCGGAAGGGTTTATTGACCGGGTTTTGGCAAATCCGGAATGGGGATACCGGATCCGCGGAATTTTAGATGATCACCGCGAACTGGGAACTAACTACCGGCAGATTCCGGTGGTAGGGAGGATTTCCAGGCTGAAGGATTTTCTGGAAACCAACACATTAGATGAGATTGCCATTACATTAAGCATTAATGAATACGCCAATCTGGAGCAGATCGTGGCAGCTTGTGAAAAATCAGGGGTTCACACCAAGCTTATTCCGGATTATAATAACTTTATTCCCACCAGGCCTTATACCGAAGACCTTCAGGGGCTTCCGGTTATTCATATCCGCCATGTGCCTCTTACCAATCTGTTAAATGCCACAATGAAACGATGTGTGGATATCGTAGGGGCATTAGTTGGACTGATTGTATTTTCGCCGGTTATGCTTGTCACAGCAATTCTGATTAAACTGACATCTCCAGGTCCGATTTTTTACAGCCAGGAGCGGGTGGGACTTCACAACCGGACTTTTAAGATGTATAAATTCCGCTCTATGGAGGTGCAGAAGCCTTCTGACGAAAAATCCAAGTGGACGACCCCCCATGACCCAAGGGTGACGCCAGTAGGAAGATTTATCCGCAAGACCAGCATTGATGAAACGCCGCAGTTTTTTAATATTCTGATTGGAGACATGAGCCTGGTAGGCCCCCGTCCTGAACGGCCGTTTTTTGTAGAACGTTTTAAAGAAGAGATTCCCAGATATATGATCAAGCATCAGGTGCGTCCGGGGCTGACCGGATGGGCACAGGTCAATGGATACCGGGGAGATACTTCCATTACCAAGAGAATTGAGCATGACCTGTATTATATTGAGAACTGGAGCCTGGGATTTGATTTTAAAATTATGTTTTTGACCATATTTAAAGGCTTTATCAATAAAAATGCTTATTAGTTTTGCGCAGAGAGGTTGATTTATGAACTATTATGATGACGAATTAGAGAGAGGACGGGATGGCAGAGACGGCAGACGCGAGGTACCCCGCCGTCCAGCCGCAGGGCAGACGCCTGGCGGAAACAGGGAACAGACAAATGCCCAGACCCCGGCAAGAAGGACTGAACGGCCAAGTGGTTTCAACCAGAGCCAGGGGAATGTACGCCGTCCAGCGTCCGGTCAGGCTTCTTCACGTATTCCGGAAGGAACCCGCAGACAGGCAGCAGGAGCACAGGATATTTATGGCGCAAGGGGAGCCGGGACATCCGGTCAATCGGTAAGAGGGACATCCAGCCAGCCGGTAAGAGGGACATCCAGCCAGCCGGTAAGGGGTACATCCGGTCAGCCGGTAAGAGGGACATCCAGTCAGCCGGTAAGAGGGACATCCGGTCAGCCAGTAAGGGGAACGTCTATCCAGCCGCAGAGCGGCGTTCGTGGCCAGAGTCAGGGAAATGTCCGGAGTCAGGCCCAGACAGGAGGAAGGAATCCTATGCCGCCTGGCAGTCAGCAAAGACAGGCCGGGAGAGTTTCCGGAGGAACTGGCATTAATGGAGCCAGCACCAATGGAAATGTCGGCAATGGTCAGGGAAATTTAGGACACAAGAACAGCAGCGGAGGAAGGGTTACTGCGACCAGTAAAGCGGCCAAACAGCAGGCAAAAAAGACTGCGAAAAATCGCAAAAAGCGCCGTCTGATTACGCTGGCTGTGGCAGAGTGTGTTGCTTTGGTCTTTATTTTTACTTATGCATTTTTTGCAAGAAAGTGGAGTCTGATCGTCCAGTCTTCAGACTGGGATGAAAAGGAAGTTACTAATCCGGTATTTTCCGTAGAAGTGCCGGAATACATGAAGGGTCACTGGACTTTTGCGGTCTTTGGCGTGGACAGCCGGGATAAAAATGTTTTAAAAGGTACCAATTCAGACGTAATTATGATTTGCGACGTCAACCAGGATACTGGAGAGATTAAGCTGGTTTCCGTATTCCGCGATACGTATCTGAACCTGGATGATAAAGGCACTTACAATAAGATTAATCAGGCATATTTTACAGGAGGCCCTACCCAGGCGGTAAAAGCGCTGAATAAAAACCTGGATTTAAATATTACCGATTATGTGACCTTTAACTGGAACGCGGTTGCTAATGGCATCAATGCTCTGGGCGGTATTGACATGAATATCAGCAAGGCGGAGTTTTATTACATCAACTCCTTTATTACAGAGACGGTAAAAGGAACCGGCATTGGTTCCCACCAGCTTACCCATGCAGGAGAAAACCATCTGGATGGCGTTCAGGCAGTTGCATATGGCCGTCTCCGTCTGATGGATACAGACTATGCCCGTACAGAGCGTCAGAGAAAAGTCATTGAAGCTGCATTTAATAAAGCACTGAAGGCGGACTGGAACACTCTGAACAGTGTAGTGGGAGCAGTGCTGCCTCAGGTATCTACCTGTATTGACATCAATGATGTATTTGGAATGATGAAGAATATAACCAAATACCACATTGGCGATACGATGGGATTCCCTGCTGCAAGAGGAGAAGCCAGCATTCCGAAAAAAGGCGCCTGCGTTATTCCGCAGACGTTGGAGAGCAATGTCATTGCACTGCACGAGTTCCTGTTTGGAGAAGAGGGTTATGAACCAAGCAAGACGGTAAAAGAAATCAGTGCAAAAATTGCCAGTGATACGGGGATGTACAAAGCAGGAACTGCAATCAATCATGTTTCTACAGATAATGGTGTGATTCCCAGCAGCAAGGCGCCGGCAAAGACAACTGAAGAATCGGATGAGGAAGAAAGCAGCAAGCCTGTTTTTGAGACAGATGAAGAAGGAAACTTCTACGATGAGGAAGGCAATCTTGTGGATGAAGAAGGAAGGCGGATTGACGAATACGGTTTCCTGATTGATGAACAGGGCAGGAGAATCGACGAAGAAGGCAATCTGTTAGATGAGCCGGGCGAGACGGATGTGGATGGCAATCCGATTATTGACGGAGAATATACAGATGAATGGGGACGTCCCATTGCGCCAACTGCTCCGGGAGAATCTGCTTCACAAGGACGGCCCGGCTGGCCAACAAGACCAGTAAGGCCCGGAGAAAGCACATCACCATCCAGCCCATCTGATTCATATCCCGGAGAGACGACGACACCGGGCAGTCCGGGAGCAGAAGTTCCTACAGAGAGTATTGGACCGGGCACAGGACTAGAACCGGGAGGAAGCCAGAATCCGGGAGGGGCGATTATTCCTGGAGGTTCTGAAAATTCAGGAGGACCGGGCGAAAATGGTGAACCGGGTGCTCCGACTTCTGGTTCGACTCCATCGTCCGGAGGAAGCGCTGGACCTGGAGAGGCGCCGGGGAGTCCCATATCTGGTCCGGGAGAAAACGCAACCGTTACGCCTGCGCCTACGGAAAATTATGATAATATAGGACCGGGCATGTAAAATTTAAATAATAGCTACAGGATGGACAGCCTTGAGAAGCTGCCGCAGAAAAGACGAAAGCTCTATATTCTGCGGCAGCTTTTTATAAAAACAGATAACACAGTATTTTACAAAGATGTTGGGGCAAAAGGCTTTTTGCTCACTTTGATACCAGATTGCTCCGCCTTACAGGCTGAAAATGCATTCTGCTTCATTATACTGAAAGTGAACGAGACAGTACCCCTAATATCTTTCACAAATTGATTATCAAATTATCACACTTTCGTCACAAATACCTGATAAACTGTCTACTATCAAAAGGAAATTGAGGAAGGAGCTTATCATTATGAATGAACAAAATGAAAAAAACAATGAAAATGGTATGAATCCGGATTCCAATCACATAGACCACGAGACCAGCAAAGACGAATCCGTTAATTTTGTACTAAAGGAAAAAGAGGAGCAGAACCGTTCTTCTTACAATGGACCTTACAGGGCGAATGAGAGCCAGTATTACAACAGCGCTCCAGACAGCCAGACTCAGGGAAATGGCTATCCAAATGGACAGCCCCAAAACAATCCCTATTTAAACGGCCAGTCCCAGGAAAATCCGTATCAGAGCAGCCAGCCCCAGAACAATCCGTATCAGAGCAGCCAGCCCCAGGGAAACCCTTACCAGGGCGGTCCTGCCAGACAGAATTACTATAATAACCCATACCCCAATAATAGAACCCACCAGGGGCCGAATCAGAAACAAAGGAAAAAAAGCGGCCTGGCAAAGAAGGCAGGCATTGTTACAGCGGCAGCTCTGCTGTTTGGCGTAGTGTCTGGTGGAACCATGGCAGGAATCAATGCATTGTCTAACAGCTTTCTTTCAGATGCCACAGCCGAGACAGCCGAGAGCAAAGAAGTAGCGCCCCAGACTGCTCCAGCACAGGAAGCAGTTGCTTCTGCACAGACAGCAGAAAATTCAGGGGCGGTAGTCATGGATGTTTCTGCGATTGTAGAAGACGTTATGCCTTCTATGGTATCCATTGACAACACTGTCTTATACACAACCCAGAACTGGTTTTACGGCGATCAGACCTATGAAGTGCCAAGCAGCGGCAGTGGCATTATCGTAGGAGAAAATGACACAGAACTTTTGATTGTCACCAACAACCATGTAATCGAAGATTCCAAAGAAATCAAAGCCACTTTTATAGACGGCACTTCGATAGACGCAGCAGTAAAGGGAACAGATTCCGCAGCAGATCTGGCAGTAATTGCTGTTCCGCTTGACCAGATTCCTGATGATACCAAGAGCAGAATTAAACCGGCTGTGCTGGGAGATTCAGAAAGCCTGAAAATGGGACAAGGCGTAATTGCCATTGGAAATGCACTGGGATATGGACAGACCACTACAGTAGGTTATGTCAGTGCAGTCAACAGAACCATTCAGGTAGACGAAAGCGGCGCTACCAAAAATGTAATTCAGACAGATGCAGCCATTAATCCGGGCAACAGCGGCGGCGCTCTGGTCAACATGAACGGCGAGGTAATCGGTATTAATGAGGCAAAAACTTCCGCCACTTCTGTAGAGGGCGTGGGTTATGCAATTCCGATTTCAGAAGCTCAGGATATTATCAAGGATCTGATGAATCAGAAGACCAGAATTGCAGTAGATGCAGAAAAGCAGGGATATCTGGGGATTCAGGGAACAGATGTCAGTGAACAGGATGCAGCTCTTTACGGAATGCCGGTAGGCGTATTTGTATATAAAGTTGTAGAAGACGGAGCTGCCAGTCAGTCGGATCTTCAGGAAAAAGATATTATTACAAAGATTGACAATCAGTCTATCCGCAGCATGGAAGAACTGAAAAATATGCTGACCTATTATGAAAGCGGAACGACTGTTACAATGACTATTATGCGTCTGGAGAACGGACAGTATGCAGAAAAGCAGGTGGAAATTGTTTTAGGCAGCAAGCCTGCAGAAGAGGAAACGCAGCCAGAGGCAGTTCCTCAAAGTCAGAGAGGTTTTTGGAGATAATCATACGTAGATAGGAAAAGCGGCAGAATGAGGGATGATTTTCATGGGAGATTTCCTCATTTTGCCGCTTCTTTCTTAAAACTTCATTAAATTTTCCGCCTTTACTTGTTTCCGCAATCCAAATACCTTATAATATACTAGTATTACTATCGTTAAAAACAGGAAACGGACTTAGGACAGTGGTTATAGGAAAGGGCTGCTGGCTAAAGAAAGGTCCTGATATCAGAAAAAGGAGAATAGAGTTGGACGATAAGGAAAAAGAAGGTTTAGAGAACAGTTTGGATAAAAAAGAAGAAGTGGAAGAAGAGACTGTTGAAAACGACGACAGCTATGAGAAAATCTGTTATATGTGCCGCAGGCCGGAGAGCAAGGCAGGGCCAATGATTACGATGCCGGGTAATTTGTGCATATGCAGCGATTGTATGCAGAAAGCATTTGATTCCCTTAAAAATAATGGCTTTGATTTTTCCGAGATGCCGAGTATGCCGTATATGAATTTTGGTTTTAATGACTTTATGCCCCTTTCGCCGGAACATATGGAGATACCCAAGCGGCAGAAGATCAAGAAAAAGTCGTCAAAGCCGCAGGAACTTACCATGAAGGATATCCCGGCGCCTCATCAGATCAAGGCACAGCTTGATCAATACGTCGTTGGTCAGGACCAGGCAAAAAAGGTGATGTCAGTAGCGGTTTATAACCATTACAAACGGGCGCTGGTTGACTGGAGAAAAGAAGCAAAAGAAGATGGTGTTGTCATTGAAAAGTCCAATATATTAATGATTGGCCCGACCGGAAGCGGAAAGACGTATCTGGTAAAGACTTTGGCAAAGCTTCTGGATGTGCCGTTAGCCATTGCAGATGCTACATCTCTGACAGAAGCAGGATATATTGGCGATGATATTGAGAGTGTGGTTTCCAAGCTTCTGGCTGCTGCCGACAATGACATAGAAAAAGCAGAGCGGGGAATTATTTTTATTGACGAGATTGATAAAATTGCCAAGAAAAAAGAGACTCACACCAGAGATGTAAGCGGCGAGTCCGTCCAGCAGGAACTGTTAAAACTTTTAGAAGGAAGCATTGTGGAAGTGCCAGTGGGATCAAACCAGAAAAATGCTATGACTCCTACGGCAACGGTAAACACAGACAATATTTTGTTTATCTGCGGAGGAGCGTTTCCTGAACTGGAAAATATTATCAAAGAGCGTCTGGCCAACAAAACTTCCATTGGCTTTAACAGCGCATTAAAGGACGAATTTGATAATGACAATGACATTTTAAAACATGTGACCAATGATGATCTGCGGACATTCGGCATGATTCCGGAGTTTTTAGGCCGTCTGCCGGTTACGGTTACGTTAAAGAGTTTAAGCGAGGATATGCTGGTTCGGATTTTGAAAGAACCGAGAAATGCGATTTTAAAACAGTATGAAAAACTTCTTGCCATGGATGAAGTCAAACTGGTCTTTGAGGACGAGGCCCTTACCTGGATTGCCCAGGAGGCGATAAAGAGAAAGACCGGAGCCCGCGCGCTGAGGGCGATTCTGGAAGAGTTTATGCTGGATATTATGTATGAAATTCCCAAAGATCCAAATATTGGTTCCGTTGTCATTACAAGGCCTTATTTAGAAAAACATGGAGGGCCTTTGATACAGATGAGAGGATAGAAAATTATGGGGCGTGCCGCTTGCGGCACGCCCTGTTTTACTCTCTTACTCCCGCAGCTGCAGAAAAGTATTGTAAAGATTCAGGCTTCCATAGCCCCATTCTTTATTGGGATAGGTAAAAGCCCTGCTTCTCGTGGCGCCGCGGACCAGGTAGGAGCGGATAGCGGCCTCACTCATGGAAGGATCGTTTCCTTCCACAATACCCCAGGAGAGCAGATTGGCCACAGCTCCTGCTGTAATGGCAGCGGCTATGGAAGTGCCGGTTTTGCGGACCATAGGAACCTCAGGGAGAGATCCGGCGGGACTATTTTCATTTGGCGTTAAGGTACGATACGCTGCCTCTGGAATGACACCGGGACCGTAGACTTCTACTCCGGGGGCTGCAATATCCGGTTTAATCCGTCCGTCGATGGTATACCCTCTTCCGGAATGGATGAAAATGTTTCCGGCTTCATGGTTGTATGCGCCGATGGTAATGGGCTGGGGGGTATTGCCGGGAGAAGTAATGGTGGAAGAAGGATTGGGCCGCAAAAAGACAGTATTGGGAGAAATAAAGGTCTCTGCAGGCAGCCACATATGGTAGTCTCCATCCAGCAAAAGATTGCTGTAGACCCGAATCCGCCAGATGCCAGGGGAAGGATTGAGAAACCGCATAAAGACCAGTTGTTTTCCGGAACTTAATTCATGGGGACGGTAGCTGACGAAGATGACAGTGGGTTCTAAAAGAAAGGAAATGGTAGCGTTGCTGCTTAAGGTAAGGGGAATCCGTCCGATGGTTTCTCCGCTGGGGGAAACAAATCCGACCGTATAGGTTTCCGGCGTAGAAGCCCACAGCTCGGTTACAAATCCATTTTCTCCTTCCCCTACCCGTATTTCCACCTCGTCCGGCTGGGAATCGCTGGGGACGGATCCGACATAATGGTGTCCCAAACCGCTTTCATTTCCGGCAGCAATCACCGTACAGGCCCCGATGGACTGGGTAATACTGCCTAAAGATAAGCTTAAAGGAGAGGTCCCGCCATGGCTTCCTAAGTTGGTTCCCAGGCCGATGCAGACCACCAGGGGCATCCGGTAAAATCTGGCTACTTCGGAAAGGTAGCGGATTCCTAAAATGATGTCATTTTCCTGGTAGGCATGAGCGCCTTTGCTGATACAGAAAAATTCCCTCAGATATTGCTTGGCGGGTTTTAGTTTTACCATGGCTAAGGAAGCTTCCGGGGCTGCGCCGGAAAAATCCGAAGCAGGAAGGGCGGTTCCTGCTGCTACTCCTGCTAAAAAAGTACCATGTCCCAGAGTGTCTTTGGAAGGAACCAGGGAAAGAGGATCCGGAGAAGCCAGGGCTTCATTAATCTGTTCTTCGCCAAAATGGACGCCATACTGGAGAAAATCAAAAGGCCCGTCATTTTGGGAGGAAGATCCGGCAGAGGGGGACGAATCGGAAGAAAGGGGATTTAATGGCCTTGGAATAGTCTGGTCCCAGATTCCCAAAATTCTGGTAGAGCCATCCGCTTTCCGAAATACAGGACTTCGATAGTCAATACCAGTGTCAATAAATCCAATCAGTGTTCCCCGGCCTTTCTGCCCAAGAGACGGCTGGTTAAATACCTGGAAAATGCCGGAAGCTTCCAGGGCAGAAGTGTCTAACAGGGTAAAAAGTTTTGGGATAGCATAATAAGGATATTTCTCAAGAGAAATGGGAAGAGTATGTTCAGAGGGAAGATAGATAATAGAATAGCCTGGAAATGCGTAATCAGAACATACTGGCAAAGTATCCGGCTCTGCGGAGAGCCAGCCTTCGCTTCCAAGCCGGTAAATAAAATCTGTATATTCTTCAGAAGTGATATCAACCGTACAGGCAGCCATAAGTCCCTCCGGCATTTTTTAACAGTATATGGCGCCGGCTGCAAAAACATTCACTGGACGAACCGGCTTTGTCATAGTAAAATAGTAAAAAGGGATTCTTGCTCATGTTTTTGGCGGGGTCCCAAGGTCAAAAATTCTCCTGCAGGCAGGTGATTATGCGAAATGTGAGTGAGACAGTACACCAGTATCATAATCATTCAGGACGGCGGGAAGGATGAATATCCGATGCTTCGTGCCAGGCGAAGATACGCTGTCCTGAGCAGATGCATAAAGAAAAAATAAGAGAAGGCGGTGGCGCAGATGGTTTGGATTGGTTTGATTGCAGTGCTGGCATTTGTGGATTTATGTTTTAAGGAACTGATAGAAGAGCAGAAAGATGAGATATTTCCCCAAAAACTGGAAGGAACCAGTGGAAAGGTTATCCTTCACAAAAGCCATAATGCAGGTTTTCCCTTTGGTTTTCTAAAGGAAAAAAAGGAACTGGTAAAGCTGATCCCGCTATCAGCCGCTTCTGCGGTATTCGGCGCATTGGCTTATCTGATGGGAAAAAAGGGCCACCTTTTGGAAAAAACGGCATTTTCCCTGACGCTGGGCGGGGCGTTAAGCAATATTTTTGACCGGTATAAACGGGGATATGTAGTGGATTACTTTAGTTTTGATGTAAAAGGATTAAAGAAAGTAATCTTTAATCTGGGAGATCTCTTTGTATTCATGGGAGCGCTGCTCGTCCTGCTGGCGGAAGTATGCCGATGGGCAAAGGATGTATGGAGAAGCAGGTAAAATGCAGCAGCGGTCAGGCCAAATAGTCTGTCAGGCATATTGACAGACTGTCCGAAATATTGTAAAATCACTATCAAAAACAAAGAAGGAGTGATTTTTTTTGGACCCGTCGTCTGACGTCGTGATACAAGGTATCATAATTGCAATTCTATTGATTTTATCTGGATTTTTCTCATCTACAGAGACCGCTCTGGTAACAGTGAACAAGATTCGGATGCGTACCCTTGCAGAGGCAGGATCAAAGCCAGCCATGTATGTAAACAAGGTGGTGGAAGATCAGGGAAAGATGCTTTCTGCGATTTTGATTGGCAATAATATTGTAAATCTGTATGCATCTTCGCTGGTAACCACACTGGTAACCAACTTGTGGGGGAGCAGGGTAGTCGGTTTTGCTACCGGTGTTCTGACTCTGTTGATTCTGCTTTTCGGTGAGATTACGCCGAAGACTATGGCAACTCTGTCTGCAGATTCCATTGCGTTAAAAAATGCAAGAATTATTTATTATTTAATGATTCTGCTGACTCCGGTTATATTTGTGATCAACAAAATGTCATACGGTGTACTGCGCCTGATGAAGATGGATCCTAATAAAAAGCAGGAATCCATTACAGAGGATGAACTGCGAACCATCGTAGAAGTCAGTCATGAAGAGGGCGTTATTGAAACCGAAGAGAAAAAGATGATCACCAATGTATTTGATTTCGGGGATTCTCTGGCAAAAGACATTATGGTTCCCAGAATTAATATGTCTTTTACGGATGCAGAGGCCACATATGACGAACTGATTGAGATTTTCAGGGAAGATCGGTTTACCCGTATTCCAGTTTATGAGGAAACGACAGACAATGTAATCGGCATTATTAATATGAAGGATCTTCTGCTTTTGACAGAAGAAGATAAGGCTCATTTCTCGATTCGGGATTATCTGCGCCAGCCTTTATATACCTATGAGTTTAAAAAGGTTGCCGAACTGATGGTAGAAATGAGAAAGACTTCCAACAACATTGTAATCGTACTGGATGAATACGGCGCTACTGCAGGCCTGATTACCCTGGAAGATATGCTGGAGGAAATCGTAGGAGAGATTCGGGATGAATATGACGAGGACGAGGAAAACAGTCTGACGAAAATCAGTCCCAACGAATATATTGTAGAAGGTTCCATGAAGCTGGATGATTTAAATGATCAGTTGGGCCTTAGCCTGGAATCTGAGGATTATGATTCCATCGGCGGTCTGGTAATTGGATTTTTAGACCATCTGCCGGAAGAAGGGGAGACTGTTGAACACGAAGGACTCCGATTCCTGGTAGAAAAGATGGACAAAAACCGGATTGAAAAAATCCATATTTACCGGTTGGAACAGCCGGAAGAGGAAAAAGAAGAACCTTAATCCGTATAAAAAAGAGGCGTATTGCAGGAGATGCAGTACGCCTTCTGCTTTTAGCTGGCCATCCCGCCGATGGTGCCGCTGGCTGCGCAGATTCCCAGGACGGACATGATCTGTTTCATATCTGCGGTGATTCCCTTATCCATGGCAGCAGACATGAGAAAAAGAATCAGAAAGTAGAATAATCCGGTTAAAAGTCCCCAGAAAAAGCGGCGCTGACGCAGGGCTTTTCCAGCCAAAAAACCGCCGAAAAAGCAGGTGACAGCATAGATGATGTTGACTGCAGCGCTTACCTGTGCGGGTCTGAAATGCAGCTTATACAGACCGAAGGCCAGGGCAAAAAGCAGGATGCCGGTGGCAATGTAGGAAAACAGCAGGGAACGGAGCAAAGGTTTCACAAACCCGTTGGACATAAGATACCTCGTTTTGCAACAGCAAGATTTGATTTAATATATTCCCAAGCCGTACAAGATATACTTGCAAAAGCCTATCTATCTGTGATATACTTGCAAAGAAATTATGTACATTGTTCAAATGGAACGGATCAAGGCGGCGTATCTTCTTGACCTGAAAGACAGGTCAAGAAGCATCGAATGTCCATTCGATGAGAAAACCGGCGCAAAACCATGCTTATAAGTAAGCTTAACGCCTGTTTTTGCACCGGTTTTCCGCCGCCTGAACTGTTACATTCAAATCTTTAAGATAGGAGGAACTTGGGATGAAGCACGTTAAGACTTTAAATGCAAACACCTTAAAGGAGTCCATGAAGAAGGGCGGATGCGGCGAGTGCCAGACTTCCTGCCAGTCTGCTTGCAAAACCTCTTGTACAGTAGGAAACCAGGCTTGCGAGAACAGCAGCCGCTAGTTTACAAAGGCTGCCAGACTTGTGAGGACTGACAGAAGGACAAGGAAGAGGCAGACAAGAAACCCCTACGGTCTTCCCGGATTGTAGGGGGTATTTTCGTTGTCAAGCACTGGAAAACCTGCCGCTGGCAGGTTTTCTCGGTGTCTGCCCCGTATATCTGTCTGCCGGATAGCGGCAGGGAAACAGTTAGATAAGGAGAATATTCAGTGATTCATCAATATATTAATAATGGCTACTATATCGTTATGGACGTTAACAGCGGTTCTGTCCATTCCGTAGATCCGGTATTTTATGATGCAGTTCAGGTTCTGGCAGAGGAAGCAAAGATTCCTGATATGGAAAAGCCGGAAAAACTGCCAGAAGAGGCAGTGACTCTGGTAAAGGAGCGCTTATCCGGCAAATATCCGGATACAGAGGTTGCAGAAGTTCTGGAAGACATCCAGGAACTTATCGACATGGAACAGCTGTTTACGGAGGACATTTATAAAGAGTATGTAGCTGATTTCAAGAAACGGAAAACAGTGGTAAAAGCGCTGTGCCTGCACATTGCCCATGACTGCAATCTGGCCTGCCGCTACTGCTTTGCAGAAGAAGGCGAGTATCATGGCCGCCGTGCATTAATGAGCTATGAGGTAGGAAAGAAAGCCCTTGATTTCCTCATTGCCAATTCCGGCAACAGACAGCATCTGGAAGTAGACTTTTTCGGCGGAGAGCCGCTGATGAACTGGGACGTAGTAAAACGCCTGGTTGAATACGGCCGTTCCCAGGAAAATGAACACAATAAAAAGTTCCGTTTTACCCTGACAACCAACGGCGTTCTGTTAAATGACGAGATTATGGAGTTCTGCAACAAAGAAATGAGCAACGTAGTCTTGAGTCTGGATGGCCGTAAAGAAGTCAATGACCATATGCGCCCGTTCCGCAATGGAAAAGGAAGCTATGATTTAATTGTGCCCAAGTTCCAGAAATTTGCCGAGCTTCGGGGAGACAAGGACTACTTTGTCCGCGGAACCTTTACCAATAAGAATCTGGACTTTGGCGAAGACGTACTCCACTATGCAGACTTAGGTTTTAAGAAAATGTCTATGGAGCCGGTAGTGGCAGAGCCGACAGAAGATTACGCGATTCGGGAAGAAGATCTCCCTCAGATTTTAGCGGAATACGACAGACTGGCAGCTGAGTACGTAAAACGCCACAAAGAAGGAAGGGGATTTACCTTCTTCCATTTCATGGTAGATTTAAAGCAGGGTCCCTGCGTTGCAAAACGCCTTTCCGGATGCGGTTCCGGAACCGAGTACCTGGCTGTTACCCCTTGGGGAGATCTTTATCCATGTCACCAATTTGTCGGCAAGGAAGAATTTCTTCTCGGCAATGTAGATACAGGTGTAACCAATACGGCAATCCGCGATGAGTTTAAACTCTGCAATGTGTACGCAAAAGAGAAATGTAAAGATTGTTTTGCAAGATTTTACTGCAGCGGCGGCTGCGCGGCAAATTCCTACAATTTCCACAAATCCATTACAGATGCGTATGACATTGGCTGTAAGATGCAGAAAAAACGAATCGAATGTGCTGTGATGATTAAAGCAGCGCTTGAGGATTGACAAGGAAAAGGAGATAATCAACCATGAAAAACAGCAAAACAAAGGGTCTGCTCAGCTTAATTCTGGCCATAGCAGCAGTTGTGGTATTTGGCTTCCTGGGTTATCAGACCATGGACGATATTAAACTGGGCCTGGATCTGGCTGGCGGTGTCAGCATTACTTACCAGACCGTCAAAGAAGACCCGACGGATGAAGAAATGTCTGATACCATTTATAAGCTTCAGCAGCGTGTACAAAACTACAGTACAGAAGCGGAAGTGTATCAGGAAGGCAGCAACCGGATTAACATTGACATTCCGGGTGTATCGGATGCCAACACCATCTTAGAAGAACTGGGAAAACCAGGTTCCCTGGTGTTCTGTGACGAAACCGGCAAAACAGTGCTGGACGGCACCAAGGTTACTTCTGCTAAAGCGGGAATGTACCAGGACGAGACAACGGGAATGGACAGCTATCTGGTTTCCCTGACGTTCAATGAAGAGGGAAAACAGGCCTTTGCAGAAGCTACAAAAGCCAATATTGGCAAGCAGATTTTCATTATTTATGACAATAAGGTAGTTTCTCAGCCAATCGTTCAGAGTGAGATTACCCAGGGGTCCTGCGAGATTACTGGCATCGAGACCTTCGAGATGGCTGAAAATCTGGCTTCTACCATCCGTATTGGTTCCTTGTCCCTGGAATTAGAGGAACTGCGTTCCAACGTAGTAGGCGCAAAATTAGGTTCCACTGCGATTTCGTCCAGCTTAAAGGCAGGCGCAATCGGATTTGCTCTGGTAGCTGTATTTATGATAGTAGTATATCTGATTCCTGGTCTTGCATCCGTGATTGCACTGTGCCTGTATGTAGGACTGATTCTGATTCTGCTTTCTGCATTTGAGATTACGCTGACGCTGCCTGGTGTGGCAGGTATTATCCTGTCTATCGGTATGGCAGTAGACGCCAATGTTATTATCTTTACCCGTATTAAAGAAGAAATTGCAGTTGGAAAGACTGTAAAATCCGCAATTAAGACCGGCTTTCAGAAAGCATTGTCTGCGATTGTGGATGGAAATATTACCACATTAATTGCAGCGCTGGTACTGTTCTGGAAAGGTTCCGGCACTGTAAAGGGATTTGCATCTACTCTGGCTCTTGGTATCGTGCTTTCCATGTTTACTGCTCTGTTTGTAACCAGATTTGTGCTCCGCGCTCTGTACCGTCTGGGATTTGAAAACCCAAAGATGTACGGTATCAAGAAGGATGGAAAGGTAATCGACTTCCTGGGCAAGAGAAATATCTGCTTTATTATTTCTTTAGCAGTTGTGCTTGCAGGATTTGTCGGCATGGGCATCAACAAGGCCAATACCGGCGATATGTTTAACTACAGCTTAGACTTTAAGGGTGGTACTTCCACCAACGTCACATTCAATGAGGATATGACTCTGGAGCAGATTTCCGCAGAAGTTGTTCCGGTTGTAGAAAGCATTACCAAAGATGCTGGAATCCAGACCCAGAAGGTTGCAGGCACCAATGAAGTGATCATCAAGACCCGCGCTCTGGATGTGGACGAGCGTCAGGCATTAAATGACGCATTAGTGGAAAACTTTGGAGTGGAGCAGGAAAAGATTACGGCAGAAAGCATTTCCGGCGCAGTCAGTGATGAGATGAAAAAGGATGCTGCTTTAGCAACAGCCATCGCAACGTTCTGCATGCTGCTCTACATCTGGTTCCGGTTTAAGGATATCCGTTTTGCAGCCAGCGCAGTGCTGGCCCTGGTTCATGACGTATTAGTGGTTATCACCTGCTACGCCATTGCAAAATGGTCAGTGGGTTCCACCTTTATTGCATGTATGCTGACAATTGTAGGATATTCCATCAACGCCACGATTGTTATCTTTGACCGTATCCGCGAAAACCTGGCCATTCAGGGCAAGCAAGACTTAAAAGAGCTGGTGAATGCAAGTATTACCCAGACCTTTACCCGAAGCATTAACACATCCCTGACCACGTTTATCATGGTATTCGTATTGTATCTGATGGGAGTATCTTCGATTCGTGAATTTGCACTTCCGCTAATGGTAGGTATTGTCTGCGGAACTTATTCTTCTGTATGCATTACCGGTGCTCTGTGGTATGTGATGACCACTGGAAAACAGAAAAAAGAGCAGGCAGCCGCTTTGCAGGCAGCAGCAGAAAAGAAAGCTGCCAAAGAAGCCAAACGTTCCGGAAAGAAAGAGAAGTAAGAATGAAATATCAACTAATTACAACAGATGGGCGTGCAAAACGCGCCAGCGTGGAAACGGTTCATGGCGTGATTCAGACTCCTGTGTTTATGAATGTGGGAACAGTAGGAGCCATTAAGGGCGCAGTTTCCACCAACGATTTAAAAGATATTGGAACGCAGGTGGAATTGTCCAACACCTACCATCTCCATGTAAGGACAGGAGATAAGCTGATTAAAGAATTTGGCGGCCTTCACAAGTTTATGAACTGGGATCGTCCCATTCTCACAGATTCCGGCGGGTTTCAGGTGTTTTCTCTAACCGGACTCAGAAAGATTAAAGAAGAGGGAGTATATTTCAGCTCCCATATTGACGGTCATAAGATTTTTATGGGACCGGAAGAGAGTATGCAGATTCAGTCTAATCTGGGTTCTACCATTGCAATGGCATTTGACGAATGTCCGCCCAGTATGGCGGATCGGAAATACATTGAAAACAGTGTGGCAAGAACCACCAGATGGCTGGCTCGCTGTAAAGCGGAGATGGCGAGGCTCAACAGCCTGCCGGATACCATCAACAAAGAGCAGCTTCTGTTTGGCATTAACCAGGGCGGTATTTTGGATGATGTGAGAATCGCTCATGCAAAAGAGATTGCAGCCATGGAGTTGGACGGTTATGCAGTAGGCGGCCTGGCGGTAGGCGAAAGCCATGAGGAGATGTATCATGTTCTGGACGTGACAGTTCCCTATCTGCCCCAGGATAAGCCTACGTATTTGATGGGAGTCGGAACGCCGGCCAATATCCTGGAGGCAGTAGACAGAGGAGTGGATTTCTTTGACTGTGTGTATCCGTCCCGCAACGGACGTCATGGCCATGTGTATACCAATCATGGGAAGCTGAACCTGTTTAACTCCCAGTATGAACTGGATTCCAGGCCCATTGAAGAGGGCTGCGGCTGTCCGGCATGCAGGGGAGGATACAGCAGAGCATACATCAGACACCTTTTAAAAGCAAAAGAGATGTTAGGAATGCGTTTCTGTGTCTTGCATAATCTCTATTTTTATAATACAATGATGAGTGAGATTCGCGACGCCATCGAAGAACACCGATACGCAGAGTATAAAGCAGAAAAGCTTGCTGGCGTAACTGGTCAGAAGTAATACGGGAGCAAAAGGCGAGGCGACAGCTCCCCGAATCATAAGGAGGAAAAAAATGGTTGCAACAGGCGGGACTATGGGAATTGGCTTCTGGATTATTTATCTGGCAGCAATTTTCGGATTGATGTATTTTATTGCCATCAGACCCCAGAAAAAGGAAAAGAAGAAAATGCAGGAGTTAATGGCCAGCATCGCAGTAGGCGATACAGTGCTGACTTCCAGCGGTTTCTATGGCGTGATTATCGACATGACAGACGATACCGTTATTGTAGAGTTTGGAAGCAATAAAAACTGCCGCATCCCTATGCAGAAACAGGCGATTATCCAGATTGAAAAGCCGGAGGCGTAAGCTGCTGGGAAAGAAAGAGGTTTAAGTGTCATATGGCTGCCGCAAAATAGCAACAAGATTTTGCGGCAGTTTTTCTGTTGTTACGCACAAGTTGTAACAGTTCAGCCATGCATCTTCTTGCCCGCCTGTGGCGGACAAGAAGCGTCTGGCGTCTGCCCTATGAAGATTCAAACAGGAAAACCCTTATGAAAACAAGCTTTCAACGCTTTTTCCTGTCTGAATCTTCGCATGGCTGAACTGTTACCACAAGTTTTCACGAACATAACCGAGGTAAGAGATGGAAAAAACAGGAGAACTTTCAACAATCAAGAGCAAGCTGTTGGCTGAGCAGGTAGAAGAGCAGATATATCGGTACATAGTGGATACGTCTCTGGAAATTGGCTCAAAGCTTCCCAATGAATTTGAACTTGGCGAAAAGTTTGGAGTAGGAAGAAGCACAATCAGAGAGGCGGTAAAGCTTCTGGCATCCAAAGGAGTGCTGGAAGTAAGAAGGGGATCCGGCACTTATGTGATCAATAAGACGCCGGCAGATCTGGACCCTTTGGGGCTTCAGGGACTGGGAGATCGGATGAGTCTGGCATTGGACCTGGTGGATGTCCGTCTTTTGCTGGAGCCTGGAATTGCAGAAATGGCTGCCCGCAACGCTACAGAAAGGGATATAGAAGAACTGGAAATGCTGTGCAGCAGGGTGGAACGCAAAATGCAGAATGGAGAGGACTACGTGCAGGATGATATTGAGTTTCACACCTGTGTAGCCCGATGTTCCAAAAACCGGGTAGTGGGCCAGTTGATCCCCATTATTGATACGGCGGTTATGGTATTTGTCAATGTAACCCACAAAATGCTGAAGGAGGAAACCATTTCCACCCATCGGGCAGTGGTGGACGCCATTATGGAAAGAGACCCAATCGGAGCGAAAAGTGCAATGATGATGCATATGACTTATAACCGCAATTTAATTAAAAAATTAATTCGGGAATCCGATTCACAAAAATAGAAGAGACAGGTCAGGGCAGTGAAAATATTGTCCGGGCCTGTCTTTTTAGATATAATGCACAAACATCTGATGATTGTTCCGGCAAAGTGGAGAAAAGTAATCTGATGACTTGAAAAAATAATCAAAATATGCTAGGATAAAATCACAAAACATCATATGACTTGCGGAAAATACTACAATTATCACAAAGTATGGAATAACACAGGAGGAGAGCATTATGGAACTGAACAGTCAAAAAGTAAGAAAACTGGCTCCGGAGAATGATCCGTTAAAAATCGGCATGGGATGGACGGTAGAAGATTTGGACAAGCCTCAGATTTTGGTAGAGAGTACCTTTGGCGACAGCCATCCTGGAAGCGCCCATTTAAATCTGTTTGTGGATGAAGCCATGAGAGGTATTCAGGATGCAGGGGGAAAGGGAGCCAGATATTATACCACAGATATCTGCGACGGAATTGCCCAGGGGCATGACGGAATCAACTATTCCCTGGCGCACAGGGACATGATCGCCAACATGATTGAAATCCATGGCAGTTCTACCGGATTTGACGGCGGCGTATTTATTGCAAGCTGCGATAAGTCCGTTCCCGCCTGTCTGATGGGACTTGCAAGACTGGATATGCCTTCCATCGTCATTACCGGAGGCGTTATGGATGCAGGTCCGGATCTTTTGACTCTGGAACAGATTGGCATGTACTCGGCAATGTGTCAGAGGGGTGAGATTACAGAAGAGAAGTTTACCTATTACAAACACCATGCCTGCCCTTCCTGCGGCGCCTGCTCTTTTATGGGAACGGCTTCTACCATGCAGGTTATGGCAGAAGCTTTGGGACTGATGCTTCCAGGTTCTGCCCTGATGCCTGCAACCTGTAAAGATTTAAAAGATATGGCTTACAAGGCAGGAAAACAGATTATGGAACTGGCCAAAATGGGATTAAAGGCCAGCGACATTGTGACCATGAAGTCTTTTGAAAATGCAATTATGGTACACGCTGCCATTTCCGGTTCCACCAACTCTTTGCTTCACATTCCGGCAATGGCCCATGAACTGGGACTGGAACTGGATTCTGATACCTTTGACCGGATGCACAGAGGAGCCCATTATCTGCTGGATATCCGTCCGGCAGGCAAGTGGCCGGCACAGTTCTTCTACTATGCAGGCGGCGTACCGGCTGTTATGGAAGAAATCAAGTCCATGCTGCATCTGGATGTAATGACCGTCACAGGAAAGACTCTGGGAGAAAATCTGGAAGAATTAAAGAAGAACGGCTTTTACGACAAGTGTGAGGAATATTTAAAGAAATGGGGATTAAAGAGAACGGATGTAATCCGTACGTTTGACAATCCCATCGGAACCGATGGAACAGTAGCCATCTTAAAAGGCAATCTGGCGCCGGAAGGTTCTGTGGTAAAACACTCTGCAGTTCCAAAGGAAATGTTTCAGGCAGTGCTTCGGGCAAGACCCTTTGACTGTGAGGAAGACGCCATTGCAGCAGTTTTGTCCCACGACATCCAGCCTGGCGATGCGGTATTTATCCGCTATGAAGGACCAAAGGGTTCCGGTATGCCAGAGATGTTTTATACAACCGAAGCCATTGCTTCGGATCCGGAGTTGGGAAAAAGTATTGCCCTGATTACAGACGGCCGGTTTTCCGGCGCTTCTAAGGGACCAGCAATCGGCCATGTATCGCCGGAAGCAGCAGAGGGCGGACCTATTGCCCTGGTAGAAGAGGGAGATTTAATAAAGATCGACATTCCGGAGAGAATTCTGGAGATTGTGGGAGTTAATGGAAAAGAACTTCCAAAGGGAGAGGTAGAAAAGATTCTTGCAGAGCGGAAACAGGCATGGCAGCCAAAGTCTGCAAAATATACAAAGGGTGTATTAAAAATTTATTCAGAACATGCAGTATCCCCGATGAAGGGCGGATACATAGTATAAGGAGGGGTTCGTAATGGAAGCAGCAGCACTGAATCCGACCCGGCTGGTCATCGCAGCATTAATCGGTCTGGTGATTTTATTAGTGTTAATTATTAAATTTAATATTCAGGCCATGATTGCTATTTTAATTGGCGCACTGTCTATTGGCCTGATGGCAGGAATGCCCTTTGAACAAATTATAACAGCAGTCAATGACGGAATTGGCAATACGTTAAAAGGCATTGCCCTTCTGGTGGGGCTTGGCTCCATGTTCGGTGCCATATTGGAAACGTCAGGAGGCGCTCAGAGTATTGCAGTAACCATGGTAAAAAAGTTTGGAGATGAAAAAGCAGCCTGGGCGCTGGGGATTACCGGCCTGGTAATTGCAATGCCGGTATTTTTTGACGCAGGATTGATTATTTTGATCCCGCTGGCCTTTTCACTGGCAAAGAGAACCAGGCGCTCCTCTTTGTTCTATGCAATTCCGCTTTTGGCAGGACTTGCAGTTGGACATGCATTCATTCCGCCTACCCCAGGGCCGGTGCTGGTAGCAACCATGCTCAATGTCGAACTGGGCTGGGTGATTTTAGTAGGAATTCTCTGCGGAACAGTGGCAATGATTGTGGCAGGTCCTGTCTGGGGTGCTTTCTGCGGTAAAAAGTATCACGTTGCCATTCCGGAGCATCTGGCCAATCAGGAAGAGTTTGACGAGTCCAAGCTGCCGAAGTTTGGAACTATTGTTGGAATTATTATGATTCCGCTGGTTTTGATTATTTTAGACTCCGTTGCAGGTGTGATTCCGGCAATGGCGCCCATTCAGCCTGTACTTGGTTTTTTAGGCGAACCATTTGTGGCCCTTTTAATTGCAACCATTGCAGCCATGTTTATTTTAGGCTATAAGTATGGATATACTAACAAAGAACTGGAAAAAGTCATGACCAAATCATTAGAGCCGACAGGAATGATTCTCTTGGTAACCGCCAGCGGCGGTGTGCTCCGCTATATGCTTCAGTATTCCGGTCTTGGGGATGTGATTGGAAATGCAGTGTCATCCGCAGCGCTTCCCATGGTAGTGGTAGCATTTGCAGTAGCAGCTCTGGTGCGTATTTCAGTAGGATCTGCAACAGTGGCCATGACCATGGCAGCTGGAATCATTGCATCAATGCCGGGTATTGCAGAGTATTCCCCATTGTATCTGGCATGTATCACAGCAGCCATTGCAGGCGGATCTACAGTATGCTCTCACTTTAATGACTCCGGTTTCTGGCTGGTAAAATCCCTGATTGGCATGGATGAAAAGACCACCTTAAAGACCTGGACCATTATGGAGACACTGGTCGGAACTACTGGATTTTTAGTAGCGTTGGTTATTTCCTTCTTTGCATAGAGAAAGACTCTGTATTTGATTTTATATTCCTCCTGATTTATGGGAAATATCTTTATGGACAGGCGACTTTCGTTCGTGTATAATAAATGTAACCGTTCAGCCATGCGAAGATTCAGACAGGAAAAAGCGTTGAAAGCTTGTTTTCATAAGAGTTTTCCTGTCTGAATCTTCATAGGGCAGACGCCAGACGCTTCTTGTCCGCCACAGGCGGGCAAGAAGATGCAAGGCTGAACTGTTACTAATAAATAGTGCACAGCGTTGGAATTATGTCTGTGAGAAACCGTCAGACGGTGTCTAAGGAGGGAATTTGATGAAATTAAACTATGAAGGATTAAAGGACAGGCAGGGCTGGGAAAAAGCAGGTGTGGCTCTTCCGGGATTTGACTGGAAAAAGATGTGTGAGGAAACCGGAAAAAAACCGGTATGGATCCATTTTGGAGCCGGCAATATTTTCCGGGGATTTATTGCAGACTTACAGCAGATGCTGCTGGAGCAGGGATGCGAGAGCAGCGGCATTATAGCGGCAGATACATTTGACTACGATATTATTGATAAAATTTATACGCCGTATGACAACATGACCATGATGGTCAGCTTAAAACCAGATGGCAGTACGGACAAGAAAGTGATTGCTTCCATTGCAAAAGGACTTCGGGCAGACAGTAAAGATGAGTCCCAGTGGGACGAATTAAAGAGGATTTTTGCCAGCCCGTCTCTTCAGATGGTAAGCTATACCATTACAGAAAAGGGATACAGCTTAAGAACTATGAGCGGAGAATTTTCTGGTCTTGCACTCAAGGATATGGAGGAAGGACCGAAGGCGCCGACACATGCTATGGGTGTTACGGCAGCGCTGCTGTATGAGCGCTATAAAGCAGGAGCGGCTCCCATTGCGGTTGTTAGTATGGATAACTGCTCCCACAACGGTGAGAAGCTAAAAGCTGGTGTTACTGAGATCGCAAAAGCATGGGCAGACAGAGGACTGGCAGAAGCAGGATTTATGGAATATCTGGAAGATGAGTCCAGAGTATCTTTCCCATGGAGCATGATTGACAAAATCACCCCAAGACCGGCAAAAGAGATTGAACTTCAGTTAGAAGAACTGGGGATTGAAGACATGGCTCCGGTTGTTACAGGCAAAAATACCTATATTGCGCCGTTTGTCAATGCAGAGATTCCTCAGTATCTGGTGATTGAGGACCGATTCCCCAATGGACGTCCGGCTCTGGAAAAAGCAGGCGTTTATATGACAGACAGGGAAACTGTTAATATGACAGAACGCATGAAGGTTACCACCTGTTTAAATCCTCTTCACACCGCTTTGGCTGTTTACGGCTGCCTGTTAGGATATAAGAGTATTGCAGACGAGATGAAAGATAAAGACCTGGTGGCTCTCATTGAGCATATCGGGTATGATGAGGGAATGCCGGTTGTAACGGATCCGGGCATCATCAAGCCTATGGACTTTATCAAAGAGGTGGTAGAGGAAAGACTTCCCAATCCGTTTATTCCGGATATGCCGCAGAGAATCGCTACAGACACCAGCCAGAAGGTTTCCATCCGTTTTGGAGAGACAATTAAGTCTTATATGGCCCATCCGGACATGGATCCATCCAGTCTCACCTATATTCCTCTCGCGCTGGCAGGGTGGCTGCGCTATCTGTTAAAGGTGGACGATGCAGGAAATGAAATGCCGGTGAGTCCGGATCCGATGTTAGAACAATTAAGTCAGGCATTAGATGGAATCAAAGTCGGAGAACCGGATAGTCTGAAAGGACAGTTAAAGCCAATTCTGGAAAATGCCGGAATATTCGGCGTCAGTCTCTATGAAGCAGGACTTGGAGAAAAGATTGAGGAAATGGTACGCAAAATGCTGGCAGGCCCAGGCGCTGTCAGAAAGACGCTGGAAGAATATTTAAAGTAATAAAAAATATAGGAGCAGCCTTTGCAGATGGAATGATCGGTGAAGGCTGCTCCTTTTGTCTGTAGTTTTTTGGAAACAGATGCGTTGATTATCTGGGTTTAAAAGTCTGTTCAGCAATCTCCTGTGCATAATTTAAGGCATTTTCGATTGACATCATACCAGTTACGGAACTTCTGACAGCAGCTCCCAGGATATTTTCAAAGGTTTTTTCATTAAATAATGGGTAGCGTTTGCTCTCAGCTCTCCTGGAACCGCTGCTAAAGCAGGATCTGGCCTTTTTAAGCCAGGGAAATAAAGAGATAATTTCCCCATTTCGGTATATGGACCGGTTGGCAGAAGCGCCGCCTAAAATGGTGAGCATATTGGAGATTTCATCGCTGTATACCCACTTTAGAAATTCACAGGCTTCCTCTACATTGCGGGAAGATTTAGAGATACCGATTACGCCGCCTCCAAGAAGAGGCTTCCCGCCCGGCACCATGTCAAATCCCAGTTTGTCCACTACATTGGAATGCTTGCTGTTGATGAGATAGGAGGCATGGTTACTGAATGTAATGGTCATGGCAGTGTCGCCCTGAGAAAAATTTTCTACAGATTGTTTCCACCATTTGCTGACCGAATGATCCGTATAGCGGTAAGTTTCCAGATAACTTTCCATAGAAGCCAGACAGTCCGGGGTGTTGACTGCTAATAATCCATTGGGATTAAAGACGGATTTGCCCATGGCTAACAGCCTGGGGAGAAAATCGCAGGCTGCAACTCCTGCGGATCCAAAGGTCAGGGTAGTGCCGTAGGATACAGGGGAATCCGGATTTATGCGTTTGGTAAAAAAAGAAGCAGTTTGATTGTACTGGGCAAAGGTTTTGGGGACTGTCAGTTCTTCTTTATAAAGTTCGTAATACTGCCGTTTTACCATGGCATCTTCAAATAAATCACTGCGATAAAAGAGCATTTGGATGCTGGGATCAAAGGGCAGAGTGTAAATCGTTTCTTCCGCCTTTGTAAAGCAATCAGCAGTTTCATCAATCAGGCTGCTCAAAATTTCGGAAAGATCCAAGGGGGCCTTGGTCAGCGGAAGATAGGTTTTTTCAGCCAGATGGGACAGCCAGGCTACATCAGAGCGAATAAGATCGTAATATCCGCTGCCTCCCATGGTGCAGATGGTATCATAAAGTTCATCAAAAGCCAGTATCGTTAGATTAGCCTGAATGCCGGTATGCTTTTCAAAGTCCGGAAGAAGCATTTTTAACGCATTGGAGGCAGGAGATTCCAGGCTTAAAATATTGAGGGGACTGTGAAATGCACGCTTCCTGGAAAGATTGGGAAACAAATAGCGGAAGCCTTCGTTTTTTATATGAAAGTGTATGGGAAGTTCTGCTTTTGTCTGGAAACTCTGTAAAAGCGTTTCGGCAATTTGTTTTCCCAGATATTTATAATTGAGTTCGTAGGACAAAAAGCGGCTGTCCGGAATCGTCCGGTAACTGGAAAGCGTAACGATCTCAGGAACAGTTCCTTCCGATGTATAGGAGGCAGCCTGATGGATGCATTCTGCCTGTTCAGCATGAAATGTAATGACCAAATCAAACTTCGGAGCAGAGTGAATAATCTCAAAGGATTTGTGGAACATCAGTTTATCGTCAGAACTGAAGGACACAAGGGACACAGAAGAACCCAGCAGGTTTGTCAAAGTATTAGAAAAAATGGACTTACTGGCAGATTTTCCGGAGGTGGAAAAAAGGGCTATGGTTTTGCAGCCCTTTTTTTGTATGAATTCTGCAATCTCTTCTGCAGCTTGTACAAAATCAAAGCAGGCATAAGAAACTCTGGGGCTCGTGAAAGGCTGATGATAGTCCGTTAAAACAATTGGAAATTCGGCAGAATCCAAATCCGGGATGGTTTCCAGACAAGTGGAGCAGATCACTGCATCCGGGCGCAAGGCAAAGGTTTTGTCCCATATTTTTTTTTCAGAAGAAGGAATCCGGTCTGTGGTAAACAGAATGGTCTGATAGTCAACAGCGGAAAAGACAGCCTGAATCTGGTCATACAGATCTACATAACACTGCATCTGAAGATTGGGAAGAATGACACAGATAATTTTAGAACTGCCGCCCCGAAGCTGTCTGGCCTGGGTGTTTAATTTATAACCCAGCCGTCTGGCGGCTTCCTCTACTAACTGGATTTTTTCAGCGCTGACCTTTCCTGTTTTATTTAGCACATTTGATACTGTACCATGAGAAACCCCGGCTTCTCTTGCAATGTCTTTTATGGTTGCCATGAGAAATACTCCTTTCATTAAAGGTTTTGACCTGATCCATATATTAGAAAAATTATAACATGGATATCCAAAAAACAAAAGAGGAAAAAGAAAAAACACAAATAAAATTTAAACGTACCAATTACTTGTGGCGCGTAATGGATGAAGATATGGCTCGAAAAACGCACAAACAAAACGAAAAAAAGAAAAATGCAGGTAAAACTCAATAAAAATTTTTGAAAAATTACTGACACGTACCAATAATTTTGCTATGCTAAAATCATCAAGAAACGGGAGGGAAACATGGACAGAAATGAATATCTGCACAGCAGATTAAAAGAGCAAAAGGTGCTTTTAGTGGCTCACAGAGGAACCTGCGGAGGAAATATCATTCAAAATACAATCGGCGCTTATGAAAATGCGCTGCTTCATGGAGCTGATATTATAGAGGTGGATGTGGTTAAGAGCACCGACGGACAATTTTTTGCATTCCATAACGGACAGGAAAAAGGAGTTTTTGGCGAAGAGATCGATATCCGTACAATGTCTTCCGGGGAAATTAACAAACTTCATTTTCTTAACGGGATTTCGGAGCGAATTTCGGAAGGCGTAAATTCGTTAGATGATATTTTGGAGCATTTTAAAGGGAGATGTCTGATTAATATTGATCGGAGCTGGTTTTTCTGGAAGGATATGATTGCATACCTGAAAAGGCATAATATGGAAGAGCAGATTATTTTAAAAAGCCATCCCCGCAAGGAGGAGCTGGAGCTGTTGGAGGAATTGGCGCCGGATATGATGTTTCTTCCGATTGTAAGAAATGAGGAACAGCTTAGTCTGACAGAAATGTATCGTATCAATACGATTGGGGCGGAAGTGATTTTTGAAGAAGAGAATCATGTGTTTGCATCAGATGGATTTATTGGGAATATGCACAATAACGGCAAAGTTTTGTGGGTCAATGCCCTTACGCTGAACGATACTACCAAACTTTCCGGAGGCCATGATGATGATACAGCCATTTTAAAAAACATGGAAGAGGGATGGGGGTGGCTTTTGGATAAAAAGTTTGACATGATTCAGACGGACTGGCCGCTGTTATTTAGAAACTTTATGAACCGCAGATAGAGAAAGAGGACTTGGACTATGAAAAAGATAAGAAAAGCAGCAATGGTGGGATTATTTGCAGCAGCATCGTTTGGTTTGGCCGCATGCGGATCAGAAGATGCACAACAAAAAGAGGGGCCTGTTACTATTAATTATTACGGGCGTCCGGATGACAATGGGGTGGAAACTGCGATTGTAGCAGCATTTGAGAAGGCGAATCCGGATATCAAAGTCAATTATGTAGAACTTCCGGACTCATCCAATGACCGGCTGAAAACCATTAACACAGTGCTTCAGGCAGGAGATTCTTCTATTGATGTGTTTGCAGGAGACGTGGTGTGGCCGCCTATTTTTGCTTCTGCGGGATGGGTGATTCCATTGGATGACTATCTGGAAGAAGGAGAACTGGATGCATATCTGGAAGGTCCGCTAAGCGCCTTTAAGCTTTATGACAAGACCTGGGGACTTCCGTTTATGGCGGATGCGGGAGCGCTGTATTATAGAAAAGACCTTTTAGAAAAATACAATAAGCAAGTTCCAAAGACCTGGGCTGAACTGGCGGCAACAGGAAAAGAAATTGCAGAAGCAGAAGGAGATATGAGCGGATTCGTCTCTTATTGGAAGCAAAATGAGAGCCTTACCAGTTCTATGTTGGAGTTTTATTGGGAAAAAGGCGGAGAAGTTGTAGATGAAGAGGGAAAGAGTGTGTTGGATGAAGCAAAACTTGCAGAAACGCTGACAGAAATGAAAGCAATGATGGATGACGGTACAGCGGCAACTGGCATTGAGACATTTGGAACTTCTGAGTCCAGAGCAGTTGTAACTGCTGGAAAAGCAGTATTTACCAGAGACTGGTTAAGCGGTTACGGCCCATTTAACAGTGAAGAGTCCGCAGTATCAGGAAACATGGAGATTACGGCTCTGCCAAGTTATGGCTGTTTAGGCGGCTGGGGCGTTATGGTTTCTGCCTTTTCCAAACATCCAAAAGAAGCAGTGGAGTTTGCGAAATTCCGCGCAAATTATGAAAGCCAGATGATTGCCTGCGATTTAGTAGATATTAAACCTACTTTAAAAGCAGCTTATGAGGATCAGGAGCTTCTTGCAAAGAAGCCAGAACTTCCAAAGTATCTTCCTGTGCTGGAGGCTTCTAAACCCAGACCTCTTTCTCCTTATTATGCAGAGATTTCCGGTGTTATGCAGTTAGAAATTCACAGTGTCATTACTGGTATGACAACTCCCGAAGAAGGGGCGGCGAATATTGTTCAGAAGGTGGCAAAAATTCTGGAGTAGTCAAAGGATAAGGGGTGAAAGGTGGCAATATGACAAAAAAGAGCACAAGAATAGGATATTTGATGCTGCTGCCCAGTGCGCTTTTAATTCTGGTTCTGATTGTGTACCCTACAATCAATACAATATACCAGAGTTTTTTTGAAATCCGCACACAGACCGCAGCTTTGGGACCGAAATTTGTTGGGTTTGACAATTATATAAAAGCGTTTCAGGATGAACACTTTTGGGATACTTTGTGGTGGACGCTGGCATTTACGGCAGTCTCTGTGCTGCTGGAGTTAATGATCGGAATGGGACTGGCTCTGCTGATGAACCGCAAAATTCCAGGTCAGGGACTAATCCGGACAGCAGTGCTGATTCCATGGGCAATTCCCACAGTGGTTTCTGGTATTATCTGGACCCAGTTTTTTTCTCAGAATGGAATTGTCAACAGTACCCTGATGGCGTTTAATCTGATTAAAGAACCGCTTAGCTGGCTGGGAGATGAGTGGCTGGCGAAACTGTCAATTTTAATTGCAGATGTGTGGAAGAATACGCCATATATGTCTCTTCTGCTTCTGTCCGGCCTTTTGACGATTTCCAAAGACTATTATGAGGCGGCGAAAATAGACGGAGCAGGCAGACTGCGCCAGTTTACCAGTATTACACTGCCGCTAATTAAAGCAACCATATCTGTAACAGTGCTGTTTCGCATTATTTCTGCAATGCGGGTCTATGATTTGATTGTGGCAATGACAGCAGGGGGACCGGCAGGCAAGACGGAAACGGTATCCATGTATGCGGTAAACACTTATTTTACCTATGGCAATACCGGATACGGAGCTACACTGTCGGTTCTGATGCTGATTATTTCGGTAGGAATCAGCCTGCTGTTTGTTGACAGCCTGAAAACGAAGGGGAGTGTGTGACAATGAAAAGCAAAAAACGGGCAGCAACAGCAGGCTATGCGGTGTTTCTGGTTATATTCCTGTTCATTATGATTGCCCCCATGTTGTATATGATTTCTGCATCTTTTATGCCTGAGTCGGATTTAAGCCGTATTCCGCCCAAACTGCTGCCATCGGCAGCAACCCTGGAAAATTATGCCAAAGCTTTGGTGCAGCAGCCGATTTTAAAATATGTATATAACAGTTTTGTAATTACAATTATTGCAGTTGTGATTTGCGTAACGGCAGGAAGTATGGCTTCTTATGCCCTGACCAGAACCAATATACGGTTTAAAACTACCTTTCTGGTGTTTGTTCTGGCGATTTCACTGCTTCCCACTATCACATTAATTAATCCTATTTTTAAAATGTACAGCAAACTGGGACTTTTAAATACCCGCATTGGCCTGGCAGTGATTATTTCGGTGCTGGATCTGCCTATGACCATCTGGTTTTTAACGGCTGTATTGAAAAATGTACCAGTTTCCTTTGAGGAAAGTGCAAAATTAGACGGAGCAAATATGTTTCAGATCTTCTTTTACATTCTGCTGCCCTTGCTAAAAGCCAGTATTTTTTCTATCAGTATTCTGGTCTTTATCGGGGCCTGGAACCGCTTCTTATTATCCCAGGTTCTGAACCAGTATGAGGACTGCCGGACAGTGGTAGTGGGGCTTACTTTATATCAGACTACGCATACGATCCCGTTTGGAGTAGTTGCCGCGGCTGCAATGATTACGATTCTTCCGTTATTGCTTATGGTTCTTGTGTTCCAGAAAAACATTCTGGGCGGTATTATGGAAGGCGGAGTAAAGGAATGATGAGACATGACATTGGTTCTGCCAGATGTATTTTATGAAATTAATGGATGTTCGGTCTTGTTAAGAATTGCAATGGCCATGGTATTGGGCGGCATTTTGGGAATTGAGCGGGGGCGGAAACACCGCCCTGCCGGTTTTCGTACCTATATGCTGGTATGCCTTGGAACAACAGTGGTTATGCTGACCAATCAATATGTATATGAACGGTTTGGAGGCGGAGATCCGGTCAGGATGGGGGCGCAGGTTATCAGCGGAATCGGCTTTTTGGGAGCTGGCACCATAATCGTGACCGGTCATAATCAGGTGAAGGGACTTACCACTGCGGCTGGCCTTTGGGCTGCCGCCTGTATCGGTCTGGCCATAGGGATTGGTTTTTATGAAGGCGCAGTGATTGGAGGACTTGCCATTATCCTGATTTTAATCTTCTTTCATCGCGTGGATGGGTTTTTGTTAGGCAAAAGCAGGAGAATGGAACTTTACATTGAAGTGGAATCAGCAAAGGAGTTAAATGGATTTCTTAAAGAGGTGAAAGGAAAAAATCTGGAGATTCGGGATGTGCTTATGGAACCTTCCCAAGGAATTGCAAAAGACAGTCTGGCAGCGATTGTGGTCATTCGCTGGAAACAGAAAATCTGTCACGAAGAAGTGGTCGGAGAACTAAGGGAATGTCCTGGAGTGGAATATTTAGAAGAGGTTTGACACCGGATTCATTTGGGTGTAGTATGGTAGAGAGTAATAGATAACTAGCGGACGAGCAGCGGTTTAGGTCTGCCATAAGGAGATTCCAATGATAAAAAATATTGTATTTGACATGGGAAAAGTACTGGTGTCCTATGAAGCGGATGTGGTTGGAAAGCATTTCATAAAAGATGAACAAGAACAAAAAGAAGTCTGCACCAGCGTGTTTGTGTCGCCGGAATGGCTGATGTTAGACATGGGGGTTATCTCAGAAGAGGACGCGTTAGGCAGAATGCAGGCCCGTCTGAGCAGCCAGCATGCAAAAGAAATGGCCCGCCTGTGTCTGGAGCACTGGCATGAATATAATATGCGGCCGATCGAAGAGATGGGAGAACTGGTTTTCTGGCTAAAAAAGCGGGGATTTGGTATTTACCTTTGCTCCAACGCATCACTCCGGCTGCTGGACTGCTATAAACAGGTGATCCCGGCCATTGACTGTTTTGACGGAGTTTTGTTTTCGGCAGAGGAACAGTGCATGAAGCCGCAGAAGGAAATCTATTTCCGTCTGTTTGAAAGATTTAACTTAAATCCAAAGGAGTGCTTCTTTATAGATGATCTGGATCTGAATGTTGAAGGAGCAAAGAAGTGCGGAATGGACGGATACTGTTTTGCAGACGGAGATGTACAGCGATTAAAAAGAGTCCTGGCACAGCTTCCGGATCCAAAGGAAGGGATGGATGTTCCTGCTGAAGACAGAAGCAAAGAATAAAAAGAAGAGCCGCAGAGATAGATGTTTGTCCATCTGTACTCTGCGGCTTGTCTGGCTTATTTTCAACGCTTTTTCCTGCCGGAATCTTCGCATGGCTGAACTATTACTAGAACTCCGGTTCAATCAGGCCGTATGTATTGCCTTTCCTCTTATAAACAACATTGACTTCCTCGGTCTCTGAATTGAGGAACACGTAGAAATTGTGGCCCAGCAGTTCCATCTGGAAGCAAGCTTCCTCCGGGTCCATAGGTTTCATACCGAAACGTTTGGTCTTTACAATCTTGATTTCGTCTTCATAGGAAACAGGCTCTTCTTCTAAAAACTGGGCGGAAAATGCTGCCGCTGCCTGTTTGCGATCAATTAATTTGTTTTTATATTTCTTGAGCTGCCGCTCAATAACCTCCTCTACTAAATCAATGGAAACATACATATCGCTGCTGGATTCTTCTGCGCGGATAATGGTTCCTTTTACTGGGATTGTAACTTCGATGTTCTGGCGCTCTTTCTGCACGCTTAAAGTAACGGTGACCTCGGTGTCGGGATTGAAGTAGCGGTCCAGCTTGCCGATCTTGTCTTCTACGGCGCTTTTTAAAGCGGGAGTGACCTCAATATTTCTTCCTGTAATTATAAAACGCATTAACATCAGCTCCTTTTCTTGGGATGTGATTAGTATATCATATTTAGAGGGAAAATTCAATGAAAAAACATAAATTGTTCTGACAATTTATCTAAAAAAATTATAAATTTTCTTTTTCGACCAGGCAAAAAAATATTGCAAAACTACTTATTCGGCCTGAAAAAAGTCAAGGGGATTTATGAAAAATCTTGCAGAAATTTGTAACTTTGTGATAAATAGATAAAAAATGGATGGGATTATGTTTTTTTACAGAAACAGACAAAAAGAGGAAAAAGATTGTGGATAATGTGGATAACTTGGTGTATAACTCTGTTTTCTTGCAAAATAAGCTTTTTTTTCAGGAAAACTTTGTCTATAACGTGTGAATAACTGAATGTGGACAATGTGGATAAAAAGAAAAGAGAACATATATTTTGTACACAATGTCCAGTTGACCATAATATGGGAGCGGATCTTGCTAAGATGTTAATTTTTTATGAACTCGTTGAATAAAACTTCAGTTGGTGATACAATAAATAAGATTATACCCAGAAAGTCCGTCAGTCGGCTTTCTATTAATGCCTGAGTATGAAATAGGAGAGCACCTATGAATTTGTTTGAAAAAGTATTTGGCACCCACAGTGATCGGGAGTTGAAACTGATTTACCCCATTGTAGACAAAATTGAAAAATTAAAGCCTGAGATGGCTGCCCTGTCAGATGAAGAATTAAAAGACAAGACCCGGATTTTTAAAGAGCGTCTGGCAAAGGGAGAGACTCTGGACGATATTTTGCCGGAGGCGTTTGCCGCAGTCAGGGAAGCTGCAAAGAGAACTTTAAATATGGAACATTTTCCGGTTCAGTTAATTGGCGGTATTGTGCTTCATCAGGGACGTATTGCAGAGATGCGTACCGGTGAGGGAAAGACCCTGGTGTCCACCTGTCCTGCCTATTTAAATGCGCTGACAGGAAAAGGAGTGCAGATCGTCACAGTCAATGACTATCTGGCAAAGCGTGATGCCGAGTGGATGGGACAGGTTCACAGATTTTTGGGCCTGACGGTAGGCGTGGTTTTAAACTCCATGACTTCTGATGAGAGAAAAGCTGCCTATGCCTGTGACATTACCTATGTTACCAACAACGAACTGGGATTTGATTATCTGAGGGACAATATGGCCATCTATAAAGAGCAGATGGTTTTAAGAGACTTGGATTACTGCATCATCGATGAGGTAGACTCTGTTTTAATTGATGAGGCCAGAACGCCGCTTATCATTTCCGGTCAGAGCGGCAAATCCACCAAGCTGTATGAAGTTTGTGATGTGCTGGCGCGCCAGTTGGTAAAAGGCGAGGCGTCCGGCGAGTTTACAAAGATGAACGCCATCATGGGCGAGGACATTGAAGAGACAGGAGACTTTATTGTCAATGAAAAGGACAAAGTAGTCAACCTGACAGAAGAAGGCGTTAAGAAAGTAGAAAACTTCTTCCATATTGAAAACCTGGCAGATCCGGAGAACCTGGAGATCCAGCATAATATTATTCTGGCTCTGCGCGCCAACAACCTGATGCACAGAGATAAAGACTATGTGGTAAAAGATGATGAGGTCCTGATTGTAGATGAATTTACCGGACGTATTATGCCGGGACGCCGTTATTCAGACGGCCTGCACCAGGCAATCGAGGCAAAGGAGCATGTAAATGTGCGCCGGGAGAGCCGTACTCTTGCCACCATCACGTTCCAGAATTTCTTTAATAAATACCGCAAAAAAGCGGGTATGACCGGTACTGCGCTGACAGAAGAAAAAGAGTTCCGCAACATCTATGCCATGGACGTTATTGCAATTCCGACCAACAAGCCGGTCCAGCGTATTGACTTAAATGATGCGGTTTACAAGACCAAAAAGGAAAAATTCCACGCAGTTGTGGAAGAGGTGGCAAAGGCTCATGAAAAGGGACAGCCGGTTCTGGTCGGCACCATTACCATTGAGACATCTGAAATGCTTTCCGGCATGTTAAAGAAACGGGGCATTCCTCATAAAGTATTAAATGCAAAGTTCCATGAACTGGAGGCTGAAATCGTAGCAGACGCCGGCGTACATGGAGCAGTTACCATTGCTACCAACATGGCCGGACGAGGTACGGATATTAAGCTGGATGAAGAGGCCAGAGCGGCAGGCGGTTTAAAGATCATTGGCACCGAGCGTCATGAATCCCGCCGTATTGATAATCAGTTAAGAGGACGTTCCGGACGTCAGGGCGATCCGGGTGAGTCCAGATTCTATTTATCTCTGGAAGACGATCTGATGCGTCTGTTTGGTTCAGACCGTCTGATGAAGATGTTTGAAGCCATGGGTGTGCCGGAGAATGAGCAGATTGAGCATAAGATGCTTTCCAGTGCCATTGAAAAGGCTCAGATGAAGATCGAGACAAACAACTACGGCATTCGTGAGAATCTGTTAAAATATGACGAGGTAAACAACGAGCAGAGAGAGATTATCTATGCAGAGCGCCGTAAGGTATTGGACGGAGACAATATGCGGGATGTGATTCTGCGCATGGTAACCGATCTGGTGGAGAATGCAGTAGATATAGCGATTCCGGACGAATTGACTGCCCCATCCTGGGATTTGCAGGAGTTAAATACCCTTCTGCTTCCGGTTATCCCGATTAAGCCGGTAACTTTGGATGATGAGCAGAAAAAGAGCATGAAGAAAAACGAGTTAAAGCACATGCTCAAAGAATCCGCCATCAAACTGTATGAAGAGAAGGAAGCTCAGTTCCCGCAGGCAGAGCAGATGCGTGAGATTGAACGGGTTGTTCTCTTAAAGGTAATTGACAATAAGTGGATGAGCCATATTGACGATATGGATCAGCTTAGAGAAGGCATCGGACTTCAGGCTTACGGCCAGAGAGATCCGGTTGTGGAATACAAAGTCAATGCATATGAGATGTTTGATTCCATGACGGCAGCAATCCGGGAGGAGACGGTCCGGATTCTGATGCACATCCGCGTAGAGCAGAAGGTAGAGAGAGAGCCGGCTGCAAAGGTTACTGGAACCAACCGGGATGAATCTGCACCGGCTGCCCCGAAGCGCCGCGCAGTTCAAAAGGTTTATCCAAATGATCCTTGTCCATGCGGATCCGGTAAAAAATATAAACAGTGCTGCGGCAGAAAACCTGTCTAAAAACAGTATTGCTGCCGGACTGTCATAAAAAATAAGAAAGCAGGTGAAACTTGTGGTCGAATTGGATCAGTTTAAATATACACTGTCCACATTCAAAAAGCCTCTGGTGGAAGTGAGGGATTCACTTTAACTTAGATGCTAAGTTAAGGAAGATTGACGAACTTGATAAGAGTATGGAGGAACCCAGTTTCTGGGAAGATGCCGAGCGCTCAACCAAGATTGTAAAAGAAGCAAAAAATTTAAAAGATACAGTGGAAGGCTACAGGCATCTGGAAAATCTTTACGAAGAGATAGAAGTGATGCTCGAGATGGGCTACGAAGAAAACACTCCGGAAGTCATCCCTGAGATTCAGGATATGTTAGATGAATTTGCAATGGGGCTGGAGAAAATGCGTTTATCCACGCTTCTTACAGGGGAGTATGACAGCTGCAATGCGATTCTGCGCCTTAATGCCGGAGCCGGCGGCACAGAATCCTGTGACTGGTGCAGTATGCTGTACCGCATGTATTTAAGATGGGCGGAAAGCCGCGGGTTTTCTGTGGAAGTTCTGGATATTCTGGACGGAGATGAGGCAGGCATTAAGTCTGTCACTGTTCAGATTAACGGGGAAAATGCCTTTGGCTATTTGAAATCAGAGAGAGGGGTCCACCGCCTGGTCCGTATTTCCCCTTTTAATGCAGCAGGCAAGCGGCAGACATCATTTGTGTCCTGTGATGTGATGCCGGATATTGAGGAAGACCTGGATGTGGAGATTAATCCAGATGATTTGAGGATTGACACTTACCGATCCAGCGGAGCCGGCGGGCAGCACATTAACAAGACGTCTTCTGCTATTCGTATTACTCATATTCCCACTGGAATTGTAGTTCAGTGCCAGAATGAACGTTCCCAGTTCCAAAATAAGGATAAGGCCATGCAGATGTTAAAAGCCAAGCTGTATATGTTAAAGCAGCAGGAGAATGCAGAAAAGCTTTCCGATATTCGGGGAGAAGTCAAAGAGATTGGCTGGGGCAATCAGATTCGCTCCTATGTTCTGCAGCCATATACTATGGTAAAAGATCACCGCACCGGTGAAGAAGTTGGCAATGCAGACAGTGTGCTCAATGGCAATCTGGATCCGTTTATCAGCGCTTATTTAAAATGGCTGAGTCTTGGATGTCCGGATAAACATGCGCAGATGACAGATTAACAACAAAGGTGATTACGGCCCGAACAGTTTGTTCGGGCTGATTTCTTACGTTCATAATGTATTCCATAAGATACAGATTAGAGACAGAGTATATGGGAAAAAACAGTTGCATACTTGAAATGAATGTGATAATATCTTTACCATGAATACAAATGTGCTCTATGTACGGACATTCAGTAGGAATAAGAGGAGAATCATGGAAGAGAAAAGCAAATATTTTGTGTTAAAACAGAGGGCGGTTCCAGAAGTGCTTTTAAAAGTAGTAGAAGCAAAACGTCTTTTAGAGTCTGAGAGGGCGATTACTGTCCAGGAGGCAACAGACAGGGTGGGAATCAGCCGCAGCTCTTTTTATAAATACAAAGATGATATATTTCCTTTCTATGACAACACTAAGGGAAAGACAATTACTCTGGTTATCCAGATGGATGATGAGCAGGGACTGCTCTCGGATCTTCTGCATGTAGTGGCAATTTACAAAGCCAATATTCTGACCATTCATCAGAGTATTCCGGTCAATGGTGTGGCGATGCTGACACTTAGTGTGGAGGTGCAGAATCATACAGGAAACGTTTCCAGCATGATTGAAGAGATGGAGAACATGAACGGCATCCATTATGTGAAGATTTTGGCCAGGGAATAGCACAATAATATGGAAGGGGACTATGAAAATGGGTACAGAGGGAATGGCAGGCAAAAAAGCAGCCGCAGCGGTGATGGGATACGGGACTATCGGATCCGGTGTGGTAGAGATTTTAGAGAGAAATAAAGACATTATTGGCAAACGTGCCGGAAGAGAAATCGAGGTAAAATATGTTCTGGATCTTCGGGATTTTCCGGGAACTCCAGTAGAAAATAAAATTGTTCACGATATCAGAGTGATAGAAGAAGATCCGGAGATTGAGATTGTAGTGGAAACCATGGGCGGGGTTCATCCGGCTTATGAGTTTGTAAAGGCATGTCTGCTGGCGGGAAAGCATGTGGCCACATCCAATAAAGCGCTGGTCGCTGCCTGCGGTACAGAACTTCTGGAAATTGCAAGGAAAAAGCAGGTAAACTTTTTGTTTGAAGCCAGCACCGGAGGCGGCATTCCGATTATCCGTACCCTGTACCGCTGTCTGATGGGAGAAAAGATTGAAGAGATTACTGGTATCTTAAATGGAACCACCAATTATATTCTCACGAAAATGGATCAGTGCAAAGAAAGCTTTGAGCAGGCTTTAAAAGAAGCCCAGGATTTAGGCTATGCGGAGCGCAATCCAGAGGCCGATGTAGAGGGATATGATACCTGCCGTAAAATCGCAATTCTGACTGCCATGGCTACAGGCAGGGAAGTGAATTTTGAGGACATCTATACAGAAGGAATTACCAAGATTACAGATACCGATTTTCGCTATGCTGCAAAGTTAGGCATGTCTGTAAAACTGTTTGGATCCAGCCGCATCCAGGAAGAAAAAGTGACTGCGTTTGTGGCGCCTATGATGATAGGGCCGGAAAATCCTCTGTATGGAGTAAGCGACGTGTACAATGGAATTGTGGTGAAAGGCAATATGCTGGGCACTTCCATGTATTTTGGAAGCGGTGCAGGACGCCTGCCAACTGCCAGTGCAGTAGTGGCAGATATGATAGAAGCGGCAGTTTTTTCCAGGGAAAACATTCCGCTTGGCTGGACAGAGGAAAAGCAGGAGATTTCTCCGATTACCCAGGGCTCTTTCCGCTATTTTGTGCGGATAAAGGGGGAAAATTCTTCTTGGAAAGAGGAGATTTCCAACACGCTTAAAGCAGAACAGATCCTGGAATTGGAGGGACTTTCTGAATTTGGAGTGTTGACCCAAACCATGACGGAAGAGGAATTTAATAAGAGAAAAGAATGCGTTTCTGGTATTATCAGTGTAATACGGGCAGAATAAAATGGCATCATTTTGCAGAGCTGCTGCAAATCGGGAGGAGACCATGCTGATTGTAAAGAAGTTTGGCGGAAGTTCCGTCGCAGATAAAGAGAAAATCATGAATGTAGCCAGGCGCTGCATAGAGGACTATGAAAAGGGAAATGATGTGGTGATTGTGCTGTCCGCCATGGGTAAGACCACAGATGGACTGTTAAGCAAAGCTTATGATATCAACTACAATCCGCCAAAAAGGGAGCTGGACATGCTTCTTGTGACAGGCGAGCAGGTGTCGGTAGCGCTGATGGCTATGGCCATGCATGCACTGGGAGCGCCGGCAATTTCCCTCAATGCAGCCCAGGTGGGAATGTACACTACAAGCGCATACACCAAGGCAAAATTAAAAAAGATTGATACCAATCGTATCCGGCACGAGCTGGATGCCAGAAAAATTGTGATTGTAACTGGTTTCCAGGGCATTAACCGGTATGACGATATGACAACTCTGGGAAGGGGCGGATCGGATACAACGGCAGTTGCAATTGCTGCAGCGCTTCGGGCGGATCGATGTGAGATTTATACAGATGTAGAAGGCGTTTATACCGCAGATCCGAGAATTGTTCCCAATGCAAGAAAACTTGCAGAGGTTTCCTATGATGAAATGCTGGAGTTTGCGTCATTAGGAGCAAAAGTTCTCCACAACCGTTCGGTGGAGATGGCAAAAAAGTATGGAGTAGAACTGGTGGTTCTTTCCAGTCTGACAAGGGCAGAGGGAACGATCGTAAAGGAGGAGACGAAAGTGGAGCGTATGCTGGTAAGCGGTGTGGCTGTTGACAAAAATACAGCGAGAATTTCAGTGATTGGAGTAAAAAATGAACCTGGTATTGCTTTCCGCATTTTTAATATGCTGGCAAAGAACCAGATCAATGTAGACATTATTATTCAGTCTGTAGGAAGGGAAGATACAAAAGATATTTCTTTCACTGTAGCCAGAACAGATTTGGCGGAAACGCTGGATATTTTAAATGAAAATAAAGAGGGATTTACAGCCAGCGAGATTACCTGCGATGAGACGGTGGCAAAAGTATCCATTATCGGAGCTGGAATGGTCAGCAATCCGGGCGTTGCGGCTAAAATGTTTGAAGCGCTGGCCAATGGAGGCGTGAACATTAAAATGATCGCCACATCGGAAATTCGGATTACCGTTCTCATTGATGAGCAGGATGCCAATCGGGCAATGCGTCTGGTCCATGATGCCTTTGACCTGGCAGATTAATTCGTGGGCGGATTTAGTACAGACATTAAAAGGTCTGCCCTGCTTGTTCCGCCTTTTTACCGGCCTTTACTGTCCTGGCTGCGGCGGGACCAGGGCGGTGCAGGCGCTTCTTTCCGGCCAGATTGGGAAAAGTTTGTATTATCACCCATTTGTGCTCTATGCGGCAGTTGTGATTGGACTGGAGACAGTCGGCTATCTTGCCTGCAAGACCCGTTGGTTTGCGGGAAAAAAAGACAGATGGAGAGAGACTTTTGGGAAGCGTTACCGCCGTTACGCCATAGGAGGGTTAGTGGTGGTAATGGGCAACTGGATTATAAAAAATGGAGTTTTGATTATTTTGGGAATTGAGATGATGTCCTGATGATCGCTCCAAACAGATATAAAAAGGCCGCGTTCCGAAAATGGAGCGCGGCTTTAAATCTATTGCAGCATCTGGTACTGCTCTAAAATCTCATTAAAGAAAGAAGCGTATCTTGGATCTTTCATCAAAGAAAGAACAAACAGATAATAGGCGAAAAATGCCAGGCTGATAACCAGGCCAATGGCAGAAAGGATAATGCCTGCAATCGCAAATCCGCTCATAGGCTTCCCCTTTTTGGAAAGGATGGCAAGGACAATGCCGCCAATGCCCAATAATACAGCAAGAGGGGACGCACAGCAGGAGATAATGGAAAAAATACCTAAAACCATAGAGGTAACTGCCATAGGGTTGGTTTCCTTCTGAGGAAGCTGTCCCTGTCCTGGAACTGTATAATAGGGAGTTTGGTTAGCTCCCTGGTTGTATCCGTTATAGTAAGTATTCTGCTGGGGCGGATACTGCCAGGAATTGCTGTCCGGCTGCTGATAGCCGTTATTTGGCTGCTGATAGCCGTTATTCGGCTGCTGATAGCTGTTATCCGGCTGTTGATAGCTGTTATCTGGCTGCTGCGGGCTGCCCTGAGGTGAGTCCTGTGTGTCATCAGGATTTTTATATAAAGGTTCATGGTTAAAGTCTGACATATTGGTTCCTCCGCTTGTAAAACGTATTCGTCACTGTCTGGGACGGTTATGGTTTATTTTACCACGAAAAATTCCAGCTGTCCACCAGGCATAGCCGGTTCCTGGCTGGGTAATTGTGAAAAAAGAATGAACTTTTGCGATTCCCGGAAAAATTCCAACGATTACTTGACAGCAACATTTCCAGGATATAGTATAATTACGATACCAGGGGCAAATGGTTAAAAATCGTAACAGTTCAGCCATGCATCTTTTTGCCAGCTTACGCGGACAAGAAGCGTCTGGCGTCCGCCTTATGAAGATTCAGACAGGATAACTCTTATGAAAATAAGCTTTCAACGCTTTTTCCTGTCTGAATCTTCGCATGGCTGAACTGCTGCTAAAAATCCGATGAAGTTCGGTATCAAAGGGCCAAAAGGCCGGAAAACATAAGGACAGGAAAAGGAAAGACATGGATATTATTAAACAATTACAGCAAGAACTGCAGATTGGCTATAAACAGGCAGAGGCAGCGGTAAAGCTGATTGATGAGGGAAATACCATCCCCTTTATCGCACGTTATCGGAAAGAAGCTACCGGCTCTCTAAGTGATGAGGTGCTGAGGAATTTAGATGAAAGACTCCGCTATCTGCGCAATTTGGAAGATCGGAAGGAACAGGTGATTGCTTCTATTAAAGAACAAGACAAGCTGACTCCAGAACTGGAACAACAGATCAGGGATGCTGCGACGCTGGTGGCAGTAGAAGATTTGTACCGCCCGTATAAGCCAAAACGCCGAACCAGGGCAACTATTGCCAGAGAAAAGGGACTGGAGCCTCTTGCCAATGTGATTTCGCTCCAGATGACAAAAGAGCCGCTGGAAAAGACGGCAGAAGCATACATTTCAGAAGAAAAAGGGGTCTTATCCACCGCAGATGCCATTGATGGGGCAAAGGATATTCTGGCGGAAACGGTTTCTGACAATGCAGAGTACCGAGCCTATATCCGCAAGGCAACGATGGATCAGGGAATGATTTGCTCTCAGGCAAAAGATGAGACGGTTTCTTCTGTTTATGAGATGTATTATAATCATGAAGAGGCAGTGAAAAAGATAGCAGGCCATCGGGTTTTAGCCTTAAATCGAGGGGAAAAAGAAAAAATTCTCACAGTAAAGATTACAGCGCCCGAAGAGCAGATTCTCCGTTTTTTGGAAAAGCAGTTGATTACCAGAGAAAATCCTTATACCACTCCTGTGCTGCAGGAAGTGGTCGGGGACAGCTACGCTCGTCTGATTGCGCCTGCAATCGAACGGGAGATCCGCAGTTATCTTACTGAAAAGGCAGAAGATGGAGCTATTCAGGTATTCGGCAAAAACTTAGAGCAGCTTCTAATGCAGCCTCCCATCGAAAACCGCGTTGTATTGGGCTGGGATCCGGCGTTTCGGACCGGCTGCAAGCTGGCAGTGGTAGACGGGACAGGAAAAGTCCTGGATACAGTGGTCATTTATCCCACTGCTCCCCAGAACAAAGTAGAAGAGTCTAAGAAAGTCTTAAAAGACCTGATTAAAAAGTATCACGTTTCTCTGATTTCTGTGGGAAACGGCACTGCGTCCAGAGAGTCAGAACAGATCATTGTGGAACTTTTAAAAGAGATTCCAAGACAGGTTCAGTATGTGATTGTCAATGAGGCGGGGGCGTCCGTATATTCTGCCAGCAAGCTGGCCACAGAGGAATTTCCGCAGTTTGACGTAGGTCAGAGAAGCGCAGTTTCCATTGCCCGCCGCCTTCAGGATCCATTGTCGGAACTGGTAAAAATTGATCCAAAATCCATTGGTGTGGGACAGTATCAGCATGATATGAACCAGAAGCATTTAAGCGAGACTCTTCAGGGAGTAGTAGAAGACTGCGTAAACAAAGTCGGTGTAGACTTAAATACTGCAAGCGCCTCACTTTTGGAATATATTTCCGGCATCAGCAAAGTTCTGGCTAAAAATATTGTGGCCTACAGGGAAGAAAATGGAGCTTTTACCAACCGGAAACAGCTTTTGAAAGTAGCCAAGCTGGGGCCGAAAGCTTTTGAACAGTGCGCTGGATTTATGAGAATCAAAGGAGGGGACAATCCATTAGATACCACTTCGGTGCACCCGGAAAGCTATCAGGCCGCTGAAAAACTTTTGAGCAGTCTGGGATATCGGACAGAGGAAATTCTGGCAGGGGGCTTAAAGGGCATCAGCAAGAAAATTACCAGACCGAAAGAACTCTCGGAAGAACTGGGAATCGGTGAAATTACCTTGTCAGATATTGCAAAAGAGCTGGAAAAGCCTGCAAGAGATCCCCGCGATGAGATGCCGAAACCGATTCTCCGTACCGATGTACTGGATATGAAAGATTTGACTCCAGGCATGATTTTAAAGGGAACAGTGAGAAATGTCATTGATTTTGGCGCTTTTGTGGATATCGGAGTCCATCAGGATGGTCTGGTTCACATTTCCCAGATGACAGAGCGCTACATTAAGCATCCTCTGGAAGCGGTCAGCGTGGGAGACGTGGTTGAGGTAAAGGTGTTGTCAGTAGATCTAAATAAAAAGAGGATTTCTCTCTCTATGAAGCTTTGATAATCGGGAGGTCAATATGGAAGAACAAATAAAACTGCCGGCATTTTCATTTTCCATAACCCTGGATGCAAAGGAACTCTGGAAATTTTCCATGTATCATGCCAACAAGGGGTATCTGGGGGTATTTAATGTGCTGTTTACCATTGCGGCAGTATATCTTTTGATTACCCAGTGGGCAGTTGTAAGCGGCCCTTACCGTCTTCTGCTGGTCATGTGTGTACTGATGTTTACAGTCTGGCAGCCGGGAACCCTGTATTTAAAAGCCAAACGTCAGGCAAAAGCGCCTGCGGTAAAGGAACCGATGATTTTATCCCTGGGCGATGACGGAGTAACGGTAGAACAGGGCGGCCAGACTGGAACAATCCCCTGGGAAGCAATGTACCAGGCGGTAAAAAATCCCTGGCAGTTTATCCTTTATAAAGACCGGATTCATGCGTTTTTGATTCCCAAATCTGCGGTAGGGGAACAGGAAGCAAAGCTTTCGACATATTTAAAAGAAAAGATGCCGAAGGCCCGCTGCAAACACATATAATGGAGAGTGCTATGATAATAGAAACCTATGGACCCAGAGAAACTTTTGCATTAGGAAAGAAAATGGGAGAAGAGGCAGAAGCCGGACAGGTCATCTGTCTGAATGGAGACTTGGGAGTTGGAAAAACGGTCTTTACGCAGGGATTTGCAGAGGGACTAGGTATTGAAGGACCGGTAAACAGTCCTACCTTTACCATTCTCCAGGAGTATGAGGACGGCCGTCTGCCCTTTTACCATTTTGACGTGTACCGAATTGGAGATGTCAGCGAGATGGAGGAGATTGGCTATGAAGACTGTTTTTACGGGGAAGGAGTCAGCCTGATTGAATGGTCGGAACTGATTGAAGAGATTTTGCCGGATGATGTGATTACCATTACCATTGAAAAGGATTTGGACAAAGGATTTGACTATCGGAAAATCACCATAGAGCCGTCTTCTCGCTAAACAAACTTAGGATGGCCGCTTACTGGGCGGCATGGAGGATATTATGAGAATATTGGGAATCGAAAGTTCTTCTCTGGTAGCCAGCGTGGCGATTGTCACCGATGGAGTGGTAGCCGGAGAATATACCATGAATTATAAAAAGACCCATTCCCAGACCCTGCTTCCGATGCTGGAGGAGCTGACCAGGATGCTGGATTTGGAACTGGACACCATAGACGCAGTGGCAGTATCCGGCGGCCCTGGATCCTTTACCGGCCTTCGGATTGGATCTGCGACAGCAAAAGGACTGGGACTGGCTTTAAAAAAGCCGCTGATTCACGTGCCTACCTTAGATGCAATGGCTTATAATCTCTGGGGAGCAGACGCGCTTATCTGTCCCATTATGGATGCCAGAAGAAACCAGGTTTACACAGGAGTTTATCAGGTAAAAAGCAGTCTGACAGTGGTGAAACCTCAGTGTGCCATGGACATGGGAGAACTGATTGGAGAATTAAATGAGAAAAACCAGCCGGTTATCTTTTTAGGAGACGGAGTGCCGGTATTTAAAAATCTGATTGAAGAACAAATGACAGCTCCATTTCTGTTTGCACCGCCTCAGATGAACCGCCAGAGAGCTGCATCTGTAGCAGCCCTTGGAGCGCTTTATATGAAAGAGGGCAAGATAGAAGACGCCAGGGACCATGCACCGGATTACCTGAGAAAATCCCAGGCAGAACGGGAGCGGGAAGGAAAAGAACTGTTAGCTGGAGACGGCGGCGTCCAGCCCTGTAAGTTCAATCGCTTGGAGAAACCGTTGTGATACGCCCGTTGACATTAAAAGACATTTCTTCTGCAGCGGAAATTGAAAAGCAGTGTTTTTCGGATCCATGGTCAGAAACGCTTTTAAGGCACAGTTTTCAAAATTCCTGGAACCATTTCTGGGCAGCAGAAGATGAAAATGGAGAAGTAATTGGCTATGCTGTGTGCAGTTTTGTTGCAGGCGAGGGGGAAATCCAGAGAGTCGGAGTGCTTCCAAAGGCCAGAAGACGGGGAGCGGCAAGGGAGTTGATGGCTGCCATGGAAGAGTTTGCCAGAGCACAGAAGGGGGATGCCCTTACCTTAGAGGTACGCGCTGGAAACGATGCAGCCAGAACCCTTTATAAAACCTGCGGTTTTGCAGAAGAGGCTGTCCGCAAAAACTATTACCGCAATCCGGCCGAGGATGCGGTAATTATGTGGAAACGGAACATTTGAAACATTTTCCACTTAAAATCGGCTTATTTGCGTATATAATGGAGAAGAATTTTAGCAGTGCCGATTTTGGAGGAAAGGTGATTGATTTTATGAGAAAGTACTCAAAGAACGGGCAGTTGGAAAGTCTTGTATGCAACTGCTGCGGAAAAAAACTGGTTGTCAAAGACGGAATTGTCCGGGAAGGCGTTATGATGATTGATCATGCATGGGACTACTTTTCGGAAAAGGACGGGGAGGTGCACCATTTTGATTTGTGCGAATCCTGCTATGAAGAGATAACCAGCCAGTTTTGCATAGAAGCAGATGTGGAAGAGCAGACAGAACTTCTGTAAAAAAGGGCAAAGAGAATAGTGAAAAGTGGCGCAGAACTTTTGCAGGACAAAGGGCTGCGCCATTTTTGATTGTAAACTTTTTTCTGCTGTGCTATAGTAATAGCGACAAAACCAAAACTTGTAAAGGTGGTGTGCAATGCTTTTTAGTTCTCAGGTATTTTTGTGGTTTTTTCTTCCGCTGGTGTTTCTGCTGTATTTTGCAGCACCCGGACTGAAAATAAAAAATACGATTTTGCTCCTGTTCAGCTTGTTTTTTTATGCCTGGGGGGAGCCTCGCTACATTGTTCTTATGGTAGTTTCCATCTGCCTGAATTACGTATTTGGTCTTGCTATTGATAGGGCAGGGCAGAACAGGAAACTGCGCACAGGACTTTTGTGGCTGTGTGTGGCAGTAAATTTAGGACTTTTGGGGTATTTTAAATACTTTAATTTCTTTTTGCAGATTGGAAACCGCCTGCTTGGAAAAGAAGTGCTGGCGTACCGGGATATTGCCCTTCCGATTGGCATTTCTTTTTATACCTTCCAGGCCATGTCCTATGTGGTAGATGTGTGGAGAGGGGAAAATAAGGCGCAGAAAAGTTTGTGGAATTTGGCTCTTTATATTTCCTTTTTTCCTCAATTAATTGCAGGACCTATTGTAAAGTACCATGATATTGAGCAGCAGCTGACAAAAAGAAAAACGGATCTGTCCGGTTTCTGCTATGGAATCAAACGGTTCTGCTACGGTCTTGGAAAAAAAGTGATCATTTCCAATTCCATGGCTCTGGCTGCCGATCAGATTTATGGACTTCCCTTTGAACACATCGGGACGGCCCTGGCCTGGTGGGGAGTAGGTCTTTATACGCTTCAGATTTATTTTGACTTTTCCGGATATTCGGATATGGCCATTGGCCTTGGAAGGATGTTTGGGTTCCGGTTTATGGAAAATTTTAATTATCCCTACCTTTCTAGGTCGGTTACAGAATTCTGGCGCCGGTGGCATATTTCCTTATCTACCTGGTTCCGGGAATATGTGTACATTCCCCTGGGAGGCAACCGGAAGGGGAAGAGACGCACTTATTTAAACCTGTTTCTCGTATTCTGCCTGACCGGGTTATGGCATGGCGCTTCTTTAAATTTTGTGTTTTGGGGAATCTATTATGGTATTTTAATTGTGCTGGAGCGAATTACCGGCAAAAAGCCAGGCTGGCTGGGCACCATGTTTTTAGTGGTAATTGGCTGGCTGATGTTCCGGGTTACCAGTATGAGGGGGATTTTGATTCTGCTGAAAAATATGTTTATCCCCTGCGCCGGACTTTACCCTATTGAACTTTATGTTACAAAAAAGACAGTAGTTTTAGCAGCAGCGGGAGTGCTGCTGTGCGGACCTTTGCAGGTTCTGTTCCCTCAGTTGAAAAACAGACTCTATGATGAAGAAAAGATTGGGATTTTGGATATCGCAGCGATGATTGGAATCTTTGGGTATTCCATGCTGCTATTAATCAGCAGCACCTACAACCCATTTATTTATTTCCGTTTCTGACACAGGAGAAAATTACATGAAAAAATTAATGCTGGGCCTGTTCCTTTTGTTTCTGGCTGTGCCAGGTATCTGGATTACGGCAGAAGGACTGACAGGACAGGCCGAAACTTACAGCGATGCAGAGCAGAGAATGTTAGAGACCTTTCCTGCATCCATTACCATGGACAATTTAGATGAAATAGGCGGTCAGATTGAAACATATATCAATGATCACGCCCCTTTTCGGGATGAACAGGTGGCTCTAAACGCCAGTCTGGACTACCACCTGTTTCATTCTACAGATACGCCCACAGTTACTTTGGGAAAAGATGGCTGGCTCTTTTATGCAGGGCAGAACAGCACAGAAGATTTCAGGGGACTGGGAAGCCGCAGCGAAGAGTGGCACCAGACAGCGGCAAATCTTCTGAACGGGATTGATGCCAGTTTAGAGGCTCAGGGAATCGAGTTTGTCGTATTGTTTGCACCAAATAAAGAGCGGATTTATAAGGAATATATGCCGGATTATATTACGATGGTAAATGAGAAAAACCGGCTGGATGTGCTGGTGGATTATTTAAGAACTGCTACCAACATTCCGATTGTATATCCCAAGGAATGTTTTGAGGACAAATCCTATCAGTGGTATTACAAAACCGATACCCACTGGAACAATGCAGGTGGCTTTTTAGCCGGTCAGGAACTGATCAAAACTTTGGGAGGCACTCCCTGGGATATCAGCCAGGTATCGGTCAGCTATACGCCAAGGGGAACCGGAGATCTGGTGCGTCTGGCTCACCTGCCTTCCGAAGAGTTTGATGAGACAGAGGCGATTGTGGACGATTATCTTCCGGAGACTGTTCTTCATATGGAAGAAGATACCAGCTACTATCCATCTTTAAAGTTTTATACCAGCGAAAATGCACCAGATCCAAGGCATGTGGTGATTTACAGAGATTCTTTTGCAGATGCCATCAATGCGACGATGGCCAGGTATTTTGCACGTGTTGATACGTATTGGTGGAATTCTGGTGCAGAAAGCTTAATGAGCCAGGAAAAACCGGATGTAGTCGTTTATGAGATTCTGGAGCGCTACATTGACGAGCGCATGATTGATGATTTAAACAAGCTGTCCCAGGTGTGGCAGTAGGAAAAGGAGAATGAGAATGCTGGATATTTGTTTGCTTGGGACAGGAGGAATGATGCCTCTTCCCTATCGCTGGCTGACTTCCATGATGGCAAGATGCGACGGCAGCAGCCTTTTGATTGACTGCGGAGAAGGAACGCAGGTAGCCTTAAAAGAAAAAGGATGGAGTCCGAAACCCATTGATGTGATTTGTTTTACTCATTTTCATGCAGATCATATCAGCGGTCTTCCAGGGCTTCTTTTGACTATGGGGAATGCAGAACGGACCGAACCTCTGACATTAATCGGTCCAAAAGGACTGGAGCGGGTAGTAGGAGCTCTGCGTGTAATTGCGCCAGAACTCCCATTTGAACTGAGATTTATCGAACTGACGGAAACCAGACAGCAGTTAAAACTGGGGCCTTATACCATTGACGCTTACCGGGTCAATCACAACGTAGTCTGCTATGGATACACGATTTCGATTCCCAGAAAGGGCAGGTTTGATGTGGAGAGAGCCAGATCCCAGGAGATTCCCCAGAGATTCTGGAAGCATCTTCAGATGGGAGAGACGGTTATGGACGGCGACAGGGTGCTGACGCCGGATATGGTGCTGGGAGCGGCCCGTAGAGGCTTGAAAGTTTCCTATTGTACAGATACCCGTCCGGTTCCGGTTATTGCAGAGTATGCAAAAGACGCAGATCTGTTTATCTGCGAAGGAATGTACGGTGAGAAAGAAAAGGCTTCTAAAGCAAGAGAGAATAAGCATATGACCTTTTATGAGGCGGCTGCGCTGGCAAAAGAAGCCAATCCGAGACAGATGTGGCTGACCCATTACAGCCCATCCCTGACCAGGCCGGATGAATTTATGGATGAAGTAAAGAAGATTTTCCCCAGAGCCAAGGCAGCAAGAGACGGTTATACCCTGACTTTGGATTTTGATGAAGAATAATGGAGGAATTCTCATGGAAAGAGAAAAAACAGAGGATGTGCTGATTTTAGCAATTGAAAGTTCCTGCGATGAGACTGCTGCATCGGTAGTAAGAAACGGCAGAGAAGTACTGTCAAATGTAATTTCATCCCAGATTGCCCTTCACACGCTTTATGGAGGGGTTGTGCCGGAACTGGCATCCAGAAAGCATATTGAAAAGATTAACCAGGTAATTGAGAGCGCCCTGTCAGAGGCAGGTGTCACTTTAGAAGATATTACAGCTATTGGAGTAACTTATGGCCCTGGTCTGGTGGGGGCGCTGTTAGTAGGAGTAGCCGAAGCAAAGGCTATTGCATTTGCTGCCAAAAAGCCGTTAGTAGGCGTTCATCACATTGAAGGCCACGTATCTGCCAATTTTATCGAACATCCGGATTTGGAGCCGCCATTTGTCTGTCTGATTGTGTCAGGCGGCCATACCCATCTGGTAATTGTGAAGGATTATGGGGAATTTGAAATTATCGGCCGTACCAGAGACGACGCGGCAGGAGAAGCCTTTGACAAAGTGGCCAGGGCAGTAGGACTGGGCTATCCAGGCGGCCCGAAGGTAGATAAAGCTGCGAAAGAAGGGAATCCTCATGCCATTGAATTTCCAAGAGCCAAAATAGAGGGAAGTCCTTATGATTTCAGTTTCAGCGGTTTAAAATCAGCAGTATTAAATCATATTAATCACGCCAAAATGATGGGTGAGGAAATTGTAGTGCCGGATTTGGTGGCTTCCTTCCAGAACGCAGTAGTAGAATCTTTAGTAAGCAGGGCAGTTATGGCGGCAAAAGAATATGGTTACAAGAAACTTGCCATTGCAGGAGGCGTGGCGTCTAACTCTGCCCTCAGGGCAGGGATGGCAGAGGCCTGCAAAAAGGAAGGACTGGAATTTTACTATCCATCGCCGATTTTCTGTACGGACAATGCAGCAATGATTGGAGTGGCCGCATATTACGAGTATCAGAAAGGTACCAGACATGGCTGGGATTTAAATGCAATTCCCAACCTGAAATTAGGAGAACGCTAGGGTTTAACAGGGAGGAAGAAAGAATGGCAAAATCAGCAGCCATTGTGCTGGCGGCAGGCCAGGGAAAGCGGATGCAGAGTCATGTGCAGAAACAGTTCCTTCTATTAAATGACAGACCGCTCATTACCTATGCCCTGGAAGCTTTTGAAAACAGTTCGGTTGATCAGATAATCCTGGTTACCGGCTCAGATGAAATCAGATACTGCAGAGAGGAAATTGCAGAAAAGTATGGATTTTCTAAGGTTACGAAGGTAATTGCAGGGGGCAGGGAACGGTATCATTCTGTCTATGAAGGATTAAAGGCAGCAAAAGGGGCGGAATATGTGCTGATCCATGATGGTGCCAGACCGCTTCTGAACCAGGAGATTATTTCCAGAGCATTGGAAGGGGCGAAAGAATACGGAGCCTGTGTAGTGGGGATGCCGGTAAAGGATACCATTAAAACAGCAGGAGCAGACGGGTTTGTGGCATCTACTCCCAATCGCAGCACCCTGTGGCAGGTTCAGACTCCCCAGGCCTTTTTCTATCCATGGATATCCCAGGCTTATGAGAAGCTGTTTTCCAGGGAAGAATATCAGCAGGGAGTGACGGACGATGCGATGGTCCTGGAAGCTATGACCTCCCACAAAGTAAAGTTGATAGAAGGAAGTTACTTCAATATAAAGGTTACCACGCCGGAAGATATGGCAGTGGCAGAGGCGCTGTTAAAATTTATGAGCTGCAGTAAGAAATGAAGTGCAAAACGAATGCACTAAATATATGGGTTGATTTGAATTGTTCTACTAGATATTGATGATAAAAACAGCGGGGAGAAAAAACTCAAAAAAACTCAAAAAAAGTGGAAAAAGTCGTTGACAAATTGATGGGTACATGATAATATATCCAAGTCGCTTGAACAGCGGCCCACTAAAGAAGCCACTCAGAAAAAGCTTCGAAAAAAGTTTTAAAAAGTTCTTGACAAACGAACGAACGTCTGATATAATAGACAAGCACGTTTGGAGAGATATCGAAGTGGTCATAACGAGGCGGTCTTGAAAACCGTTTGTCCGCAAGGGCGCGTGGGTTCGAATCCCACTCTCTCCGCTGGATAAAGAAAGATTGTCCAAGTTATAATTTGATAGTTTGAGTTTTTCAACCAAGCAGAAGTACCCAAGTGGTTGAAGGGGCTCCCCTGGAAAGGGAGTAGGTCGTTAGTAGCGGCGCGAGGGTT
>JBKUOG010000018.1:0-66906 GCA_046957575.1 Lachnospiraceae bacterium | reverse complement strand
GAAAGCTTGTTTTCATAAGGGTTTTCCTGTTTGAATCTTCATAGGGCAGACGCCATAGGCTTCTTGTCCGCCACAGGCGGGCAAGAAGATGCATGGCTGAACTGTTACAAGTAGATAAAAGATTTATGGCATATGTTAATTATAATATTGACATATGCCATAATTTGCGTTATACTCCTGTTAGTAAATGGCATATGTCACAAATAAAAGCAGCATCATTGCCTTGTACATTGATGCTGTATCTTTGAAAGAATTGACAGTCGGAGGAGGTAGAGTATGCCCAGGCCGAGAAAGTGCAGAAAAGTGTGCCAGATGCCGCGGATAAACGAGTTTTTGCCTGCCGGAGAAGGTGCCGCAGATACAGCGGTGATTTTGACAGTGGATGAGTATGAAGCGCTCCGTTTGATTGACAGGGAGGGATTTTCTCAGGAGGAATGCAGCGGTTATATGCATGTGGCCCGGACAACGGTTCAGTTGATCTACAATTCTGCAAGGAAAAAACTGGCCGATGCACTGGTTGAAGGCCGTCCTTTACGCATTGAAGGCGGAGATTACCAGATCTGTGATGGAAGGGAAGATACCTGCGGATGCGGCGGATGCAGAAAGCACCGGAGAACTTGCCAAAAGACGGCAGTTAAGGAGGGGAAGACGATGAAAATTGCAGTTCCGTTAGATGAAAATAAACAGGATGTATGCATTGTTTTATCAAGAGCGCCTTATTTTTTGTTCCGGGATAACGGAGAGGATAAAATTGTGGAAAATCCGGCAGCCCAGGCGCAGGGGGGAGCAGGAATCCAGGCAGCCCAGTTTCTGGCAGACAGCAATATAGATGTTTTGATTACGGTTCGCTGTGGAGAAAATGCAGCAGAGGTCTTAAAAGCCGCAGATATTCAGATTTACAAATCTGTAAATAAAGCCGCAGCCGATGACTTGACTGCATGGGAAAGCGGAAAGATGGAAGAACTGACCAGGTTCCATGGCGGATTTCAGGGTGTACAATGAAGGTCGCATGCTTGAGCGGAAAGGGCGGAGCAGGTAAGACAATGACTGCAGTGAACCTGGCGGCGGCAGCAGAAAGGGCTGTCTATCTGGACTGTGATGTAGAAGAACCTAATGGCCGTTTGTTTTTAAAGCCAGAGGGTATCCGGGAAATGACGGTTTCTACCCTTTTGCCTGAGTTTCATCCAGATAAATGTACAGGCTGCAGAAAATGTATAGAGTTTTGCCGATTCCACGCCCTGATGCATGTTAAAGGAAAAACTATGGTATTTCCGGAAGTATGTCATAGCTGCGGCGGCTGTGTGATGGTCTGTCCGGAAAACGCTATTACAGAAAGAAAAAAACCAGTCGGAAAAATAGAGATCGGTTTTCATGGAACGGTGAAAACAGCGACGGGAGTGCTGAATGTGGGGGAAGCATCTGGCATTCCCGTTATCCGGGAACTGTTAAAGCAGGCAGAGGGACTGACCATTATTGATTGTCCGCCCGGCAGTGCCTGCAGTGTTATGGAATGTGTGATGGATGCGGATTTCTGCATTCTGGTGGCGGAACCGACCGCTTTTGGATTTCATAATTTCGAGATGGTTTATGAACTAACCGCGCTTTTAGGGAAAAAATGCGGGGTAGTGATTAACAAGGAGATGGAACCGTATCAGCCTTTGGAAGAATTTTGCCGCAGGACGAATACGCCTGTATTAGCGCGGATTCCATACTCTCCTAAGTATGCAGAATGTATTGCAGGCGGAGAGATTCTTGCAGAAAGATTCCCTCAGGAAAAGCAGCGTTTTGCTGCTGTTTTCAAACAGATTGGGGGCATACTATGAAAAGGCTATTAGTGTTAAGCGGTAAGGGTGGTACTGGAAAAACAACCATAGCTGCAGCGCTGACCCGTCTGGCTAATGTAAGGGCAGCAGCAGACTGCGATGTGGATGCGCCGAATCTTCATCTGGTAATGGACTGTAAAGGAGAACCGGAAGTAGCTGATTTTACAGGAGGGGAGAAGGCCCGAATCGATCCAGTTGTCTGTACCGGGTGTAAAGAATGCGAAGTCTATTGCCGTTTTGACGCCATTTATCTGATGGAGGGAAAAGCGGCTGTCAATGAATATGTCTGTGAGGGATGCGGTGTGTGCCAGTTTGTCTGTCCTGCAAATGCAATCTCTTTGGATGCGGACATTGCCGGTAAACGGGAATTGTACCTGGGAGAGCGGGTATTTTCTACAGCGTCCCTGAAAATGGGGAGGGGTAATTCAGGCAAACTGGTAACAGAGGTAAAAATGGCTATGTTAAAACATGCGCCGGATTGTGAACTGGCTATTATAGACGGATCGCCTGGGATTGGATGTCCGGTTATTTCTTCTATCAGCGGAATGGATTTGGTTCTTGTTGTGGCAGAGGCCAGCGAGAGCGGAATCAGCGATTTGAAACGTCTGGTAAAAACAGCAGATACATTTCAGGTGAAACTGGCAGTATGCGTGAATAAATATGATACCAGTCCGGCACATACCCGAAAAATCGAAGAATTTTGTACAGCAAACGGACTGGTGTTTGCGGGGAAAATCCCCTTTGACAGGGAAGCGGTAAAGGCAGTCAATGCCGGCATTACGATAGCAGATATTGACTGTATATCCCAAAAAGCAGTAAAAGAGATTTATAAAAAGGTCACAGAACTGCTGAAAGATGAGCAGAATCAGATCTAAATGATAAAAAGGAGAATAAAACTATGAAGATTGCAGTTTCTTGCAGCAAAAGCCAGATTTGGCCGCATTTTGGACATTGTGAAAACTTTATGATCTATGAGGTAAAAGACGGAGCAGTAAAATCCGAACAGTCTGTTCCCAATCCAGGACACAGACCGGGGTTTCTTCCAAATTTTTTGGCGGACATGGGTGTAGAAGTCATGATTGCCGGCGGTATGGGCGGCGGCGCTGTGGATATTTTCAATGAGCGGGGCGTGGAAGTGGTTCTGGGTGCTCAGGGAGACGCAAGAACAGCAGTTGAGTCCTATCTAAGAGGTGAGTTAAAATCTACTGGTTCCATCTGCCACGAGCATGAACATGCTCATGAATGCGGCAAACACTAAAAAATCAGGGGCGCTTTTAAAGCGCCCCTTGCTGCAGCACAAGTCTTTATTCATCATACCCGTCTCTTAGACGGATGGTGGCGGTAACATTACGGATTACATCTCCTTCTTCCACAGGAATATCCTCTTCTTTACTTCTGGCAGGAAGGTCAAAGGATTCTTCCAATTCTAATGTGATCCAGTCGATTTCTGCTTCCTTTGCTTTTTCCAAAGCATCTTCCATTGTGGGACCTTCTGCAAAACACCCTTCCAAATCCGGAAAGGCTACATGAAAGCTTTCATCTTCTCTCTTCTTAAAAACAGCAGGATATACAAACTTCATAGTTCACCTCATTTGATTATAATAGTTGAGTACACTAGTATTGTACTATGAATTCTGTAAATTGCAATATTTTCATCAGTTGTCAGAGGCGGAGATCAGCAGTGAGAAACAATTGCATTGAGGTATGGAAGCTGATATAATAAAACTGACCCCGGAATCCTGGATAGATACAGGCGTTCCGGCATCAGACAAAAGTTTTGGGGAGAAAATGGATATGAGAGAATGTGGAATGCTGCTTCCGATTTTCAGCCTGCCGTCTAAATACGGGATCGGCGCTTTTTCAAAAGAAGCATATGAGTTTGTAGATTTTCTGGAGAAAGCAGGACAGAGGTACTGGCAGATCCTGCCTCTGGGTCCGACTGGCTATGGAGATTCCCCATACCAGTCCTTTTCTGCATTTGCAGGCAACCCGCTGTTTATTGATTTAGAACAGTTGACAGAAGAAGGGCTTTTGACAGAAAAAGAGTGCCAGAAAGCGGATTTCGGAGATGATTTGCGCAGTGTGGATTATGACAAAGTTCATGCAGGAAAAAAGAGCCTTTTAAAGATTGCCTATAAAAACTGGAAAGAGAAGGAGCATCTGGATTCTTTGGAGAAAGTCCATGAAAAGGCCAGAGAGCAGCTTATGGAAGATACGGTAGAATCCTGTTTTTATATGGCTTTAAGAGAGAAGTTTGAAGAGAAAGAGTGGACAAAGTGGGAAGAGAAAATTCGCCTGCGCCATCCGGAAGCGATGGAATATTACAGAAAAGAACTGGCAGATGAAATCGGGTTTCATGAGTTTTTGCAGCTTACATTTACAGAGCAATGGAAAAAATTGAGAACCTATGCCAATGACAAGGGAATCTGCATCATTGGGGATATTCCCATTTATGTTTCGTTTGACAGCGCAGACGCCTGGGCCCATCCGGAGATGTTTCAATTTGAGGACAATGGAACACCGAAAGCAGTTGCAGGCTGCCCGCCGGATGCGTTTTCCGAGACTGGGCAGTTGTGGGGAAATCCTCTGTATGATTGGGGATATCATGAGAAAACTGGATTTGGGTGGTGGATACGCAGGACGGATTACAGTTTTCGCCTGTATGATGTGGTAAGGATTGATCATTTTAGAGGATTTGATGAATATTATGCCATTCCTTATGGGGAAAAGACGGCTGTAAACGGACGCTGGGAAAAGGGGCCTGGTATGAAATTGTTTCAGACATTAAAGGGGTGGTTTGGAGAACTTTCGGTTATTGCAGAGGATCTTGGAACACTGACGCCCAGTGTCTTTGAATTGCTGGAAACATCGGGTTTTCCGGGGATGAAAATCCTGGAATTTGCATTTGATGCCAGCGGCTCCAGCGCGTATCTGCCTCATAATTATAAAAATCCCAACTGTGTGGTTTATACAGGAACCCACGATAATGATACGATTCAGGGCTGGTTTGAAAAGCTGGAAGGGGAGGATCTGCAGTTTACAGTAGAATATGCAGATATTCGTCCAGGAGAGACAAAGTCTGTAAATTGGACGTTTATCCGTTTGGCGCTGTCAAGTATTGCGGATTTGGCAATCATTCCGGTTCAGGACTATCTGGGATTGGGTTCTGATGCCCGCATTAATGAGCCGGCAACGGTTGGGACTAACTGGAAGTGGAGGATGTTGGATAAAGAACTGACTGGCGAGACTGCAGAAAAGTGCCGTAAGATGGCCAGACTCTATGGAAGATATTAATTTTTCAGCAGAAGCGTTTTTGGCGCTTCTGCTTATTTATTATGCTGTCTGGAAAAATAATTTCAAGTCTTCTTCTACAGTGCCAATGCCTCCAATGCCGAAGTTTTCAATTAAAACCTTTGCCACATTGGGACTTAGGAAAGCTGGAAGGGTTGGGCCGAGATGGATATTTTTTACACCAAGATACAATAACGCCAGTAAAACAATAACCGCTTTTTGCTCGTACCATGCAATGTTGTAAATAATTGGAAGTTCATTAATATCATCTAAACCGAAAACTTCTTTGAGTTTTAGGGCAATTACTGCCAGAGAGTAGGAATCATTGCACTGACCGGCATCCAGAACACGCGGAATACCGTTGATATGGCCTAAAGGCAGTTTGTTATATTTGTATTTTGCACAGCCTGCTGTGAGAATCACTGTATCTTCTGGGAGAACTCTGGCAAATTCTGTATAGTAGTCACGACTTTTGGCCCGTCCGTCGCATCCGCCCATGACTACGAACCGTTTGATTGCGCCGGTTTTTACAGCTTCTACGATTTGATCTGCTAAAGCTAAAACCTGTGCATGAGCAAATCCGCCAATGATTTCGCCAGTTTCGATTTCGATTGGAGCTTTGCATTTTTTTGCATGTTCAATAATAATGGAAAAATCTTTCTGCTGGCCAATGTCTCCTGAAATATGTGTACATCCCGGATATCCTGCAGCACCAGTTGTATAAAGGCGATTCTTGTAGCTGTCCTTTGGAGGCACGATGCAGTTAGTTGTCATCAGGACAGGACCATTGAATGACTCAAATTCTTCTTTTTGTTTCCACCATGCGTTTCCATAGTTTCCTATAAAATGAGGGTATTTTTTGAAAGCAGGATAATAGTGGGCGGGAAGCATTTCAGAATGAGTATAGACATCCACACCGGTTCCTTGTGTCTGTTCCAGCAGCATTTCCAGATCTCGCAGATCGTGACCAGATACCAGAATTCCTGGATTCTTTCCAACACCAATAGTTACTCTGGTAATTTCCGGATTTCCATAAGCATCTGTGTTGGCCTTGTCTAACAGAGCCATGCCGGATATGCCGTATTTTCCTGTTTCCATTGCCAGTGCAATCAAATCTTCAACACTGAGACTGTCATCCAGAGTTGCTGCCAGTGCTCTCTGAAGGAATGCATCAATTTCATCATCCTCTTTCAGCAGTACATTTGCATGTTTTGAATATGCTGACAAACCCTTTAGGCCATAGGTGATCAATTCCCGAAGAGAACGGATATCTTCGTTGTCAGAAGAAAGTACACCAACCATTCCTGCTTTTTCATCCCAGTCTCCAGACCCATCCCATACAGCGGCTTCAGGCAGTAGAGACGGATTTTGGATCTGTGCCAGCAAAGGTTCTTTTGCCGTCAGCACAGCGTGGATCCCGGCTTTGATGCTTTCTTTATCAAAATTTGCATTGGTGATGGTAGTGAACAGGTTCAGGGTAATCAGATGATTGATTTTGGCAGGCACCTGTCGGCCTTCTTTGCGCAGTGCAGTGGTAATGGCAGAAATTCCTTTTGTGACATATACAAGCAGATCCTGCATAGCGGCGACATCCGGTGTCTTTCCGCATACGCCGGATATGGTGCAGCCTTTGCATCCAGCAGTTTCCTGGCATTGATAACAAAACATTTTGTGTTCCATAAGTTGCCTCCTTCTTGTGTTTCTGGACTGAGTATATTATAATTAAATATGAAAGTCTGTTGTTATAACAACAAAAGGAGAAGAATATGAAATTATCCAATACACAGATGTTTCGCGGATTAGGAGAAGAGGAAATTACATCACTTTTAGGCTGCCTGAATGCGGGAAAGCGCAGCTATAAAAAAGGGGAAATAATTCTTTCAGAAGGAAGCATTACGGAAAATGTTGGGATTGTACTGTCTGGCATGGCGATGATAACCTGCAGCGACATTTGGGGAAATGCCAGCCTTTTAGGAGAGGTTTCTCCTGGATCGGTATTTGCAGAGGTATATGCCTGCATTCCAGGGCAGCCGATGTTAGTGACAGTGGCTGCTGTGGAAGATACTTCTGTCCTGTTTATGAACGTGGGGCGTGTCCTGACCGCCTGCACCAATGCCTGTCCGTTTCATGCAAGACTGGCCCAAAATTTGCTTACTATCTGCGCCCATAAAAGTCTGCGGCTTTCCCAAAGGATTCAGCATACCAGTTCCAAATCCATACGGGGGCGGTTAATGTCCTATTTTTCGGAATGTGCCAAGCGTTCGGGGAGCAATTCGTTTTTCATTCCTTACAACCGCCAGCAGCTGGCGGATTACCTCAATGTGGATCGCAGCACAATGTGCAATGAACTTTCCAAAATGCAGAGAGAGGGTGTGATTGAATACGAGAAAAATTATATTTTGCTGAAAGTTTAAATGATATGCAAAAAACCGGCGGGATTGGTGCTGCGCCGGTTTCTTGGTTCTTGGTTATTGGGTAATGGTAATGCTTGGAGGCTGGGAAGAAGTCTCTTTGGAAGAAGAGGTTTCCTCAGAAGGTGACTCAGGAGAAACAGAACCGGAGGCCTGGGATTCTGCCGGAACCTGATTTTCTGTCCCTCCGGATATGGTCATATCATTGGAAGTCATGTTAAAGTTTGCCTGGGTTGCATTGCCGCACATGTCTGCTGCATAAACCGTAAGTCCTGTCGCATCAATTTCAAAAGAAATTTTGCTGTTGGACTTATCAATGGTAGGGGTTACGGGAGTTCCCATGGCTGTTGTGCCGGAAATCGAACTAAAATCAACACCGGACTGGCTGTCTTCAATGGTAAAAGTCAGCAGATCGTCTTCAATGGTGAAGTCTTCATTGATGGACGGCGGAAGATCATCTAAGATATCTACCGGTTCATAGGCGGCAGCAACCATGCCGTTGATGCTTGATACCGTGACTTCGATGACCCCATTTTTGTCAATAGCGGCAGTGTATGTGCCGCGGCCGGTTTTTTCCAGAGGAAGTTCTACAGACTCCTGAGTGGAAACCATGCTCTTAAGGGGCAGAAATGATTTTACTGTGACATCTACAGATGTGGTCTTGTAATCTTTTGTAGTGCCTACTGTAATCTCTACTTTGGGTTTGGTGGTCAGCAGGAAAAAGAGCAGACCGTTAAATACAATAAATGGAAGTATGTAAAAAAGCAGTACATGGAGAAAATCATCCTGCTTTTTTGGAGATTTATAGCCGTAGTTGGAAGAAGAGGTACGGCCTGAACTGCGGTAATCCATAAAATAATCCTCCTGCAATTAAATTTCGAACTTAAGCATAGCAGAAAATAACGCAACTTACAAGATTAACTTCTAAATTCTATCGGAATGTGCTATGATAAGTTTGATTGCATACAGATGCTGTTCAGATTAAGGAGGAATCCTATGATAAGAGAAGCGGCGGCATTTGCAGCAGAAGCTCATAAAGGTGCACTTAGAAAGGGAAGCAGCATTCCCTATATGACTCACCCGGCAGAGACTGCTGTGATTGTAGCTACGATGACAGAGGATGAAGAGGTAATTGCAGCAGCGCTGCTCCATGATGTCATCGAGGATGCAGGAGTTACACAAGAGGAAATCAAAGAAAAATTTGGGGCAAGGGTCGCATGTCTGGTGGCAGCAGAGAGTGAGGACAAGTCTAAAAGTTGGATAGAAAGAAAAGGCGCTACCATTGAAAGCCTTAAGATGGCCAGCCGGGATTCTAAAATTTTAGCTCTGGGGGACAAGCTGAGCAATCTGCGCTGCACTGCCAGGGATTATATGGAAATCGGCGATAAGGTATGGGAGCGTTTCCGGCAAAAAGATCCGAAAATGCAGGGGTGGTATTACACTGGAGTTTTGCAGAATTTAAAGGACTTGCAGGAGTTTCCGGCCTACCAGGAATATGCGATGCTTTGCCGTTTTGTATTTGGCGGCATGGATTGCGGCAAAAAATTGTAGGAAAAGGAGTTTCAAATCAAATGGTAAAGTTGTGGAAAAATCCAATGAGAATTGCGGCAGCTTTTGTGCTGGGAATGATTTTATCAGCATCCCCCGTTACAGCGCTGGCATCCCAGGATGAAATAGGTCCAGGTATTGCTCTGGAACAGTCTCAGGCAGAGACAGAAAACAGTCTGAGCCAGGAAAGTGAGTCTCAGGCAGAGGCAGAAAACAGTCTGAGCCAGGAAAGTGAGTCTCAGGCAGAGACAGAGAACAGCCAGAGTCAGGGAGGGCAGCCTCAGGCAGCAGAACTTCCGGAAATTCAGTCAGTATACCAGGCGTTTTTTGCAGGAAAAGGCTGGAGCGAGGAGTATGATGATAATTTTGAGTGTGTGACAGCCGGAGATTATATGACTGCTTTTAAGGCGACTCTAAAGGGGCAGCCGGAAGGACTGAGCGGAACGCTTGCTTATCAGGTCAATGTCAGCGGACAGGGATGGCAGCCATGGGTAGAAAATATGGCGGAATCCGGCAGCACAGAGACAGGCACAGTCTTAGAATCTGTGAAAATGGATTTGACAGGAGACTTAAAAGAATATTACGATGTGTACTATATGGTTTATCAAAACGGGGCCTGGACAGACTGGGCGGCCAATGGAAATCCGGCAGGCAAAGAGGGAGTCGGACTCCGCGCAGACGGGATCCGGATATCTGTAACAAAAAAGGGAGAGGCTCCTCCCGCAGAGCCGGAAAAGCTTCCTTCCCAGATGCTTCCGACAGGCGTGGATCCCAATCGCCCAATGGTGGCCCTGACTTTTGATGATGGGCCGAAAGCGTCTGTGACTAACCGGATTTTAAACAGCCTGGAGGCCAACGGCGGGCGGGCAACGTTCTTTATGGTAGGAAGCAATGTAACAGCCGGAAATATTTCGACGATTCAGAGAATGGCTGCATTGAACTGTGAGGTAGCCAACCATACCAACGATCATAAATATTTGAATAAAATGGGGGCTGACGGTATTGTCAGTCAGATTCAGATCACTAATCAGAAGATTCAGAATGCGTGCGGAGTAACTCCGAAGCTGGTGCGCCCGCCGGGAGGATACTATAACAAAGCTTCTCTGAATGTGCTGGGAAATATGGGAATGCCGGCGATTATGTGGTCCATTGATACCAGAGACTGGCAGCACAAAAATCCTTCCAGAACCATCAGCAGCGTTCTGGACCATGTAAAAGATGGAGACATTATTCTGATGCATGACATTTACGGAACCACTGCAGATGCCGCGGAAGTGATTATTCCGGAGCTGGTAAGGAGAGGCTATCAGCTGGTAACGGTAAGTGAACTGGGTGCCTACAGGGGAGGAATTGCGCCGGGCCAGGTTTACAGCCGGTTTTACAGATAAACAATACGCTGTCCGTTTTGTTCATTGAAATAAGGCTACCGCAATCCCACTGACTTTAGACGGTGGGTTAAGGTAGCCAAAAGTAAAAAATTGTTATATACTTACGGCATGGGAACATGATATAAAACAGTTTTCGTATGAGATATGTCAAAGACACAAAGTTAGCATCAGATATATGGAAACGGACAAAGACCATATTCATTACATGATAGAAACAGAACCTACAATGCCAGTGAGTCAAATCGTAAATTTAATGAAAAGCTATACGACATACAAAATCAAGGTTAAAAAGGTGGTGACAGCAAATGTTAAAAGCGTATAAATACAGGATATATCCGAATAAAGAACAGGAAATTCAGATTGCAAAAACATTTGGATGTTGCCGTTTTGTATATAATCAGACACTTGCATATAAAAAAGATACATATGAGCAGGAAAAGAAATCTGTCAGTAAAACAGACTGCAATAATTACTGTAACAGAGAATTAAAGAGAACATATGAATGGCTAAAAGAAGTAGATAAATTTGCCCTGACCAATGCGATATATAACATGGACGCTGCATATCAAAAGTTTTTCAAAGAACATGCCGGATATCCAAAGTTCAAAAGCAAACATGATACTCACAAATCCTATACAACAAATTTTACGAGTGGCAACATAGCAGTAGATTTTGAGAATAGAAAGGTAAAACTGCCGAAATTAAAAGAAGTGAAGGCAAAAGTGCATAGGGACTTCAGAGGCCAGATAAAGTCTGCCACTGTATCGCAAGTGCCAAGTGGAAAATATTATATATCTATTTTAGTAGAAACAGAGCATAAAGAATTACCGCACACAAAACAGAATATTGGACTAGACTTAGGGATAAAGGATTTGTGCATCACGTCAGATGAAAGAAAATATGAAAATCCGAAGACGATTCAGAAATATGAGCGAAAGTTAGCAAGGTTACAGAGACAATTGGTGCATAAAAAGAAAGGAAGCCGTAATTATTACAAAAAGAAAAAACAAATAGCATTATGCTATGAGAAAATCACAAATACGAGAAAGGATTATCTGCATAAGATTTCCCATGAGATTATCAGCGAAAACCAAGTGATAGTTTCGGAAAAACTACAGATAAAAACCATGGTAAAAAATCATCATCTGGCAAAATCAATAACAGATGCGTCATGGTATGAGTTAACGAGACAGCTGGAGTATAAAGCAAAGTGGAATGGACGGAAATATATCAAGGCAGATACATTCTATGCCAGTAGTCAGATATGTTCTGTTTGTGGATATCAAAATACAGATACAAAGGACTTGTCGGTAAGAGAATGGACATGTCCTGCATGTGGAGAAAAACATGATAGGGATATTAATGCTGCAAAAAATATATTGGCAGAGGGATTAAGACAAATAGCATAAGAAGAAATAATATATAGGGCAGGGACTGCCCGAATCAACGCCTGTGGAGATAGTAGGCTGCGAGGTCTATGAAGCAGGAAGCCCATTGACTTTAGACAATAGGTAGTTCACGATAGCCTTTTTAAGACGAAAGGAGACCTTGCACATGCCATATTCCATGCCTATAATAGGTATATGACTAATTGAAAAGGTGTGGTGCGTATTTTAAAGTCAGCAATCCCAATAGCAGCAGTGGTTTTGTTATTGGCTTCAGATGTCTTTTTGAGTCATCCGATAGAGGCAAGAGGAGAGATTGGCAGGGAGTCCCTGCCCCCAGAGGAACTATTGGTTGGTTATATTACAGTGTCTTATACGCCAGAGGCAGGAACTGCTAAAGAGGCAGTTGTGGCTTCTGGAGGAAAGGACAGATGGCCGGATATGGTGCGCAGCGTTGAGTATGAAGGAGTGGAGGCGCTTGCCGGTATTCCTTCGGAGATCGGTGTTCAGATCTGGGACAGAGGCAGGGAGATGGCAGGCTACGGCAGACTGGAACTTGCAGGTACAGAACCTTTGCGCAGTACGGACGGAACAGTTAGAAGCTACTGGAAAGACGATTTTTCCATGATTGTGACATTCCGCGCTTATGGAGCAGAGACCTATGAGTTAAATGGCAAGCGGATTGCTCATCAGGAGGGAGATCCGCCTCTTGTGGGGAGCGAAAAAGAACTTTTAGGACTAATTGGAGCAGACGGCAAGGATTATCAGATTACAGATGCAGAGTGGATAGGAGAGAGTTATCAGGATGACTATGGGATTCTGTATCGGGATGCCAGAGTGACTGGACTTCGCAAGGTGACAGATTATCAGGCTGTGTATCAGGGAATCGCGGTATTCCCAGAGGTCAGAGAGGAACACATGATTTTGCCTGCAAAAGCAGATACAGAGCCTTTGCCTGCTCCAGCAGAAGCCGTTATGCAGGAGATAGAAAGCATAACCGATTCAGAAAATGTACCAGTTCAGGAACAGATACCTTCAGAATCAGAAACTCCAGAGGACGTTTCTGCGCCAGAACCCAGACAGGCAACCCTTGCTGAAACTGGCAGCGGACAAAATTTCCAGGGGGCTGGGATATGGCAGCAGGCAAAGGAAGGGTTTGAACGATTTTCCAGGCAGTTAGAGCAATGGGTATATGACCGGTTTTCCATTTATATTCCATTTTCACTTTTAATGGGCGGCAGTCTGATTGTTCTGGCGGCAGCAGCGGGAGCTGCTTATTTCCTGCGTAGCCGCAGAAGAAAGAACTCCTTGTGAAAGTGTTCTAAATCCAGTATAATAACAGGTATATCACACTATATTAAAGGAGGACGTTTCTATGAGCAATCCAGTATACGATAAATTAGTCCGCTGCTATGAGAGCATTAAAGATCAGATTCCCTTTACTCCAAAGGTGGCTTTGATTTTAGGTTCAGGATTGGGAGATTATGCAGATGGAATTGAGACAGAAGCAGTAATTGAGTACGGTTCTATTGACGGATTTCCGGTTTCGACTGTACCGGGACATAAGGGGCGTTTTATTTTCGGCCATGTAAACGGAGTGCCGGCAGTTATCATGCAGGGACGCGTTCATTATTATGAAGGTTATCCTATGTCAGATGTGGTGCTTCCAGTACGTTTAATGAAGATGATGGGGGCAGAGATTCTGTTTTTGACTAATGCAGCAGGAGGGGTTAATTACGACTTTGCAGCAGGTGATTTCATGATTATCAGAGATCAGATTGCATCCTTTGTCCCCTCTCCGCTGATTGGAGCCAACTTAGATGAACTGGGACCGAGATTCCCGGATATGAGCCAGATTTATGACAGCGACCTGCGGGATATTATTAAGGAGTGTGCAGCTAAGAGAGGGATCAAAGTACAGGAAGGCGTTTATGTGCAGTTTACCGGACCTGCTTACGAGTCTCCCCAGGAGGTAAAGATGAGCCGGATTTTAGGGGGCGATGCAGTTGGAATGAGCACTGCCTGCGAAGCAGTGGCAGCAAACCATATGGGAATGAAAATCTGCGGAATCTCCTGTGTTTCAAATCTGGCCTGCGGAATGAGTGATCAGCCTCTCAGCCACAAAGAAGTCCAGGAGGTGGCAGACAGAGTAGCGCCGCTGTTTAAACAGTTAGTTACAGATTCGATTACTGCCTTTGGAAAATTATAAAGATGTTTGCAGTGTTTGCAGCAGTGCAGCTATGCACGAAGCCGCAAATTTGCAGCCAGTCTGAAATAAGTTACAAAAAAATTAAGATTTCCCCTCGTATTTATTAATGAAATATCAATGGTATTGCCGGGTGGAATGTAGTACAATAAGCCATAGTACAAAAAGACGATCAATCCAAATAAATAGATGAGGAGAAAAGCAGCATGAAAAAGAGAAAATATGTTTTAACAATGGCAATGGTCCTTGCGATGGCGATGGGAGCAACCGCATGTTCCTCCAAAGCAGAAGGGACTGCAACAACAGAGGCATCAGCCACAGAAGCCGCAACTACAAAAGCAGAGACTACAGCAGCAGAGACTTCTACAGAGGCCGAGAGAGAAGAAGATTATCTGGATGGCACAGTGATTTCTGCTGATGACACAACTCTCACCATGAAGTCTGTTGACGAAGAGGAAGTATCTTTTGACATTTCCAAAGCAACTGTAAACAGCAGTTTTCCTTTGGGAGAGGGAGATGAAGTTTCCGTTCATTTTTATGTAGATGATGCAGCAGAAAAGCAGGAAGCAATTGAAGTGGATGTGAACTATTCTGTTGCAGAAGAAGAGTATGACGGAGATCCTGTGATGACCGGAGTAGTAGAAAATATGGGAGAAAATACGATCACATTAAAGGATAGTTCTGATGATCAGTCCTATACATTTTCTACAGAAATCGCCCAGATGGTTACAGGGGCAAATGGTATTGTGGCAGGAGATGAGATCCAGATTACTTATTTAGGAGAGGTAGGAGACGAAGAGTATCCAGGCCTGGCAGTAAAAGTAGTGACTGCAGATATGTATGACAGCGATGAGGCAAAGATTAACACTCTGTCTGGTGTGGCAATTTCTCTTGGAGATGGAACTCTGGATCTGGAGACTTCGGATGGAAATATCTTTAACTTTGTAGAGTCTGGAGCAGACTTTTCCATGACCAGCGAAGGGGATGAAGTTACTATCATTTATGAAGGCAGCTTAGGCGGACATGAGATAAAGGCTGTTGGAATGGAGTAAATCTATATTAAAGATGTATCCGTCATAAACATTTTGTGAGACTGTTGTGAAAATTTTTCATAGCAGTCTCATTTTATGTTGCCAAGCATCCGGAAAAGCTGCCAGCGGCAGATTTTCCCGGTTTCCAGCAACTACACTGGAAGAAAATGAATAGGGAGTATGAAGAAAATATGTTTACAAAAAAAGACTTATTAAAACTGTTGGCTCCGCTAATTGTGGAACAGATTCTGGCTGTATTGGTGGGAATGGTGGATGTAGTAATGGTAGCGGCTGTTGGAGAAGCAGCTGTGTCCGGTGTTTCTTTGGTGGATTCGATCAATATGCTGATCATTCAGATGCTGGCAGCGCTGGCAACAGGAGGTGCTGTGGTATCTGCTCAGTTTATCGGGAGGAAAGATACAGACAGAGCCTGTAAATCCGCAGCTCAGTTGATTTCTGTTACCACAATTGCATCAGTGGGGCTCATGATATTTGCGCTGGTTACTAATAAACATTTGCTGGGTATGGTATTTGGCACAGTTGAAGATGCGGTTATGGACAATGCTGCTGTTTATTTTGCAATTACTGCAATGTCCTATCCATTTTTAGCCTTGTACAATTCCTGTGCGGCACTGTATCGTTCCATGGGCAATTCACAGGTTTCCATGAAAGTGTCCATTATCATGAATGTGATAAATGTGGCAGGAAATGCGATCTGTATTTTTGGACTTCACATGGGGGTAGAGGGAGTTGCCTATCCAACTCTGATTTCCCGCATGACGGCAGCAGTAATTATGCTGATTTTAATCCGCAAGCCATATAACCAGATTCATCTTCGATCCATAAAAGATCTGCGGCCAAACCGGCGGATGATTGGAAATATTTTATCAGTGGGAATTCCCAATGGTTTGGAAAACAGCATTTTCCAGGTGGGAAAACTGACTCTGCAGAGTCTGGTATCCTCTCTTGGCACAACGGCTTTGGCCAGCTATGCAGTGGCATCCAATGTGGTGACCCTGCAGTATCTTCCCGGAACTGCTATTGGTCTGGGGATGATTACGATTGTAGGTCAATGCGTGGGAGCAGGAGAGGTGGAGCAGGCCAAGGGATATACAAAACTTTTAATTAAGTTTAACTATATCTGCCTGTTTATCATATGTACAGTTATGGTCTTAGGAGATAATCAGATTATCAGTATGTACAACCTTTCTCCTCTTGCAGCAGAGGAAGCGCGGAAAATGATGACAGCTCATGCCTGCGCTATGATCATCTGGCCCCTGGCATTTGCGCTTCCCAATGCCCTGCGTGCCAGTATGGATGCTAAATACACTATGCTTGTGTCTGTAGTTTCTATGTGGATTTTCCGCGTGGGACTGGCTTGCTGGTTTGTGAAAGGCATGGATCTGGGAATTATGGGAGTCTGGTATGGAATGTTTGTAGACTGGGGATTTCGGGCGCTGCTATTTGGAATCCGCTTTGCCAGCTTTGGAAAAAGAAAGATAAGGAGTTTGGAATAAATGACAAAGACACTATATTTAATGCGTCATGGACAAACCATGTTCAATGCGCAGCACAGGATTCAGGGATGGTGCGATTCTCCGCTGACGGATTTGGGAAAACGTCAGGCAAAAGCAGCAGGGGAATATTTTCGCACCCATGGAATTACATTTGATCATGCCTACTGTTCGACCAGTGAACGCTGTTCTGATACACTGGAATTGATAACAGATATGCCTTATACTCGCTTAAAGGGGCTAAAAGAGATGTTTTACGGACAGTTGGAAGGCGAGAGCGAAAGACTTAGCTGCAAAGAACCAGAAAAAAGCATTACATATTATCAGCAGTTTGGCGGGGATTCTTCGGATGTGGTCAAAGATCGAATGATGGCTGTTTTGCAGGATATTATGGAAAGGGACGGACACGAAAGTGTACTGGCAGTATCTCATGGAGCGGCCTGTTTTAATTTTTTAAGAGGGATTCAGGACCCAACAGAGGAATTAAATAAGGGATTTGGCAACTGTACGATTTTTATCTATGAATATGAATGGGGGATTTTTTCCCTGAAAGAAGTGGTAAGGCAAAAAATAGAAAATGAGAGAGAATAGGGAGGAGTCAGCCATGGGGGAGTTATTCATCCGGACAGCAGATTGGAAGGATTTGCCGGAAATAGATTTGATTTACCAGTATGCCAGGGTGTTTATGGCTGAGACGGGAAATCCTGCCCAATGGGGAATGAAGTTTCCTTTGGAAAGCCAGATTCGGGAAGATATTGAGAAAAAACAGCTTTATGCAGCAGAAAACCAGAAAGGACTCTGTGGCGTATTTGCTTTGGTCATCGGCAAAGATCCGACTTATGCAAACATAGAAGATGGCCAGTGGCTGTCAGAAAGCGAATACGGAACCATTCACCGCGTGGCAGGCAATGGAAAGGCCAGAGGAATCTTTTCAGAAATTGTCAGATTCTGCGAAAAGAAGATAGGTCACCTGCGGATAGATACCCATGAGGACAATAAAATCATGCGCCATCTGATAGAAAAGAATGGGTTTGCAAGGTGCGGAATCATCCATGTGGCGGACGGCACTGCCAGAATAGGGTTTGAGAAGGTAATGTGAAGAAGGAATAAAGCCGAAATAAATCAGAAAACTGACATAATCCAAGAAAGTGAACATTGTATTTTGGCAGGGGACATGGTAGGATGAATCTGATTGTAAAACTTTCTTTGAAGTTGGAAAGGCAGGAGGAATGGACATGGAATATTATGCAGGCATGGATATTGGAGGAACCTTTGCAAGGCTTAGAATTGTGACAAAGGAGGGGACTCTTTTAGGGGAGCGTAAGACAAACGGCTGTACGTTTAATGTCAGCGGTTATGAAAAGTCCAGACAGGTATATCAGACAGCAGTGAGACAGGTGTTGAAAGAATGGAATCTGGAGCCTTGGGATTGTCTGGGGTTTTGTGCAGCCATAAGCGGTGTAGATAACCAGAAACAGGCAGAAGAGTGCTGTGAAATTTTCTCAGAACTTGGATTTCCCAGTGAGCGCATCCTTGTGTACAATGACTGCGAGATCATTTTAGAGTTGACAGACCGTCCGGCAGTGGTTTTAGTAGCAGGAACCGGATCCATTGCTTTTGGCAAGACTTCTGCAGGAGAATCAGTGCGCTGCGGCGGCTGGGGGCCTATCTTAAGCGATGAGGGAAGCGGGATGGATATGGGGAAACGAGTGCTGAGAGCAGTGGGGGATCATTTGGATGGAAGAAAGTTTTGCCCCATTTTGTACCAGCTGTTTGCGGAAAAATGCTCCGTTCGTTCAGTAGATGAACTGGATACGTATATCAATCAAAACTTTTCAGATAAGCCGAAGATTGCAGATTTTGCAGGGCTGGCTGAGGAAGCGTACCAGCAGGGCGATAAAGAGTCAGAGAGAATCCTGCACGATTGTGTGCAGGTTCTCTTTGAACTGGTACGTGATACGGTAAAAAAAGTAGAAAAATCAGGTGAGGAGCCGGAAACTCTGTTTTTATGGGGCGGCGTTGTCACTAAAAATCAGTTTGTAGTGGAAGAACTGAAAAGCCTTGTAAAAGCAGAATACCCTCAAATCGAGATAGTCTGTCCTCAGATGGAAGTAACAGAGATTGCTGTACAGCGGGCGACTCATATCTGAGAAGAGTCTTCTATTCCTGATTTACGTAGATAGGAGAGACATAAGCCCACTGGCGGTTTTTCTGAGCTGCTTCCAGATGGTATACATCGCATTTGTTTTCCGGAACGTTATCTTCCAGATTCAAATGGAAGGTATAGCGGCTTTCCGGTACGGCTTTGTAAATCTTGAAAGCCTGAGAGTGATAATACTCCATATGGTTGGTGTAGCCATAATGTAAAAGTTCTCTGATAGCAGCAGTATAGGATGTGCCATTAAGTCTAAAGGTTACCTTTGTGTCCAAATCTCCCTGAACTTTGATTACGATGGAAGAAGTAGAGGGATGAAGAGTCGACTTGTTGCCGGTGGTATCGCAGCGCCAGATCAGCTCTTTGCCAGAGATCTGTTGTGAGAAGGTTTCAATATCGTTGATACTGTTTTCATCATACGTCTCGTTAGCAGAGGGCGCCAGAACACTTCTGCCGCGGAAATAGGTGTTATATCCGGCAATACTGCCGCCTTCTACAGAGACAGAGCCGTTCCATCGGTAAAGGTCCTGATTGCCCCATCCCATTTCAATACGAAGTTTATAGCAGCCAGTTTCATTGGTATCCTGGAACATTTCGCCATTGATGATATGAAGAGGTTTCAAATTTTTGTACAGAATGATTTTGTCCAGAGTGCCTTCAGTTTCAATGTGTGCTGTGATTTTTCTGGAATTTCCGGTGATCTCGCTTCCCATCCAGGAGTCATTGATTTTAAAGTCACAGAGGATCCGGTCTCCGGTAACGGCATAGGTTCGACGTGCCTTTAATGCAGCCCAGAGACTCTCTCTGGTGCGCTCTTCGGCAATAATGGCGGCCATACCGTCTCCATAGGATCCGGGAAAACCAGCATGATGGTCAGTAGAAGCGACAAAGCCGAATTTGTGTCCCTGGCGAAGCCCTTCGTCTACCATATTGCGGGTATCGCGGGGCCCCATGTTGTGATAGTAGGGATAATCGGCATCTTCACTCATAGAACAGCCATGTTTGGAGTAGACTTCTACTACAGGCGTAACAGCGTTGTTAAATTCCTTCCAATTAATACCGCGGTAATCGGGAGTATACCCGATGTGATGGGCAATGGCAACGGCATCCTTTCCACAGTCTTCTACCAGTTTACGAGGGGAGTCGCGGTAGATTAATGGCAGAGTATCGTCAGGAGAGATTAAATGGTGGTCTCCGTATTCTCTGGAATGAAGTTCGTACCCCTGGAAGGTGACGAAATCAGGACTGTTGGCATTCGCTATTTTTTCGCGGATTTCTTCCCAGTGATCCTGAAGTTTCTTAAATCCCTCCAGATGAAAATTTACCACGAATTCTGTTCCCGGAGCTTTTTCATACATATCCGGCCACATGGCATGTCCGGTAAAGGCACAGAAATCTAACTGGCTTTTTGCGCGTTTGATAGCATTTTCAAGGCTTCCAAATCCGTAGGTAATACCGCAGTGATTGTGCAGATCTCCAAAATAAGTATTCATCATGTGTTCTCCTTTTAAAGTAATTAGATAGTTTTGTTATAGTGTTTTTAGAAGATATTTGGTTTGTGCTTCAATTTGATTAGAGCTTCTGTGAAGAAGAAATCACCGTAAATAATGGGTACATTGATATTTTTTCCGGCAGGGAAGTGGACGGTGCCCATCTGGATCATGGATTGATGTTCCTTGGAATCATCAAAATAATGGTCATAAAGTCCTTTTAAGATAGCCAAAGCCTGTTCATAGCAGAAATCGCGGTCTGGGCCGTCTTCCATCAGACTGTACAGTTCTAAGAGACCACTGGCAGCACAGGCAGAAGCAGAGGTATCCAAAGCCCACCGGTTCTCTTTAACAGCCCGGAAATCCCAGACAGGGGCTTTGTCGTCACGAAGGTGTGAGAGAAAGTATCCGGCAATGTTTTTGCTGGCGTTTAAATATTCTTCTTTGCCGGTTTCGCGGTAAGCGATGGCCATTCCATAGATAGCCCAGGCTTGTCCTCTTGCCCAGGCAGAGTCGCCGTCCTGTCCCTGACCGCCCAGATTTTCTATCTTTTCACCGGTTTCCGGATCGAAACTTACGATGTGGGCAGTCGTATTATCGGGACGAATAAAGGTTTTGAGGACAGTATCTGCGTGAGCAATGGCAATGTGGCGGAATCTGGGATCCTCGCATTCCCGGGATGCCCAGAACAGAAGAGGCAGATTCATCATGCAGTCGATGATGGCCCAGCCCTGACTATTGGCGTGGACTTCCTCGTTCCAGGCCCGGATGAAGCGCCCGGCCAGGTTAAAGCGTCCAGCCAGGTGGCTAGAAGCCTTTAATCCCCGGATACGGGATTTTTCGTTTCCAGTTAGTTTGTAGTCGATGACAGCAGAGGGCAGCCACATAAAGCCTACATCATGGTGGATGGTCATAAAGCCGTCCAATACCTCATCCAGATCATCTTCCAGTTTTCTGGCAAGCAATAAAGCCTTTTCATTTTTTGTTTCTTCATATAAAAGCCACAGGAGTCCGGGCCAGAAACCGGATACCCAGAAATAAGGCCCTTGGTCATTGTAAATGCCGCCTAAAGCTACATGAGGAAAATGTTCTCCAATTGCCTCAATATTGCGCTCAATTTTTTTCAGGCTTTTTTCTAATGCTTCGTCGGTCCAATTCATAATCGTGATTCCTCCAATTTTATTGAATAGTGTCCAAATGAAAATAATCGTGCTGCTCTTCATATCGTTCTGGCAGCTCATACCGATCAAAAATCTTTACCAGAAAGAAGGAGTTGATCCATGTTATAAGCGCGATTCCACCAAAAAGGATGGGTGGGAATACCAGAAATCCCAAGGCAGTCAGGAGCACGCTGATGGTTACCATAGCCATGCTTGTGGGCAGATGGCGGATGGACATAATCAAAGCGTTGCCCATTGTTCTTTTTAAGGTATTATCAAAATGAGCCTGCAGTGCGAACACATAAATATTTTCAAAAACAAACAATACAGATGCAGCAAAGAAGGCTATCATAAGGAGCATCCCTGGAAGGGAGATGGAAGAAGCTCTCAGATACACGATAAGGTCGGCTCCAATTACCGCGCCAATTACAAGAAGAATCAGCCATATAACGGTAGACTGGAAGAAATTGGTCCGAAAAGCTTCAAAAAAGCTTTTTGTGGTATATCCCTCCTGCTTTTTAACCATCTTTAAGGTTACGGAATAGACAGCAGTGGTGGCGGCTCCCATAGTAATAATAGGAATTGAACAGATCAACCATAAAAAGTTTAATAAAATAATGTGCAGAAGCCGGTTGACAAACTGCCAAAACGGATTCTCAATGGAAAATAATCCACCCATGAAAGTTCCTTCTTTCTGTTGATTTTATAAGGGGAAGCTGCGTCAAATAACCGCTTCGGGATGAGGAACCGGACAACTGCCCATATCGGTGTTGTATTCGGTAATACCCAGCGCTTCCTTTGTGCGTTTCTGAAACTGTCTTGCCCTGAGATCGACCTCATAGGGATTGCAGACAGAGAGAAGACGTTTGTGACATTCTTCAGCAGCAATCTGTACAGAGGGGTTGGTTGGCGCTGTATCCAAAAGAGAATGATCTTCACCGGGATCCCTGGACAGATCGAAAAGCTGCGGTTTTTGATAACAGTAATAAACGTATTTGTATTGCTTCCAGCGGATCATAAACATACCAGCAGGAATGCCATGAGCCTGATATTCACTGAAAGAAAAATCCTGATGGTCAATGCTTTTTCCAGTTTCTATGTAAGGACAAAGACTTTGTCCATCCAGACCTTCTGGAATTGGAAGCCCCATATAATCGCAGACAGTAGGAAACCAGTCTACCAGATTGACAGGAGCGCCGATACGTCTTGGAATTGCTCCAGGCACCCGCACAATCATTGGTACATGAGCCGATTGTTCAAACATGGTGCATTTCCACCACAGTCCATGATAACCAAGCTGTTCGCCATGATCGCTGGTGTAGCAGAAGACAGTGTCCTTTGTGAGTCCAAGTTCATCCATTTTATCAAGGAGAATGCCCAGGCGCTCGTCCAGCTCGGCGATGGCGCAGTGATATCCAATGAGAAGTTTTAATACCGTTTCTTCTGGAACGTCCTCACACTTAAAATAAGTACGCAGCCAGTTGAGTGACTCGTTTAAAGAGGTAAAAGGCGGCTTCAGAGCGTCTGGTACTTTGGTGATAAGCTTTGAAAAATAGTTCCAGTTTTCTTTTTTTACATAGAAGGGAAAATGGGGATCTAAAAATCCTATATAAAGGTTCCAGTCGTCTTCCTGACTGTGCTCATCCAGCCAGCATAGGCTGGCGCGCAGTACCCGGTCATCATAGCTTTCTTCCGTCTTAAGGCCAATTTTTTCAAATCGTTTTTCAGCTCCCACACGTCCAGTCTTTTGATCTCGGAAGAAACAGCCGATATCAGGGCGATGCATATAGCCGGCAAATTCCTGGTGGGTAAAGGCATAATCGCCCTCATGGTGGAAATGAGTTTTTCCAATACAAACGTAGTTTTTCCCATGCTCGGTCAGATAATGGGAAAGGCCGGGGACGGTCCCATCATAGGGAGTGGAGTTGTCCCAGGTGCCAATTCGATTTACATAACGTCCAGAAATAAAACTGGCTCTGGCAGGAGCGCAGACGGGACAGGGAGTGTAGCAGTTATCAAAGACGATGCTTTCGGCAGCCAGCCGATCCAGATTGGGGGTTTTCAATATGGAATGATTGACAAACTGCATCATCTGGTAAGAATGTTCGTCAGACATTACAGTAATGATTTTCATAGCGTCCTCCTGTTATAGAGCCGGAAAGCTTTTGAGAGCTTTGGGGTCTGATAAGTCTTTGCAGAGAACTTCAAGCTGGCGCTGCAGATGCTCGATCTGAGAGTTTGAAATTTCTCCATTCCAATCCGTCACATCCAGAATCAGAAGGTTCAAGGTGACAGTAACATTTTTGTTCTGGTCAGCTTTGGAAGCCTGGAAGGAAACGTCCAGAATCGGGAATAACTCTTCTTTGGAAACGATTATTTCCGGAACCAGTAAGTCTGCATGGCTGACAGCAATATGATGTTCTGCGCCGGACCATACAAACAGAAGACGAATGCCTTCTTTTTCTGCCATCACAAAGTCTTTTCCCACAGCAGCAACAGAAGTTTTAGGCATCAGGTTGAAACGCTGAATGTGGGGCGTGTCCATTCGATTGCCCCGCATAATGTGATCGGAAACAATAAGTCCTTGTTCCCTGTGAAATAATACTTCCCTGGTGTGACGGCAGAACGTGTATCCATCGTGGTAAGCGCTGACATAAAATCCCTCTTTTTCACTATTACAACGGGTAATGGGAGAGTCGGGACGGTAAACACCCCATTTGTTGGCATAGACCTCATTGGGGGCAATGGGGTTTCCGTAGGCCAGAACGGTATTATGAGAAGGCATATTGTACATATAACCACGCAGTTCTGAGTTCATACGGATGTTATGATACAGATGGCCTGTATAGGGTTCACCGATGATATCCTTTCCTCTCATAGTTAAAAACAAGGACAGCATATCCATATGGTTATGACCAGAATAACCGCAATTTACTTTGGCAGACATCATCATGTAATTGCTGCCTGGACCATAGCCGCTCTTTGCACAGACGAAACCCGCCTGATCATTGCAGAAGTCCAGAGGAAGAGTGGTCTGCTGGCTGTTTTCGGGATTTCCATGACGGATATTCAGGATTTCTTTGCATTCGGGATGCTCCATGGTCCGAACTCCCAGACCGAGGATGGGTTCCAGCATGGGTCCGCCACTGTCGCCTAAAGAAGGATAACGTGAATCTGGAGGACAAAGCATGGCCAGAATATGAAAGGTTGCGTCAATTCGGTGTGCAGCTTCCTCATCCAGAAGGGGTTCACCGTTTAAGCGTGCCAGATAAATCGCGCGGTAAAGCATTTCTCCTACCGCTGCTCCAGACCAGTAGGCGATAGAATGTTCACTGTATCCGCCAGCCTCATTAAAATCTTCTTTAATGTGACGGCATGTAATTTGTGCACCTCTGTTCTTCATAGCTGCAAAATCGGGAATTTCAGGGAATAAGGTTCCCAGGATAAATGGGACAATCCCGCGCTCCCACATATGATGATTATAAGGCCGGTATCCATCTGTATCAAATCTGCAAAACTGAATTCCAAGGAACCAGATTCGTTTTAGGAATTCAAAGGAAAGCTCTGTAGAAATCTCATAAGGAATACGGGTGTAAAAAAGGCTGATATAGACGACAGTAAGCCATCCAACGCTCATCACATCTCGATCTTCAGTATACTGGAACCGATCTGTGGAAGGATCAGCATGGGTAATGACAAGGGGGTAAGTCTTAAAAAATACCTGCAGGATTTCTTCAAAGAAATCCAGAACCTTTTTATCTCCAGTTTCATGGTACAATACTCCTAAGGATTCAAAAAATTGTCCCCGAACCATCATATCCAGATAACTGCGGTGAATTTTCCCAGTATCTTCAAAGATATTAAAATGGATCATGTTTTCCCAGTTTTTACCTAAATTTACCTGCCTGTCTCCTCCGGGAAGTACATAAATGTGTTCATTCATTAATTGTTCAGCTACATGGAGACAGAACTCCTTTAAGCTTCCTCTCAGCCCAAGAGAGGACTGAAAGGAATAGGGACAGGTATCGGTATCTATGGGAGTCAGAGGAAGGCTCCGGTAATCATATAAGAAACGAGGGGACTTCCTTTTTTCCATATAGTGAATTAATTGCTTTTTTGCCTCCAAAATATCCTGCTGGTCCAAGGCTTTTTTTACAGTGCCTAATCCAGGGAGGCTTAAATCGAAGGCGGAAAAGACGTCTTCATCTTTAATAGTTCGTTCATCCAAGGGAATGAAACGCATGGCAGTTCTCCTTTCGATGTTAAAATTTTATAAGTGTCTCGCCATTCCAGAGCAGTTTGAAGGGGTTCTCTTTTTCTGCTACACGAAAAGAGATATAAAATCCATTTGCTCTTGGTTCCTGATGGAATTCGGTACAGGAAAGGAATTCATCAGCCCGATGAGGAATGAGAAGGGAACAGTGGAAAAAAGTGTCCTCTGCTGCGTCCACCGGATGATTTAAATGAACCAGAGTGGAATCATGCCATACATCATTAGCAGTAGAAATTTTTCCGACTTCCAGTCTGGTTTCCATGGAAGGATTATAAAGCAGTTCTATATTGGGACGACCTTTGGCATCTGTATAGAGTCCCTGGGATGTCAGCACTACGGAAGTTCGGTCCAGATGGAAATGAATTTGTACAGAATCTTGTTTTTTCAGTCCCAAGACTTCATCTACCACCAGAACCATCTGGTTATCTAAAAGGGTAAGAGCTCGTGTGGCAATAACCGGTTCGTAGTTATGGTGACGAGATACTACGGATACAAATCCTGGCTCTTCTGTAACAGAAAGAATGTGTCCCTCTTTTTGCGGGCCATAAGCCCATGAGGAAAGGTATTCCCACATATTTCGGTTATTAACGGTCAGGCAGTTGTGCCAGAATGCACTTTTAAAATGTTTCCGATCTTCGCTGTCTTTGTAGGTATAGATAGCCGGATCGGTTACCAGGGTGTCGCCATAAGCCGTTAAATCAAAACCTCCGGCATCAATATGGGCATGAAGATTCTGGACAGGGGTACGACACCCGGTCATAAGGCTTATGGCGTCTTTCTCCCAGCTGGTCCGAAGGTATACCTGATCCAAATCTTTTTGCCACGCAACACAGGGCAAAACTGGTTTTACAGGAGAATGTTGGGCCTGCACCATATCGTCCCTTAATTTCTTCGGTTCCGGAATCCGCCACAGATTGTCGCGTATGTCTGTCAGAACCGTTGATGCCGGATAAAAATATAGAGCCGTTTCCAGATAGCTGGACTTAGCATATGCCATATAACAGGAAACTGCAGCGAGAGACATAGTCTCTTTTTCTGCAATGTGGCTGTCTCCCCAAGGAAAATTTCCACCACAAGCGCGGGTGGCCTGGACGGAGTGAACAAACATTTTTTCCAGCTGCTGAAGGTAGCTTTCTGGTACTTCTACATGGAATTTTCTAGCAAATACCACTCTCATGGCAAACCAGAAAACACAGCCATTATGGTAAGAAGGACAGCCTTCGATTTGTCCTCCGCAAGGGGTACACTGGGCCTCCATACAGCGATCAAGCTCTTTCTGGGAGTGCGCTAAAAATAGATTGCTGTCCTTCATCTCAGGAAACAGGCAGGCAAAGGACATAAGCCCCAGATTTTCCATCAGGTAGTGGTTGTGGTCAGCTTTGGGCCATAAAAGAGGAGAAACGTGATAAAGAACCTGGCAATGGGTATAGATACTTATCAGGATTTTCTCCAGCAAGGTTTCTGTAAAGTAGGGAGTGTCTGCAAGAAGCTCAATGATGATGGGCCAGGTGCGGTATCCGCGGATTCCAACCTCCAAAGCTCTCCAGGGGGATAGGCCTTCAAAGTGCTCCAAAATATAAGTTCCGCATTCATCTTGAATCTCTGGGCAAGGAACGGTGTCGATCCAGTCTTCCAGTTCATCCAGAGCTTTTTTTGCATAATTCAAATTTCCAGTCAGGCTGTAAGCTTCTGCCAATGTTTTTAAATGGTGCATCCGGTTTAAATGAAAGGTATATTCATTGTCATTGACTGGATTGAATGTCCATTTTGGTGGATTTCCTACAAAATAAAGTTCTGGTCCTGTTCCGGGGAGAACCAGCATACCGTTCATGGCTTCTTCTGCCAGCTGGATAGTTTGCTCTGCCAGATCAGGAAAGGCCTCTTTTACAGAAGCACCCCGTTCCAGTGCGGTTTTCCCTTCGTTTATTTTTTTGATGCGTTCCCGAAGAAGAGAAAGAAGATGGGAAGTATTCCTATTATTAGGAAGGATATCTGTTAGAGTAAAGGTAGGGTTCATGGAGTTATATTCCTTTCATAACCTGCGTTTTTATAGTTAGGATCTGCGTCTGGACCGAACCCTAGGGAAGCTCGGCGCTGTCTCATATGCGCCACAATATCCTGATAGTCAGGGGAGTCCATAAGATTTTTCGTCTCGCCTGGATCTTGTTTTAAATCCCAGAGAACTTCCGGCATATCTTCACCATAATAGTGATATTTCAGGTCATCCTGTTTAATCATCAGGTATTGGCCGGCATATTGGCTGATGGATTCATTGCTCCAATGGGAAACATCTCCAGTCATCAAAGGAATTAGTGAGCGGCTGTCTAAGTTATCTGGAGTCTCCAGGCTGCACAGTTCACAAAGAGTGGCATAAAGGTCACAGAGATTGACATTTTCTTTGACTCTTCGAGGGGCAAAACGTGCAGGAAAACGAATGAACAAAGGAACCCGGACGCTGGATTCGTAGAATTTATGCTTGGCCCAGATACCATGTTCTCCCAGCATTTCCCCATGATCACTGGTGAAGACAATAATCCAGTCGTCCAGATTTTGTCCAGCTTCATCAAGCTTTTCCAGGATCTTTCCGATGTGACTGTCTACGGTTTCAACCATGGCGTAATAAGCGGCAGTCGTCCTCTGAACGTCCCGATAAAGCACGTCTTTTCCAATTTCCAGATGTTTGGTATCCAGGTAGGGGTGTCCGCTCATGACTTCGTCAGTGCCGAAGACAGGCACTCTGTTTAAGTAGTATTTAAATAGCTTTTCATCGCAGAAATAAGGATAATGAGGCAGTGTAAAGCTGGCTTTCAGAAGAAGAGGCTGGTTTGGCTGCTGCTTATCATAATACGGAGATTCCAGAATATTCTCGATAGCATCTAAAACGCCCTGAAGCGTGTATTCATCCTGGCTGTTTACCCGGGAATGGCCAACACCGGCCCGCAGAACTTCTTTACAGTTGGTCCAGCGCAATTCAGCTTTTGGAAGACGGAATTTTTGAAGTTTTTCCTGATCCATGTCAGGAATAAATTTTTCAGAGATCCGCATTTCACACCCGATTCGGGCCTGCCAGCCCTGCATCTGGTCAGGACCGGTGTGATGCAGCTTTCCGCAGCAGACAGTGTAGTAGGCGTTTTCACTAAAGGTACGGGCGAAGGTGCGGTAAAAGGGCGGCAGATCATCGCCGAAGACTTCGCAGCCGCAGGTTTTGGGAAGCTGTCCGCTCATCATGCACTGACGGGCAGGAATACAGACTGGGGAAGGAGTATAGGCGTTATCAAAGATGACGCTGTCTTTGGCCAGCCGATCCAGATTTGGAGTCCGGATAATGGGATTTCCCGCAAATCCCATTAAATCGGGACGGTGTTCATCGGTCATAAGAAAAAGAATATTTGGGTATTTGCTCTGGCTCATGGACGGCCTCCTTCTATTGTAAATTTATAATCATGTCCCTGGATTGTAAATGTAATTAGGGCTTTTTTCATGCCATTTTCTTCAAAAACATTGGCGGACAGCCTTTCGATTGCAGGAGCAGTCTCTTTTGCCGGATAAAGAATGGAAGCAAAAGCTTCTGTAGGTTCACAGTTGTCCTTATGATACTGAAGAATCGTAGAAACCCGATAGACATCACTTCGATCGGATACTTTTCCAGGAAGCAGGACTGGATGCTGTGCGGTAGTAGTAATAGACAAAGACGCTCTGTTTTCCCATAAAGCAAGGGCTGAAGTCCCTTCTAAAGTGATCTTCGGCCGATCAATATGAAATTGAAGCTGCAGGGAATCATTGGAAGATAATCCTTCTATCAGATCGGCTGCCAGTAAAAATTTTCCTTCCACCAAGGCCAGAAAACGTGTGTGAATGACCGGTTCATAATTGTTGTGAGCAGCAGTGGCCCAGATCAGTCCGGGTTCTTCTTTACAGTTTAAAATTCGTCCCTGTTTTTGAGGACCGTATTCCCAGGAATGAATATATTCCCAGGCGTCTTTCTGATTCACCATCAGAGTATTGTGCCACTTCATAGACTTAAAGTTTTTACGATCTTCTCCATTTTTGTAGGTATACCGACCTGGATCTACGACCATAGGAATTCCAAAAGCTGTAAAATCAAAGCTGCAGGGATCAATGTGTGCATGGAGATTCTGGATGGGACAACGGCAGGCGAACTGGACGCTTAATGCATCCCTATCCCAGGAACTCCGGAAATACACATGGTTTAATACCTTATTATAATAAAGAAGAGGAAGTGCTGGTTTTTGAGCGTCTGTCTGAAGCTGGATCATTGCTTCACAGAATTTGGCAATATCATCCATACGCCAGATTTGTTCCTCGGCTTCTGCAAGGAGAGCTTCATAAGGAAAATAGGTCCTGAGAAGAAAAAGCCAGTTCACATCACCAGTACCCATGTATGCGCAGACCGCTGCTTTTACGGCAGTACCTGTAACGGTTCCGGTATCACCCCATGGGACGTTGGTGCCATTTGGACGGGTCGCGTAAAGCGCATAAAGAGGCATTTTCGCAAAGCGTTCAGTGTAAGAAGCAGGGAGTTCAAAACCGTATTTTCTTGAATAAACCATTACCATGGCAAACCAGAAGACGCAGCCGTTGTGGTAAGAAGGACAGCCCTCGATTTGCGCGCCCTGTTCATCTACCTGAGCTTCCATACAGCGGCACAGTTCTGTTATAGCGTGCTGTTTCCATGCTTTTGCTTCTGCAAGCTCTGGAAACATACAGGCTGTGCAGAGAAGTCCAAGATTTTCCATGAGATAGTGATTGTGATCTGCCTTAGGCCAGGCCAGAGGCGAAAGATGGTAGAGCACCTCACACTGTTCATAAAGACTATGGAGAGCTTTGGAAAAAATTTCTTCTGTCATATAAGGAGAATTTGCCAGCCCCTCCAGAGCAGGACACCAGGTACGGTAAGGGCGGATGCCGCATTCTAAAAGACGCCATTCTTTTGCAGCGGGGCAATTATACTGCTCATATGTCCAGTTCCCATTCTCATCGGTGATCGGCCCTCTGGGGCAGACGTCAATCCAGTTCATCATTTCGTTCAGAATTTTTTGGGAATACTTCTCATCTTTCGTAAGAAAGTAGCTGTATAACATAGGAAGCCAATAATCCATGCGGCTTATTTGGAATACATATTCGTTATTGTGGTAAGGATCTTCATGCCATCCAGGAGGATTTCCAATTTGGGATTTTTCACTGTTCCCTGGGAGAAGGGCGAAACCTGCCAGACCATCAGCGCCGTTTTTCAATACGGCATCCGCGATTTCAGGAAATACTTCCTGGATTTTTTTTGCCCCCTCAAAAGGAGAGGGGAGGGCGGCACACCGGTTCTTAAAATTTTTGAATGCGTCTGTCATGGTACAGGAATCTTTCAAAATAGAGAAGTTCTTTCTGGTTTGTTCCATAACGTGGTCCCTTTCTGAAATTTCTATAATTTCTATAGTTACTGCTATTATAGAATTAGTTGATAAATGGTTTCAATGGCGGAATTTTGAAAAATGTTATTTTTTTGTACTCTGAAAAAGGAATATAAGAAAAAGTATTAAAAATAGCAGCTAAAAGAGTAGAAAAATGCTGCTTTAACAACGAAAATAGAAAGAAAAAGAGGAGAATAATTGATTTTATGAAAGAAAAATACACTACAAAAAAGTGGTATTTTACAAAATATTCATAATTGTAAATACAAAAAAACTATACTATACTAGGCTCACAAGTCAAGAGGGAAACATAAAAAAGATACAGGACATAAGGTATCTGAAATATCAAGAACCCTCACATCATAAAAGGAGAAAAAGGATATGAAAAAGAATTACAAACGCCTGACTGCTGGATTTTTGGCATCCACAATGGTTCTTACTTCTCTGGTGGGATGCAGTTCTTCCAATAAGGATGAAAACACTGCTGCTCCAGCATCCACAGAAGCAGGAAAGACAGAAGAAACAAGTGCTGGGACGGAAGAACCAGTTACTTTGACCTGGCTGGTAGGTCAGACTTCGGCAGAAGTTGATGACGATGCAGAAGTGGTGAAGATGATCGAGGAACGCTTCAATATTGATATGAAAGCCTGGTATGTGGATTCTAACAAATTTCAGGAGAATCTGAATGTTCGCTTTGCAGGGGGAGAGATGCCGGACGTTTTGGTTATTGACAACCTTTCATTACTTCCTACCTATGTAGAGGGCGGTATCATTGCAGAACTTCCTATTGAAACAATACGTGAAAAAGCGCCTAACTACACAAAGGTAGCGGATGAGTATGATGACGGCACTTTATGGAGCACCATGATTTATAATGGTAAGAACTATGGTGTTACCAATCCCATGGATGTAGTGCCAATGGCGATGTTCTGGAGAAAGGACTGGCTGGACAAGCTGGGCATGGAAGTGCCTGAGACGCTGGATGAGTATGAAGAGGTTCTGACTGCTTTTGTGGAACAGGATCCGGACGGCAACGGCAAGAAGGATACAGCAGGCATGGCTGAACGTGCAATTGGCGCTGTATTTGGCGCGTATGGCCTTCGCTGCGTAACTGGCGGCAACCCTGGATTTAAAGTAGAAGAGATGCAGCTGGGTGAGGACAATGTTCCATTTTTCCCATATATTCATCCGAATGCAAAATTGGCATTGGAAAAACTTCATGACTGGTACGAGAAAGGTATTCTGGACAAGGAGTTTATTACAGGTGAAAACCATGGCGGATATGCCTGGCTGTCTCACTCTTTTATGAATGGCCGCATTGGTTTGACTTCCGCTCAGCCTTATCATTATCTGAATACAGACAGAGATATTACAGATGAGAGTACATGGGGAGTGTGCATGAAAGAGTTAAAAGGCCTGAATCCAGATGCAGAGATTGTGATTGGACCGGCTCCGGTTGGACCTGATGGAAAATCTGGTACAGAAGGATGGAATCAGACTGGCCGTCTGACCTGTCTGACTACTCAGGCTGCTTCCGATCCGCGTAAGGTAGATGCATTCTTGGCTATGCTGGATGCTTACTATGCAGATATGGAGTATGCAAAATTAGTAAACTATGGTCTGGAAGGCGTTCACTATGAGCAGACAGAAGATGGTCCTGTCCGCATTATGGAGGGAACTGATTTGAGAAAAGAAGGTGTCCTGCAGTGCGACTTTGGCTCTACTGTTACTTTTGCACAGGAAGTGACTCCTGAGAAGACAGAATTTGGCCACAGAGTTACCGGCAATGGTTATTATCGTTTCAATGCTCCGCCTGTACAGGAGTTCTCTGACGTAATTGCAACATTGGATACTTTGACCGAGCAGGCGTACTTCGATATGATTACCGGTGCAAAGCCTATAGATTATTTTGATACGTTTGTAGAAGAATTTAAGAAAGCCGGCGGTGAAGCTGCTGAGAAGGCTGTACAGGATGCATACGCAGAAAAGGTTGCAGCGATTGGAAACTAAAAATAATGAAGCTCTATGAGAGGTAAGATATTACCATGAAAACAGCAAAAAAGAAGAGAACTGCGGCTCTCTCCCAGAAATCCAAACGAGGATTTCTGGGGAACCTGGTTTATTACAAAGAATACTATATAATGCTGATTCCGGGACTTTTATTCTTCCTGGTATTCTGCTATGGTCCTATGTATGGCCTTGTCATCGCATTTCAGGATTATTATCCATTAAAAGGTGTCAGCCAAAGTGAATGGGTAGGTTTCAAGCATTTCCAGAAATTATTTACAGATCCGTTCTTTTTATCTGTATTAAAGAATACGCTTATCATCAGTTTTTATAAGATTCTGATCTGTTTCCCGGCCCCGATTATTTTATGTCTGGCTCTAAACGAGATTAAGAATGTGAAATTTAAGAAATTTGCCCAGTCTGTGTCTTACCTGCCCCATTTTATTTCCTGGGTGGTAGTATCCGGCATTATTGTCGAGTTTTTGTCACCTTCTAGAGGTCCCATCAATATTATTCTTCAGGAACTTGGGATTGAGCCTGTCTTTTTTGTGGCGGAACCAAAATATTTCAGAGGCGTACTGGTACTTTCTGATTTGTGGAAATCTATAGGATGGGGTTCTATCGTGTATCTGGCAGCTGTTACAGGTGTAGATCCCACACTCTATGAGGCAGCGGAGATGGATGGAGCAGGACGGATTAAGAAGATCATTCATGTGACGCTTCCGGCCCTGGTTCCCATTATTACGGTTATGTTTATTATGGAGTCCGGCAAGGTTCTAAATGACAGTTTTGAGCAGGTGTACAACTTTTTGACGCCCAGTACCTATGAGGTGGGCGATGTCATTTCTACCTTTGTGTATCGCATGGGTATCCAGAAGATGCAGTACAGTTTTACAACAGCGGTGGATCTGTTTAAGAATGTTGTATCCTTTATTTTGGTCATGCTTACCAACTACATAGCCAGAAAGACCAACGATTATGCACTGTGGTAAAGAGGTGGAGACGTGAAGAGAGAAAAAGAAGTAACAGCAGTAAAAAGAAAAAGGAAGAGAGGCGCCGAGGACTGGATTGTGGATATCCTGGCCTATGGAATTGCGATTATCCTTGTTGTATCCATTATTCTGCCATTTATGCAGGTAATTACCATCTCTATGAGTCCGGCTTCGGTAGTGAACAAAACAGGATTTCATCTGATCCCCACCCAGTTTGATTTTTCCGGGTATACTAAGATTGCTTCTGATGAAAACTTCTGGCACAGTTATATGGTTACAATCATTCGCGCAATTGCAGGGACTGCCAGCGGCGTTTTGGTGACTCTTTTGACCGCCTATCCTCTGGCAAAGACGAATCTTCCTTACCGCAAAGGTCTTATGATATTTGTTGTTTTTACCATGTATTTTTCCGGCGGTATGATTCCCAAGTATCTGTTGATCAAAAATCTTCATCTGACCAACAATTTTCTGGTATACATACTGCCCTGTCTGATCACAGGTTTTGCACTGATTATTACGCGGAACTTTTTTATGAGCCTTCCTCCTGCACTGGAGGAATCAGCCAAGATTGACGGCGCAACGAATATGCAGGTACTTTTTAAGATTTATCTGCCTTTATCCACTCCGGTTATTGCTACCATTTCCCTCTGGTATTGCGTACAGCACTGGAACTCTTGGATGGACAATATGCTCTATGTAACAAAAAACAGTCTCTATGTTTTGCAGTATGTGATTCAGACCATTTTGACCAATGGTCAGACAGCGGATATGGAGATGATGACAGATGTCATTGTGCATACAGAAACCATGAAGATGGCGGCGCTTGTACTGTCTTTAATCCCTATTGTATGTACCTATCCCTTCCTTCAGAAGTACTTTGTAAAAGGTATGATGGTAGGTTCTGTAAAAGGATAACATATGCTTAAGAAATTGCTTTATATCAATCTGCTCAGTATTACAATCCTGTCATTGTTTAACTATATTGTATTTCACAATATGAACAGCAAAGCTTATCTGGAGAGCTTCAAAGCTTATAATCAGAAAATTACCAATATGGCTTTCCAGAATATTGACCAGCAGATCGTGGAAGCTGTTATGGAGATTCCCAAGTTATATTTTTCCGACATCAAACAAAATGAAGACCTCCTGCGGCCGCAGGAGGAACTGATCCTTGGTTCACCAGGCCCTATTCGCGGTCTGGTGGGCCGATTGGGTGGACTGCAGAAATCATATCCGTATGTGAAAAGTCTGGATATTTTTTATGAGGCTACAAAAACAGTGGTTACCGGTTTTACAACCATTCATCAGATTGATGCAGAAGAGGGAATCCGACAGTATCTGCCATGGTATGATGAATTTATGGCTGCTGGAAAAGATACGCTGTTTTTAGAAAATACACAGGGATTCTACCCTACTAATGAGCCAGTCATAACGTTTGTGAAGAAGATCGCTCTGCCAAAGTGGAAAGGCAGGGGGATCCTTTTGGCTGTTCATATCTCTTTGGAATCTTTTCAAAATCTGATAGATGAAGACAACGGAACCCTGATTCTGGCTGAACCATCCGGAGATATTTTATATACATCTTCAAATGGAAAACGACAGGTATCAGAAAAGATCCTGTCAGAACTGAAAATTTTAAAAGAGGAAGGCAGAGAAATGACTTTAGTGCCCCTTACTATTTCCGGAGAAAATATTACTGTATTTTTCTGGTCCTCTTCTTTGACAGGAATGAAATATGCTTATTATATTCGGGACAGCATCTTTTATGCTGATTATAATGTAAAGAACCGAATCTTTTTGCTGAATTTCTTTGTCTCAATTATTTTCAATCTGCTGATTTTGATAGTCCTTTCCTGGATTAATCATTATACATTTAAAAAGCAGGTATTAAAAGCTTCCAAAGAGGCGGGAATTGAGATTCAAGGCAAAAAAGCCAGTGTCGATCAGTCTTTGAATGTATTGACAAAAGAAATTCTGACCTTGAATGAAACGGTACAGTATTCAAAGCCGCTTCTCAGACAAAATGCGGTCAGAGCGCTTATTCTCAGTCGGGAACAGGGGATGGTGCGGGAAGAATTGGGGGAATATCTGACTTTTGACAGTGTCCGCACGGTTTTGCTTTATTGTCCAAAACAGCCGGATGCAGCTGAAAACATCGAGGTTCTTCAGAAGACGTTTATAAACAGGAAAAGTATGTATCATGCCTTATTTACCACTATGGACAGAGGCGGGATTGTAAGTATTCTGGTTTTTGACCGGGCAAATGGAGAGCGGGTATTTGAAGATTTTTCGGAGACTTTGGGCAAAACCTTAAAAGGGATCCATATGATTTGGGGAATGGTGTATGCTCTGGAGAAAGACAATATTAAAAACAGCTATCGAAGCGCTGTCGAAACAGCCCAGTACCATTTTATTTATCCGGATAAAACAGATCTTCGCCATGAGGATTTGGGCATAGAGGGGAGAAAAGGAAGCGGAAGCCATTTAAAGCTTTTTGAATTAATGGAACGGGCAGTTAATAGTGAACACTATCTGGATTTTAAGTTTCATGTAGAAGCTTTAATGGTATCTTTTAAGGAAGGGAATTATACAATAGATTACTGCCATTCTACTTTGCGGGATCTGGTGGCCCTTCTTTACCAGATTATGAGTCAGAAACAGTTGGATATGTGGATTATTTGTGGGTATGATATCCGGGAATATTACAAACAGATTGAAAATATTGACGAGTTTGGCCGTTGGGTCTTAAGCCTTTGCGAAATTCTCTTGCAGAACATCCGCCAGAAAAAGCAATCTGTAGATATGGATATGCGGACACATGTGATTCAGATGATAGATGAGAATCTGGAAAATGATATTTCGCTGGATTTTCTGGCTGATCAGTTCTCTATGCGTCCCGATGCCTTAAGCCGTCTGTTTAAACAGATGATGGGGAAGGGATATACAGAATATATTAAGGAAAAGAAGATGGAGAGGGCTTTGGAACTTCTGAAAAAAGATGAAAGCATCAAGGATATTGCCCAGAGACTGGGGTATAACTCTCCTCAATATTTTATTAAGATATTTAAAGAGATTTATGGTCTGACTCCTTATCAATACAAAAAGGACCATTTTATGAAATCTAAGGAGAAATAGCTTATAAAAATGAAACAGAAATTATTATTTTGGTATAGCTGTAAAAATGGCACTTCCCTCATAATGCAGGGAGTGCCATCAGTCGTCAGAGCAACACCGAGCGTGTGAAGAAAAGTCTGTAATTAAGATCTTCTATGATAATGATTGGGGCTGGAGGCTCGTTTCAGAGCTTTCAGCCCTTGCTTTATATATAACAGCACTATCAGGGCATGTCAAGAGCAGGCGGAAGATTCCGCCTGTCTTGCTGGAACTTTATGGATTATTCCGGTAGCCGTCCCTCGTACATGATGCTCAGTTCCCCATAAACCTGTCCCCAGTTACGGATCGGCATCGTCCACTTTTTCGTGGCCTCAAAGGTGGACAGATACAGGGCTTTCAGCAACGCAGTATCGCTTGGGAATACACTTCTCTGGCGGTTCAGTTTCCGGTAAGTGGCATTCAGACTCTCAATGGCATTGGTGGTATAAATAACCTTACGTACCTCGGATGAAAACTTGAAGATCGGAGAAATAGCGTCCCAGTTCTGCCTCCAGCTTTTCATAGAGTTCGGATACTTCTCACTCCATTTTTCTGTGACACGCTCTAAGGCTTCTAGCGCACTTTCTTCCGTAGGAGCTTGATAAATGGTCTTTAAATCTGTCGCAAATGGCTTGCGGTCTTTGTCTGCTACATATTTCAGGCTGTTGCGCACCTGATGGACGATGCAGCGCTGATACTCTGTCTTTGGAAAAGCTGCTGAAATGGCTTCCTTGATGCCGCTAAGTCCATCGGCACAAATGATGAGGATATCCTTTACTCCTCTGTTTTTTAGTCCGTTTAAGACAGACAGCCAGTATTTTGAACTTTCATTTTCTCCTACCTGGATCGTCAGGACTTCTTTCAGACCATCCTGGTTGATGCCTAAGATAACATAAGCTGCCAGTTTCCGAATAACTCCATTATCTCGGACGGAATAGTGAATTGCATCTATGTAGAGGACTGGATAAACCTCTGCAAGCGGCCTGTTCTGCCAGTCTTCGATCTGAGGCATGAGTTTATCTGTCACATCAGAAATAAAGCCTTCTGAAGCCTCAAAGCCATAGATATCCTCTAAGGTATCTGATATCTGGCGGGTGGTCATCCCTTTTGCATACATGGAGATAATCTTCTGATCAATATCAGAAATGTCCTTCTGACGCTTTTTAACCACTTGAGGTTCAAAGGTAGATCTGCGGTCTTGTGGCACCTGGATCTCCATGCTGCCGTAGCTGCTGTTGACCCTCTTAGGTTTATAGCCATTGCGATAGTCATCGCTGTCAGAGCGTTCTGATTTGGAGTAACCTAAGTGTTCATCCATTTCCGCTTCCATCATTTCCTTGATGGTTCCGCCCAACAGATCTTTGAGGGCATCCTGAATGTCCTGGGCAGACTCAATGTCATACTCCTGTAGGAGCATCTGGATGATGTTTCGTTTTCCTTCTGTCATTTGTACTTTGTGTACAGGTTTCTTTTCTCTTGCCATAATAAAAGGCCTCCTATGATTTATTATTTTATCATAGAAGACCTTTTAAATCTTTATTTACAGAAAAACTTTCATAGACTCGCAACACCCTCGCTTCATTCTGCAGCTGGTTCAAATTCTTTCAGGTCATCATCTGTAATTTCTCGAATTACCTTACAGGGAACACCAGCTGCAAAATTCATTGCAGGAATATCTCTTGTAACAACGCTTCCAGCCCCTATTACAGAGCCCTTTCCGATCGTCACCCCGGCACAGATAACAACATTGCTGCCAATCCAGACATCATCTTCAATGGTTACTTTTTTACAATACATTTCTCCATGGGTACGGGCCAAATAATGCATTGGAGGATTCGTGGCGCTTATGGTAACATTAGGAGCAATCAGAACTCTTTTACCGATACTTATTTCATAATCATCCACTAAGGTCAGGTTTGAATTGATATAAGTATTGTCGCCAATGGAAACTGTATTTCCCATTGCAAGGGTAAGCGGGGGCTCAATCCATACGTCTTTTCCACAAGAGGCAAGCAATTTTGTTAAAATTTCTGTTCTTGTCTCCAGGTCTGCTGAACTTGTTTGATTAAATTTTTGGCAAAGTTCTCTTGCATATATCTGCTGATTCCTATTTTCACCAGTATCAACCCAAAGTAAACCCTGCTTTCTCCGTTCAGCCATGGATAGTTTGTTTGCTGTATGATCCAATAGCACTTCCTCCATTCATTTTAATTTTGTATTTTGGAGTTATTGTACCAAGTCGATCGTGTGACGGTTAGCTCTAAGTACATAAAACTCACTGCTTTTTCTTGAAAATTTCATTTCTTCAATACATAAATCAACTTGATTTTTTAGTTCTTCTGCATATTTATCAGCCAATTCTTTATTATAGACACCAACATTTATATTTTCCATCTGTTTCACTAAATATATAATTTTATTATATCGTATGCTAAGTATAAATACAAATGAATTTCCTATAAATCGTCTTCGATTAACTGACGGAGATTGGCTTCATGGCAGCTAAGAGAAGTTTCAATAGCTCTCCGTCTCTGTCAAAATGATTGCTATAAAAAAAATTAGCACTCACCTCTTGACAGTGCTAATAATAAGTGTTATATTACGAATAGAACAAAAAGCACTGAGTTCATGTTCCGAAAGGAGGAGCAGTATGAATATCAATAAATTTACCCAAAAATCCCTGGCAGCAGTTCAAGGATGTGAAAAACTGGCTTATGAGTATGGAAATCAGCAGATTGAGCAGGAACACCTGTTTATAAGTCTGTTGGAACTGGAAGACAGTCTGATTTTAAAGCTGATGACAAAGATGGAGATTCAGCCGGAACTGATTCGGGACGAAGCAAGAAAGGCAGTGGAAAAGCTTCCGAAAGTCAGTGGAGGCGGACAGCTTTATGTCAGCAATGATTTGAATAAAGTCCTGGTTCATGCAGAGGACGAAGCAAAAGCTATGGGCGACGAGTATGTGTCCGTAGAACATTTATTCCTGGCAATGATGAAACAGCCGGATCATGCCATGAAAGAATTATTCCGGCTTTACAATATAACCAGAGAGCGGTTTCTCCAGGCCCTTTCTACGGTCAGGGGAAACCAGCGGGTAGTCAGCGACAACCCGGAAGCAACCTATGACACGCTAAGCAAGTACGGCTACGATTTGGTAGAGCGGGCGAGAGACCAGAAGTTAGACCCAGTCATTGGCCGAGACAGCGAGATCCGTAATGTAGTCCGGATTCTGTCCAGAAAAACCAAGAATAATCCGGTTTTAATCGGTGAACCGGGCGTTGGTAAGACAGCGGTTGTAGAAGGACTTGCCCAACGAATTGTCAGAGGCGATGTGCCGGAAGGCCTGAAAAATAAGAAGCTGTTTGCCCTGGACATGGGGGCGCTGGTAGCCGGAGCCAAATACCGCGGCGAGTTTGAAGAGCGGTTAAAGGCAGTTTTGGAAGAAGTAAAAAAGAGCGAAGGTCAGATTATTCTGTTTATCGACGAGCTGCATACCATTGTAGGCGCCGGAAAGACAGAAGGATCCATGGATGCCGGCAATATGTTAAAGCCAATGTTGGCAAGAGGCGAACTTCACTGTATCGGCGCGACGACCTTAGACGAGTACCGCAAATATATTGAAAAAGACGCAGCCCTGGAGCGGCGGTTCCAGCCGGTTACGGTAGATGAACCAACAGTGGAAGATACAATTTCCATCCTGAGAGGATTAAAAGAGCGTTATGAGGTATTCCATGGCGTTAAGATTAATGACTCTGCCCTGGTTTCCGCGGCTGTTCTTTCCAACCGTTATATCAGCGACCGGTTCCTGCCGGATAAGGCCATTGACCTGGTAGACGAGGCCTGTGCCCTGATTAAAACAGAGATGGATTCCATGCCTGCAGAACTGGATGAATTGTCCAGAAAGACCATGCAGATGGAGATTGAAGAGGCAGCCTTAAAGAAAGAGACGGATCGGTTAAGCCAGGATCGTCTGGCAGACCTTCAGAAAGAACTGGCAGAACTCCACGATGAATTTGCGGCTAAGAAAGCCCAGTGGGAAAACGAAAAAGCCAGTGTGGACCGTCTTTCCTCTTTAAGAGAAGAGATTGAAGCAGTCAACCGTCAGATCCAGGATGCACAGCAGAAATATGATTTAAATAAAGCAGCAGAACTGCAGTATGGCAAGCTGCCTCAGCTTCAGAAAGAGCTGGAGGCAGAGGAAGAAAAAGTCCGCAATCAGGATTTAAGCCTGGTACATGAAAGTGTTTCTGAGGATGAAATCGCCAGAATTATTTCCAGATGGACTGGTATTCCGGTAGCCAAACTGACGGAAAGCGAGAGAAGCAAGACCCTTCATTTAGACGAGGTTCTCCATAAGAGAGTCATCGGACAGGAAGAAGGCGTGGAAAAGGTAACGGAAGCCATTATCCGTTCCAAGGCAGGCATCAAGGATCCAACCAAACCCATTGGTTCCTTCTTGTTCTTAGGTCCGACCGGCGTAGGCAAAACCGAGCTTGCCAAGGCATTGGCAGAAGCCCTGTTTGACGATGAAAACAACATGGTCCGTATCGATATGAGCGAATACATGGAGAAACATTCCGTAGCCCGTTTAATCGGAGCGCCTCCAGGATATGTGGGATATGAGGAAGGCGGACAGCTGACAGAAGCAGTCAGAAGAAAACCGTATTCCGTTGTCTTGTTTGATGAGGTAGAAAAAGCTCATCCGGACGTATTTAACGTACTTTTACAGGTTCTGGACGACGGACGTATTACTGACTCTATGGGAAAGACCGTAGACTTTAAAAATACCATTTTAATTATGACCTCCAACATCGGTTCTCAGTATCTGCTGGAAGGAATCGGAGAAGACGGAGGTATCCGTCCGGAAGCCGAAGAACTGGTAATGAATGATCTGCGCGCCCATTTCAGACCGGAATTTTTAAACCGTCTGGACGAAACCATTCTGTTCAAGCCTCTTACCAGAGACAACATCAGTGGTATTGTAGACCTGCTGATTGCAGACGTCAACAGGCGTCTGGCAGATAAAGAATTGAAGGTAGAACTGACCAGTCAGGCAAAGACCTTTGTCAGCGACAGAGGCTACGACCCGGTATACGGCGCACGTCCGTTAAAGAGATATCTTCAGAAACACGTAGAAACCCTGGCGGCAAAACTAATCTTAAGCGATGGGGTAAGAGCCGGAAATACCATTGTCATTGATGTATCCGATGACGGAAGCAAACTGATTGCTTACGCAGAATAAATCTATAGGAAGTGCAAAGAGACGTCAGACTTGTCAGCAGGTCTGGCGTTTTCTTTTGCCGGATTCATTATTTGGAAAAATCCGCATATTTTGTAAGAGAAATGTAAAGCAAAGTCGTTGTATTTATGGTAAGATAGAGATAAGTATACCTGCCGGCTTTATCCGGCACGACGAATGAGGAGGAAGACAAATGGCGGATACCAATATCCTGGTTGTAGATGATGAAAAAGAGATTGCGGATCTGATTGAGATTTACCTGGTAAGCGACGGGTACAAAGTATATAAGGCCAACAATGCAAAAGAGGGACTGGATATTCTGGACACAGAAGAGATTCATCTGGTTTTATTAGACATTATGATGCCTGGCATGGATGGCCTGGAAATGTGCAAAAAGATTCGGGAAACCAACAATATCCCGATTATTATGCTCAGCGCCAAGTCGACGGATTTGGATAAGATTCTGGGACTTGGCACAGGTGCAGACGATTATGTGACCAAACCGTTTAACCCATTGGAACTGACTGCCAGGGTAAAGTCCCAGTTAAGACGGTACACCCAGTTAAATCCCAGCAGCGCAGTCCATACAGAAGCAGCCGGAAAAAATGAGATTATTGTAAAGGGCCTGACCATCAATAAAGACAACCACAAAGTTTCGGTTTATGGGGAAGAGATTAAGCTGACGCCCATTGAATTTGACATTTTATATCTGCTGGCATCAAATCCAGGCCATGTATTCAGTACAGATGAGATTTTTGAAAAGGTCTGGAATGAGAAGGTCTATGAGGCTAACAATACAGTCATGGTACATATCCGGCGGCTGAGAGGCAAGATGAAAGAGGACACCAGGCAAAACAAGATTATCACAACCGTATGGGGAGTAGGATACAAGATTGAAAAATGATATGAGCGGGCGCTTTTACGCCAGAGTATTAGCCAACATTTTCTACAGCGCTATCGTCACCTGTCTGGTAGAGATATTTTTAGTAACCAATGTTTCCATGGTGATGGACTATCTGAGAGAGAGCGGGAGAGGCGGGCGTTTTGTCAGGGCAGTGCAGTCTGGGACCATAGGAGTCTTATTCTATGTGATTCTGGGAATTATTGTGTTCTCTGTCTTGTTTCTTCTGCTGCAGAAACGTTCTTTGGAGTATATCAGGAAACTTTATGAAGCAATGCAGAATATTTCAGAGGGAGACTTAAACACAGAAGTAGAAGTGATAGGGGATGATGAGTTTTCCAGCATGGCGGCCAGCTTAAATCAGATGACCCAGGACATTCGCAGCCTGATGGACAAAGAGAGGGAGTCGGAGCGAACAAAAAATGAACTGATTACCAATATTGCTCATGATTTGCGGACTCCGCTGACTTCGATTATCGGATACCTGGAACTGTTGTCAGTGGGCAATTCCCTTCCACCTGAAATGGAAAAAAAATACATTAATATTGCGTATACCAAGGCAAAGCGGCTGGAAAAGCTGATTGAAGAACTGTTTGGATTTACCAAGCTGAACTGCGGCAAGATTTCCATGAAGGTAGGCCAGGTGGATATTATCAAGCTGTTAAGCCAGCTCCTGGAAGAGTTTTATCCCAGCTTTATGGAAAAAAATCTGGTCTATGAGCTTCGCAGCAATGTGTCGGTAAAGGTAATTACTGCAGATGGCAATTTGCTGGCCAGACTGTTTGACAATCTGATCAACAATGCCATCAAATACGGGGCAGACGGCAAACGGATTATTGTAGACGTAGAGGCAGAGGATACAGTGGTGACGGTTTCAGTCACAAATTTTGGCTATGTGATACCGGAAAAAGATTTGCCTCTTCTGTTTAATAAGTTTTACCGGGTCGAGCATTCCCGCTCTGCTGCAACCGGCGGCACGGGACTGGGGCTGGCCATTGCCAAAAATATCGTAGATATGCATGGCGGAGACATTCATGTGACCAGTGATTTAAATGGTACGGTATTTACAGTGAAATTAAAGGCAGACTTTGATATTAATAAAGAAAATTTCGGCAAGATTGGATGAGAGGATATGAAAGTCAAAAAGAAACGGGCAGAAGGCGCGGGTAAACCTGTGCTCATCTGCCTTCTGGTTTTTACAGTCATATTTACTGTGCTGTCCGGCTTTTTTAAGGGGGGACAGGCTCAGGCGGCAGAGAGGATGGGAAGGGATTCAGAATATGGTGCGCTCCATACAGAAGTGGAACTGGAGGCCAGCTACGGATACGACAACATGGCAAAAGGCGGCCGCTATCTTCCGGTCTATGTAACCCTGACCAATCAAAGAGAAGGCGAATTTGCAGGAACGCTGCAGGTATTGTCTATGGAGTCGGATTACCGGATCTATCAGTACGAGTTTCCGGTGCAGCTAAAAGGCAAAGAGACCAGCCAGCAAAATTTAAATATTCCGCTGGGCGTCAGGGCAGATCAGCTATATGTAAGCCTTTTGGATGAAGAGGAAAAAAAGATTGCTCAAAAGCGGTTAAAGTTAAATACCAGGGAAGATATTCCGGAACTGTTAGTAGGAGTGCTCAGCGATACCCAGGATAAACTCCAGTACTTTAACGATATTGGGGTCAATTACAGCACCTTAAGAACCAGACTGTGCAAGATGGTGGCCGGCAGTGTTCCAAGCCAGGCAGCAGGATTGGATCAGCTGGATGTGCTGCTGATTACCAATTATGATACCAGAAGACTTTCAGAGGATCAGCTGGCTGCCATCAGAGAGTGGGTGAACCGGGGCGGCGTGCTGATTTTGGGAACTGGAGCCAGAGGCTGCGACAATTTATATGATTTTCTGGAAGATGATCTGGATGGAACGCCGGTGTTTCTGGGCGAAATTCCCATTGATATGGGGGAAGGATATCTGTTTTCAAAGACCGGAGGATCGAAGGTTCTTTTGGAGTGCAATGATATCAATCTTTCAGAGGGAAATGTTTTGATGGAAAGCGGAGGGATTTCCCTTCTCACATCAGTGGCCAGAGAAAGCGGGATCATTGTGGCAGCAGCATTTGATTTTGCAGATCTGGAAGAATTTTGTTTGGAAAATCCATCCTATGTGGATCAGCTTTTTACCAGAATTTTGGGGGAGACCAGAATTACCAGGCTGTCGGATTATCTTTATGTTGGGACCTCCAATACCTACTGGTCGGTTCAGAGCATTATCAATGCAGGAAGCGTAGAGAAATTGCCGCATATTGGCCTTTATGCGGTGGTCATTCTCAGCTACATCCTGTTAGTGGGTCCTGGACTTTATTTCTTCTTAAAACAGAGAAATATGCGCAGATATTACCGCACCAGCGTAGTGCTGCTGTCTCTTCTGTGTACGGGAATTGTTTACGTTATGAGCGGGGAAACCCGTTTTACCAATACCTTTTTTAATTATGCGTCCATTCAGGATATATCTGAGGAAGTGGTAACAGAGACTACCTATGTAAATATGCAGACTCCGGATAACAGGCCCTATTCGGTTCAGTTTGATGCAGACTATACAGTGCGCCCCGTTACCAGAAGTGCTTATTATGAAGCAGAACAGATTCCAAAGTTTACAGGTCAGGAGACGCCCAATATTCTCATCCATTACGGGGAAGAGAGTACCAGACTGGATGTAAGGAATGTACCAGCTTTTGCATCCAATTATTTTCAGTTGGAGAAACGGTTTGATAACGTTTCCGAACAGGGAATTGAGGCCAGGGTTCAGTATTTTGAGGGAAAGGTTACAGGAACGATTACCAATCACATGGACTGCCGGATAGAAAATACGGCAGTGATTTTGTATGGAGCATTAGTCCTGGTGGGCGACATGGAGCCAGGAGAGACAAAGCAGTTAGACGGACAGAGCGTATTAAATTATTCAGTGGACGCAGGGGCGGCCAGAGCAACGGCAGAGCAGATTACCGGCAGGTGGAAATACCGAAAGGCAGATATTTCCAATATAGAGTATATGAGAACCATGGCAAAGACCAGTCTGCTGGAATTTTATCTGCATGAGTATCTGACAGGTTATCAGCCGGGAGCGCGGATTGTAGCGTTTCGGGGCGAGGAGCCTTCCGACTCATTTTTAACCGGAGGCAGTTATGAGGTATCTGGTCTGACCATGCTGACAGCGGCAGCAGAGGCGGATATGAAACAGGAAGATCGGGTATACCGTTCTGCAATGCGGACAGCGCCCAAGATCATTAACGGCAGCTACCAGACATCTGGAAATACGATTTTCGGCACCAATCCGGTTACCCTGGAATACAGCCTTGGAAGCGATCTGGAGATTGAAAAACTGCAGTTTGAAAATATATCTCCTGTGTTTAAGGACAACGCTTTGCTGGGACAGATTCAGCCGTTTGAGGGAAGCATTTATTTTTATAATTACGAGAGCGGAGAGTACGACCTGATAAACAACAGCCAGATGGTATTTGAAGCCTGGCAGCTGGAGCCGTACCTGTCTCCGGGACATACGATTTCTGTCCGATATGTATGCGACAGCGCAATGGAATATGGAACAATCGTTCTGCCAATCCTTTATGTGACAGGGAGGGAAATGTAATGCTGAAAATCAAAAATCTGGAAAAAACCTTTGGCAAATACCATGCCCTGTCAGGACTAAATCTTGAAATACCAAAGGGAGCGCTGTTTGGATTTGTAGGGCCTAATGGAGCGGGGAAAACAACCACCATTAAAATCATCTGCGGTCTGCTGGCAGCAGATGCAGGAACCGTAACCGTAGATGGATATGACATCCGCCGGGATGCAGATAAGGTAAAGGGCATGATTGGATATGTGCCGGATTATTTTGGAGTGTATGATAATTTAAAAGTTTCAGAATATATGGAATTTTTTGCTTCCTGCTACGGTCTGGACGGACTAAAGGCGCGAACCAGAATCATGACGCTTTTAGAGCAGGTAGGATTGGAAGATCGAATGGATTTTTATGTGGATGGCCTTTCCAGGGGAATGAAACAGCGTCTGTGTCTGGCAAGGGCACTGATCCACGATCCCAGACTTTTGATTTTAGATGAACCTACATCCGGTATGGATCCCAGAAGCCGCTTTGATTTTAAGGAGATTATTAAAGAACTCCATGATCAGGAAAAGACGGTGATGATCAGTTCCCACCTCCTGTCTGAACTGTCCGAGGTGTGCACAGACCTGGGCGTCATTGATGAGGGGCATATGGTTCTTGGCGGCAGCATGCAGGATATTTTAGAGCGTGTAGACAATTCCAGGCCGTTAGTCATTACGATAAATGGAACAGCAGAACGGGCTATGGCGATTCTGCGCAGCCATCCTAATGTGCAGACCATTGCTGTAAAAAACGACGAGATTATGGTGGGCTTTATTGGGGACAGAGAAGATGAAGCCCAGCTTTTGCAGCAGTTGGTAGATGCAGAGGTTTTAGTCTGCGGATTTTACCGAGTCCGGGGAGATCTGGAAACCCTGTTTATGCAGATTACGGAAAAAGAAGAAAAGGCGGTGCTGATTCATGAAGGTTAATCCTATTTACAAAAAAGAAGTAAAGGTTAGCTCCAGGAGTATGCGCCTGTCCATGATTCTGATGGTGTTCAACGGCGTTTTGGCTGCCGCCGCCCTGCTTAACATGTATTCGGTGCTGTACCGGGTGTGGACAACTGCGGAAATTCAGTATTCCGGTTTTCTGGAGATGTATGTGTTTGTGGCAGCGGTCGAATTTGCCATGCTGCTGTTTATTATGCCCGCCGTTGCGGCGGGCAGCATCAGCGGAGAGCGGGAGAGACAGACGTTTAACATCCTATTGTCTACCCAGACAACGCCTGGACAGATCATACGGGGAAAGATGATGGCTTCCCTAAGCAATATGTTTTTAATCTTGATTGCCAGTTTCCCGGTGATTGCTCTGGTATTTGTCTATGGCGGAATTACCTGGAAGGATTTGCTGCTGCTGTTTTCCCATTTTACCATAACGGCCCTTCTGGCAGCAGGAATTGGCCTGTTCTGCTCGGCTTTGTTTAGACGCACGATTCTGTCTGCCGCTGCATCCTATGGCGGAACAGCCCTGTTAGTAGGAGGCACTTATGCTGTAAATCAGTTTGCGCTCAGTATTTCTACCATGCGCTGGAACAGCTATATGAACCAGATTGGCAGCGTGGCAAATCAGGCCAGTTCCGGCGGATTCTTATATTTGATGCTGCTTAATCCCGCAGCAACGTTTTATTCCATTATCCGAAGCCAGACGGGGATGAACAGCGCTGCCAGCACTGCGGCCCAGTGGTTTGGATATCATGAAAGCGGCTTTATAACCAGTCATTGGGTTCTGGTAAGCATGGCAGTACAGTTTGCCGTTTCTCTGGTATTTATCCGGGCAGCAGAAACTCTCATTGATCCCATGGCCGGGAAAGGCAAAAGAGGATGGCGGTTAAAACATCCGAAATACCGCCGTAACAGTGATGCACAAAAGGATGCCTAAAACAGTGGGAATCAGCACAGACAGAAGCGTCCACTTCATGGATCCGGTCTCTTTTCGTATGGTCAGAACCGTAGTGGAGCAGGGCCAGTGGAAAAGGGAAAAAATCAGCATGGAGACAGCGGTCTGCCAGGTCCACCCATGAAGGATAAGCAGTTGGCCAAGAGCATGGGAATCGCTCATTTCCGTCAGCATTCCGGACTGCAGATAGGCCATAAGGATAATGGGGAGCACAATTTCATTGGCCGGAAATCCCAGGATAAATCCCACTAAAATAACGCCGTCCATTCCCATCAGCTGTCCAAGAGGATCAAAAAAACTGGTGAGAATGGAGAGAAGCGTAGGTGCAGAAAGCGGAGACTGGACAGCCAGAGCAAAAAAACCGTTTTCCGGGCCTACATAAGAAATATTTGCCAGAATCCAGATAAGCAGTCCTGCAGGGGCAGCAATCGCAACGGCTCTGCCTAACACAAACAGAGTACGGTCAAATATGGAACGCACAATTACTTTGCCGATTTGGGGCCTGCGGTAAGGGGGAAGTTCCAGAGTGAAAAAAGAGGGGATCCCTTTTAATAAGGTGTGGGACAAAAGCCAGGAAACGGCCAGGGTTGCCAGAACCCCCAGCAAAATTACACAGGTCAGGCAGACGGCAGCGGTAAAAGAGTTGAGAATGCCGCCAAGTCCGGCTGTGAAAAACAGGGTAATTAAGGTAAAAAGCGTGGGGAAACGGCCGTTGCAGGGGATCATGGAGTTGGTTAAGATGGCGATCAGCCGCTCTCTGGGAGAGTCGATGATCCGGCAGCCCACGATGGCAGCGGCATTGCATCCAAAACCCATTGCCATGGTCAGACATTGCTTTCCGCAGGATTTGCATCTTTCAAAGGCCCGATCCATGTTATAAGCGACTCTGGGAAGATACCCTAAATCTTCCAGCAAGGTAAAAAGCGGGAAAAAGATGGCCATGGGCGGCAGCATGACGGAGACCACCCAGGCCAGCACCCGGTAAATTCCATAAACCACACATCCAATCAGCCATTCTGGGGCGTGAAGAAACGCCATTCCATCAGCAAGTTTTCCCTCCAACTCAAATAAAGCATTCCACAGCATCTGGGATGGATAATTGGCTCCGCTCATGGTCAGCCAGAAAATAAAAAGAAGAAGGCCGGTCATAATCAGTTTTCCGGTAAATTTTCCCGTCACAATCTTATCGATCCGTTCTTCTAAGCTTCTGCCAGATTTTTTACATACAGAAATTGTTTCTTTTGCCAGGGCTTTCGGAGAAAAATCCAGACAGTCATAAGAGTAGATTCGCTCCCTGGCAGTTAAGACTGCTTTTCGGATTTGCTCAATGGTTTTTTTGTCCCTGGCGCAGCAGGGGATAACGGGAATCTGCAGCACATCTTCCAGTAAAGAAAAATCAATGGAAATTCCTTTGCGCCCGGCTTCATCGCACAGATTGACACAGAGCAGAATGGGAGTTTGGTTTTCCTTTACAGAATCCAGATGGGTAATCTGGGACAACAGGTGAAGTCCCCGTTCCAGGCAGGTGGCGTCGCAGATTACCAAAAGCAGATCCGCCTGGCCGGAACAGATGTAATCACGGGCGATTTCCTCTTCCTCCGAGTGGGCGTTTAAGGAGTAAGTGCCGGGAAGATCCACTAATAAAACCTCCTTTCCGCCATATTCATAAGTACCCTGGGCTAAGGCCACTGTTTTTCCGGTCCAGTTGCCGGTGTGCTGATGCAGTTTGGTAAGGGCATTAAAAATACTGCTTTTACCCACATTGGGATTGCCGGCTAAAGCAGCAATAATGGGTTTATCGTCCATAAAATACCTCCATATATGCATAGGGGTTTCCTTATTGTTACATATGAAAAAGGACAAAAAAATGTGATTGTGGGCCATGGTTTTTTATGATACACTGGTACTACAAAAAATAAAAAAAGAAGGGAAAATTATTATGAAAAAGTGGATTTCTACGTTGCTCGTAGGCGGACTTCTGGCAGCCGGATGTGGAATAATTTATATTACAAGCACACATCCTGCTTTTATCGGGACTCCTCATCCAGTAGTAGTAGATGGGTTTGAGATTAAACCAGGGGAGACAACCGTATCAGAACTGTCCCAGGCCGGATTTCAGATCTCTGACAGGGATGCATACTTTTCTGTGCCAACAGCAGACGGGAAAGTCAGCTCCGGCTACAGCGAATTTTATTCTCTGGATACAGAAGTAGAGGGAAAGTCCTATTACGAGGGACTGATTCTGGTCAAGGAAGACGAGGATTATGCGTACATAGAGGTGGTCAATGAGTCGTCTTCAGCCAAGAAGCTGGGGGAAGCCAAGGTAAGAGAAGTAGAGGTTTATGACTACCAGGAAAAGGCAGATCAGGCATGTCTGGAGGGGATTTCATTTCATGAACTTACCCAGGAAGGACTAACAGCAAAAGCAGGCCAGCCAAAGAGTGTAGAGACAGATGCAGGAGAGGACTACAAAGGGACGAAAGCAACCTGGTCTAAGGGCAATTATGAAATGGAAGTAGAATGGAAATCAGACGGCACAGTCAGCAGTTTCTGCTCAGTTTATGAAAGAGATTAAAGGGGAAAATTAATGGAAAATAATCTGAAACGCTGGTTGGCCAGAGAGCAGGAGTGGGCCGCCCATTGGAACAAAAAGAAAAAAAGAGAGACGATTTTATATGCACTGGGAGTACCGCTTGGAGGAATTGCCCTGGTACTTCTGACCTCTTTTCTGACTCCGGATGGAGAACAGACCGTATCCATTCTGACAAGTCTCAAGTACGTTTTGATGATTACAGGGGCAATTGATATTCTGCTGATTGTCGGCGCACTGCCGTCCATGCCGGGACGCCGATACATGAAACAGTTAAAAGTCTATCTGGACAGTGCATTTACATCAGATGCAGAGAGAGAAGAACTGGCTTCTCAGATGATGGGGGCTTATGGAAAGGATACAGTAATCTGCATCCCATGGGAAGAAAAGGGATATGGAGAGCAGAGAGTCTGGGTTACCAGAGATTATCTTTTATCCACCCGTTTAAACGGTCAGATCACCATGGTTTTTCTAAATCAGGTACAATCCATGGAAACCGAAGACAAAGAATACTCTTACCGGGCAGGCGATGGAGAGCATATCAGGGCAAGAGTGAGAAATGTAATATTTATGATCAACTTTTTCTATAAAGAAATGACTTCCTTAGACGAATCAGTGAGAAAATTCCGGGGAAATAAAGAAAAGTTGGGGTATCCGACCCGCGAACTGAGAGATCAGGTGCTGGCGGCTGTGAGTAAACTTCAGAGCAAAAAAGAAAACTTATGAGAAAGACATTTGGTATTTTCGCCCATGTAGATGGGGGAAAGACAACATTTTCAGAACAGCTTCTGTACCATGGAGGAGTGATCCGAAAGCCGGGCCGAGTAGATCAGAAAAATACGGTAATGGATGGAAACGAAGTGGAAAAAGCCAGAGGAATTACCATCTATGCGGATCAAAGCTGGTTTGAGTACCAGGGCGATGAATACTATCTGTTAGACACTCCCGGACACGTAGATTTTTCAGCAGAAACAGAGCGGGCGGCAACGGTTTTGGATTACGCCATTTTGCTGGTGGATGCGTCTTTTGGTGTGGCGGCCCATACCGTTACACTGTTTAGAATGCTTGAGCGGTTTCAGATTCCGATCTTTATATTTCTAAACAAAACGGATCTGGCCCATGCAGATACCGGGCAGACCATGAAAGAGATTAGGGACAGACTGACAAGGGATGCAGTTTTGATTGAAAATTGGCCCTGCGAAAAAACAGATCTGGAAATGCTCACAGAATTTGTCGCCGAACGGGACGAAGAAATTATGGAAGATTACCTGGAGGCAGTCCCCATAGAAAAGGACCGGCTCTTTGGGGCGCTTAGAACTCTGATTCGGGAGAGGCGGGGAGTCTTGTGCATGAAGGGATCTGCGTTAAACGATCAGGGGATTTCCCAGTTTTTTCAGGCATTCCATGAACTGACAGAGAGCCAATATAAAGAGGAAGAACCGTTTTTTGGCCTGGTTTATAAAGTGCGCCACGATGAAAAAGGGCAGAGAGTTACATTTTTAAAGGTCTTGTCCGGCGTTTTAAAAAGCAGGGAAGAGGTCCGGGTTGTCAGAATGGAAGGACAACAAAAGACAGATGGAGCGGACAAGGAAGAGACAGAAAAGATTCATGAAATCCGCCTGTATTCCGGAAAACAGAGTCAGACAGCAGGATGGGCGCCTGCCGGAAGTCTTTGCGCAGTAACCGGCCTGACAATACCTGTTTGCCAGGACTTGCTGGCGTCTTTGGTATATAAAGAAGGAGAAGAAAAAGAGGTCTCTGCCTTTATCAGCCAGTATGTCGGAAGAAAGGAAAAGATGCAGATGCGGCCGGCTCTCCAGGCGCAGATAACTTCTGAGACAACAGACAGCCATACTCTGTTTTGCGCCTTAAAAACGTTGGAAGAGGAAGAACCCCGGCTTTTTGCAGAAATGCGGGAAGATAAGAGTCTGGTGGCAGGCGTGATGGGAAAGATTCAGCTGGAAGTGCTGGAGCAGACTCTCAAAGACCGGTTTGGGATTGATGCGTTTTTTGCGCCTCCAAAGGTGCTGTACCGGGAAACCATAGCCGGCCCGGTAATGGGATTTGGTCATTATGAGCCGCTGCGCCATTATGCAGAAGTCCATCTGAGACTGGAACCGGGACCAAGGGGCAGCGGGATTACATTTGCCAGTGAGTGTCATGTGGATACGCTGGCTGTCAATTATCAAAATCTGGTGAGGACCCATGTGTTTGAACGGACACACAAAGGGATTTTAACCGGATCGCCTCTTACAGATGTAAAGATTGTTCTGACTTCCGGAAAGTCTCATCTAAAGCATACAGAAGGAGGAGATTTTAGAGAAGCAGTGTACCGGGCCATTCGTCAGGGACTTGAGAAGGCGGACAATGTGCTGCTAGAGCCATGGTACCAGTTTGAAATCAGCGCGCCAGGAGAGTATGCGGGAAAGATTATGGCGGATATTCAAAAGCGCTTTGGAGTCTTTGAACCGCTTACTGCGGCAGAGGGCATGGTTTCCATATCCGGCAGAGGTCCGGCATCTGCCTTTATGGACTATGGAATGGATCTGGCTGCCAAAACCCAGGGAAAAGCCAGTATTTCTATGGTCTGGGGAGGATATCAGAAGTGCCGCAATCAGGATGAAGTGATAGCAGAGCGCAGGTATGATAAAGGAGGGGATAAGGAAAATCCTTCCTCATCGGTTTTCTGTTCCCATGGAGCTGGATTTGTGGTAAACTGGAACGAAGTAGAAGATTATATCCATCTTCCGGCAGAGAGCATCAATTGACAGAGAGGATGGGGGAAATACATAAGGGATTAAAGACAAATGGAAACCACTGATTACTTAGGAAATTATTACGAAGAGCTGTTTTTTGGACATGTGAACCGGCGCTATCGGGCAATGACTGCAGGAGAGATGAAGAAACGGGCGGAAAAACTGTGCCAGGCCACGTTGGACGAGATTGAAAAACCTAATGAATTAAGCGATATACATGCCATGACATCAAAGATCTGTGCATATTTAATGCACAAGGCGTACACAGTTCGGCAGAATGATCAGAAAGCGCTGATTCGGGAGTATACGATTTTGGCAAAGGAATTTTGCCGCTGTCTGGCCATAAAAGATCTGGAGTTTTTACCGCCCCTTACAGTGGAAGAACTGGATCAGATTTTAAAGATGCAGGGAATCCGCCGCTATTTATTAAATAATTCATTAGACAGGGCCTATCAGCTATTTTATATTCCGAAAGCCATTCAAAAAGGAATTGCGTCCTCTATGGAAAAGAAGCCGGAGGATGAATATCCGGAAGCCAGGGCGATGAAGCGGAAGTTTATTCTTCATATCGGGCCTACCAACAGCGGCAAGACCCACGATGCGCTGGAGCGGTTAAAGCAGGCGTCCCATGGCGCTTATTTTGGGCCGCTGCGCCTTCTGGCTCTGGAAGTTTACGACAAATGCAACGCAGAGCAGGTACCTTGTTCCATGATAACCGGAGAAGAGACCATTGAAGTACCGGGGGCGGTGTGCCAGTCCTGTACCGTGGAAATGTTAAATGATCACGAGTATTTTGATATTGTGGTAGTGGATGAATGTCAGATGGTAGGAGATCCTTATCGGGGGCACAACTGGACCAGAGCGATTCTGGGACTTCGGGCAGAAGAAATCCATCTATGCATGGCGCCGGAGGCAGAATCCATTATTACCCAGATGATTAAACGCTGCGGCGACAGTTACCGGATTGTGCGCCACAAGAGAAATACCCGTCTTACGGTAGAGCGGAAAGCATACTCCATGGTAAGTGATTTGAAAAAAGGGGATGCCTTAATCGTATTTTCCAAAAAGTCGGTACTGGCGCTGGCAGCGCATCTGGAAAAGCAGGGAATTGCCTGCAGCGTCATTTACGGAAGCCTTCCGCCTGCTACCCGCAGGGAGCAGGTGCGGCGTTTCCTGGAAAAAGAGACAGACATTGTGGTCAGTACGGACGCAATTGGAATGGGGCTGAACCTGCCAATCCGCCGGATCGTATTTGTAGAGACGACGAAATTTGACGGCGTGGCAAAGCGGACTCTGGAACCGGCTGAAATCAAGCAGATTGCAGGAAGAGCTGGACGGTTCGGAATTTACGAAGAAGGATTTGCAGCGGCTGTAGATGGAATTGACATTATCGAAGACGGACTTTCCCGTCTGCCGGTTCCGATTATGAAAGCTTATGTAGGATTTCCAGAGCAATTGCTGGAGCTGCCTGCAGAAATCGACAACCTGATTAAGATCTGGGCGTCTATGGACGCGCCGGCAATTTACCAGAAAATGGAAGTGGATGAACTTCTGGCGCTGTACCAGCATTTCCTGATGGTGCATCGGGAACGGTTAAATGAATTTGAAAAGCAGGAGATTTACAAGCTGATTACCTGTGCCATTGATATTAACAACAAACTGGTAGTAGATTTGTGGAAAGACTACTGCCGGGAATACCGGGATGTGGACGAGCTGGAATTTCCTTACAGCCCCGGAACAGACTTATATGCTCTGGAGAGTTATTATAAAATGCTGGATTTGTATTTCCAGTTCTCCAGAAAAGTGGGACTGCCCATCCAAAAGGAAAATCTTATGGAAGAGCGGCGTGAGACAGAGGAAGAGATCAGCCACATCTTGAAAAATGAGTGCGGCAGCTATTCCAGAAAGTGTTCTGTCTGCAAACGGGAACTGGCCTGGGATTATCCGTTTTCCATCTGTGAAAAGTGTTTTGAGAGAGGAAAATCGGAGAGAGCGGGCCGGGGCGGATACCGCCATGGAGGAAAGAGTTTTAAAAAGTAATCGTTCCGCCATGTATCTTCTTGCCCGCTTACAGCGGACAAGAAGCGCCAGGCGTCTGCCCCTATGAAGATAAAAGAGCAGGACTGCTGTCAGGTAAGAGAATATCTGGCAGCGGTCCTGTTTATTTTTTGATGTAAGTAAGCTGGTATTTTGGAGAATTCAGAGTCAGTTCGGTATAATCCATGATCTGACCGTTGGTCAGGTGGGTGATATTTGCAACCCTTAATATGGGGGTATTTGAAGAAATGCCAAACAGTTCAACAAATCGCCTGGAAGGAAGAATCGGGGTAACTGCATGCTGACTGTAAGCAATTTTCATTCCCTTAGTTTCCTCAAAATAGCGGTATTTTGACTGCTGAAGCACCTGGATGGAAATATCCGGGTAAAGCCGGGCAGACATATACGTGGTTTCAAACTGAAAGATTTCGTTATCAGCATAGCGGAGACGTTCAATAAAATACATGGGTTCATCTTTTTCGATTTCCAGGATCGATGCAATATTGGCAGGCGCCTTTTGAATCATAAAGGAGGAAACTTCGGTACGGACTTGCAGTCCCTTTTCCTTCATTGCTTCAGAAAATCCCTGGATAGAGCTGGGATTTATGGTAACGGAAGGGTGGCAGACGAAAGTTCCCACACCGGCTACCCGGCATAAAAGTCCCTGCGCGACCAGGTTGTCTGTGGCTTTGCGGACAGTGACTCTGGAAACATGGTAGGTATTAGAAAGCTCCAGTTCAGTAGGAATCAGGTCATCCTTTTTGTAGTATCCGAGATTGATTTTCTCTAAAAGGTCGTGTTCAATCTGTTTGTATTGTGCAATTCGTTTTTTGGCCATATGTTTACCTCATAATTTAATACTGTCTGCAATTATATGAAACAGCAATAATTGAAATGTATTTACATTTGATATTCATGGCAGTTTGCCTATGCTTTATTATAGAAGAAAACAGAGAAAAATACAATGAAAATCTGAGCAGAAAGAAAGGATTTGCAGGGGAAAATGTAACAGTTCAGCCTTGCATCTTCTTGCCCGCTTATGGCGGACAAGAAGCGTCAGGCGTCTGCCCTATGAAGATTCAGACAGGAAAACTCTTATAAAAACAAGTTTTCAACGCTTTTTCCTGTCTGAATTTTCGCATGGCTGAACTGTTACGGGAAAATAACATTCCACACATGACAATACAAATCGAAAGAAAATGATAATATAAATATGGTTTAAATGTATTGACATTATGAAAAATTTAAGATATAGTAAGGATAAATGAAGCAGACTAATAAAAATTTATCAGTGCAGTATTGAGAATACAAAAGGAGAGGAGAAGGAACATGGTAGGAATGATTGTAACAGGGCATGGAAGCTTTGCTTCCGGCATTACCAGTGGATTGAAACTTCTGGCAGGAGAACTGCAGGATTATCAGCCAGTAGATTTTACGCCGGAAGATTCAGTGGATTCGCTGACACAAAAGCTGAGCTGCGCATTGGATGAACTGCAGGGGTGCGATGGAGTGCTGATTTTTGCAGATCTGGCAGGAGGTTCGCCCCTTAATGTGTCTGTACGTCTGAAAATGGAACGAAAACAGGAAATTCTGGTGATAGGGGGTGCAAATCTCCCATCTGTCCTGAATGCGTTTATGACAAGGGAAATGTCTGAAACAGCAGAAAAACTGGCGTCGGACTCTTTGATAGCTGGAAAGGATGCAATGGTCTGCTTTACAGGCAGTTCGGATGAAGACAATGAATACGAAGAATAAAAACAGGAGGAGACAGGTATGAGTTTATTTCAGGCAATATTAATCGGGGTATTTGCCTATCTGGGCAGCAAGCGTACACCCTGGTTTTTTGGTGTATCTGGCGGTTGGAACATGATTGGACGTCCCTTAGTAGCAGGACTGATTGTAGGGGTAATCCTTGGGGATGTAAACAGCGGCGTCATCGCCGGTGCAATGGTACAGGCTTTATTTATTGGCCAGATTACGCCGGGAGGCGCAATGCCTGCGGATGTGAACTGGGCTTCTTATATAGGAATTCCGTTAGCGTTAGCCGCAGGCGGTACGGGTGAGCAGGCAGTGGCATTGGCAGTTCCATTAAGCATGCTTGGGCTTGGCCTGTTTAACTTTATTATGACGATCAATGCCTGGTTCCCTCATATGGGAGATAAGGCGGCTGCAAATGGAGACGGAGCCGGGATTCACAGAGCGACGTATCTGGCTGCTGTCCCCAGTTTTGTTCTCCGCGCCGGTTCCGCTATGATGATTTGTTATTTGGGAACTCCATTAGCAGAGTTTTTGATTAATAGTATGCCTGCAGGCGTCCTTCACTTCTTTGAAGTAGCTGGCAAGATGCTTCCTGCAATTGGTTTTGCAATGCTGTTAAAGCAGTCTCTGTCAAGACAGTGGATGATAGTATTATTTTTATTAGGCTGGGTTATGGTTGGAGCAACCAGTATGTCCGTTACTGCGCTGGCAATTTTTGCCACTGCGGTTGCATTGATTTTTGTGATGGCACAGGGGGAGGCAAAACCGGCTGCAGTGTCTGCTGCCGTTGCCGCAGAAGAGGAGGATGATTGCTATGAAGAATAAACGAGAAAGCGGCCTGCTTACCAAAAAGGATATTGACAAAGCAGCCTGGTCCTACATATTTTTTGCACAGGCAACCCAGAACTTTGAGCGAATGATGGGACTGGCATTCTGCCATGTTGTAGAGCCATGTCTGAAAAAGCTTTACAAAGATAATCCGGAGGAATATAAAAAAGCTTTGCAGCGCCATATGCAGTTTTTTAACACAGAACCGCAGTTAGGTGCACTGATTCCCGGAATTACAATTGCGATGGAAGAGTCCAGGGCAAAGGGAGAAGATGTCAGCGAAGAACTGATAGTCAACACTAAAAATGCATTGATGGGGCCATTTGCCGGAATTGGTGACTCTATGCTGATAGGAACCTATAGTCCGATTTTATTAAGTATTGCCATGAGCATGTGCATCAATGACGGAAATCCCATCGGCCCACTGTTCTTTTGCGTAGTCTGGCTGACGTCCATGGTTGGACTGCAGTGGTATCTGTTCCATAAAGGATATGATATGGGACTTGGTGCAGCAAATTTATTCTTTACCAACAAATCTCTGGCTGACAAGATTACGACAGGGCTGACGATGATGGGACTTGTTGTAATAGGCGGAGTGGCGGCTACCACTGTAAAAGCAAATGTAATTTATAAGTTTGTCAGCGGAGATATGACCATTGGAATCCAGGAACAAATTTTTGATAAGATCATGCCGGGAGTGCTTCCTCTGCTCATAACGCTGGCAGTATGGTATCTGATGGATAAGAAAAAATGGACAGCAACAAAGATTGTACTGGCAATCGTTGTATTTGCAGCAGTCATGGTATTTTTGGGGATTATGTAAATAGAGGAGAGTATTGTAAATGAAGTATAAAAAACTTTGGACAGATATGCACAGCAATATCCATCATGAGCAGATAGCAGAACTCCCACTGTGGTACAGCCAAATCAGAAAAATGATGGATTTCTGGCCAGTAGCTTACTATCCATTTTATATGCGTCCCACTGAATACGGATTAAAAGTGGAAGATCGATATAAAGATGAATGGATTCAAGAAGACTGGGAGCAGATACGCACATTTACCCAAAAGGCCAATGAAGAAGGATTCCCTATGTTTATGGGATATGAATGGCAGGGAGCGGGCTTAGATGGGGATCATAATGTATTTTTCCTTCATAATGACGGAGAGCAGAGACATCCTATGCGTTATCAGGAATTGGCGGAGGGTTTTAAGAATCAGCCTGTAATCGGGATTCCCCATCACTTGGCCTATCAGCCTGGCTCCAGAGGGAAAAACTGGGAAACTCATGATGAAGAGTTTTCTCCTTTTGCAGAGATTTATTCCAGTCATGGAAGCAGTGAAAATGACGATGGTCCCCTTGCGATGAACCGTCATGTCCATATGGGGCCGAGGACTGGGGAGACTACCTATGAACGGGGACTGGAGAAGGGGTTTCATATCGGGGTGATAGCGGCTGGTGATAATCACAGCGTTCCGGGCGTATTTGAACATGGCAGTATGTGTGTATTGGCTGAGGATTGTACTAAAGAGGCGATTTGGGATGCGTTTGTAAATCGCCGCACATACGGGGTTTCCCAAAGCCGCATTGAAGTGGATTATTCCATTGGAGATACGGTTATGGGAGGAGTGCTGGAAACAGATGGAGAAGAGACTCTGGATTTTCATGTCAAAGGTACAGCTGCAGTAGACAGAATTGAAATTATTAGAGACAATATATTAGAAGAAATGGCAGTACACTCCGGCAGTTGGGAGAGAACCCCCATTAACGGCACGATTCGTTTTAAATTCCGTCTGGAATTGGGGTGGGGACCAGACACCCGCGTTTACAAAGACCAGTGGATGAAAGAATGGACTGGCCGTCTGGAAACAGAAGGAAAATTGTTAAGTGTAGAAAACTGCTGGAATAATTTCGGGCAGGAATTAGTAAAACAAGATGAAAAGTCCTGCGAATTTAATCTCACTACCTATCAGTCTACGGCAACCGGAAAATGGATGGGGCCGAGTAATGTAACAACAGAGGGGTTTATTTTTGAAATTGAGGCAGATGCGGACAGCACCATTCGTTTATGGATCGATGGAAAAGAGTATCCGATGAAGGTGCGGGACATGGTTTACAGCAGTAAGGTATATGCTTTATGGGATGAGGTAAGACAATTGACAAAGGAAACCTGGGGAGACATTGAGCATTACCGGGATGATCCCTGGTGGCATAACGCTTATAAATTCCGGGTAAATAAGGCATATCCGGAAAGTTCCTATGAAGTTTTCGGAAACAGGAAGATGGTGTTTGATAAAGATTGCAGCGTTCGTCTGCGCATTTGGCAGAAAAACGGTGATGCGGCCTGGACTTCCCCGATTTTTGTAAAAGTAAAAAAATAAAAGGAGGTTTCTGCTATGCAGGAAATAGTAAATGTTAGAATTGATGACAGGCTGATCCATGGTCAGGTAGCTGCTGTATGGAGTCTTGTGACAAAGGCAACCAGGATTATGGTAGTCGATGATCAGGTGGTAAAAGATCCAGTGAATAAAGAGGCTTTAAAAATGGCATGTCCCAAGCAGTGCAAATTGTCAATCCTGACTGTGAGCAGAGCAGCAGAAAATTTGTGTGCAGGAAAATACGAAGGTGAAAAAGTATTTATTGTAGCCAAAAGCCCGGCAACAATACGCGGCCTGTATGATGGCGGCTTCCACATGGAACGGGTAAATGTAGGCAATATGGGCGGAAAGCAAAATACAAGAATGTTAAAAAAAGCAGTCAGCGTCAGTGAAAAAGATATTGAGGATTTTTTGTATTTAGCGGAAAAAGGCGTGACTGTGACTGCACAGATGGTTCCTACAGATGAGGCAGCAGACTTTATCGAGATGATTAAAAACGGAAAATAGACAGGAGTCCTGTTTCCTGCAGACTTCTCCTATAAAACGACCCTCTTGTCAAAAAGCAAGAGGGTCAAAATTTGTGCTCTACTGCGATACCAGAATTTCCACAGCATTTTTTTCTCTTAGGGCAATGACTGCACAGCGAACCAGATAGGCGGACATGGCGCCATTTTTGCCTTTTAACACGCAGGTTACAGTTTCACCGGGAGCAAATCCCAGATCCCTAAGGCGCAGCGAGGAACTGTCATCTCCGGCGAGAAAGGCAATTTTTCCGGACTCTCCAAGTTCTATTTGGCTTAATGGAAGGACCATCACATTCACATCACAAAACTGTCAGTTGTGATCAGGATATGCGAAAGAAAGGAAAGAGGTGCTTTAGTCAGCACAATCAGTTTAGAATGTAAGGCACCAAAGAGTCAATTTCCATGGAGCAGCAGGAAACCTGACAGTCCATAGCTAACACAAAGACCCCCGCTTTTTCTGCCGCAGCCAGAGCATCTGCAAAAGCAGGGTGGGTGGTGCGATTGGGAGAAAAAACGGTTATCTCCTTCATCTGAATGACAAACAGAATAAAGCAGTAAAATCCATTGCTGGAAGCGCTTATTAGTTCTTCCAGGTGTTTGACGCCCCGCTCGGTAGGAGCATCCGGAAACATAGCCATCCCATCCTGCTCTAAAGTCACGCCCTTTACTTCCATAAAAGACGGATGTCCGTCCAGCAAAAAAGCCAGATCAAAACGAGAATTTCCATAGGTTACTTCTCTGCGGATCTCTGTAATTTGGCAGGAGGGAAAATTCGGAAGTCTCTGTTTTTGCAGCCATTCCCAGGCGGCCTGGTTGGGGGCCTGAGAGTCCATATTAATCAGAAGGGGGGAGTTTCCCTCCCTGTTTTTCCACACACCGATTAGAGAGTAGGCAGTTTTTCTTCCTTTGGCCTGGGCGTCCTTGTGGTATTCCAGTAAAACTTTTACGCCTGGTATGAGAAGTTCTCTGCAGCGGCCTGTATTTTTTACATGGCAGATAACGGTCTGGCCGTTTACATTCACATGAGCAATGAACCGGTTGGGGCGCGCCAGAAAAATTCCTTCTATTACACATTCATATTGCATGTTTGTTTATCTCCTGACATGTTTATTTAAAGATACCAGGGTCAAAAGGTCAGAAATCCGATGCAAGCTGGTATCAGAGGGGGCAAAAGCCTTTGGCCCCCAACATCATTTAAAGCAAGTATATCGAAAAAACGGAAATTTGCCAATCATAAGTTGTTGGGGACAAAAATCCTTCTGCAGCGACAGGCATACAGAAAATGTACGCCTTATAAAGACAAGTGTACGCTGGCTGCGATAATTTTCTTGCGTCTCTCTGCAAAGCATGCTAGAATAGCCACAAATACGAAAAATACGTAACAGTTCAGCCATGCGAAGATACAGACATCCGATGATTCTTGTCCGCTGTAAGCGGGCAAGAAGATGCATGGCTGAACTGCTACAAAAATCCAATAAGAAAAGAGGACGCAACCATGGCACTATTTTATCAGAGCACCCGCGGAAAAGAAACAAATGTTACTGCTTCGCAAGCTGTCTTAAAGGGTCTGGCGGATGACGGAGGTTTGTTTATGCCAAACGAAATTCCGGCACTTTCCATCCCCATGAAAATTCTGGCAGAAATGTCCTATCAGGAAACGGCCTATGAGGTGATGAAACTGTTTCTCACCGATTATACAGAAGCGGAATTAAAAGACTGTATTGCCAGGGCTTACGATGACAAGTTTGATGTTGAAGAAATTGCCCCCCTTGTCAAGGCGGACGGTATGTACTTTCTGGAACTGTTTCATGGAAAAACCATTGCATTTAAGGATATGGCGCTGTCCATTCTGCCTCATTTGATGACAACCGCAGCAAAGAAAAACGGCGCAGACAGGGAAATCGTGATTTTAACTGCCACTTCCGGAGATACCGGGAAAGCTGCAATGGCCGGATTTGCTGATGTGCCTGGGACGCGGATTATTGTATTTTATCCAAAAGGAGGCGTCAGCAAAGTTCAGGAACTGCAGATGTGTACCCAGAAAGGGAATAATACCAGCGTGGTTGCCATCCATGGAAACTTTGACGATGCCCAGACAGGTGTGAAGAAACTGTTTGGAGATAAAGAGTTTGCAAAAGAATTGGCAGACGGAGGATTCCAGCTTTCCAGCGCCAATTCCATTAATATCGGTCGTCTGGTGCCGCAGATTGTCTATTATGTGTATGCCTATGCAAAGCTTTTAGAAAATGGAGAAATTGAAGACGGCGAGAAGATCAATGTAACGGTTCCTACCGGCAATTTTGGAAATATTCTGGCGGCATATTTTGCAAAAAAGATGGGAGTGCCCATTAAAACCCTAATCTGTGCATCCAATGAAAACAAAGTGCTGTATGATTTCTTTACTACTGGCACATATGACAAAAAGAGAGACTTTATTCTAACCAATTCTCCGTCTATGGATATTTTAATTTCCAGCAATTTAGAGCGTTTGATTTATCTAAGCACAGGCTGCGATGCAGAAAAAAACGCAGAATTAATGGCAGATTTAAGCGGGGATGGCACGTATACGATTACAGAAGAGATGAAAAAAGCCATATCTGATTTCTGGGGCGGTTTTGCTACCCAGGAGGAAGACGGCGCTATAATTCGCAGGGTATTTAAAGAAGTAGGCTATCTGATGGATACCCATACCGGCGTCGGCGCGGCAGTTTACCAGAAGTACCAGAAGGAGACAGGCGACCGAACAAAGACAGTCATTGCCTCTACTGCAAGTCCCTATAAATTCTCCAGGAGCGTGATGGAAGCCATAGCAGGGCCGCAAGAAGAGCAGGACGAATTTGTTCTCATTGATGAGATGAGCCGTTTGTCCGGCACAAAGATTCCAAAAGCAGTAGAGGAGATCCGCACTGCGTCCATCCGCCACAGCAGGGAGTGCGATGTGGAGTCAATGAAGAAGGAAGTAAAAGATATCCTTTCCATGAAGTAAATGCCCGCTGCAAATTTTCAGAAAAGTAACTCTTTTCAAGCGTATTAAAATGCGCTATAATGGTAACAGTGAGTGCGATAAAAAGCCAACTAATTACAATACAAGGGAGGTCTTTCCAATGTTAGTTTCAGCAAAAGACATGCTTGAGAAAGCAAGAGACGGAAAATATGCAGTAGGTCAGTTCAATATCAACAACTTAGAGTGGACAAAGGCAATTCTTCTGACCGCAGAAGAGTTAAAATCCCCGGTTATCTTAGGTGTATCCGAGGGTGCAGGAAAGTATATGGCCGGTTTTAAGACCGTATCTGCCATGGTTTCCGCAATGATCGATGAGTTGAAGATTACTGTTCCTGTAGCACTTCATTTAGATCATGGTACTTATGAGGGATGCCATAAGTGCATCGAGGCTGGATTCTCCTCCATTATGTTTGATGGTTCTCATTATCCCATTGAAGAGAATGTAGAGAAGACCAAAGAACTGGTTAAGGTTTGTGTAGAAAAAGGAATGTCCTTAGAGGCAGAGGTTGGATCCATCGGCGGCGAGGAAGACGGCGTTGTCGGTATGGGTGAGTGCGCAGATCCTAACGAGTGCAAGATGATTGCAGATTTAGGAGTTACCATGCTGGCTGCCGGCATCGGCAATATCCATGGCAAATATCCGGATAACTGGGCTGGCTTAAGCTTTGAGACTCTGGAAGCAGTCAATAAGGCAGTAGGTAATATGCCGTTAGTTCTTCATGGCGGTACTGGTATTCCGGCGGATATGATTAAGAAAGCCATCAGCCTTGGCGTAGCAAAGATTAACGTAAATACAGAGTGCCAGTTATCATTCGCTGCTGCTACCAGAGAGTACATTGAGGCAGGCAAGGATCAGCAGGGCAAGGGCTTTGATCCAAGAAAGCTGCTGGCTCCCGGCACAGAAGCAATCAAGGCTACTGTAAAAGAAAAGATGGAACTGTTCGGCTCTGTAGGAAAAGCCTGATTGTCCCATAATGAATGAGGGGGTTGCTGCAAGATGAATTGAGGCTTTTTGCAGCAGCCTCTTTTTTAGTTGATAAGCATCCAAAAAAGCTGCCAGTGACAGGTTTTCTCGGTTGTCAAGCATCCAAAAAAAGCTGTCAGTGACAGGTTTTCCCGGTGGAAGGAGAAATATATGCCAATCGGAGTAATTGCAAACTGTACCACCATTATCGCAGGCGGTCTCATAGGAACTGTGGCAGGTCACAAAATACCGGAGAGATTAAAATCTTCTCTGACCAGAATGTTTGGGGTTTGTTCTATGGGAATCGGAATTTCCTGCATTATCAAGATGGAGACTCTTCCAGCGTCCATCCTGGCCCTTGTGTTGGGATTGATTATTGGAGAACTCTGTGATTTGGAAAACCGGATTCAAAACGGAGTCCGCAAAATTCAAAAACCGTTATCAAAGGTATTGTCCTCTGGAAAGCAGGAAGATCCAGAAGTATTTATGGAAGAATTTATCAGCATTCTGGTGCTGTTCTGCGCCAGCGGCACTGGCCTTTTTGGTGCAATGCAGTCTGGTATCACAGGAGATCACAGCATTCTTTTAACGAAAGCCATTCTGGATTTGTTTACAGCAGCGATTTTTGCAGCCAATCTGGGCGGATTAGTAAGCCTGATTGCGGTTCCGCAGTTTTTAATCATGTTTGCCTGCTATCTGGGAGCAGGAATTGTCATGCCCCTGACCAATGAGACTATGCTGGGAGATTTTTCAGCAGTAGGGGGCTTAATCAGTCTGGCCACTGGTTTTCGCATAGCTGGGATCCAGAATTTTCCAGTAGCCAATATGATCCCTGCCATGATTTTGGCTATGCCTCTGTCTGCATTGTGGAATAATTACCTGGTTCCGTTATTGTAAGTTATAGAAATTTAATAATTTTGTAACATAAAAGTAAGATATGGGAAAAGATGTAAGGAATAGGACAGTAAGTCAAGAAAAACGATAGAAAAGCGTCAGATAATAGACACACTTCAGACACAATCTCCACATAGAATAAAGTTGTAACCATCAAGACAACTTAGTGAAGAATAGGTAACAGTTCAGCCATGCGAAGATTCAGACAGGAAAAAGCGTTGAAAGCTTG
>JBKUOG010000017.1:0-72448 GCA_046957575.1 Lachnospiraceae bacterium | reverse complement strand
TCCTGCATGATACTTATTGAAAGATTACGGGGTGAAACTGAATATGTGCTCAAATAATGTGTAACATCCATAAAAACCTCATCAATCGAATCGACATGGATGTCCTCGGGGGCAATATATTTTAAATAAATATCATAAATACGTGTACTGTATTCCAGGTAGCAGGACATTCTCGGCGGAGCAATGATATAGTCCGCTGAAAGTTCCGGTGACGCATCTAATTCATTCGCATCATATGAGGAACCTGTGAAGGTGTGCCCGGGCGATGCACTTAAACGTCGGGCATTAACCTTTCGCATGGTCTGCACTACTTCAAATAATCTTGGCCGTCCGTGAATCCCATAGTTTTTTAGGGATGGTGACACAGCAAGGCATATGGTCTTTTCCGTGCGGCCTGCATCCGCTACAACAAGATTTGTGGTCAATGGGTCAAGCTGTCTTTCGCGGCATTCCACCGAAGCGTAAAAGGACTTAAGATCTATAGCTATATAAGTACGATTACCGGTCACATAAAATTCCTCCTTCATTTTCTGCCTCAGTGTTTCCATACTGATTACACAATGTATAAGGCATATCTGAATAGTTTTTTTATATTATATAGCATAGTATATTTATTCACTTAAATCAAGGCTTTGTCGAATATATGTTCTATCTTTATTAAAATACACGCATGGTTTTAACTCGGTTCACAGACCCATGACTCGTAAGCTTTCACACTGTCCCTCAGACGTTTCATTCCATCTTCCACCTGCTGCCTTGGACATGCCAGATTCATGCGCAGGAAGCCACTCCCGTTCCGGTAATCGTTTCCGTCTGACAGGTATAAGCCGCTGTGGCTGCGGATAAAACGACAGAGTTCCCATGAATCTCCAGTTATAGACCTGCAGTCAATCCAGAGCAGATACGTTGCCCTGGCGGGAACGGCGGATACACCTTTAATCTCATTTTTTATGTACTCCTCTGCATACCTCCTGTTCTCCCACAGATATTCTCTCAGGGCATCCAGCCATTCACCGCCCCTGCCAAATGCCGCGATCGGGGCTATGGCTGCAAATACATTAGGCTCTGCCACTTCATCAGTATTCAGTCCTCGAACAACTTTATGCCTCAGATTGTCATTCGGAACAATCACAGCAGCCGTCTGAATCCCCGCCAGATTAAATGCCTTTGTAGGGGATACGCATGTGATGCTGTTATTCCGGCAGTTCTCCGATACAGAGGCAAACGGTGTATAATCATAACCAGGCTCTGTAATATCGCAGTGTATCTCATCCGATAAAACCGTCACGTGATATTTGACACATAAGTCTCCAATTCTCTGAAGTGTTTCTCTGTCCCAGATTTTTCCTACCGGATTATGGGGATTGCAAAGGAGCAGAAGAGTCGTCTGGGTATCTTGGAGCTTTTCTTCCAAATCTGTAAAATCGATCTGATAGGCATCTCCATCATATTTTAGTCGATTCTCCAGTACATTCCTGCCATTATTCACGATGGAATGAAAGAATATGTTATATACCGGAGTCATTACTATCACATTCTCCCCGACAGTCGTAATCTTACGGACAATACTGGATATAGCGGGTACGACACCGGTACAAAAAGCCAGCCACTCTCTTCTGATTTCAAACTGATGCCGGTTTTTCCACCAATTCTTGTAAGCCTCGTACCACCCATCTGTCACTATCGTATATCCGAATACTCCCTGTCCGGCTCTTTCCATCATACTTGCCGTTATTTCCGGCGCTGTCTGAAAATCCATGTCAGCCACCCACATGGGAAGTTCATTTTCATTCACATCCCATTTCATGGATCCTGTATTTCTGCGGTCTATCTTTTCATCAAATAGAAATTTCATTTCTTCTCCCCCTGTTCCCCTGTCTCAAACGTGACTTCTACGGTTCCGCTTGTCAGGGTGCTGCATCCTGCATCTTCGATATGGCCGATCCTGGTATAGCTGTAAGATGTGCTGAAGTCCTCAAAAAAAGGACAAGGCAGTCAGAGCCAAAGAGCATAATGTCTCCTGTATGGATACTGCCAAACTCATATCCTCAGTGAAGAAAACTACGAACCAACACCACTGCCCCAAAAAAGATCAGGATCGTTCCAAATATCCGGTTCATGGCTGACAGATGACTGTTCCCGGCTTTTTTCTTTAATAAGGTAACCACACCGGAAAGCGTTCCCCACCAAATATAAGTTCCGATAAACACACCGCAAACCAATCCGATCCCATCGGCTGGTTCTATCCGTCCATCAATACCAAACCAGGAAAACGCAAACAGAAACGTAAGGATGGCTGCCGGGTTTGTGATTCCCACTGCAAAGAAAGCCGCGAACATCCGGAAACCTCCGGCGTTGTCCGGCATATCCTGGGATCCTGCGTTTATTTTCGTGAACATGCTGATGCCTATGCCCAGAATCAAACAGCTTCCGATCATGTTCATAACACTTTCATGCTGAAGCAGAAAAAATGCCCATCTGTTCCTTCCTCTCCATTCCTGTCTGTTCATCTGCCGGATTTTTTTTGCTAAACCGCCATCTTCTCCGAATCTTGGTCCATTATGCAGGTAATGACTGTTTTATCCGGATCTACTTTATCTTTTTCAATGATCAATTCCTTAATGTAATCCGCCCGGATGCTTCCTCCCAACGGATTCATGACGCTGTCAATCTTCCCGTTAATTTCTGCATCCACAGTAGAATACTCGAATGCAAGGGTGGTATTCAGCAGTCTGCAGTTTTTCATGACAAGATTGTCGATATAGCACATTCCCTGCAGACTTTCTACCGTACAGTTGATCAGAGTCAGGTTCCTGGCATTCCAGCCCAGATATTCCCCTGAAATAAAGGAATCATATACAGTCACGTTTTCACTATTCCAGAAAGCATCTTTTGAAAGCAGTCTGGCATTATGGATTTCCATATTTTTAACCCCGTCAAAGGAATAATTACCAACTAACTGAAAATCCCGAAGCTTCATATTCCGGCTGTTCATGGCAAAGTAGTCACCCCTGGCTGTTACCTGCTCCATAATAACATCTTCACAGTTCCACAGAGTTTCTGCTGCATTGGGAAAATTCACATTTTGAAGGGTCACGCCATGACATCGTCGGAAATTCTTCGGTGCCTCAATAACTGCATTCTTTACCGTGATATTGTCTGTATACCAAACACCAGCGCGGCCCATCTCAAACCATGTACAGTCCTCAGCGGTAATATTCTTACAGTACCATAAGGGATACTTCCACTTGAACATGCTGCCGTAAAGTTCAATATCATGACTTTCCTTCAGCGGTGACTCCCCATCTGCAAATATGGTGTCGTATATTTTTAAATTCTCACCATTAAAAAGTGCACGTTCCCCTGTTAGATACTCCTGTCTGATTTCTTTCATTTCCTGTCTCTCCTTTTATTTTGAAATATTATCATTTTGTTTTTCTTCTACCGCGGTCACAAAGTCATCCGTTGCATCAAATGTCCCTATCCTGGTATATTCTCCCGTAATTTCAGCGTCCCGGTAAAACAATACAATACGGTTAGGGTCCGAGTAATAGACTTCCCCGGCCTTTTCCGATGTCACGGTTTCCGAATCGGAAGGGATATCCTATTCCTTATAAACTGAAATTGTAATGGTACCATTCAGTTTATCAATATCCTCTTTACCGGAGAGAATAGTTCCAAGCTCATACAGGCTGCTGTTCGGGTCACAGGGAGCATAGAACATCACTACATCTCCCCACGGTTCGTAGTAGGACAAAGACCCAGTTTCACCACCGCTTAACGGGGTACCCGATGTATCCAGCTTCTGCGTAGGATAAAAAGTCATTTCATTGCTGCTGAAAGGCTTCACTTCCATTGTCAGCGGCAGCTGTGCATACAATGCTTTGGCAGCCTGACTGTTGTTCAGTTCATAAATCATTTCATAATTCGCTGATTTTACAGATATTTTCATAGTATTGTTCTCCTCTTTGTCTGTTGGTCCGCTTTCATTCTGTTCCGTCTGCTGTATATCATTTTTTTCAACTGCTTTATGATTTTCCGGATTGTCCTGCTGTGCCGGATCCGCGGATGTGTTATACGGGATTCCCGTGCTGTTTGAATTCCCGCATCCGGTCATCCCAAGCAGCAGGAATATTACAGCGATTAAAATTATCATTCTTTTCATATCCATCCTCCTGATTCCGGCAGAGCAGACCTTTTCCGGGCATTTATAGTGGTGTACGGAATCGGCTCTGTGCTCTGCCTTGGCCGCCCGGTCAATACAAAAGGGCGGAACCTGAGCTTCATCACGGAAATGCCAATTTTATAGAAATGCCCCATTGCAGACCTGCAGCACCTGTCCCCGGACTGCTTTTCCCATTTTGCTCGCAAGATATAAACAGGCATACGCCTGATCCAAAGGGTCGCATTCCGGTCCCGGAAAATACACATAATGTCCGCTGTATTCCAGCATTTTTGCTCCGCCCGGCTGCTCACCAGCCCTGTTTGCCAGATGCGCCGGCGTAACCGTTGCCCCCGGAGCCACCGCATTGCATCTGATATTGGTATCCACCAGCCTCATAGCAACATTTTTTGTCAGGGTATTGAGTGCCCCTTTTGTGGACGTATTCCTTCTACTACCTGATCCAGTTTTTCTCTTCCTCTGGCAGTGAGCACAACACTGGCGCCTTCTTCGGCAAACAGTTCCGCCATAGACTGCCCCATTCCATAACTTGCCCCGGTAATCATTGCCACTTTTCCATCTAACATTTTTGCTTCCATAATATTCAAAGCTCCTTTTTTAATCTGCCGAATTCCTGTTTACAAGCTTCTTCCAAACGCTCTTAATTCGTCCAACTTCTCTTCGGATTTATTCTGCTTGTCAAATGCCGTAAAGATTCCCATATTTTTCAAATTCAGATAATCCAGAAATGAATTCTCATATTCATAGACTGCTCCGTCATAAACCTTGTCGCTGCCGGAGCTTAAAATCAGCGCCGCTTTTTTCAGGTTCTTTGGTTTATCTAAGGCATAGATGCGGTTAATGGCGCATTGCAGCTGTCCGGTAAAGCTGTGGTAATAAACAGGGGATGCCAGTACGATCATTTCAGCTTCTGATAAAAGGGGATAGATCTCCTGCATATCATCCTTCTGTATACAGACTCCGTTTCCTTTTGTATGGCAGTATTCACATGCCAGACATCCGGATATATGTTTGCTGCAGACCGGGATAACTGTGATATTGTGATGTTTCTCTGCCGCTCCTTCTAAGAAAGCCGAGACCAATGCGGCAGTATTCCCATTCTTTCTGGGGCTGCCGTTCAACACTAAGATATTCATAAATGCCCTTCTTTCTACTCACTCTATAAGCTGTTTATTTTTTCAGCTGGTAAACAAGGTAATCCAGACAGGAGATATGTTCTTCCTCTTTATGTACCTTGCTTAGAAGCTGCTTTCTGTGTTTTTCCAGTAAAAACAGCTGTTCACTCAAATTTTCCGAGTCATAGCATTTCATGAAATATTCAATCATATCTATACTGCATCCCGCATCTTTGAGATTTTGAACAACTGTTTCTCTGGTCTCAAGATTTATCATTCTACTATCGTCACCTTCTCTCTGATCTTTCAGGCAATATACGGCAAATTCTGTTCTCCATATCAGTATAATCTGTAAATAATAAAATAGCCAATACTTATATTATATTGATTGTTATAGTTAAAACCTATACTATTTTGTGTTAATGTATTATAAATCTAATTGTAAAGGAAATTTCCAGATGGAATTACGGATACTTCATGATTTTCTGGAGATAGCAAGAAAATAGAGTATTGTAAGGACAGCTGCATCGCTTCCTCTCCCAGCCAGCACTTTCAATACTTTCGACATAAATTAAAAATATGGAGGAGGAATTTGGCAAGCAGTTTCTGATATGGGGAACAAACGATTCACGAAAGGTCACTCTGACAGAAGAAGGAATGACCTTGTGCAAACAAGCAGATGAGATATTGAAGAAATATTAGAATTGGTCAAAAAGGCAGCAATTGAGATCACATTTTCATTCTTTTTCTGCATGGCAATAGCATGCAACACTATTCCTATATTAACTGCTGAAGTTTTTCCCGAATGTTGTCAGTTCCTTTTATACCTATCATAGGAACAGATATGTTCTCTTCCGAAAGCCGCTTAACAATTTTTTCTACAAATAACCCCATTCCATTGATTTCTGCATTATAGTCTGATGTTGTGTCTATACCACAATTTGGAGATCGGTTTGCCCCAATCATGCCGATAACTTCAAATCCGTATTTTTTATACTCCACAATTTGTTGTACTACAAGATCTGCCAGCCCTGCCAGTTTTATATTCAAGCTGTCATTTTTCATTGCTGAACGTATTCTTGTATTCTCTACCACTACCGGACTATCTGCTCCGTAGATATTTCCCCTGTCAAGTCCTAAACAGCAAAACTCCGGACAAGGCATTTGGACGATACCAACATCAGAATTTAAGAAAAAATCAATAACCTCTTTAAATGCTGCCGGATATACCGCCGTTCCATCGGAAATAGAATTTTGGTTTAAAAGGCAATGTGCAATAAAAACAACTTTTTTACTTCTCTTATCATGGAACATATTTTATCCTCACACTTTCAAATATTCAACCGGTTAACCTGAAAATCACTTCTATAGCTTCATGGCTCATACTTCTATTCCGCTGTAGGAGATACGCTTTCTATCAGAGATAGTTCTCTATCCTGCATTGCTCTACAACGCGTTTTCCCAACAATGTGATGGCCTGTCTGGGGCAGCGGTTGATGCAGCGATAGCACATTGTGCATTGATTACCCGACTTAGCTCTGCCATCCACCAGAGTAATGTTTTTCATGGGACACACTGCCGCGCATAGTCCGCAGCCGGTACATTTATGAGTATTTATTTTCAATTGATCTGTATAGTGCTTTGTCCGGTTATAAAAGTAAAGCCGTTGTCCAAATAGGCCTGCCAGATGATAAAAGGGTCCGATGCCCTCCTGAGGCGGAGTTCCATTCTTTGTTTTGTATGCGGCTTCAGCGGCCTTTTTTCCCGCATCTGCAACAAGATGCCTGTTTTTCTCAATTGAACGTTTGAGTGCTTTTTCGTCGCTGATACTGTCCGGCATTTTCAAATGCAGCCCACCAGTGATCACAGCACCGTGCTGATGTAACATACGTGCCAGCAAGCCGGCTCCGTCACCGCTGAACAGGCCCATTGTTGCAATGACAAAAACCCGCTTGTTCTTCCACAGCTGATGATGCTGATCCACAAAATCTTTCACGATTTTCGGAAGATTACTGAACTGTACGGGATAACTGAATACGAGATCCTCATGTTCTCTGATTTTTATGAGCAGTTCTTCATTTTCAATACTGAACGCCTCTGCTCCCGAATCATATTCCTGTAGAAACTTCTCAATACAATATTTCGAGTTTCCCGTTCCGCTAAAATATATTCCAATCATCTATTGCCCCTTTCACAATTTACCCATTTTCGCTACACCTTATGTTCTATAATGCCGACAGCTCAAATGAACTTCCACATTTTCCTCATTGCTTTCCATCCTTCCCGAATTTCCGCTTTTATATCATGGTTTTCTATAAAGATCATAGCGGCTGTTTTCGGAATCAAACAATGTGAACCCACACGAAACTGTTATTGGCAGTGTTCCAAAATCTTCTTCGCTGCTGTCTTCGCATTTATAAGTCTGCTATGCACCTGTTCTCACGGATATTTAACTTTCTGATATTTTAGAAGGATCATCCAAATAAAACTCAATGTATCCGCAGGACGGGCATACTGCACAATGTACCTTACCCAGAGTTTCTTTAAAAATACCGGGCTTTGTTATTTTTAGTCCATATGCCGCGCCTTCCACTTTTACATCAAAATTCTCTTTTAGTTCAACCTCACATCTAATACATTTTCTCATCCTGCTGCCTCCACGATTTTCCTGTTCTGCAAGTTAATATTGTCTGACAATGCCTCCGTTTACTTTTCGACTGAAAGAAACGGGGGAAAGGTATCGGAACTCCGGCTGCGCTGCATTGTTTCTGTGTGCACATCAAAACATCTGCCATTGTATTCATAGTGCAGTTTTCCGTCTTCATTATAAAAACGATGTTCCGCTTGAAACGCCACAGGTTTGAAGCGCTCACCTTGTATGGGCTGATCCCGATACAGCACCTGATCTTCTGATAATTTCAGCACATTATCTTCAAGACGGACATCATAAATCCCACTTACCACAGCCTCTGCCGCCACACTTTTTCCTGAAGCTGAAACAAACCGAAAAAATCCGGTCACAGCATTCGTGCTCTTCCGTTCTGCCAATTCAAATCGGAACAAGGATACCGCACTAAAATCCTTTCGCAGTTCCTCCCGTTGGCCATCCTCTCCCATAAGCCATATTTTCTCATTTGATATGATAAACATATCCAACTGAAATCCACTTTGAGAATATTTCAGATTAGAAAAAGATATTTGATCCGAGTATACGCCCTGCAGCGCACCGTTTTCCAATTTGTAAATCAGTTCCTCTGTAAACAGCGTTCTGCCATTCACATTCGCCTCAATAAAGTTAATAATTTCTTTCATTCTGAAATTCTCCTTCTCCAACCGGGGTATCTTGCCTCTGTTATCTCTTCCTTTTCCGGCATACTGCCCTTGATACGGCTAACTCTATGATAACATATACAGAGCTTATTTTCATCCGATTGCGTTACATTTACCAATGAATATTCTTACGGTTCTGCTGTCTGTTTTCTCCATGTTTAAACTGTATTGTGTTCCCACACCGGAAGATGACACAATATTCAATATAAAGTCAGCTAAATGGTTTTATTATATAAGTCTTGACTTTGTGCAACTAGTTGCATATAATGAATAGGTAACCAGTTGCATATCGGAGGCGTGTTTATGAACAGAACAGAAAAAGAAGAGTTTATAATCGGAAGTATTTCTTTGCTTTCAAATAAAATAACACTGTTTGGGGATTCTATATTCCCTGATATCACTTTCAAGCAATGGTTCTTGCTGATGATGATTTCTAAAATGGAACTCCAGGATAAGAATCTCAATAATATTGCTGAATTTGTAGGAACCACAAGACAAAATGTCAAAAAAATGCTGGTGCCATTGGAAAACAAGGGATATGTGATGATTGGAAAATCCAAGAAAGATGCGAGGGCTTTAAAAGTTGAACTGACAGAAAAAGCATATCAGTATTTTGCTGAAAATAATGAACCCACTGCTTGTGAAGCCAACCGATTATTTTCATCATTTTCAGTCAATGAAATTGACAGTTTCATTTATGCTCTTGAAAAATTACTCGGTTGTTTTGAAACTTATGGGAAGGACAGGTAAAGATATGGATAATACGAAACCAATCATTAAGTATTTAGATGTACTCATAATTCTGCTGCTGTTGATTGTAACAATTTTAGGTGTATGTTCTTTTCATACTTCATTTTCCTATGAGTTTGTGAATCAATATGGCCAGAAAGTACAAATGTGGGGAGCCGGTATCTATGCTCATGATTCTTATTTTAAAGCACCTATTTTTATTGGCTCTGATTTTACAATCCTGTTATTTGTTGTTCCGCTGTCAATTGTCACTTTTTTTAAAGCAAAGAAAAAACAGAGTATGGAATATGATATACGCAGTTTTGGAATTATCAGTTTGCTGCTTTACTATTCTGCAAGTCTGGCCTTTGGTGTTACCTATAACCGTTTACATTTAATATATATCGCACTATTTGGTATGTGCTCTTTCAGCGTAAGTGTATTATTTGCAAAATTGCATGCAGCCGGTGTCCGGCAGGGAAAGGTCTGCTCATATCCTTTTACAAAAGGAATGAAGGTATTTTTACTGGCGGCAGGCATATCACTGTTTGCTGCATGGCTTCCCGATATTATAATATCCATTGCAAAAGGAACATCGCTGGAATTGATTGAAGTATACACAACGGAAATCACATATGTACTCGATATGGGCATTATAAGTCCCTTAATATTCATTACATATTATTTAGTCAGACATGGAGATTTTATCGGATATGTTTTTCTCCGAATGATTTTTAAAATATGTATGTGTGTTGGTATTATGCTCCCTGTTCAGACTTTTTTCCAACTGTCCGCAGGTATTTCAATACCCATACCTGCCTTAATAACGAAATGCCTTACCTTTGTTGTCATGGCTTTTTTTGCCGCTTACTTTGATTATCGTCTAAAACGGAAAACACATTATATTTCGTCAGCGGATAACTATAACGAAGGAAGGCATTAGCCGTATCTTAAGGATCTGACGCACCGGAGGATAGATTCCGGCCTGCGGTGTGGATTTTCTTCCCCGGCGGGAACAACGTGGTCAACAAAATAAGATACCCCTTATTACCATTGTGATCGGTCCGCATTTCTGGTCATATGGTGCTTTCCCCTTCCGACGCAAGCTGGACATATTCACGGATTGCCTCCAGAGCCATTCCTGCCTTTTTAAAACGCATTACAAAATCGATCCAGTTCAAAGCTGCGTCATCATAATTCCTGATTCCCGAAGCATTTCTCGGCACTTCCGGAATCAGCCCTATCCTCTCATAGTAGCGGAGATTGTCAACCGATATACCTGTTTTTCAGACGCCTCTTTAATCGTCATATAACCTGCCTCCTGTTCTTAGAATAGATTCTGTAATGACTATAAACCCCGAACTCAACGAAAGGTCAATACCTCTACTTTACTTTTTCTTGACATTCACTGCATTCTCTATCATGGATGGAGATAATACCACCGCATTTAGAGCAGGTATATTTTTCTTTCTGTTTCTCCATGAATTTTTCCAAACCATATTGTCGAACAAATTCGCTGTTATCCATAAGGCTTGCCTGATACCTCTTGTTATAACTTTTTTCAAGATTCCTTATCAGCTTACACGGATAATCAGAACACTCAAAGCAATAAGATAATTCTTTGATCTTGATACAATCCTTTATCTTACATTTACGGCAATGCTCCGGTTTTCCCTTGTCACTGTTCAAGCACCCTGCACATGGCTTTTTGTGGTAACAGTGCTTGTAGCAAACTTTACAATTCATTCCGCAAGGAGCGAACATACTGGTATCTATATTCTCTATGGGCATTTTCAAAATAATCGCTCCTCTCAAAATTTCTGTCTGTCGGTTAGTCATATTTTATCATAAGCATACAATAAAGTCATTTCTTTTCTGCCTGCAGGAGCATACTTGTCAGCCCATAGTTTATCAACAGTGCCGGCACATTGCGAAGCATCAAATGTGTCTTCGCCCGATATACCGAACATGCACCTGTTTTCCATACTTAAACACCTGCCTTATTTCGTATTGAAAGCAGTTCAGAAACAAATTTATCGCTTTCGTTTATCCATGGACTGTGTCCTGAATATTCATACCATACAATTTCCTTGTGGGGAGCTTCCAAAATATTCAAGTAATCTTCTGCTAAAGAAGTAGGTGCATTAATATCATGTCTGCCCAGAAAAAAGTAAACCGGCACATTGATACTTGAATAATCTCTGCGTAAATCCATATCGTATAATTGTGGGTAAACATGATTAAAGGTGGTTACAATGCCACGTAAATAATTGATTTTATCAATTATACTATATTCGGACGAAAATATATCACGGAAAGTATGATAGCCCCCATTTTGAATCTCGGGATTACTGCTCATATATGATGAAAGGTAGTTTAAATATTCAGCACTTTTCCATGTAACATCTGAACCAAAATAAGGAGGACGGCCATTTTCTTTTAATTTCTTGATTTTATCTGTATCTCCTTTTTCTTCTGCAATTTCAAATGCTTTATCATAATCTAAATTCTCTGTTTCCAGAAAATCAACCATTTGTCCTGTTCCAATCACGGCATGATAATAGTTAGGTGATTCAGATGCAAGGAATACTCCAAGCGCACTTCCCCAAGATTCGCCAACCAGATATATTTTATCTTGATCGAATTGTTTACGAAGATATTCTGTTAAAGCTAATCCATCTTTAATATAAGTATCCACAGTCAGTTTTTCGTTTCCAACCGAAAATGATTTACCAGAACCGGGCTGGTCCCAAACAACTACTACAAAATGCTTTTCCAGTTCTGAAAGTTCGTGCCTGACCGCAGCCATTTGTGAACCACCCGGACCGCCCGCCAAAAAAAGAAGAACCGGATTTTCTTTATCTTGTCCACGAATACTTATCCACTCTCTTCTATTGTTTAAATCAACACTCTCTAATTTTGCAATACTATGATCCATTATCTTTCCGTTTTTATCTTTTATTTTGGGTGTACTTACGGTTATTTGACTATATAGCATAAGACCCCCCATTAATATAACTGTTACAATTAATAAAATAGCGTTTCTTTTTAAACGTCCTCGGTTTTTTATAGATGATGATTTTTTTCGTTTCCTCAATAACCAGCTAATTCCCAAAAAAATCTCAGCTACTACGAGAATAAGCATACAACCGAATAACCCTAAAAAAATAATTGTTTCCACCATTTTTTACTCCCCCTTTATTTTTTGACCACCGTTCAACATCATCATAACACAAATTTGACCGCTGTTCAAGTAGGACAGATTATGATATAATCTTTTCTAAAGGTGGTGATTCTATGGAAAAGAAAGATTTAATCTTAGATACTATGCTGGAATTACTGGCAGAAAAAAAAGGCGAAAGCTGTTCTGTCAGAGATATAGCAAAAAAAGCCGGAATCGCAAAGGGTGGAATGTATTATTATTTTAAGTCCAAAGAAGAAGTTTTTGACGCCTTAGTAGAACGGACTTATCAAGATATCATTGATGACTGTCAAAAAATTGCTTCGCAAAATGGAGAAAATGCTATTGAAAAATTAAAACATTTATATACACATTACCGAAGTTCTATTATATCAACAGATTTAGATGCCTATCTGCATAAACCACAAAATGCATATATACATCAGAAATCTTTGGCAAAAATTTTAGTCAGTCTTTCCCCAATCATTGCGCAAATAATCCAGCAAGGTAATGAGGAGGGAATATTTCATTGTACTTATCCTCTTGAGGTAAGTGAAACTATTTTATCTGCTTTTTGTTTTTTATTAGATCCCGGAATATTCAGTTGGAGACCTGAACAGATAAAACGTAAACTGGCAGTACTGTCATCTATGTTAGAATACGAATTAGGTGTTACAAAAGGATGTATCGACTTCTTTGATTCTTGATTTATAACGGAAATCACTTAGAAAAATACAATTAAAAAGGTTTGCAACTTGGTTAATAAACACCATCTTGCAAACCTTTTTATAAACTATTATACACTTTTGCTGCTATCTTTATTTATCTCAAACTTAATCCTGTCCGGTCACTGCAAGCATAACACCGCAGCGTTTCTTGTAACATGCAATCCCGTATTTCAAAATCTGTTCCATGCCTTCATCACGAAGTTCTTCCACATACCCTTTCTTTTCTATCTGTTCTAAGGCCGCCCTGCAGCCTGCCTCCAGATTGCCATCCTCCGGATATTTGACTTCCAGCACGATTCCGATACTTTCTTCCTCAATCTCCACAAGGATATCGCTGTATCCATCTCCTGATTCCTTGTTGGAAGAAACACTCCAGCTGTCTTTGAACCCCAAAAGTCCTAACAAAATACCATGATAAAAGTTTTCTTTCATCTGTTTTTTGACAAAAGTATCCCGGATGCTGATCGTTTTCCTTAAATATTCATTCAACTGTTTCTCAACACCGCCTGCATCTCCATTTTTCAAGGCTTCACAGAATTTATCCAAAGCTTTTCCATTCTTCTGAACGCTTTGTTTAAAATAATCCATTATCTGAGTTGTGAATATTTTTCGGATTTCCATATTGGGAATAGCTAACTGCAAACTGTTCCCCTCCGGCTTTCCTCTCTGTGTGAGATAACCAGTGGTGAACAGAACGCTCCATATATTCTCAACGGAATCATACATATCTTTATATGTAAGTTCCTGATGAATTTCCTTTGCAATCACCTCTCCGGCGACCAGCCTTTCAATCTCTCGTTTCGTTGTACCTTTATCCGATTCCTGAAGAAAATGTCTCACCGCATCATTGCTGCTGGTATTGGACCAGTAATTCTCCGGCCGGGCGTCCCTATCTGTGCGGAGCTTACTGCAATAACAAATCACATCCCACGGACAATATACCTCCACGCTGCCAAACCGATATCCGTCATACCATTCCTTAATAGTGCCATAGCTGGATGAGAGCTGATAATATTCCAGCAAATTTCTTACTTCTTCATCTGTAAACCCATAATACTCATCAAAATCCACATCCGCTACAGACAATACCCTCAGGTTATTAAGACCAGTAAAAATACTTTCCTTTGAGATACGCATACATCCGGACAGTACCGCAAACTGCAGGCTGCTGTTTGTCTTCAGCACCTGTTCAAAGAGATTACGAATCAGCAGAACCATCTGGTCATAAAATCCCTGTTCAAAGGCTTTTGCCAACGGCACATCATACTCATCAATCAGAAGGATCACTTTACTGTCATGGTGCTTTTGGAGAAGTTCTGACAGAGTTTTCAAAGAATAACATAAGGACGGCTCATCCATATCATCTCTCAGCAGTACAGAAAAAGCATCTTTGTCGTATTGTGTAAGTTGATTGCTTTCCAGGAGATACTGTAATCTCCTGGCTTCTCCATTTATGATCTGAGCTGCCATCCTGCAGGCTTTCTCATAGGAATCCGCATTGATACCCTTTAGTGACACAGATATCACCGGAAATTTTCCCATATACTTTTCACATAACTCTCTGTCTCTGCCTATTTCCAAATCTTCAAAAATGTTTTTATCACTTTCCGGCTCAAAAAAACATTTCAGCATACTCATGTTCAGAGACTTTCCAAATCTCCTTGGGCGAGTGAATAGGTTCACTTCCCCCCAATTATTCAAAAGTTCTTTGATAAGTCCTGTTTTATCGATATAGTAAAAATCTTCCTTGCGGAGCTTTTCAAAGTCTTCAATCCCGATTGGAAGCTTCTTTTTTCTGATATCCATCTATCGCGTACGCTCCTTATCCTACTATCAGCGCATATACACGCCAGCATCTTTCATCCGTTCGTCCTGTTTTGAACAGCATCTTTTTTATAAGTATAGCAGATATCCGTTTCAAATCATACTTAAGATTTTCGACAACAAGATCATTTCTAATCTAGAGTGTGTTTGAAAATTCATTTCGACAATCTGCACGCCCCACTTTGCGTAACCGGCAGCGTTTTCTATATTCCGTTGGAAGCATCTGCGTCTGCTCTTTAAAAGCCTGCGTAAATTTTCCCTGATTCACATATCCTACCTGCCCGGCAATATCCGCCATGCTGTCATCCGTCTGAGAAAGCAGGAGCATGGCCTGGCGGATGCGGTACTCTTTCATATAAGCAGCTATGGGTTTCTCATACACAGCTTTGAAAATCTTTTTCAGAGTGGTGGTATTGATCAGATATTTTTTTGACAATTCCTCTATGGTAAATCGCTTTGATAAGTCAGCGGTTATAAAATCATGGATTTCCCGGATCAGAACCGTTAATTCTGACTGATAGGATGTCAGCCTGTTCACATGGGACGGTTTAAGCTGCTCCAGGTAAAGTAAAAGCTCCAGCATTTTGATCCTGTAGTAGGAAGGCAGCAGCTTTTGGGGAACTTCAAAAAGGCAGGAAAAAATGCCGGAGATTTCAGGACTTGCAGGCAGGGACAGCGGTGTCTGCCCGGGACAGAGCTTCTTCAAAAGTGCCCTGCCATTCAGGCCGGCATCCTTGAGCAATTCCGGAACATGATCTTCCAGAACTTCCATATCGAACAGAACGGTAATCCCTTCATAGCCTCCCAGGGGCAGAGTGATCGTGGAGTCAGCACAGCAGTCCATTGTGTGGATTTCCAGATCACCGGCGCCTAAAAAGACAGAGGAACCGTCCCTCATATCCCATCCGATCCTTCCTCTATGGCAATAATTTACCTCCAGAACATCAGAAAACAGCTCATGGTGCATGGTGAACCTTTCAGAATGAAAATGGATGACAGACAATTCAATCCCGGGAAGGACCTCTAAACTATCTTTCATAATCTCTCCTCTTTCCCTCGTATTCTCAGGCTCAATTCTACCATATGGTTTTTATTCCGTCATCTGATTTTTATGAGAAAAAATATAATATTAATCCAATCGGAAATACTTTTTACCCAAATGGAAGGATGACACCGGAATCAGTTGACCAAACAAAGCCGCTGAAATATAGTAGGAACATAAAGTTAGAAGACGCTAACATAAGGAGAAACGAAATGACTTTAAAAGAACTGAAGATTGGAAAAACAGCCATTATACATTCTGTCGGCGGAAGCGGGGCGCTGCGCCAGCATTTTCTGGATATGGGACTGATTCAGGGGACGGAGGTAACGGTTGTCAAATACGCACCCATGGGAGACCCCATCGAATTAAAGCTCCACGGATACGAACTGACCATCCGGCTTGATGACGCGGAAAAAATCCAGGTAGAAGAAATCCACCGCACTTCTGAAAAAGAAGAGGAAAAAATAAAGATCACGGAAGCACCCCATCCCGGATACGGAGAAGGCGGAAAATACCACGCAAAAGAGCAGGAAAATCCCCTTCCGGACAGTGAAATCCTTACCTTTGCGCTTGTGGGCAACCAGAACTGCGGCAAGACCACCTTGTTTAATCAGCTGACCGGCTCCAATCAGCATGTGGGAAATTTTCCCGGTGTTACCGTAGACCGAAAAGACGGGGTGATAAAAGGCCATAAAAACACACGGATCACAGACCTCCCGGGTATCTATTCCATGTCGCCTTACAGCAGCGAAGAAATTGTGACAAGGGAATTTCTGTTGAAAGACAGACCAAAAGGAATCATCAATATCGTGGATTCCACCAATATGGAGCGCAACCTGTATCTGACCATGCAGTTGATGGAGTTAAACATGCCCATGGTCGTAGCGTTAAACATGATGGATGAACTGTTGGAGAACGGCGGTTCCGTGAAGGTCAATGATATGGAAGCATTTCTGGGTGTGCCGGTAGTGCCCATTTCCGCATCTAAGGGAGAAGGCATCGAAGAACTGGTAAAACATGCAGTCCATGTTGCCAAATATCAGGAAGCTCCTGCCAAAACAGATTTCTGCGCAGACACCGGAAGCGGCATTCACAGAGGACTCCACGCAGTGATGCATCTGATCGAAGACCACGCCAGGACCGAAAACATTCCCATACGTTTTGCAGCCAGCAAAATCATGGAAGGCGATAACCGGATTCTGGAGCAGCTTGATTTAAGCCGGAATGAAAAGGAAATGCTGGAACACATTGTGATCCAGACAGAGGAAGAGACAGGGATGGACCGCGCCTCGGCAGTGGCGGACATGCGTTTTGCCTATATTAACCGCGCCTGTGACACAGCAGTCATGAAACCAAAAGAAAGCAGGGAACGGCTGCGGAGCAAAAGAATGGACCGCATACTTACCGGAAAATACACAGGGATTCCCTCTTTTATCGGAATCATGGCTGTGGTCTTCTGGCTGACCTTCAATGTGATAGGCGCATGGCTTCAGGGTGCGCTGGAAGCGGTGATCACATGGATGACACAACTTGCAGACAGCGCCATGACGGCAGCACACGTAAATGAAGCTGTACACTCTCTTATCATTGACGGTATCTTCAGCGGTGTGGGAGGCGTGCTAAGCTTTCTTCCCATCATTGTGACTCTGTTTTTCTTTCTGTCCCTTCTGGAGGACAGCGGCTATATGGCAAGAGTTGCGTTTATTATGGATAAGCTTCTGCGTAAACTCGGCTTATCCGGCAGAAGTATCGTTCCCATGCTGATCGGATTCGGCTGTACGGTTCCCGGCGTGATGGCCAGCCGGACTCTGTCTTCAGAGAGAGACCGGAAGATGACCATTTTACTGACCCCGTTTATGAGCTGTACTGCAAAGCTCCCCATATATGCGTTTTTTACAGAGGCATTTTTCCCGGATCGGGCAGCGCTTGTAATGATCGGATTGTATGTGTTCGGGATTTTGACAGGCATACTGATGGCATTGCTTTTTAAGAGTACCATGTTCAGGGGAGAACCGGTTCCTTTTGTGATGGAGCTTCCCAATTACCGCATGCCGGGAGCAAAAAACGTGGGACAGCTGCTCTGGGAGAAAGCAAAGGATTTTCTTGAAAGGGCTTTTACCGTTATTTTTATTGCAACCATTATCATCTGGTTCCTGCAGAGCTTTGATATGAGTCTGAATATGGTCTCAGACTCCAAAGACAGTATTCTTGCTGCCATTGCCGGTGTGATCGCTCCTGTTTTTTCACCCCTTGGGTTTGGAGACTGGAGGATTTCCACAGCTCTGGTCAGTGGATTTATGGCAAAAGAAAGCGTTGTTTCTACGCTGACCGTTCTTTTTGGCAGGACAGATATGCTGCTCGGCACACTGACAACCGCAGGCGCAGCTGCTCTTCTTGTCTTCTGTCTGTTGTATACGCCGTGCGTAGCGGCGGTTGCCTCCATCAAAAGGGAACTTGGCGGAAAATGGGCCTGTGCAGTTGTTGCCGGGCAATGCGTGATCGCCTGGATTGCGGCACTGCTTGTACATATAGCGGCCGGAATGTTTTAAAAACCGGCGGTAGTCGCAAATCAGAATAAACCTTTATAAAATAGCAAAAAGCTGCCGCTCTTTTTCGGAGAGCCCGGCAGCTTTTTGCATGTCATCTCATTGTCCGCCAAACGGTGTTTGAAATGGGGAAACGGTTAGCTTCTCTTACTCAATCTGCCAGTTCAGCGCAGCGCAGGCATAGATGGATGCCGCTATGGGAAGCGCTTTATCACTGAAGCAGACTTTTGGATTATGATGCGCATAGGATATAGCAGTCTCCTCCTGCTTTGCTCCCACCATAAAATAGGAGGAGGGTACTTTTTGTGCGTAGAATGCAAAATCCTCGGAGCCCATGGTATGAACATCGGGGAAGATTTTCAGCTCCGGAGACATTTCCTTAAACGCTTTGGCAAAATGTTCATTTTGTGATTCCTCACAGTTGAGGACCGGAACATCACTGAGCACTTCAATTTCAGCCCGGACACGGTAAGTGGCCGCTACCCCGCTGACAACTTCTTCAATGCGCCGGATCATCTGTACATGCGTTTTTTCATCAAATGTCCGGAGCGTACCCTGGAGGACTGCCTGCTCAGGAATCACATTCGCTGCATTTCCGGCGATAAACTGTCCGATCGTCAGCGCCGCCTCTTCCGCAGGATCACACTCACGCGCCATCAATTCCTGCAGAGCCAGGTAAATGTGGACCCCTGCGTTGATAGGATCGATACCATTCTGCGGCATGGCTCCATGAGTTCCCTTTCCTGTCAGTATGATCTTAAATCCATAGACAGAAGCGTATTCCTGTGTTCCATATGCCACAACACCTACCGGAAACTCGGAGGCTACATGGAGACCAACCGCTGCATCCACTTTAGGATTTTCCAATACACCGTCATGTATGGCTGCCTCTGCTCCGAGAAAAGTTTCTTCCGCAGGCTGGAATAAAAGCTTGATGCATCCTTTCAGTTCCCTCTCATGCACTTTCAGCAATTTTGCTGCTCCCAGAAGGGCTGCTGTGTGCAGATCATGACCGCAGGCATGCATATTCCCATTCTCTGAGGCGTAAGGCAGTCCTGTCTCCTCCTGCATAGGCAGCCCATCCATATCTGCCCGGAGCATCAGACACTGCTCTCCCTTTCCCAGACATCCCACAACACAATTTCCTTCTACTTTCGTCTCAAAAGGAATTTGAAATTCCTCCAGCTTTTTCTGAACAAAGGCACTGGTCTTTGGAAGTACAAGACCGATTTCCGGTATCTTATGCAGCTCATGTCTCCATTTTGTCAATTCCTCCTGTATTTCCATGGCCTCCTGAAAAATTTTTGTATTCATTTGCATTCTCCTCTTTTGGGTTTTAAAAGTTTATCTGTTATGTACGACTTTATAAAGTAGTATACAATAACCCGCTTAAAAAGCAAGCGCTTTTCAGCGTTCACTTTTACCTAACTAATTTTATCCATTTTCATTGACAAACTGGATAATTTTGGTATAATATAATAATAACAGTAACAATTATCATTTATCAAAGGAGGTTTCCATGAATCATTTACCAAAGAGTGTGCGTGTCCCCATCGAGCCGGATAACCCATCCATTATGCGTGACGAATCGCTGTGCATAAAATGCGGACAGTGCAAGATCATCTGCACAGATTATATAGGTGTTCATGATACCTACGAATTAGAAGATACGAACAACCGGGCAGTCTGTATCAACTGCGGTCAGTGCGCAAATGTCTGTCCTGTCTCCAGTATCACCGAAAAATATGAATACCAGGATGTAAGAAATGCAATCGCTGATCCGGATAAAATTGTCATTTTCAACACCTCCCCCTCCGTAAGAATCGCTTTAGGGGAAGAATTTGATCTGTCCGGCGGAAGTTTTGTACAGGGAAAAATGATCGCTTTACTGCGGAAATTGGGTGGTGATTATGTATTAGACACCAATTTTGCAGCCGACCTGACAATCATGGAGGAAGCCAGTGAGTTAATTGAGCGTGTTACAAAGAAGACTGCGCCTCTCCCCCAGTTCACAAGCTGCTGCCCTTCTTGGGTAAAATACGCAGAAACCTATCATCCGGATATCCTGGCACATATCTCTTCATCCAAGAGTCCTATCGGTATGCAGGGTCCCACAGTCAAAACTTATTTTGCGAAAAAAATGGGGCTGGACCCGGCAAAAATCGTCAATGTAGCTGTCACCCCCTGTACTGCCAAGAAATTCGAGATCCGCCGCGGGGAAATGAACGCAGCCTCCAAATATCTTGATATTGAGGATATGCGCGATATGGACTATGTGATCACCACCAGGGAACTGGCAAAATGGGCGAAAGAAGAGAACATTGATTTTGCGTCCCTGAAAGACTCAGACTACGATTCCTTTATGGGGGAGGCCTCCGGCGCAGGTGTCATATTCGGAAATACAGGAGGTGTCATGGAGGCTGCTCTGCGCACTGCCCATCAGTTCATTACAGGCAATCCCGCCCCTGCTGATTTTTATAATCTAAAACCCGTCCGCGGTATGGAATCCGTAAAAGAAGCAGAAGTGACCATCGGCCCGCTCAAATTAAAAGCTGTTGTCATCTTTGGCACAAAGGCAGCCACAGAATTCATCCGAAAATGGCGCAGCAGCGGACAAACCTATCATTTTATCGAAGTCATGACCTGTCCGGGCGGCTGCATCGGCGGCGGCGGTCAGCCAAAGGGAACTTTGTTAAAGGGAGACGAACTGCGCAAAGAACGGATTGCCGGATTATATAAGCGCGATGATGAGATGAAGCTGCGCAACAGCCATGACAATGCTGAAATCCAGCAATTGTATCGAGAATTTTACGGCCAGCCGCTCAGCAGGCTGGCAGAAGAAATGTTACATACAAACTATATAGACAGAAGCAAAGATCTGGGAGGAAAAACAATGGAGAAATATCGCTGTAAAATCTGTGGTTATATACATGAAGGACCATTAACAGAAGGCTTTACCTGCCCTGTGTGCAAACAGCCGGCAACCGCATTTGAAAAAATCGAAGAAAAACAGGCTTCATCCGAAAATCCTTATGCCGGAACGAAAACAGAGAAAAACCTGATGGAAGCTTTTGCCGGTGAAAGCCAGGCACGCAACAAATACACCTATTTTGCCAATATTGCAAGTCAGGAAGGCTATGACCAGTTATCGGAAATCTTCCTTAAAACGGCCCGCAATGAACAGGAGCATGCCCGGATCTGGTATCAGGAGCTGGGGCATCTGGGACACACCGCCCAGAATCTGCTGGCAGCAGCCGAAGGAGAAAACTATGAATGGACGGACATGTATGACCGCATGGCCAAAGACGCCGAAGAAGAAGGCTTCCCGGAATTGGCAGAACGATTCCGCAGAGTAGGCGCAATCGAGAAGTCCCATGAAGAGCGTTACCGTGCCCTTCTTAAAAATGTAGAGATGCAGCAGGTATTTGAAAAAGGGGAGGAAACCATGTGGGAATGCCGTATCTGCGGACATTTGGTTATGGGGAAAAAGGCACCTGAGGTATGCCCTGTCTGCAAGTATTCACAGAGTTATTTTGAAGTAAGGAAAGAAAACTATTAATATTGGCGCCTCCCCGTACTCCCGGGGAGGCGTTTCGATTCAGCCAATACGCCAAATCAAAGGACACAAAATCACACAGACAATCGTTGTAAGCAGCAATAAAGGTACTCCTACTTTCATATAATCAGAAAAACGACATCCGGAAACCGACATTAAGTATGCATTCAGCGGTGTCGCCATCGGCGTTGCAAAAGAGCTGCCCGCTGCCACACAGACCATCATCAGGGCTGCCACAGGACTGACATTCAACTGCTGTGCAACAGAAAGACCAATGGGATAAAAAACGGCTGCCGTGGCACCGTTGGACATAAACTGCGTGATGATCACAATAAAAACGAAGAAAACGACCAAAATAAATGTCTTATTCGTCTCCTCCCCAAACAACCGCAAAAAAGTGTCGGAAATCAAAGGGGCTGCTCCGGACTTGGAAATTGCAGCGCCCAGAGTCAGAAGACTTGCAAACATAAGTGTTGTAGGCCAATTCACATAGGAAAACGCCTCTTTCTCCGTTACCGTCCTGCTGACGATCAGTACCAGACTTCCGAAAAATGCCGCCATGTGGATTGGAAGATGGATTATATTTTCCAACATCATACAGATAACCACCGATGCAAATACCATCAAAGTAAATATGCATTGTCCTTTCCTGTATACATTATCCTGCTTTTCTGTGTCGTTTATGGCAGACTCCGTTACAGACTGAGAAGGCGACAGCCTGTAGCCGATAAAATACATATAAATATAACCCGTAATGCAGAGAGGAAGACCTATCTTCCCAAAATCCCAGAATCCGACAGTACCTGCCCCCGCCTCTTCCAAAAATGTTCTTACCATTACATTCCCGGAAACACCTATAATAGTAAGCATGCCTCCAAGGATGCTCCCCACCGCTATGCTCATTGTCATTTTGGGAAGACGGTATGCTTTGCTTGATTTCGCTATACCTACTGCAAAGGTAGCCACCACTGCCGCGGTTGCCATATTGCTGAAAAATGCAGAAAGCAGCAGCAGGCGCATAACGATCTGTTTTTCAGACACTGCATGCCAAAGCAGGCATTTTCCGATAAATGCGGAGGCTCCTGATTTCAAAAGCGAACCACTGATGATAAACATAAAGATGACCAGAAGCGTAGAACTGTTTACCAGATTGACAAACAGTTCCGATACAGATACAATCCCGGAGAGATAAAGTGCAGCCAGAATAAGCAGGGATGTGGCAGTCATATTCATCCAGGTTGTGGAATAAAAAACCACTGCGCAAAGCAGAATGACCAACGTGATCAGAATTTCTGTATTCATAACACTTTACCTCCGGAAAATTTTACGTCCTTCTGTTTAGGGAATCAGAATACACACGATCATTTCTGTAAGCAGACATGCCAGTGCAGGAATAATGGTTCTCTTGATAATTGTCGTAATAGGTACATTACAGCCGCCGCTGACGATCATGGTCGTAGGCGCAATGGGATTGACAGCACTGGCAAGGCTTCCGCCAAAAATCAGGATACGCACCATATTGACCAGTTCGCCTTCTGATGCAGCAAAAGCCGCATACAGTGATGAAAACAAAGGAAGTGTTCCGCTGATGGAACTGCCGATACCTATCAGGATAAATGCCGCAATGGCACCGATCACTGCAATGGTAATTGTCCCTCCCCCGGCGCCCGCAAATGCTCCGGCCAGTATTTTCAAACCACCCACCTGATTCAGCGCCGCCGAAAATACATTGATACCGATAAGAATAGATACGACACTGACAAATGCTTTACCCATTCCTTCAAAAAGAGCCTTGGAATCTTCAAAAGTCCGGCGTATATTACGTTTCCGGATAATTTCAATGATCATGACCAAAAGGAACGACATAAAATTGGCAGCTACTACGGAGATTGTAATATACTGCTGTACAATAGGGCTGAAAACAATCACCAGTAATACCGGAAGTACCGGAAAAACTGCATAGAATTTAGGAATCCCAAGCTCTTTCACATCCTTTAATTCCGGAAGTTCTGAACGGCTTACCAGCACTCCTTCTTTTTTATCAAAGTATTTGTTCACAAGAATAAATACAATGGTCCCCACTACGATCATACAAATCACCGGAAGAATCTCTTTTGTCACAAAATAAACGGGAATAGAAATATTCTCCAGTCCTGCACCGTTAAAAGCAGTAAGCGCCAGCGTGTTGGAAGGCCCCCAGACAATAGCTGTTGCAACCATTAAAAGGGATGCCGATGTCTCTTTACTGATACCCACAGCTATCAAAACCGGAAAGACAGTTGCTATCAGAAGAGAAACTTCGCTCGAGCTGGAAGGAATGGCAAGCTTCACGATTACGACCAGCACAAAAGTGGCAAAAATCAATATTTCCGAATGTTTTATTTTCCGCAGCGGTCTTGCCACTACGATGCTGAACAATTCTGCTGCCTTTACATGCGTCATATAGCCCACATATCCCATGACTACCATAATTACAAGGCCTGTAGAACCAAGCGATGTGGTAATAGCATTTGCCATTACTTCAAAAACATCTACAACCGCGTTACCGGAACCGCCCTCGGCAATGGCACTCTGGCCGGTTATCAGTGTTGTCACCAGCAGAACCACAAATCCAATACCAAGAAAAGCTGTTGCAGTATAATACTTTCTTGCCACAATGATCAAGATCATGGCAATCATGACTAGTGTAACAAGAATGCGGATAGCGTCACCCATATTTACCCCTCCCTAAGTCTGTTTCAGCAGTTTTCATATTTCATACGAGATGCTTTATAAAGTTCCTCTGCATATACCCCTTGCAGATATGGCCCGAAGTACCGATTGATAATACAGATTTTATCTGGGTCAGAACAAAACTTTTGAACAAAGGCATTCGCCTTTTCACGGATGGTTTCCTCAGAATCAACCTTCGGATCGTAAAGATCCGGCATTACTCCCAGAATAATCTTATCTCCGTAATCTTCAAAAAGTCTTTGTGTATTATTTATATTGCTCATAGGCCCCCATATATCCCATCCGCCGGCAATATAATTTTCAATCTGCATTTCATTACAACCGCAGCTGTGCAGTTCGGCCACCTTTCCTTTTGCATGGATATGGTCCGTCACCTTTTTCATATAAGGAACGAGCAGTTCCCTGCCTGTATCAAAAGAAAAAAACGGCGCTCTCTGGGTTCCCCAGTCGTCATGGATTATGAATCCGTCAATATCATATGCCTCACAGCATTTGTCAATGATTCTGCAATATAAATCGGACAGCCTGTCAAAAAGCTCCTTTAAAGCATCCTGCTGCTCCTCGTCAACCAGTGCCATGGCAGCCGCTTCAAATCCCATAAAAGAAATGAGACGCTCAAAACCAAAACCATTCAGGAATGTTATATACCGGAACTGGTCATTTTTCAGGAACTCTGCATTCTCTTTTTTGCTTGCTTCCCAGTCCCAGGAATCTATATCCGGCCATTTGACGGCTGCCTTCCAATCATTGGCATCCTCAAATAAGTGGGGACATCCCGGCTTTTCCATAGAACCTTCTGCCACAGGAACATAAATCCATTCAATGCCGAACATATCTCTTCCGCCCTTTTCTTCCTCTTTGATACGTCTTCCGCCGTCATTGACATAGCCTCTGGCACGATTATCGGGAATGATATCCGGATAAAAGCTAAAAGTTTCCACACCGGTACACATCCATACCGGTTTTTTGTCTAAAGCCATTCTTTTCCAGGCCTCTCTCATGGTGATCGGATAATGAAACACCGGTACACTGGCATCTCGGAATGCCTTTGATATTTCTACTACAGTCAGCTCATCTTCATGAAAAGGAATCGCCATAATGTTACCTCCGCTCGTCGAATTTTTATAACTGCATTATATCTTCGCATGTAAGCGATGTAAATCCGCCGAATTTTTAAAATAACTTTTAAATTTCCGCAAAATGCGGAGAACATTAAAGTCAAAAAAATAAGGAACAACAGCCCCTGAACTGTTATCCCTTATAAATTAATTCAGATACCCCAGAAGACGCATAGCGATTTGAATAAAGAGTCTGGTATCCGAATCCTCCAAATCTATTCCGATCAGCTTCTGAATACGTTCCAGACGGTACATCAGCGTACTGCGGTGTATGAAAAGGTCATTTGCTGTAGGCGTCTGGTTTCCTCCGTTTTTAAAATAGCTGGCCAGAGTCTCCATATATTCCGTTCCTTTTTGCCGGTCAATCTCGACCAGGGCAAGTATAGAATCGGAACATATGGAACGAATGCTGAATTCTTCCGTAAAATGTCCGATAATGTAATCAAGTACATAGTCAGAGAAATAGAAAAAATATTCTTTGGGCTTCCGCTGCAGGCCCAGTTGAATCGCCTTTTCTGCCTGCCGGCTGTATTCTCCTACTTCCGTAAAATCATAAAAATGATTGCTGCACCCCATGGTCAGATTCATCTCTCTGCACAGGCCCTCCAATTTGACCGGAAGTTCTGTACGAGAATATTGTGACAGCGTCAGATTGCAGATGGTTAAAGCTCCGTTTTCTACGGATATGGAAAGTGCATCTTTTAATATGATATTCACAGAACTGCATATTTTCTGATGTCTTAGTATTTCTTTGCTTTCTTTTTGTATTTCTATTTTCAAGCAGATATATTCGTGTGTAAGCTCCCACCCCAGCATTTCCAGACGTTTTACCAAATACCTCTGTTCGATCGCCTCTCCTTTGATCAACTTCAATATGATTTTTTCAAAAGAGGTCACATCGTTTCGCTTAAAAAGATTGCGGTCAAATGCCATGCGCAGAAAGGTCGCAAAATGATTGACCATAAGAAAATCACCCGGCTTTAGGGAACGATTCAGCTCATGGAGCAAAAAACGACCGCAGTAATGATGGTCACTTGTCCAGATATTTGTATAAAGCATGCGATGGGTTCCGTAAGAAGGTTCCCATATATGTGCGCCGCGGGTGGAGAGCGTCTGTATGTAGGCCGGACTCTTCTGCAGCTTTTGTATTTTCTCCTGGGAGAAGAAAATATTACCGGAATTCTCATCTACCTGAATATTCCCCATACCTACGACCCAAGTAGGCATGGCAAGAACATAAAAATTATTGTCATGGATATAAAGTGGATTCTGGAAAAAATCCATGGCAGAAACACACAATTCATGGAGTCCGCCGCCGCTGTTTAATATATCCTCCAGCTTTTGGGACCAGGAGGCGTATCGAATAAAAATTTCCTGTATATAGTTAAAAACACTTTCCCAGCATACAGATTCCTCAAGTTCAATGACGGAACACAACAGAGCGTCCGGTTTTTCTTTCGATTTTCCCACAATAACCCGGCATATACCTTTTTCTGTAATCGGAAATCGGGCATATACCTCTGCTTTTGCCACATAAACCAGGTCGGAAGACAGCTCCTTCTGCCCATAGTAAATAGAAGCACCGGTCAGTCTCTGCTCATCATGCCATCTGCAGAAAAAAGAGATATTATAGTCCTCTTCCAGGTTATCAACAAGTATCTGCATGTTTAAGAGAAGCTTTGTATCATAATTATATAGCCTCATAGTTTCCCCCACTGTACAGCAGTCCTAATATCTCATATCAAACCCTTCCACAAGACGCCCGGCATATATCTTTCCTGCCTCCCTGAGTGCAGGCAGCATATAATCCTTATTGAAGCGAATCACCGGAACACGGTCGTAAGCCCGCATTCCCATATGCTTGAGTGCTTCCTCCATATTGTGAAGGCATTCCACAGCCCCAAGCCCGGTTCCTCCTGCACAGGCAGCCAGGAAGCATCTCTTTTGGCTTAAATAGCCGTTATGTGCCGTTTCACATCTTCTGAGGCGGTCCACAAATGCTTTCATGACCTCTGTTGTATCATGCCAGTAAACGGCAGTGATCCACACAATACCGTCTGCCTCTGCCAGTTTTTTATAGGTTTCCTCAAAATCATCCTTTATAATGCAGACGCCTTTAGCCCGGCAGGCGCCCCAGCCATTGCCGCAGGCGCGGCAGTGCTCCAGCTTCAGTCCATTTAAATAGATTTCCTCCACATCCGTACCGTTTTCCCGGATTCCCTCAATAAATGCATCCTTTGCCGACGCGGTCAGCCCGTCTGTATTTGCACTTGACCATACAACTGCTATGGACATATCTTATCCTCCTTATTCATTTCGCTTTCTCTACAAAGCAGTTCCCTTCTTTGGCACGAAGAATCGATCCATGGAAATGCCCTCGTGTGTCAGCAATGCTATTTTCTTATCTATTCCCCCGGCGTAACCCGTCAGGCTGCCGTTTGTGCCAACCACGCGATGGCAGGGTATGATAATAGAGATAGGGTTATGTCCCACAGCTCCGCCTACAGCCTGGGCAGACATCCGGTCCAGCCCCAGTCTTTTTGCTACCTTCCCGGCTATTTTTCCGTATGTAGTGACCTCACCGTATGGGATCTCTGTGAGAATCTCCCATACAGCTCTGCGAAATTCACTTCCGACAGGCGCCAGATTTAATTCCCTGATCTGCGGTTTTTCTCCGGCAAAGTAACGGTCCAGCCAGTCTTTGGCCTGTACGAGAACTGCCAGATCATCGCATTGTTTCATTTCTTCTTTCACAGATGCCGGATAGTATTTTTGATTTTCTATCCAAAGACCAGTCAGTGCTTCATCTTTCGCCGCTATCATGATCCGTCCCACCGGTGAGTTATATTCTGTTGTGTATATCATATTTTTGATTCCTTTCTTTACTTTCATTCTATATCCTTTTACCGTTCTGCGTCAAGAAATGAACACAGGAAAAGCTCATCTTTTCTGTATTCGGATAAGGAGCAGCAGCGAAAACAAAAATAGTATCGACAGGCTCAAAAAGCACCATAACCTGCCGCCGGATTCCGCACTTTCGCTCAGCCCAAATAAATACAGCGTATCTCCTTCGCTCAGAACATCCATTTTGCACAGTGCAAAATATCCGAGTGCCCACAAGTACCCAACAACCACATTCTGACATATCTGTGATACAAAAAGTCCGGAGATTCCCAGAAAACAGGAAAGCAGGATCACCACAGATACAAACCTCCAAAAAGGAAATTCACAATGGTTCAGCCACATCATGAAAGCGAATCCGGATACCATGGAGGAAACAAGAAAAAATGCAGACAGCAGACGGATAAAAACTGTCTTTGCATACGTCCATGGCTTAGACAAAATCAATTTCTTAATTTCCAGACTGTGTTCCCATCTCGTAACCGGAACAAACAGAATGATTCCAATAAGGGATACCGACTGTTCCAGACATTGGGCTGACTGTATGCTGTCCAGGTTTTTCACTCCTCTTATTATCGGAATGCAGAAAAGATACAGGAGTGCAAGTATCACACTACTTTTGAATGCCAGTAAAAAATCTCTTTTTAAGAATCCTGTAATATCTCTGCCCTTGATACCCATGACTGCATTTCCCCTTTCTTTTCCTCTCATAAATGACACAGGAAAGCAGTAAAAAAATAAAAGTAAAAAGGAGCATGATCCCTCTGTTCACCCACAGGATTGTAAGGTTTTGCCTTATCAGTTCAGAACCACGCAGTGTATTATGGCGTATCATCAATGTAAAATACCCTGTATCTCCCCACAATCCGGTCATACCGGTATCCATAAACCACCATACGGCCTGGACTAAAACAGCCGCCGGGGCAGATGTAAGAATCGTCAAAAATGTTCCCAGTGATAGGACAACTGCCGCTGTGGGCAGCAGCCACCAGAGAATATATTTTACAAAAGCAAGCGCATCTATTGAAATCCCGGATTCCGAAGAGTATTGCAGGAGCGGCAGCAGGGATTCAAAGCTCAATAAGAATACAGGCAGCATACACGCTGTCAGCATAGCCAGAAACCTTACCATGACAAATTTGGCAGTACCGAACTGCCTGCTGTCAATCAGCTCATTCATTTTATTTCTTCTGTCCTTCATCCAGAACACAACAGCCACAAATACAGGATACAGCCCCAGAGACCGCGTTATATAATCACAAAATAATCTTGCAAAAGCTCTGCTGACTTTATCCTCATAAATCGTCTTACGGTACTCTTCTGCTGCCTCTTCATAATTCATTTCTGCCTGCCCATAATATGTCAAAAGCATATCCATGGAGTAATTAGAACCTCTGCCGATCATATCCTCCGCTTTTTTCATAAGCTCTTTAAACCTGTCATAGGATACCTGTGGAACAAAATGTTTTGTCTTATCCTCTGCCTCTTGTATACGTTCTTCTTTTTCCCCTGCCTCTATGGTTATGGTTCCGTTTTCATCCGGGTTATCTTCTTTAAAATGAACGATATTACCGTTTACATACGGGAAATAATCATCCGGAAGATTCCAAAGACTCTCTTCGTCAAGTCCTGTTATCTCACATAATATTTTTAATATTTCATCCTGTTCCGCGTCATTTAAGACAACTTCTTTATAGTACCCAAAAGGATACACCGCATAAGAATTTTCACGGTACTCCATCAGCAGATGGTCTGTTCCGCCAAGCATAACGGTATCCGGCACCTCCTTCCTCTTCCTGCCGAATGATTCTGCATTTTTATCCGGTTTTTCCAGAATGGAGCCTCCAGTGATCTGTAACTGGTAAGAGGTATCCTTATCTTTGGAGGCGAGAATTTCCTTATCTGTCACATGATAAAAATTCTGATACCATCCGAAAACAAGCAGAAATAAAAACAGACCATACACAACACTAAAACAAATTCTCTTCAACTCTTTGAAGTACAGCATATCATTCTCCCTCCCCGCATTGTTTCAGCAGATACATGTAACTGTCTTCCACTGTCGGTTCACACAAAACATGTGTTACAGCGGGTATTGTGTCGGAAAGGAACCTGCACAGGATATCAGGACCATTCTGCTGCAGATGAATCACTTTATATTTCTTTTTAAAATCATTTATTTCCCCGGGCTTTATTTCCGTCAGATATACGTTTCCCTCTGAGAGCCTCCGCATTTCAGCAATACTTCCTTCAAACATGACTTTTCCATGGTCCAGTACCGCCGTTCGGGAGCAGGCCGCCTCAATGTCACCGGCAATGTGTGTTGACAGAAGTATGATTCTGTCCTTTGCAAGTTCGGAAAAAAGATTATAAAACCGTATGCGTTCTTCCGGGTCAAGACCTGCTGTCGGTTCATCGGCAATCAGTATTTCCGGTTCATTCAGCAGCGCCTGCGCAATGCCGAAGCGTCTTTTCATACCGCCGGAAAGGTTTTTAAACTTTTTATTTTTCTCTGATTCCAGGTTCACTTGTTTTAAAACCGTATCTATTCTCTGTCTCCGCACTGCTTTCGGTAATTCAGCTAAAATACCCAGATAATCCAGCGCAGCATAAACCTTCATGGATGGGTAAACAGAAAACTCCTGGGGCAGATACCCTACTATTTTTCTGATCTCTTTTTTATTTCGGATATCCATATCATTTATTGTCACCGCTCCTGCTGTAGGTTCTGAAATGGTGGCAAGAATGCGCATGAACGACGTTTTTCCGGCTCCGTTGCTCCCCAGCAGGCCATACATGCCTGCGGGAATCCTGAAAGAGACATCTCTTAAAACTTCCTGTCCGCCATATTTTTTGTATAAATGTTCGATTCTGATTTCCATAAAAAAACCTCCTTACGCTTTGTATAAGGAGATTTTTTCATAGAAAAGTCAATTTTTCGAAAAGTTCTATTGCTTTTTGATTTTAATTATGACACTGGCACCGTCCGGGGAATTTTTCAAATGTAAGCTGCCGCCCAGTTTCCCGCAGAGGATTTTGCATATTGACAGTCCCAGTCCAAAATGATCTGCATTTCCATTGGAAGTGTAGAACAGAGAAGCGGCATGCTCCAGTTCATCCTGTGAAAAACCGTTTCCGTTATCCTCCATGACAAACGCGATCGCATCCTCATGCTCCGTGATGGTCAGCAGAATTCTGTCTCTTGTAAACCGTAAGGCATTATTGAACAGATTTTCCAGTACTTTAAACAGCATATTCTTATCTGTGTATATCACTTCCTGTTTTGCTTTATTATCCAGCACAAAAGTGATATTTCGCTGTTCAGCCATAAGTGAAAAATCTTTTTCCAGACATGACATCAGCTCCTTCATGCAGACAGAAGATTTTTCAATCTCTATTTCTTCTATTTTTTCAATGTCATGGATACAGCTTACATATCTTTCAAGGCGTTCTGTTGACTGCATCATGTTATGAAGCGTCATTTCTAATACTTCTTCGGTCAGCTGCTCTCTAAGCATGGTTTTAGAGAGATAATCCAGATATCCCTTGATCACCGTAATCGGTGTTCTCAGATCATGGGATACGGAAGCTGTCAGAGCCTTTCTGTCCTGCATCGCCTCCCACATCCTCTGATTATTTTTGTACAGCTCTTTTCTCATACTTTCAAAGGTACTGCACAGCATACCCAGTTCATCTTCCGCATGGTAATGCAATTCAAAATCCAGGTTTTGGTCAGCTATATGACTGATCCCCCGCTTCAGGGTTTCTATGGGAACGCGCAGCTTTACCTGATAATAAAAAACGGCAACTGCCAGGGAACCGATGGCCACATACAACACCGGCAGTGCTGCCATGAGAAACGTTATTACATTATATTTCAATTGATTTTCCGCTGTCAGTTTTCCATATACATACTGATCCGGTTTTACGATATATTGCAGTGAATCACCTTCTTCCTTTTCGCCGGCTTCATACTGTATATCCGAATTTCTGATGGTGATGGGCCTGGTATTTAAAATTTTCTGATTCAAATTCAGCAGTAAAAAGATGGTCACAACAGATAAAGCCGCTATCAGAATAATACTGACGGCTGATATAGATAAAAGTGCTTTTTTTAATGACATTTTTTGTATCATTCCGTTTAATTTTTCCATCGGTACCCCACTCCCCAAACGGTATCAATATAAGTTTTATCGGTATATTCGGCAAACTTTATCCTGATCTTCCTGATATGTTCTTTGATAACACTGCAGTCACCCTCCGCGTTAAATCCCCATATATGTTCATAGATCCGTTCTTTATCAAATACCTGTCCCGCATTCCTGGATAGCAGCTTAATGATCTCAAATTCCTTATTTGACAGTTCTACAGGACTTCCCTTGATATAAATCTTTCTTTTACCGTAATCGATCATCATTTCTTCTGAGAACCTGCCCTGTGTTTTTGTGTGATATCTCTCCTCCCGCCGTAAGTGTGCTGTCATTCTTGCCAGCAGCTCATCCATGGAAAAAGGTTTTGTGATATAGTCATCACCGCCCGCAAGCAGACCGTTTACCTTATCCTGTTCGGTTATTCTCGCTGTTAGAAACAGAATGGGGCAGACAACAAATCCTCTGATCTTTGCACATAGATCCAGCCCATTCATACCGGCCATATTAATATCCAGAAGAATCATATCCGGCTCACAGGAAAGCTTTTCCAGTCCCTGATCTGCATTTGCCGCTGTATAGACTTTATATCCCTCTGACTGAAGCTGCAGCGCCAGCATATCTAAGATTGACTGCTCATCATCAATCAGTAATATTTTGTATGTTCTGCTCATATTTATCACATTCCTTTTCTTATAAATGATAACCTGACTTATAACACAGAAAAGTCAATTTTCAGTCAAAATGAAAAAGTTCCGTACTTGTTTTGCCATTACCTGTTGTGATACAATTGCTGTATAAAATTAAAGGGACAGGGATTCTGCATATGGAACTGTATACAGCAAACGAAACGGAATGGGAAAAAGTGAGGGATTTTTATTGGCAGCTGATTGATTCGATGGACTCTGCCTTATATAAACCGGGATGGAAAAAGGGGATTTATCCATCGGATGAACTTCTGATGCGCTCGATCCGCGGGAAAGAATTGTATGTACTTCTCTCCGGCAGCACTTATGCGGCTGCAATGATCTTAAATCATAAAAGTACAGAGGGATATGAAAAAATACAGTGGAGTATTTCCGCCAATCCCCGGGAAGTAACCGTAGTGCACGCACTGGGTGTACTTCCCGCTTTTCAGGGACAGGGCATCGCGAAATTCATGGTACGGGAAGCCATTCGGACTGCCGGGGAAAACGGCCAAAAAGCAGTCCGCTTAGACGTGCTCGGCACCAATATCCCTGCGCAGAAACTTTACAGCAGCATGGGATTTCAATATAGGGATACCATTCAGTTGTTTTATGAAGACACCGGATTGACGGACTACATGCTCTACGAATATCTGTTATAGGAAACTTTCGTATATCGGTTATTTTTATTCCAGCCTGCTCTTCACCTTCCGCTTTCTCCCGGTTACCAGCCTTTGCAGTTCCCGGTCAGCCCGGTTTGCATAGGCATGGGCCCTGGCCTGTATTAAAATCTTCCGCCCTTCCGGGTTTCTGGTATAAATAAGCTTATAACTTCCCATTGTCTTTTTCATACACTCTGAAAACAAAAGGGCATCTTCCCTTGACTTTGCAAAGATTTCCGGCACACAGAAATATTTCATCATTCCCACACCCGCGTGCCTTCTGTACAGCAGATAGCGCTGGTTATCCACTACACCAAAAAACTCTTCCACACAGTTTGAAAAAATATCTTTTTCCCGTACGCTTCCGCCCTTTAGATATACTTCATAAAACGCGCCGTTTAAGTCACTGGCTTCCACCCGCGCCGCTGATAAAATCAGCCCTTTATACTCCAGGGACTTAAGCACCCCATTTCCAATGAGCTGTAAATATCGAAGCGGCGTCAGATATTTTATCCCTTTCCACACCAGAAAAATCATGCCTATTGAGAGAAACAGCATAGCAGCAAGATACAGGAGCAGGGAAAAAACATCTTTTTTGCCGGCACTTTCTCCCCATATATGGATGCCCTGGATAATAACCATAGAAGCTACATCCAGAAAAACCAGCCCCATAATATTGAAAAATACAGCTTTTGTCTTTAACCTTCCCTGTTCCACTTCCACTTCATCCATGACCTCCATACCGTCATACATCAAGATGGCATCGTTCCATTTCTGCCGCAGCCCCTCACGGTTCCCGGCCAGTTCCTCCATTTTTTGATTGATCACCAAAACTCGTTTCCTGTCAAAAGGACCTTGGATAATATCCAGACGCTCCATACCGTCCTCAATACTGGTCCCATCATAGCTGACCCCGATAAATCCCTTCATACGCCGTTTTAGTGTGGCAAAGTCCTCCGACAGCATTTCTTCATCGCATCCCAGCCTGCGCATTGCACGCACTTCTTTCTGGTTTTCAATGCAGACCAGATGCCAGATATTGCTTGTCTTTTCCGGATTGCCCTGCATCACACGAATCGCTCTTCCGCGCATTTGGTTGCTTAAAATATAGGAACCCACAAAACTGGCCAGAATCAGGGAATTGATTCCCGGGGAATCCCATCCTTCTCCCAGCAGTGACTTTGTGCCAATTAAAACCTGCACATATCCTGCTTCAAAAACCTGTGTGATCCATTTTGTCGTATCAGAGGTTCTGCCGCTGATATCTATCTGGGCATATCCCGTCGGATTGCCTTCCCGGTCTGCGAACTCCCTGGCAGACATACTGCAGTTTTCGGTGCTTCCCCGCAAAAGGGCCTCCAGGCAGGGAAGCGCTGTGACCGGAAGAATGATCATGCTGCCGCACAAAACCCCCAGTCTGCAGTCCGGTGCCACTTCCCTGCGCAGCATCTCAAAAATGGGAACTACGCCGATACTTTTGACCTCCGCATCCGGGTTTCCAATGATTGTTTTAAATTCCTTCCGTATGTAATCGGTAAGTATCAGCATCCGCAGCTCTGATTTCATGGACCTGAATTCTGTTTTCACAACTGCCTTGATACTTTCCAGCTTTCCCAGACTGTTTGTGAGTAATTTCTGTATCCCACTGTTGAATACAAGACCGACTCTCTGCCGTACAAGGAACTGCTGCTTCTTCAGCTGTTTCGTAAGTGTTTCCCGGTAATACGCATCGCATACAAAACTGTCTTTGTCATCAAACAGCAGCTTCTGCAGTAATATTTCCATCCAGTGCACATCCATTTCCGGAAAATTCCTGACGCCTAAAAGCTTTTTCCATCTTGTATCAAAAGGAATCCGGGCTGCGGTGTAAAAAATCAGCATTGCGGATACATACGGCGGTTCCTCCAGCATCGTTTCCGCATATGTATCATAATCCAGCATTTTCTGATGGGAAGCCATGATATTTAAAAATTCACGGTCTGCCATCAGGCTCTGAAGCAATGATTCCGCCTGGTTTCTGAAGTCCCTGACTTTTTCTTCCTCCTCACCGGTAGGAAAATTAAAATAGACATAATCCTGATGCGGGCATAGGCTCCCTTCCCGAACCAGTTCCGGAACAATGATCTCCTCATCGATCGGTCCGCAGAGCTGTATATACCGTTCCCACTGGGACGGTGTGGAATCATAGGGCGGTGTTGCAGTCAGAGATATGACCTTCACCCCGGCGTTTTCCATCTCATGCATAAAATGTTCCAGCGCAGCCCACCATTCGCTGCGCAGATGATGGCACTCATCCAGGCAAATCACCCGTATCCCGGCTGTCCTGACTGCCTCCAGCAGATCAAATCCGGAAAAATCCACAGACTGGCTGCCCCCCGCCGTATCTTCCTCCTGCAGCTCACCCTTATAACGGTTCATTCCGCTGTACAGGGTCTGATATGTTATGGAGGTCACCAATCCCGGAGACTTCAGATCATTTGACAGAATATTTCCGTGTTCCGCATCTTCTGTCAAAAACGCCTCCCGAATACGTTCCAGCCATTGTTCCCGGATAACAAGCCTGGGCGACAGGATAAGCGCCGGACACCCCAGTCTCCTTATAAGCTCAATACCAAGGGTTGTCTTCCCTGACCCCGGAGCCGCCACAATATGTATTTTTCCATCCTGAAGATATGTATCCGCATGTTTTAATACCCGTTCCTGGTAGGATCTCCAGGAACCTTTGAATTTGAAAATATTGTCATAAACATTCATATAATATATTTCTGCTCCTGCTTATTTTTCAGTTTTCTTCCTGTTTCTGGATTATGGCGTGTTCCTCCTCTTTGCCGTTCAAGATGCAGGGGAGCATAACTGAATGGATTCCTCTGATCAATGTATCATCTAAATCAAAACAAACCAGTTTTGTTTTCATAATATTCATCCTTTACCCGTATTTTTCCATGCTCTGTCAAATATAAGCATATAGCATTTTTCCTATCAGTTCTTCCACTATATTAACAGCCTTTAGAAAAACTTATCATTTGTCTTTAACTGTAAATTCTAATGTGGATTCTGTCAAGTAATCCTATAAAGTATTACGGATAATGCAGTCTTGTAAAATACCTTGACAAAGTTCCTCATTATTGTATACTCAATATTGAGTATATGAATCGGAGGTAAAGAAACTGTGACAAAGTTACTGGTACTCGGCTTATTAGAGGAACACCCTATGTCCGGCTACGATATTCAGCAAAAGATAAGCATGGCAGATGCTGAAAGATGGGGCGGTGTATTGGTTGGTTCCATATATCATGCGTTAAAAAAACTGGAACAGGATAACTATATTGAGATAGCTGATGTGGAATACACGGGCCACCGGCAAAAAGCTGTATATAAAATCACAGACAAGGGAACAGCTTATCTGCAATCCTTAATATTTGATGCACTGGGCGCTTCCTCTGTCCTATATCCTACAACACTGTACAGCGGATTATCTCTCATCGATAAAATCCCCCGCGAAAATGCCCGGCAGGCCCTGGAATCACAAAAAGAGAAGCTGCAAATGGAATACAGCGAACTGAAACAGGGGGAAAAGAGTAACGAAAATGCTAATGAACCGATTTCTCCAATCTCCAGGATCACTATAGAAAACATGTTTGCCATTATCCGCAGGCAGCAGCAGTTTATTGAAGAAATATTAAGGGTATTAGAGGATGAAAGTCAATGAAAAGCATACTGCTCCTATTGATGGGATGTATATTATTATTTGTACTCACGATCATGACAGGCAAAATCACTTTTGCCCATCAATATAAAATCCGTTCAAAAACAGGGATTCAAAGATCTGAATATATAACCATAGGCAAAATAAAACAGTACATACAAATCCGGGGACAGGATAGTTCCAATCCGGTTATTCTTATGCTGCACGGAGGGCCAGGCAATCCGATGGCATATTATTCCTATGATTGGCAGGCAGAGCTGGAACAGGATTATACCGTGATCCACTGGGACCAGCGGGGCTGTGGAAATACCTTTTATCAGAATAAAACAGCCGCAAAACCTACTCTGGATTTACTGCTGTCGGACTTAGATGAGCTTGTCGATCATATTCGTTTGGAGTTTCAAAAAGAAAAGGTTATCCTCATGGGGCACTCGTGGGGAACCTTTCCCGGTGCTATTTATGCGGGTCAGCACCCTGAAAAGGTATTGGCCTGTATTTCCGTCAGCCAAATGCTGGATTTTAAAAAATCAGAACAGGTATCCGCACAGGAAGCCGTCCACTTGGCTTATGCAGCGGGCCGCCCTCAGGATGCATATGAAATAGAAAAAATGCTTGAACCGATAATGAAGTGCCGAAAATTTGATAAACCGGAAGCAGCAAAACTGCTGAAATTCCGTCAGTTAAAAGAGAAGTATCTGCCTTCCCAATACAGCAGTAAAATGCTCATCCTACAGCTTTTTTCTCCGTATATGACCTTCCGAAATTTAAGATGGATGTTCAGTTTTGGTAGTCTCATTGCAGCAAACAGTGCGCTTTATGAGACACTTTTAGCGGACCAAAAATCAACCATGTACGATTATACACTGCAGTATGAAACTCCGGTTATCATCATTGCCGGTGACTGCGACTGGACAACACCTTATCCTATGGCAGTTAAATATTTTAATGCTATTTCCGCACCTTATAAGAAATTTATAACAATAAGGAACACCGGACATATTCCATTCATTGACAGGAAAAAAGAGTTTTCTGAAGCGCTGTCAGATGCATTATGCCATGTTATACACCACCCATAGATAGCCTGCTTTTATTTTACCTCAATAGAACCTGCGCCTCCGCTTAAGATTTCCGATATATCCGATGGGGTTAAAACAACTTTTTGCACCTCTTCATACAGATGCCGAAAGAATTATGTAGCGAGAACTACAGATAAACAAGACAGGAATCACCGAATCAATTAACAGTAGAAACGGTGATTCCTATCTTCTTTTTAAATATTATTGCCGTCTGATACACATTCAACAATAACATCTGTCTTTCATTAATATTAAATCTTTCTCAAGAAAATTTCGATATAATCTTTTATTTTTTGATCGATCATAGGCCAATCATATTCTTGTATTGGGAAGATATCGCTATCTTCCATAACTCTTTGTACTGGTATGGAAATTCCAGTATTCCATTCTTCGTCATATGGTACTACTTTACATTGAATTGTGTCTAAAGCATTTGCGATTGTATCATTAACCATTGCTTTATAGCTTTTTAATGCCCAATCAGACCCACCACCATGCGAAATTATTCCCGCGGGCAGTCCATATAATTCAGACTTATATGTATTATCTTTCCACCAATGTAAAAAGGTGATCTGCTCCATTTTCTCCAGCACCATACTAAGTTTGGCAGGAATGGGAGCATAATGAGGTGAAATAAAAAAGATTCCGTCTGACCTGGTAATTTTATTGTAAATCTTATTGAAATCTGAATCAGCACTACATCTTTTACTACTAAAACATTTACCACATCCAATACACGGATGCAAAGTATAGTCTCTTAAATCGATTACTTCACATTGTATTTCTTTACAATTCAAAAATTCCGCTATTTTGTTGCATAGTAATAGTGACATGCTGTTCTTTTTGGAATGTTGAATATTGGTTGCTGATATACTTAGTATCTTCATTAGGTAGAATCCCCTCTTTACATCTTTTTATTATTGGCCTTTACTCAGGCTTTTTATATATCAATATATCTGATATGTCGCAATCCAAAGCAAAACATATTCGACAAAGAACACCGAAATCAATTCTTACCGCTTCGTTTTTGTAAAGTTTATTTAATTGCTTCCGTTCTAATTGTGCTTTAAAACATAATTTATTTTTACTTAAATTTCTCTTTTCGAGCATTTCATCAATCTTCACTTCAATACTTCCATAATTCTCCATATGAGCAATCTCCTAAAATAATTTCTGGAATTCGTCCTGAAGATACTCATATAATCCGAAAAACTCCATTCTTGAATTTCTGTTTCTATCTTTTACTATCTTTATTATACATTATCACACACAATCACTGCAATCCTATTCTTCCATCTACAACTGTCTGCTCAAAAATCGGATGGTTCAGGCGCAGCGTGCTGTGCCACACTGCTAACCCGCTGTTGTCTCTTGGAGATAATTGCTGCCTAACGGCAGGTTTTCTCGAACTCTTTTGCAACATCTTCCAGGAGATTCCTGATCTGCAGATGCTGCGGACAGGCATCCTCACATTTTCCGCATTTTACGCAGTCAGATGCTTTTCCGTTTTTCTTTGTGTGGACGTTATTGTAATAATAATCCGCGTTCCAGTCATGATAGAGCTGTTTTGTATTCATGCAGGCAAACAAATCAGGGATAGATATATGTTTCGGACATCCATCTGTACAATACCGACAGGCAGTACAAGAGATCAGATTCATGGAGCGGAAAATATTCCGTACTTTATCCACTGCGTCCATTTCTTTCTGGGAAAGAGGCTGAAACTCTCTCATGTAACTGATGTTGTCTTCCAATTGGTCCAGGGTGCTCATACCGGAAAGCACCATCATCATACCGTCAAATCCGGCTGCATACCGGATTGCATAGCTGGCCGGACTGCCGCCCTTTAACTCATCCAATACGGCTCTGGCCTCATCCGGCAGATTGACAAGATTACCGCCCTTTACCGGCTCCATAACGATCACCGGCTTTCCATATTTGCGGCAGACCTCATAGCATTTCCGGCTCTGTACTGCAGGGTCATCGTAATCTAGGTAATTGAATTGAATCTGTACGACTTCAATCTGCGGGTATTCCGTCAGAATCTGTTCCAGCACATCTGCATGGTCGTGGAAGGATATGCCGAAATGGCGGATTTTTCCCTCTTTCTTTAGTTCCAATGCCGTTTCATACGCATGGCAGCGTTTGAATTTTGCAAAGTTTTCCGCACTCTGGGCATGCATCAGATAAAAATCAAAATATTCCACGCCGCACCACGCAAGCTGGTTTTCAAAAAACGGCCGGATCTCCTCTTCCTTTTCAAAGAAAAACGTCGTCAGTTTATTGGTAAGGATATAGCTGTCCCGGGGATGCCGGCTGGTCAGGCAGCTTTTTAGTGCCAATTCGCTTTTGCCTCCCAGATACCCGTGTGCCGTATCAAAATAGTTAAATCCGGCCTCCAAAAAAGTGTCCACCATCTCTGAAAACTGCCTTTGGTCCACCTCCCCGTCAATCATGGGAAGCCTCATACATCCGAAGCCAAAATTTTTCTTAATATTATACATCAGCAAATCCTCCTGTTTTTTAACATACTGCAAACTTGACATTCTGCATTTCCATTGATATCATTTGCATTGTACTCTCCGGTAGCTGCTACCGGTCAATAGCTTTTTTAAGTTTTCCTATTTTACGGAGGTTATCATGTATACAATGAAACAGGCCTGTGAGAAAACAGGCATGCATTATGAAACACTGAAATTCTATTGCAATGAGGGTCTGATTCCCAATGTAAAACGTGACAAGACAAATCGCCGTGTCTTTGATGCGCATGATATTGCATGGATCAAAAGCCTGACCTGTCTGAAGAAATGCGGTATGAGCCTGAAAGAAATGAAAGAATATCTCGCTCTGTGCCTCCAGGGGCAGTCTTCCATACCTAAGCGGAAAGTCATTCTGGAGCAAAAAAGAAAAGACCTGCTCCTCTCTATGCAGGAACTTCAGGATTCCATTGACTACATAGATTGGAAACAGACCTTTTATGATGATGTTATGTCGGGCAAAACCAAATACAACAGTAATTTGATTCCCGCTGAGAATTAAAAAGTTTTTTATCTGACAGATCAGGCAGTCCGGAGCAAAACCTTCACATGGGTTTTAAATTCTTTTCCAGCCTCTCAGTCATCCACGCCAGCCGTTTGACGCGTCCGGCCTCCGTCCTGGCATCCAGATATGCTCTGGTATAGGTCTTCTGCACTGACGGGGACATATTCAGGAAGTTTGCATATGCCTGTTCATTTCCTTTCAGCAGTTCCGCCACAGAGTCTATCTGCTCTTTACCTATAACCACTTTTGGGGCAGTGCCCTCCCACTGCCCGTTTTTCTTCGCTTCCTCAATCTTTGCTCTTCCGAAATCCGTCATCAAACCACGTTTTTCAAGAGCCTCTGCCAGCGCCTTATTTTTTTCTGACCATTTGCTGCCGCTTCTGCGGGCAGAAAAGTATTTCACATAAGATTTCTCATCGACCCGTTTCATAAGGCCGTCAATCCAGCCGAAACAAAGAGCCTCTTCCAGTGCTTCTCCGGCTTTGACGGTTACCAGCTCCTTCGTTTTTCCGAAAAGCAGCCAGACGCCGCCGCTGGTCATACAATTGTTTTTCAGCCAATCTCTGAACTCCTCACGTGTCTTAAAAAGTATAGGTTCGCTCATAATGCAGTCTCGCTTTCTATAAGATACCACAGTTCCAACATCAAAAAGTCATACCGGCTTTTCCTGTATAGGACCGGGTTCTGAATTTCTAATATTCTTCATTGTATCATAGACGGTCTGCAAAATCTATACAAAGCACTGCTGCATCCGCTTTATTCCCATTTAAAGTATCGAAAAGCTATCCCTGTACAGAGTACCGCGATCACGATCATAATGAGGACCGATACCGTCACATTTTCTGTGCCCTGCCCAAGAGATGCTGCTTTCAGTAATTTTATCCCCTGTGCAAGAGGCAGGATATTGGCTGCCTTCTGCATGGCTGCCGGCATAACTTCATAGGGAAGTGTTGCCCCGGAAAATATCAGCATGGGGAAGTAGAGAATACTGGCGATCACACCCGCTATTTTCGTATTCGGCGCTATGCCTCCCACCATCATGCCGATGCTGAACATGGATACCAGCACCAGCAGGTAGCCTCCCAGAAAATGAAGCACTGACCCGTTAAACCGATACCCGAAAAAGAGCGCACCTGTAAGATACAGCAGCAAAAAAGAAACCACTGCATACAAGGTATAAATGACTACCTGCACAAACAGGATCATGGCCGGACTGACCGGGGTGACCTGATAGCGCTTCAGAATCTTTTTACTCCGGTAATCCGAGACCACCAAGGGCAGTCCCATTACCCCGCCGGCGCAAATAGATATAGTGGCAATGGCGCCAAAGGATTGTTCCAAAAAGGTATAGTCTGCCCCCGGATAGGCCGGCTTTTCTCCGTATATAATTCCCAGTATCACCAACACCACAACAGGGACACAGATGGCAAATATGAACATATCCATTCCCCGCAGTGATAATTTCAGTTCTGTCTTAAGCATGGTTCTAAATGTTTTCATTGGCCTGTTCCTCCTCGTCTGTATACCAAAGATAAGCGTCCTCAAATTTCTCATACGGGCTTTTTTCTATCGCCTCTGAAACTGTTCCATAGAAAACGATCTTTCCTCGTTTAAAAATACAGATACCGTCACATAAAGCTTCCACTTCATCCATGAAATGTGAAGTCAGAAAAATGGTCAGACCTTTTTCTTTCAGGTCAGAAAGTATTTTCCATACCTCCCGCCGTGCTTTTGCGTCCAGCCCGGTTGTCAGTTCGTCCAAAAAAACTACTTCCGGATCAGGTATCAGCGCAAGAACAATAAACAGACGCTGCTTCTGTCCACCGGACAGATCTTTGACAGGGCTTTTCTTCTTATCCGCAATTCCAAACCGCGCAAGCAGTGCAAAAGGGTCAGCGGCTTCTTTGTATAATGAGGCAGTCACCCGGCACAGCTCTGCCACTGTGATCTGCTCCTGATAGCTGCTCTCCTGGAACTGTACCCCTACCCTTTCAAAGAGTTTTTTCCGGTCCTTAAAAGGGTCTGCTCCCAGAATGCGAATCGTCCCTGTGTCGGCTTTTTTCGTTCCCAGGATACATTCGATCGTGGTGGATTTTCCTGCGCCGTTTGCTCCGAGCAGGCCAAATACCATTCCCCTGTCAACGGACAGACTTATATTTTCCACTGCATGCAGCTTACCGTAGGATTTGGTGAGCTGTTCTACTTTGATTACTTCCTGCATATCTTTTACCTCCTTGTTTTATCAAGGACAAGGATATCACAGGAAAAAACATTGGTGGTTAAATGGAGGGTTCAGAAAATCTGATTTTCATTTCCGTGAGCTTCTCCATCATTTTTTCCGCATTTAACTCTGCCGCGGTGAGGGAGGTCACCAGTTTATCGCACACTGTAATGATCTCAGTATCCTCCTTCGGTGTATCCAGCGCTTTTTTGATATCTATCCCCGGATTTTTTGATACCTGCCCGAGCATGGTCAAAATAGCTTCCAGCGAATAGTTGGCACACCGAAGGGAACGGATAATCTTCAGGCGCTTGATATCTCCATCTGTATAAACGCGGTACCCGTTCTGCCTGCGTCTGACTGTCAATAGACCGTTCATCTCCCAGTTTCTCAGGGTATCCATGGAAACATTTAAGTATTCGGACACTTCCTTCCGTTTCATGGTGTGCAGATTTTCTTCTGTTCTGCCGTCTAAAATCTGCTCAGCGATCTGGGTGGCCTCCTCCGCGTTGGCAATCTCCTGCCGAATCTGCAGCAGATATTCCCGTGTGAGTTCCAGTGCCTTCTCATAATCACCTGCCGCAGACACTTTTACCATCTGTACTATTTTCTTACGCAGCCCGTTCTGCAGCACTTCTATCTGAAATGCGAGACGGGCAAGGCGGAACTGCTCTATGTGAAGCTCTGTAAATACTCTGTAGCCGTTTGGAAGCCGTCCGGGTTTTGGAATCAGCCCCAGCTCTTCATACAAACGCACCGTATTGGGATGTACGCCGATGATTTCTGCGATTTCCGAAGTCCTGTATGTGTTCATTTTTTTATGCCTCCTTACAAAGACTACCGTAACATAGATATCAAGTCTGGTGTTATAGTGGAGGGTTATTTTATCACATACGCATGAGTTCTTCAACGACTTCTGTCAGATGCCCGAGATTTTCTATCATGGCATCCGTGTATTTGTCTATGCTCCCAAAGCTTTTTATGGCGTCCCTGGCCATCTGTTTTTCTTTTTTCCTGAATTGTTTTATCATGTTGTCAAAGGCTTTCTCCGTTTTCCAGTATTTAATCACCTCATCATGATGTTCTTCTTTGAATGCCTCCAGTGCAGCAAAATACCTGCTCATATCCAGATTTTCCTTCATAATTACATCCCGCCTTTCAAACATACACCGGTGTGTCTGTTCTTTTTTCTGATTATACTGTATCACGTAAGGTGAGAGTCAAGCACTTAAAGGAAACAAACGAAGTACGATCGTAATATATCATGAAAGGAATATGCCAAAGGTATTGCTTCCTGCACGGTGATGTTGGTATAATGTAAAAATAAGCAGTATACCGGAAGGGGAGGATCACTACTTGAAAATCAGTATGTCACTGCGGCTGTGCAATGAGGAAGGGGAGAAGATTTTCGGAAAGGGAGTCGCTCAGCTTCTCCGTCTGATCGATAAGGAAGGCTCCTTGAATGCGGCCGCCAAAAAGATGGGAATCGCATACAGCAAAGCCTGGAAGATACTCCACAATGCAGAGGAACAGCTTGGGTTTGAACTGGTAGAAAAGCAAAGTGGGGGCAAGAATGGCGGAGGTTCGGTATTGACTCCCAGAGGACGCAGCTTTTTGGAAAAATACGAGGCTTTTGACAGGGAATCCGGCCTGATCGTGGAGGAACTGTTCAAAAAATATTGGTAAAAGGAGAAGGAAATGATTTATCTTGATAATGCGGCTACTACACTGCATAAACCCCCGGAGGTGGCAGAGGCAGTGCTGCAGGCTATGATGCATATGGGAAACAGCGGCAGAGGTTCCCATGAGGAGGCACTTACAGCTTCCAGAAGGATTTACGAAACCAGGGAGATCCTGGCAGAGATGTTTCACTGTCCGCAGGCTCAGAATGTTGTATTTACTCTAAACTCTACAGAGGCATTAAATACTGCAATACAGGGTTTGATCGGACCCGGAGAGCATGTTGTCACTACAGATCTGGAGCATAATTCTGTTCTCAGACCCCTCTATCGGCTGGAACAGGAAAAGGATATCCGGCTTTCTTTTGCAGAAGCAGACAAAAGGGGATGTATTGACTATGACCGGTTGGAGCTTCTTGTAAAAGATAACGCAAAAGCGATCGTCTGTACACACGGCTCAAATCTTACAGGTAATTTAGTCGATATTGCCAGAGTCGGTAAAATTGCGGATACATACGGCGCGCTTTTTATTTTGGACGCTTCCCAGACTGCAGGTGTGTTCCCCATTGACATGGAGGAAATGCACATTGATGTATTGTGTTTTACCGGACATAAGAGTCTCTTCGGCCCTCAGGGGACAGGCGGACTGGCTGTGTACGGTGACTTGGAGATCAGACCTTTAAAAGTGGGAGGAAGCGGAATCCGGACCTTTGACAGGATACATCCGAAAGAACTGCCGACAGGCCTTGAGGCGGGTACTCTGAACGGACATGGGATCGCCGGTTTAGGCGCCGGCGCCGCATTTATTGAAAAAACCGGGATGGACCGTATTTTCAGACATGAGCAGAGACTTACCCGAACCTTTTATGAGGGGGTAAAGGATATAGATGGTGTAACGGTATACGGGGACTTTTCCACATGGATGCGCGCTCCTATTGTAGCTCTGAATATTTGGGATTATGATTCGTCAGAAGTCAGTGATGAACTGTCCCAGGTCTATGATATTGCCACCAGACCCGGAGCACACTGTGCCCCCAGACTGCATCAGGCACTGGGAACAGCCGAACAGGGCGCTGTACGGTTCAGCTTTTCCTATTATAACACAGAGGAGGAAGTGCAGGCAGCCATAGATGCTGTCAGGAAAATTGCTTCGGAATAATATATGGTTTTCATATACCGGACTTTTTTATTTATCCTTCGTTATATTTTTAAAAGAATAACGAATTGGAACAGCTTAAAAATAACATAGAACATGAAGGAGAAAAAACATGGAATTAATCAAGGATTTACCGGAAATATACGAAGAATTTGCAGAGCAGAGAAAGAAATCTTTCCTGGGAATAAAAAGTCTAAAGGAAAAAGGTGTCCCCATCGTCGGTGTTTTCTGTACCTACTTCCCACAGGAAATTCCTGCCGCCATGGGCGCCGCTGTAGTAGGATTATGCTCAACTTCTGATGAAACCATTCCCGATGCCGAAAAAGACCTGCCAAGAAATCTCTGTCCGCTGATCAAATCCAGTTATGGATTTGCCAAAACAGATAAGTGCCCGTTTTTTTATTTCTCCGACCTGGTAGTAGGGGAAACCACATGCGACGGAAAAAAGAAGATGTACGAATATCTGGCAAATTTTAAACCTGTGCACGTGATGGAACTGCCGAACAGACAGAGCGAGGACGGATGTACCATGTATAAAAATGAGATCATCCGTTTCAAAAAAGTCCTGGAGGAAAAATTTGAAGTTATCATAACAGAAGGTCAAATCAGAGCTGCCATAAAAGAGAGAAACCGGGAACGGGAAGCACTGAAGCGTCTTTACAAACTCATGAAAAAAGACCCTGCCCCCATGCTTGGAGACGATTTATATAAAGTACTCTACGGCGCCACCTTTAAATTTGACAAAAAACAGTCTGCCCTGGAAATTCACGCCATCTGTGACAAAATCGAAAAAGAATATGAGGAAGGAAATCACCTGGAAAAAAGACCGAGAATCATGATCACCGGTTCCCCTGTCAACGGCGGGGCCTCAAAGGTTATCAAGGCCATTGAAGACAATGGCGGAGTGGTTGTTGTATTTGAAAACTGCGGGGGAGCCAAATCTGTGGAGGAATTGGTAGATGAACAAAATCCTGATGTATATGAAGCGTTGGCAAAACGCTATCTGAATATAGGATGTTCCTGTATGTCACCTAACCCCAGCAGATATAAACTGATGGGACAGCTTATCGAAGAATTCCGGCCGGACGCAGTCGTTGATGTTGTACTGCAGGCATGTCATACATATAATGTGGAAACCATTGGAATCAAGCGGTTCGTGACGGAAACCTATCATCTGCCATACATGTCTCTGGAGACTGACTATTCCGTCAGTGATATCGGACAGCTGAATACCAGAATGGCTGCATTTCTTGAAATGTTGTAGGAGGGACCATATGTTAAGTCTAGGAATCGACTCAGGCTCTACAACCACAAAGGGAATCTTGTTTGACGGAACCGAAATCGTGTCTGCCCTGCTGGTGCCTACAACTGCCAGACCAAAGGAAAGCCTGAACACCGTATACAAAGCCTTATCCCAAAATGGTGTGGATTTCACCATATCTACCGGTTATGGAAGGGGACTTTTGGAGCAGGCGGACAAGAAAATCACGGAAATCACCTGCCATGCCAGAGGAGCTGCCTGGCTGGATCCTTCCATCCGGGTTGTCATAGACATCGGAGGGCAGGACTGTAAAGCTATTCTGCTCAATGAACAGCGGCAGGTAGCAGACTTCTTGATGAATGACAAGTGTGCGGCAGGAACAGGACGATTTATAGAAATGATGATGCGTACTCTGGATGCACCGCTGGACAGTATCGATACTTTTGTACAAGGAAAAAAGCCAGCCAGTATCAGCAGTATGTGTACAGTTTTTGCTGAAAGTGAGATTGTCAGTCTCCTGGCTGAAGGAGAGGATGCCGGTAATATCGCACTGGGAATGATACACGCCATCTGCAAACGAACTTCGTTTTTTGCCCAGAAGATGAATCTGGAAGGAAAAGTTTTCTTCACAGGCGGCCTGTCTAAATATGAAATATTCCGAAAGACCCTTGAAGAATATCTGCAATTAGAGGTACATACCCATCAAATGGCACAATATGCCGGAGCCATAGGAGCCGCAGTCATTGCCTCCGAAACGCTATAGCCTAATATTGTTTTACTCCCGCCGCCCCTTTCCTCTTCTCAGGCAAACGATACTGCGGAAGAAGAAAGGGGCAGCGGTATATTCCATCAGCCCGCCTGCCAGGACTCCGGCAGTATAACACACAAGATCACTCCATAAAAAACCAAACCCCAATACCAGACCGCCCAAAGTGGTATGGCGCAGTGCGTTGATCCAATCTGCCTGGTATAACTGAGAAAATTCTATGGCGTAGGAAAGCAGAAGCGCTGCGGCCATCACCTTTCCTGTGGACATTTTTACAAATAGAAATCCAATCCCCCAGAATACCATCAATGCCCAGAGAGTATCCCCCGCATAATCCCTGACAAATGCCGGTAGATAAGGACCGAATTTTCTTGATGAAAGGCCGAGTATCATGGTCACTATGATCCATATCAAATATGTGATCCTGTTTCGTTCTGCTTCTTTATTTTCCTGCATTGCCCCACTCCTGCCGTTATTTTTCCGCGGTCAGAAGAAAAGACAGCGGTAATCCTTTTTTATCATATGCCTCAGTCAAGCCCACATCATAATCGAACTCCTCCAGCTTCAGCACGCGCATCCCTGCACAGCTTACCCCACTGATAATATCAGCCATTGTATGGGAAAAGCTGGTGAAGGTTTTGGATTCGTATGTCTCTGACATATATCCCATCCCTTCATTCTCTTTCCATGGCTCTTTTCTGAAATAAGAATACGCTGTTTTATTCAAATGTTTCTCGTCAAATTCCGGTTCCCCCGGCAATGGCAGCATGTTCATCACCGGATGAAAATCATGGACTAACAGGATTCCCCCTGGCTTTAAGCAGTCTGATACTTTCCGAAAAAGCGGTTTTAGGTCCTCAAACCACGTCAGCGCTCCTATGGTGAACAGAATAAAATCAAACTGACCGTTATATGTTTCAGGAATCTCCAGTATATTGCATGAGACAAAACGGCAGTTGTCCATGCCGGCCTTCTCCGCGGTGTCTCTTGCCTGCTCTATAATATTTTCCGCAATATCAAACCCCACCGCATTTTTGGCCCCAAGCTGCATCAGGGACAGCAGTTCCCGTCCGTTGTTGCAGCAAAACTGGGATATGGTTTTCTCTTTAAAATCTATTTGTTCCAGTTCTTTTATAACATCCGGACAGAAAAACGGCAGCCTCTCATGCATTAATTTTACATGGTTTTCCTCTCCCCAGCCGGGATGCCTGTGCTCAAAGGCTTCCTCCCATGCCGCTTTATTTCCGCTGATATAATTTACGGATGTATCCGCTCTATGTTTTTCCCGATGTGCTGTAATGATTGTCCAACTGCCGGCGTTAACCGTAATGACGCAGCCATCAGCGCTTACATACCAGTTCTTTCCTTTTCTGGTGATAACAGCATGGGGCGACCTTATTTTTTCTTTGCACCATGCAGTCACCTGATCCGTATCCAGGGCAAGATTCCTTCTGATCCGCATTGCCCCTAACTCTGTTGTATGCAGTTTATCCAGATGATCCGTCAGTCTGTTTCTTCTCTCATTTTCCATAGTCACTCCATATCTGCAAAACGCTGCGGACAGCTCTGCCGTTCGCTGATATTTCCCTGGCAGCCGGTTCCATACCCCGGCAGGCAGAGATATTCATGCAGGGCCCCGAAGGGCCCCACTTTCAAAGCTTCTCTATACAGCCGGACTGAATGGCCTGCAGATTCTGCATGATCCTTTCTTTCGGCCAGTCCCACCACCTTAAGTCAAGCAGTGCCTGAACGGTTTCCTCCGAGAAACGTTTTCGTATAGGTTTCGCAGGTATCCCCCCTACGATCGTATAGGGTGGAACGTCCTTTGTCACCACTGCCCTGGTCCCTATGATTGCCCCGTCACCGATGGTTACGCCGGCCATTACAACAGCCTCGTAACCGATCCACACATCACTGCCGATCACAATATCTCCCTTGTTGTCCCAGGAATCCGTTACATTCTTTTTATCCAGCTCCCACTCCTCAAAGAAAAGAGGAAACGGGTATGTGGACAACGAACGGAATGTGTGGTTTGCACTGTTAAACAAAAATTTTGCGCCGCAGGCAATGGAACAGAATTTCCCGATGATAAGCTTATCCCTGTTGATGGGATAATGGTATAATACGTTATTTTTCTCAAACAGCACCGGGTCATTGACAAAATCGTTATACATCGTGTATTCCCCAACCGTTATATTGGGATCATGGATCACGTTCTTTAAATAAATCGTCTGTTTATCGCCTGTTCTGGGATAAATTTCTTTCTCCGGAATAGTCATAAAAAATCCTCCTGTAATCATAATTTGGTTTATCAGCTATTCCGGCTGCTGCAATACAACGTTTCACCGCACCTCACCTCTTCTCTAGTCGTTCCAGCTATTGGCGTCCTTAGGCACTACGGAAGCATAATATCCCAGTTTGTGAAACTGGAACCATTCCACTATCTTCTCCTCCGGTGCCGCTTCTAAAGCGAGCAGTACCTCTTTTGCAAACTCCAGCGCTGCTGTGCCGTTGGCGGTAACCACATTTTTATGGCTCACAGCTTGTTTTGCAATGTAATTCGCTTCCCCTGTATATGCCTCACCTGCCCATTGTTTTAAGTCATTTAAATTATTGCTTGTGTGTTCAACGTGGTTCAAAAGGCCAATGGTTCCCAGAAAAGCTGACGCGTCACATATTGCACCAAGAACCTTTCCCTTTTCAAAGCACTGTTTTGCCAGAGGCGCGATTTTCCCGGCCTCTGCATTTCTCCAGGACATGCCTCCAACCAGAATGACAGCTTCATAATCCTCCGGCACTGAGCAGATATCATAATCCGGTACCACATGAAAACCGCCGATGGATGCCACCCTGTCTGTTGTCAGGGATACTGTCTTTGCCTCATATTTTCCCTGTCCCAGCATATAGAGCGCTGATGCCAGGTAGGCTGATTCCCAATCCGCATACTGCTCCAGTATTACAAATAAAATTGTTTTTTTCATCCTTCTTTTCCCTTCTCTGACTGCGCCTGTTCCTCATGAAACAAAAAGACGGCTTTTTTGAGCATATCCCACACCTCTTCTTTGGGTGCTGTGATTTGTCCTGTGGCAATATAAGAGGCCAGACCGTGTGTGTAGATTATCATATTATGAAAAAACTGGCTGGTCTTTTCTTTCGGTATCTGCAGATCAACTGTGATCTGCTGTATCATCTCTTTTTTCTCATCCGTATTTACAAGTTGTTTAAATCCGATTCCACGGTTTCCGCTTCCGCCGTTCATAAACAGATACTGGAAAAGATTAGGTTCATCAAATGCCATCTCTATGTAAGCCCTGCCCACATGAAAGAAGGCATCCATCCCCTGTTTCCCGCCTCTGTACATTTTCTCATCGGCATAGTTCAAAGCAAATTCTGCCAGCGCTCTGCGCAGTGTCTCCATATTGCCAAAATGCCAGGAAATGGGCTGTGTGGAACAGCCAATCTCCTCCGCAATACTTTTAATGTTCAAGCTGGAATACCCATCCCGGATCAGTTTCCTCAGGGCGGCTTTCAATATGGCTTCTTTTGGGATTTGTGTCCGCGGCAATCTCTCACCTTCTCTAAAAATGTATTTATATAAATTCGTTTATGTTAAAATCTATTTTCATTATATCCCATCTTTCGGTTTTGTCAATCCATTTGGGCCATACATCGTCTATGCCAAAAGAGGACTGCACACACTTCTCAGTGCCACTGTCCTCTTTTAGCAGAAACTTTATAATAATTCTAATATCTAATCTTCTGTGCAGATGATCTTAACATCATATTTTGAAAGCATCTCGCCGCTTTTCACACATTCCCCTGTCAGCACATCTGTGTTTCCCACAAAGCAGGAGGGAATTTCAAAATCTTCATCCTTAAAATTGATCACAAAATAATATCTCTGTCCGTCTTTCTTCCTGCAGGTGATTTCAAGACCTGTCTTCTCTTCCACAACCGGTTTAACGCTTACATCTTCTGCTGCCATGTCAAGGACCTTCGCAAGCCCCCGGCAGTTCATTTCTGTTCCGATGTAATATACGGATCCGTCCCCGAACAGATTCCTGGTCACTGCCGGGCTCTCTGCATAGAAATCTTTTCCGTAACGGCCGATGCATTCTGCCCCTCTCAGATGTATGATATCACATACCAATCTGCCGGGCACACTGACACCATCGTCAAAGATCACCGTATTTTCCTGCTCCGGTGCCAGGGCGTCAATCTCTTCCACCCACACTCCGGCCATTTTGCTCAGAACTCCGGGATAGCCGCCGAGATATACATTATCCGACTGGTCCACGATTCCGCTCATATATGTAGTGACCAGAACGCCGCCTTTACTTACGAAATCCTCCAGGGCTTCCTGCATACCGGCTTTCACCATGTAAAGAACAGGCGCTACAACCATTTTATACCTGCTAAAATCCGCGTCAAAGGGTATCATATTGACAGGAATATTGCGCTCATAAAAATACCGGTAATACTGGTGTATCTGGTCTACATATGTCAGATCCACATTCGGTCCGCTGGTATATTCCAGTGCCCAGTAGTTATCCCAGTCAAAGACAATGCCCACCTCTGCCTCATTGACGGAATCCAGTGTCCGGTCTCCCAGCATCTCCAGTTCCTGTCCGAGCTGCTGTACCTCCCTGAATACTCTCGTATCCTCAGTACCCACATGGGCAATGACTGCCCCGTGGAACTTTTCACATCCGCCAACGCTTCTGCGAAGCTGGAAAAACTGGATGGTATCCGCACCATGGGCAATGGTCTGATAACTCTGGGCCCGCATCTGTCCCGGCCTTTTCAGGGAATTATATGGCTGCCAGTTCTGCTGGCTCGGTGTCTGCTCCATCAGCATAAAAGATTCATCCTTCAGACCGCGCATGAGATCATGGCACATAGCGGTCTGACTCCATGGTGTGTCATAGCTGGGATAATTATCCCAGGACACGACATCCATCTCTTTTGCCCATTTGAAATAGTCCAGCCCCTTGTAGGTTCCCATGAGATTCGTGGTGATCGGAGTCTCTTTATCATAACAGCGTACCGCATCCCGCTCCATCACATAATTACCCAGCATGCTGTCTGACATAAATCTGCGGTAATCCACAGAGATCCCCGCAAATGCCGTCTTATCGCTCCCCAGCCCTTCACTCAGCGCATTAGGCAGTACGATCTCATCCCAGTCATAAATGGTATGTCCCCAGAATTCCAGATTCCACGCTTTATTCAGAGCTTCTATGGTTCCATACTTTTTCCTCAGCCAGACGCGGAATGCCTTTTCACAATTCTCGCAGTAACATTCGCCGCCGTATTCATTATTAATATGCCAGCACGCAATATGTTCATTGCTTCCGTATCTCTTTGCCAGTTCTTTTGCAAGCGCCTCCGCATACTTCTGATAGACCGGAGAATTCGGGCACGCATTGTGCCTCTGTCCGAATTTGTGATGCCTTCCCTCATAGTCTGTTCTTGCAACTTCAGGATACCGCTTCACCATCCATGCGGGAAGCGCAGCCGTGGATGTGGCAAGCACAATGTCATAATTCTCCCGGCTCAGCATCTCCACAATCTCGTCCAGTTCACTGAAGTCATAGACTTCCTCTGAGGGCTGGATCTTTGCCCAGGAAAATACATTGATGGTGGCGCTGTTGATCCGCGCATCCTTAAATATCCTCATATCCTCCTGCCAGATATCCTTTGGCCACTGGTTTGGATTATAATCCCCGCCGTATAAAATTCTTTTAAATTTACCTTTCATGTCACCTGTCTCCTTATTTCTGCTTGCAACAATTCAGACAAGCTGAACCGTTACTTCTGCTTTCTCTTACGGTTAGTTTAATTATATTATAGATAGACAAAGGATTGTGTAATATGTTAAGCTAAATAATATAACATTTTGAAACAGGTGAGAACAATGCCGATTTATTTTAGAAATACACCGGTCAGCGAACCGTTTACTTTTGATTCCATAGGAAACCACTGGGTACAGGAACACACTTCCCGTCCCAAGGGCTATCCGCTCTGCCACTATCTCCAGTCCGAAAAGGGAAGCGGCAGAATCACCATACAGGGAAAGGAATACCTTCTGCTGGAGGGAGAAGGTGTATTGATCACGCCGTTCATCCAGCATTCCTATGGAAAGGAGACAGAGGAATGGCTCACCCTGTTTGCCACCTTTACAGGGACTATTGAAAGCAGCATTCCCAGACTTTTAGGAAACAGGCCGTTTATCTTTATCGGAAAGGAGCAGGGCGCCGAGATAGCGTCTTTTATTTCCGGCATAGTAAAGAAATATGAGAACCCGCCCATGGATGTCAAAGCCTTATCTGCAGACTGCTATCGGCTCCTGATGTTTCTTGCAGACGGTATCAATACCCGCGACCTTCTGGAAGATTCCCTGTATCAGAGGTATGTGGCCCCGGTGATACGGGAAATCGAAACAAATTATCATTCCGAGCTGACCGTACAGAAACTCAGCCGCCAGGTATACATCTCGCCCCAGTACCTGTCACGGCTGTTCCACCGTTTTCTGGGATGCTCCGCTTATGAATACCTGACTATTTACAGGATCAACAAGGCAAAGGAGTATCTGCTCACAAATCCGCGTATGGAAGTGCAGGATATTGCGCATAAGGTGGGGTTTGCGGATGCGAGCCATTTTATCTCTATCTTCAGGAAAATAACCGGGGTCACGCCTTTGGGGTTTCGGAAGCTTAACTGATCAGCATCCTTCTGATCGTACCGCTTTTTTCTGTTCAAGTATAATTTTGCCCACGCCAAAAGGCTGAAATGAATAGGAATCTGTCCAGGTATCCTCAAAATCTATATCCGGGCTTACTACATGATCCTCATATCCCCGAATACCTTTAAAGGTGTTGGGTCCCACAAAGCACACTTCCCCTTTGCAGTGATGGTGAGGGCCTAAAAGATTCCTGTTGGTGCCATACAGTATTACCTCCACATGATTTTTCCCCTCTCTCAGCATTGGAGTAAGCTTCACCCTGAAAGGAGACATATAAAGCAGTTCAGAATGCCCGTTGCATCGAATCAAAACGGCTGCTGCCCTCAGGTCAGAAAATTTCAGATACTGTATGCATTCCTCCATCTTATCAATCTCAAGCACGGTCTTCAGATTTCCTCTGTAAAACCAGCATCCCTGAGTAGTTACGTTCTGGAATCCTGAAATTTCTTTTCTGTCCCTTAGACTAAAAGTACAGCGCTTTACTTGTATATATGCCGGCTTTTGAACAGGCAGTGCCTGCGGCTGGACCCAGAAGTCTCCCAGTATATAAATGGCCTCCGGTTCAACCGGATAAAAAAATCTGTTTACTTCCGTCTCAAACAGTCCGTCCACGTCCCTGACTTCCTCCGACGGGATACGGTAAGCTGCTTTTACTGTATTCCATCCCTCTTTCAATTTTCCCTCCAGAGAATATTCATGGATTTTTTCGTCCATATACCAGTCTGCTCTGGATGAGGTGATTTCAGTTCCGTTGCACCACACTCCTATACAGTCATCATCTTCTACTGCTGCCTGAAGCGTAACAGGATGTTCCATTTCATTATGGAAACTGTAACGAATATAAAACTTATCTGCCTTTTCCTCTGCTGCCCTGCGGTATAATTCAGGATGCATTTTTACCATCGGCATTTCTTCTGAATAGATTTTATCGTCAAAAGAGAAAGCCGCATAGTCCAGAGTCAGGGCATTTCTTCCGGACAGCTTCCAGTTTCCTCTGAGGCTACAGGTATACATTTCTTCCGGCTCCCTGTAATGTGACATCCCTTCCACGGCTTCCAGAAGTATGGACTGTCTGCCTTCCATCTGGAAATACACCATGGAATCTCCGCCGCTGTACTGCACCTCCATAAAAGTTCTGGCCTCAGTCTCCGGATTTATTTCGCAAACCTTTTGCTGTCCGGATATCTTTAGCATCAGCTTCCTTACGCTGTCCTGATGACGGTTCCATATATAAATATATTTTTTTTCTGCCTGTTTTACCGATACACAAAGGTCTTTCGCTATATGAAGTCCTTCTTTCTCAAAGACAACCATATCCCTTTTACTGTGTAATGCTGCGAAGCATTTATCCCAAAATCCTCTTCTATTTTGAATGACATGACAATCTTTGGCCCATGTCATATCAGCAGGCCCGCATTTTGGTAGTTCCCCTGTAAACAAGACAGTTCCGCCCTGGCTCCTGAATTTTTTAAGGAGACATACCGTATTTTCTTCCAATATCAGGCACTTTGGTACAATTACGGTATGATAAACACATTTGCCAACTATAAATTTCCCGTCTTCCACTGCTCCGCAGTCACGTATGATTTCTTCATCACCAATATCATACCCTACCTGAATATCCATCAAATTCTCCAAGAGGCTGCGGTAGGAAGCCGCATACTCTTGTTCCACCTCTGATCTTCGTTCCCTGTGGAGCAGATATATGGATTTTAAAGGACTCAATACCAATGTATCCTCAGTCCATTCTCCTTTTTCCATAAAATAGCCTATGCCTTCCATCCAATGAGCAACATGATGAAACTGCTCCCACCAGGGTTCCTGATAAGAATAAAAGGCAGGATAATCTCTTTTTCTGATTCCCTTCATTGTGTGGGCACCTATATGCAATACAGGGATATTGATCCCTGAGGCTGCCTGCCAGCCCCAGATATAACACATCTCCTCAAAAGTAATATTCCACCCCGCACAGCCAAAAGTCTCGGAAAGCACTTTATTTCTCCCATACTGCTTTGCCGCACTGGTAACCTGCTTTGTCAGGAGCACAGAGGTGATTCTCTTTCCCAAATGGTCAATGCCCGGCTGCTGCATATACTTATATTTTGGCATCACGCCTGCCGTGCTCTGCATTTGCTGGATATAACTGTCCTCCCCCGGAAAATGTCCCGTAAACTTCACATGATTTTTTTCGCACCAGTCATAAATCTGCCGTGCAAAATGAAATTCCATCATCTCCTGCACCGTATCCCAGTAATCTTTCCGGAATTTCCCCGTTTCCGGGGATTCTGTTTCCAAAAAAAGATACATGGACTTTAAAAAGGAATACCCATTTCGTTTCCGGAAATATTCTTCCAATTCATCACTGTAAGGAAACCCATGCAGGTCATACTGCGGTTCATCCGTAAAAAATCCGGGGACTACTGTACCGAAAAATTCACCCAACTCCTCTTTATAACGTTCGTGTGTCACTTCCAGGAATTTTTCCGTAACTTTTTTAGACAGTAAATCCACATAATTCGGTTCTGTGACACAAACAAACAGCACATCCGCCTTTGCCGGCTCTGTAAAATCATAGCCGTGGGAAGTTTTTCGAAAGGACGCCAATATGCGGTGTCCTGCTGTTTCATCATCTGCTTTGCAGATTTTTATATACTTTGCCTGATATTCCTGTCCGCAGCCATTTACCAGACCGCCGGCAAAACCACTGGGCCATCCGTCTTCGTCATAAATCCAGGCCTCCATTCCCAGCTCTTCCGCCTTTTTCACGGCTGTCCGGCAGGCATGGAACCACTCTTTTGACAGATAGGAAGTCATAAGTCCGGCCCTGGAATGCATGAAAAATCCACGCAGGCCCTCCTCATGAAATTCCTCTATTCGGCGGCATATACTCTCGTCATCCATAAACTCATTCCATGCCCAGAAGCTAAGCGGTGCAAATTCTTTTCTTTCCATATATTTTCCTCTAACCTTTGACGGCTCCTCCTGTCAGGCCTTCCACAATTTTAGATGAGAACAGGAAATACAGCACAATGACAGGAATCAACGTGATAACTACGGCTGCCATGGATTCACTCATATATTTTGTGAACTGGCCGATATACTGATAGATAACTAATGTGAGGGTATTTGAAGTCTTCTTCCCAAGAAGCACCATGGGCATATAGAAATCGTTCCACTGAGAAATTGCTGTGATCAACGCAACCGTCATTACGACCGGTTTACATAACGGCGCAATAATCTGAAAAAAAATACGGAAGTCCCCTGCTCCGTCTATCCGCGCTGATTCTTCTAGTGCCACAGGAATCGTGTGGAAAAATTTCTGGAAAATAAAGCAGGCCATGGAAATACCTGAAGCATACACTAACATCATTCCAAAAATGTTGTTCAGAAGGCCGATTCTTTTCAAAATCAGAAACAGAGGCAGTACACTGACCTGTACCGGCACCATCATACCCATCAGAAAATATCCGCTCAGAAAATTTTTTCCTTTAAAATCAAATCTGGAAATTCCATAAGCGGTCAGTCCCGCCAGCAAAATGCAGCCCAGAGTGCCGCCTACCGTAAGCACCACACTATTTTTCAGATACAGTAGCAGGTTTGCTTCCTTCAGAACCCGGAAATAACTTTCCATAGTCAATTGTTTCGGAAATCCGACAAAATTAGTTACAATATCCCCTTTTGATTTCAGGGAATCCATCACTGTAATAGACAGTGCAAAAATAGTGATTCCGGTATATATCATCAGAATAATGGACAAGACCCATCTGACAACCCTGGCGCCCGGCGAAAGTATTTCTGTATTTTTCTCCTTTTTCATATCCATTCTCCTAATTGTCATATTCAAACTTTTTAAGGACTTTGTTTTGAATTGTCGTGATGATCAGCATGACAGCAAACATCACCACACAGATGGATGCTCCAAATCCAATTTCGGACTTACCATTCAAAGCACTGCCAAAAGTGTAACGGTAAAATACCAGATTCACAAAATCAAGAGATCCGCTGACCCCGCCTTTTGCACCGCCCAGAATGAAGGGCAGGTCAAAGAGAGCCAGAGCCCAGATTGTGCTCATAGTGATGACCGACGCACAGGACGGCAGAGAAAGCGGAACCAGAATCCTTGTAAACCGCTGCCATTCCGTACAACCGTCAATCCTGCTGGCTTCCATGACATCTTTGGAGATATCCATAAAATTCGAGTAAAATATCATAACTCCCGAACCGGCTCCCTGCCATAGGATCAATAAGATCATCAGTTTGAAGGCCCAGTTCGGATCTCCGAACCATGCTCCCTGCAGATGCTCAAGACCAACCGCCTCAAGGAATTTATTCAGGAAACCTATATTGGGGTTAAAAATCAGAGTTGCAAAAAAGCTTATGATCGTTGTACTGATGACATATGGCATGAATATCATAAATTTCAGGTACTTGTAAGCCGGAATTTTGATAAAAAACAGATATGCCATCAAATACTGAAAAGGCGTGATAATAAGCCAAACACAGAGCAGATATTTTATATTGTTCCATAACGCATTAAAAAACACCGGTGAAAATCTCTCATCCGTAAAGATGGTGACAAAATTCTGAATCCCATTAAACTTCATTTCGCCCAACCCTGACCACTGGAAAAAACTCAGATAAAACACATAGATAATCGGCAGGATAATAAAGCAGGTATAAAAAATAAACCCGGGCAGGATAAATTTAACCTGTTTATGTCTTTTATTCATACATCCGTCTCCTTAAAAATACTGCCGGTTCTCTTTTGAGGACCGGCAGCACAGCCTTTACTGCATAACTTTGCTTATGTTGTCCATGAATTCTTCTACTGTAATGTCCCCTGAGAAAATTTTTGTAAAATCCTCGTCCCAGAGACTCACCGCCGTGCCGTCTGTTGAGTGGTTTACAAGAACAGACTGCCAGCTTGTATAAATATTGCCTGCGCCACTCTCTGAGATTTCTTTGGCAATTTCAGTGGAAGCCTCAATCTCGTCACTGGCAGACACTGCCCCCTGAGACTGGACCCAGACAGTCTGGGCATCCAGAGAAGCACAATAATTCATAAACGCAACAGCCGCCGCTTCATTTTCTGTTGCAGTATTGACTGAAAAACCATTTGCCGGTGTTCCTACCATACCTCTGATGCCTTCTTCTGATGGAATTTCAAACGCCCCGTAATTCAGATCCGGATTATTTTCACTGATCGTTGCCGCTTCCCAGGAACCTGCAATATCCATCACGGCCTCTCCGGAAGTAAACGCCAGTGTCTGGGCATTATTGTCTGCAACACCCAGCCAGTTATCTCCGAAATATCCCTTGTCTGCCCATTCCAGCATTTTATTTAATGCATCCGCTGCAGGCTTGTCCGTGGCTTTTACAGAATAGCCTGACAGCCCCTTGGTATATTCCACATCCATTGCAGAGAGAATCGGTTCAAAAGTAAACAGCAGGGAATAGACATTTACCCCTGACAAGGATATGGGAGTATACCCGGCCTTTTTGATCTTTTCCAGCAATTCTTCAAATTCACTGAATTTCTCCGGTACTTCATAGCCGTTTTCCTCGAATATATCCTTGTTGTAATATACAGCTCTGGTATCCATAGTAAGCCACGGTACTGAATAATTTTTTCCATCTACCTCAGTCAGTTTCATTGCATCTTCACCAAAAAGACTGTAATCTACCTTATCCGTTAAATCCATACACACTTCGTTTGATACATAATCTTTCATATTTGCCGTAGCAGTTCCGTTTGTCCAGAAAATGTCCGGCCCTTCCCCTGACTGAATTGCGGTTGACAGAAGACTGTAATAGTTGTCCCCGTCCTTGATTTCATACTCCACTTCCACGTCCTGGTACTTTTTCTGAAATCCCTCAATAATCTGCTGAAGGCTGGCCTCAAAACCGTAGCCATGTTCCCAGATTGTCAGGGTACCTGACACCCCGCCATCGTTTTCTTTTGATTCACCATCGGCATTTCCTTTTCCTTTTGTACTCTGTGAATTTTCACCACACCCAGTCAGGGAAACCCCCATCACAGATACTGCGCAGATGAATGATACTGTTTTTTTCCAGTTCATAATTTACCTCCTTAAACTTTTCCTTTGTTTTCATCTACGATAATTATAGGAAAATATCACGCAGAGAACCATCAACTATCTTCCCCGTCTGATTCAAATATTTATACCGCTTTCACCTATTGGTTCAAAATCTGCTTTCCTGATTCAAAATTTTACGTTTCCCATATCCCTGCGGTAGTCTGTTATGGTCTTTCCGGTGATTTTTTTGAAGACCCGCACCATATAATTTTCATTGGAAAAGCCTGCGGCTGCAGCAATTTCACCTAAAGTACAGCCGGATTTTTTTATCATTTCTTTTACCTTCTCTATCCGCTTCTGGTTGATATACTGTACCGGGGTCACACCCATTCTATCCTTAAATTTTCTGCAGAACGCTGAGATACTCATATTTCCCAGCTCAGCAAGTTCCTCCAGGGGAAGACCTGTGCTGATATTTTTGTCAATATAGGAAAGTATCCTGCCAAAATCATCTTCTTCAAAAATCTCTGTGAGCGCCTCTTTGAACTGCCCGATCAGTTCCTGAACTTTTCTATTCACTTCTGTACACGATGCAGATGTCGTGACCGCATCTACAAAGGGGTATTTTCCGCTCCATCTCCTGACAATCGCCATATCATACAGATATTCCTTCAAAATACTGTAGACAAAAATGCTCACAGCCTGACTCAGCGCATCCCTGGCTGTCTTCACCCATATCTGCTTCCTTCTGCATGTACTTAAAAATTGGTTTAGTTCTTTTTCAAATATCTCCAGGCCGGATTTTTCCATAAAGGATTTGGTGCTGAACATAAACTCCGGTGTCTCCCGGGACCAGCAGATATCTTCGCTGTAATATACAGATATAGATTCATGATAAAATCTCATCTCCACCGCCTCATCAGCTTCCTGATATCCTGCGGGGATTCCCTGCATATCCCTGAATTCTCTGCTGATTCCCATTAGAAGATGTTTATTTGTATACTGAAGTATATTTTTTTGAATTTCTTCTATATAATCATCCAGTATACGTTTCCTTTCCTCTTTTGGAACGGACGCCGGCAGCCTGAAAACAATAAAGGGATTTCTGTTATAGGAGTCTATCAGGGAACCCATGTGATATCTGCTGATGATTCCATCTAAAAGATGCAGAATCATCTTTTCATCTACATGATCCTGCTCTAATCTGATGACGCCTACTGCTTTTATGTCTGTTTCATCAGCCGGTATTTCATCCAGACTGTGCAGCCTCCTCCGTTCTCCTGTCCTGCCGGATATTTTTTCCCTGACCTCACAGATAGCTTTCATTAAGTTTTCTTCATTGATGTCCTGCTTTAAAATATAGTTATCTGTCCCCAGTGCGATGGCTTCCCTGGCATATTCAAATTTGTCATAACAGCTTAAAATAATAATTCCGTCAGCCAGTTCCTGTTTCCTGATCTCACGGATGAATTCAAGACCATTCATCTCCGGCATCTCTATATCTGTAATGACAATATCCACCAGATTGGTTTTTAGATATTCAAGAGCATCCTTTGCAAATCCGAATGTCCCGGCAACTTCTATATCCTTTTGTTCCTCCAGAAGAGACTGAATCCCTATTCTGGACAAAATTTCATCTTCCACGATAATTACACGAATCATTTGCTCTCCTCTCCTTTAGCCGGAAGTCTATATTCCACCACAGTTCCTCTTTCCAGCTCACTGGTAATCTCCATTCCGTATTCCCCGCCATATTCCAGACTGATAATCTGTTCGATATTAGTAAGACCGATATTGGTGTGGTTTTCTCTCACTGCGCCTCTGTTTTTCCATTCTGTCATATCGAACCCGCATCCGTTATCCGAAACCCTGATCTTCAGGATTTCTCCCTCTACCCACGCACATACTGATATTTTCCCTCCCCGGGTCATTCCCCGTTTAAACCCGTGTATGATAGCGTTCTCCACCACTGGCTGTATAAGAAATCTGAAGATTCGACACGAAAGCGCCTGCTCCTCAATGTTAAAATCCATCTCAAAATTCATAAATCTGGCTTTCTGAATCACAGCATAACGCTTGATCAGTTCTATCTCTTCTTTCAAAGTATAATTCTCTTTATCACTTTTCGCAGCATTCATCAGAATATAGATCAGGGCTTCCGTCAGATTCCTGATATTTTCCTGTTTATTAATCACTGCCATCCACTTGATGGTGTTCAGAGCATTATACAGAAAATGAGGCTGTAACTGGGCTACCAGAGCCTGCATTTTAAAATTATTTTTTTCGTTTACTTCTTTTTCATTGTTCAGAATAAGTTCATTGATCCTTTTTGTCATACTGTTAAAATGACCGGACAGGCTTTTCAGCTCCCCGCTGCTTATTTCCCCCATCTGTACCTCTCTGTTTCCCTTGGCAAACTGATCCATCGCATACTTCAGTTCGCTGATCGGTTTCAAAAAATACCTTTGAAATGTGTAAAATACCAAAATGAGAAAAAGACAGTAAACAATGGAAATAACCACCACCACCTGTTTCAATGGCTTCATGGAGCGCATCATAGATGCCATGGAGGCGCTCCCCATAAAAACCCATCCTGTCTTCTCCATTCTGCTGTAAGCTTCCACGTTTTTTCCACTGCCGTCATCGGTTATCTGATATCCATTCTTATTTTTTGAATCCAAAATTTCTGTCTGCATTATCTGATTCACTGCAGACTTATCTGAACTGTACAAAACCGTACCATCCGCATCCAGCATATATTTTGTATTATCCTCCATCTGCAGACGGTCAAATGCCCTTCTGATCATCTGGTCACTGATGATATAGTACAAGATACCTATATTCTTCTCTTCCTTTCCGTTTAAAGACCTGGCAAGGATATATTGTCTTGTACTGGCCTTGCCGTACAGTTCATTTGATGTAAACCACATGTATTTCCCGCCGCCTTCCGAAATATCCCGGCTGTATTTCTTCATGATATCTGTCAGATTTTTATACACTTTGGTTCCGCTGAAATATATCTCGTCCCCACTGGACAGATAGGCTGCCTTAATACCACTGTAGGAATAACAACAGGCCGCAAGGGAATGTTCGATAAAATCCCTGTCCGCATTTCCTGACTCCAGCTGGTCGATACTTCCATTGTGATACAGAGACATGGTACTGTCTTCATATGTCTTCAAAGAGGAGGAAACCTGATTGGATACGGAAATCATGGTCTCCTGCATACTGCTTCCGAAATTGTCCCCCGCATAGTCCTGAAACACTTTGTATGTAGCAAAAATCAAAACAATATATGGTATCACAACAAATATCAAGAACAGTATAAATATTTTTAATCTTATACGGTATTTCTGCAGTCCCCTGAATGATTTTTTCATATGTTTTCCGCCCTTCCTTTGCTGTATGTAGTCGTCATTCTGCTTGTATCTGTGTTAACATTATATGATAATGGCAGGGAAGTTACAATGGATGAGTTTATCCGGCGGATAATAAAATGAGCACCGCTGCTATTTTGATAATAACAGCGATGCTCTCCATTGTTTTATAATACTCCATATAGGTGTATTCTGCCAAATCCACCGCTTTTTCGGTGGGTATCAGCTGAAAACTCCTGCTGTCTTCCCTGGACTGACAGGATTCGAGAGGAAACCCTGACAGGGATCATGTGAACACTCTGCCGGTTCAGTTCATGGTATCGTCCCGCAAAATATCAGCCAGCTTATACCGCAGAACTTTTTTCCCGCCAATATAATAAGCCAGCGCCACAAAAGCAAAAACAGCGATTATAAATGCCAGCACAGGTATGAACGGAGCTTCTCTTATAAAAATCATGGGCTCCAGGTAACTTGCCTTCAGCATAAGCGCAGCCAGAAGGATGGTAAGCGGCAGGGTCACCAATACCGGGCGCCCGGCAATGATCAGAGCCTCAACACAGAACATCTTTTTTATCCCTCCGGGTGTCAGCCCCACGGACATATAACGGGCAAATTCCCGTCTTCGCTGGCGCACAAACCCCAGCGTATTGGAAAACACATTGCCGATTCCAATGAAAGCAAGCAGTACACAAAAGCCGCCAAAGATCAACATCATGCCATCTTTCATCTTATCATCGGAAAGCTTTTCCTGTATGCGGTTTTCGCTTACTATTGTATATCCGCTGCCCACAAGCCGGGTGACCTCCTTTTCCAATCTGTCCAGTTCATCCATCGCCGCATTTTCCCCGGCAAGTACCCGGATATAAAAATCTTCCTCTGCTCCGCCAATCGGCGTTTTTATCTGCTTCCACAGGGAAACCGGAAGGAAATGTACCAGTTCATAATAATCCAATGTACCGTACTCCTCCCGCAGAACAGGAACCTCCTGTGTATAGGTGATCACAGGGATCTTTGCTGCCATCTTATCATCTGCTGTACTTCTCAGGACAGTAATTCCCCGGTCTTCTTTCAGGTACGGAATGTAATCAGGATCGCGGAAATTGGGATTCCTGCTGTCCCGGATCCGATTCAGGATCACAGCGCCATCCAGTCTTGGTTCTGCACCAATCTGTTCACAATACGAAAGAAAACTGGCATCATCTAATATGACCACAGGCGCATGGATCATCCATCCGCTGTCTGTATCTGACACAAAGGTCTGATCTGCGTTTTCAAAACCGCCCGCAGCACGGAACTGCCCGCTTATTTCTTCCTCTGTGATCAACCGTTTTGCTTCCGCTTTCTGGTATACGGTACAGCTTCTCACATCCAAAAGCTCCTGCATTTGTTTTGTCCCGCCAAATGTATCCATCTCTGTATCCTTTACCGTGACCATCACATCCCAGACATTCTGGTATTTTTCAAAATACGTCATTCGCGTGCTGATATCAGTAAGGGTAAAGAAACACTGCATTAACGTAAAAGCCATAAAAGAAAAGGTCAAAGATAAAGTAGCAGTACGCCATGCTTTTTTCTGTGCCTTCAGCGCATTGGAGGCAAGTTCGCCCTCCAACCCGAAGAAAAAGGACAATAATCGTGAATTCTTCCGCTTGTACAGAGGAAGTTCACCGGTATTTTTGATGGCTTCCAGTGGTGTCAGCCGGCTCAGTTTTCTTGCAGGATACCAGGCCGAGAGCCAGACAGTAAAAACAGTAACAGCAAATGTACATATAAATACCAGAGGATGATATCCCCATTCTGCTTCATGGCGTCCTTCTGCCAGATTTCCCGCCATGATATTTGCCAGTTTCAATAGCCCCATTGCAATCATAATACCCAGTAAATTACCGGACACTACCGGTACTGCACACAATGCGGCAGCCTCCTGCAGCAGACAGGTCCGAATCTGTCCCGGTGTAGCTCCTATACTGGAAAATATGCCAAACTGATGCACCCTGGCATTCATAGTCACAGCGAAGGAATTGTGTATGATCATGACCAGAGATATACAGGCCATAGCGGTTATCGCCAGAAAAAGCGGAAAGATCAGTCTGGGAGCAGTATCCTGCGGGTCCCGAATGAGATACATGGCCAAAAGGGAATGATGGCAGGAAACTGCCTCCGGCGGTACCTCTGCTAATTTGGCAATTTTTGGAAGATCTTCAAGAATCGTTCCCATATCTTCAAAATAAAGATCAACTGCAGCCTTCTCCCCTTCTGTCCCTTCCTGATTTATGACCACTTTTTCTATATTGGGAAAATTCTTCACAGCAGCCAGCGTATCCTCATCGAAACTCCCTTCTATACGCCCCTGCCAGCTTCCTTCCTCTATCTGAATCCTCTCGACCTCATATTTCCAAAGGTTATAAAACAGGCTGCAGAGCAGTGACAGAAACAACGCGGATATAAAAGCAGCCACCATGACGGAGATACCGGATGACCGGTTGTTTTTTATGTAACTCCTGGAATATTCTTTCCACATAACCTTTTACCCCCGCTTCCGGTCGCTGACAATGCGGCCATCTTCAATGGCAATGATACGGTCTGCTTCCAGTGCTATTTTTTCATCATGGGTAATCAGCAGAATCGTCTGTTCCAGATTCCGGTTGGATAATTTCAGCAGATCAATGATCTCCCTGGAGTTTTTCCGATCCAGACTTCCGGTTGGTTCATCAGCTAAAAGGATAGCCGGACGGTAAATCAACGCCCTCGCTATGGCCGTTCTCTGCTGCTGCCCGCCGGACAGCTGGCTGGGCAGGGCATCCAGTTTGTCCTGAATCCCCAGTGAGGTAATGACCTGTTTAAAATACTCCCTGTCCACAGTTCTTTTATCCAGCAAAAGCGGCATAAGAATATTCTTTTCGACCGTAAGCGTTGGAATCAGATTATAAAACTGATAGACCAGCCCCACTTTTCTCCGCCGGAAAATGGCGGCCTGCGTGGGATTCATGGAAGAGATATCCGTTCCCTCCACAATGACCTTCCCTTCTGTGGGCCGGTCCACACTGCCAAGAATATGCAGCAGAGTGGATTTTCCGGAACCGGAGGCCCCCACGATAGCTGCGAATTCTCCTTTTTCCACTGACAGATCAATCCCGTTAAGAGCCGCTGTCTGACTGCTGCCTTTGCCGTATATTTTCCTTACTCCAATACAATTTAACACTTCCAAAGTTCATCTCTCCCTTCTGTAAAATATGTCTGCGAACTGCGGGAAAGCAGTTGTATTGCCCCGCAGCTATATTATAACAAAGAAAGATGACATCTCAGTGACTGTAAAACCGGATTTCAAAACAAGCGCCTCCTGCCGGCAGATTCCTGGCTGAAAGGGTGCCGCCCTGCAGTTCAAATAAAGAGCAGGCGAGCGCCAGCCCGATTCCGATTCCGCCCTTAACGGCTCTCTTCCCCCGGTAAAACCGTTCAAAAAGATGGGGAATATCTTCCGGGGCAAACCCCTGCCCCTCATCCCAGATTAAAATTTCCGTATAAAGTGGATTTTTGGAATAATCACAGTGAATCCTGCCTCCCTCTGGAGAATGCTCCGCACAGTTTTTTATCAGATTCATCAAAGCCTCCATGGTCCATTCCATATCCCCCTGAAATTCCACGCATCCTTTGTCCGGAATGTCTGCCATGACCTTTTCCCTGCGCATCAGCTCTTCCAGATTTTCGACAGCCAGATTCAGTACAGTGTAAACATCCACAGGTGAATGCTCCAGCAGCAGTGCCCCGGAATCAATCTTAGACAGAGTCAGCAGGGATTCTTCCAGCCGGTTCAGACGCTCTAACTGATTCTTGATAGGTTTTGTATAAGTATTCGGAGCTGTTTTCTCCATCAGCTGCAGGGATAGAAGTGCCGCTGTAAGCGGTGTTTTAAGCTGATGAGCAATGTTGGCCAGATTATCCGCAAAACGTTCTTTTGCTTTTAATGCATTTTCTCTTGTTACATACAAGCTGGTGACGGTTTTATAAATTTCATCCTGCAGATGAGAAAATTCATCTTCTATAGTTTGAACAATGGTCCCTGTTTTTCCCGCATTAACCTGTTCCAGATATTTCGTAAGCCCGGATACCCTCGCCTCAATGTGCTTTTTTGCAGACCGGAAGGACAGAAAAAATGCTGCCGATATTAAAACAGCAGCATTGACTGCAAATAATACACCGCAGCCTTTACTGCCGGAAAAATCCTCCTCCGTGTATCCGAACTGCTCCAGGAATACATTTCCGCCGGTTTTCCACTCTTCCTGTGACTGATATTCTTTCAGAGAAGAAAGTAAAAGCTCTTCTGCTCCCGGGTCATTTTCCAGTATGGTCTGGCAAAGCGCTGAAATACCCCTGTAAGAATCCCTCTCATACCGGCACTGCCACATATTGTTCAAAAACAGGATTCCTGCTGCGCAGACCACTATGGGGAGTATGGTCATCAGCATCTGTTTCTTTTGTTGTGTCATAGCGTATCCTCCATACGGTAGCCAAAACTCCTTATGGTTTTCAGACATGCAGGCTGATGCAGTTTTTCCCGTAAACGTTTTATGGTCACCGTCAGTGTGTTATCATTCACATAATTACCGTTGCTGTCCCATACTTTTTCCAGAAGCTGTTTCCTTGTTACGGTCTTTCCTTTGTTTTCCATCAAAAGAAGAAGAATCTGGTATTCCGGCTGGCTTAAAACAAGTTCCTCGCCATCACAGAAAACAGACATCTTATCCATATCCAGTGTCAGGGAATCGCAATGATAACAGTTCACTTTCACCTGGCCTGTACGGCGCAGCAAAGCAAGGATACGCGAGTGCAGCACCTCTAGTTCAAAGGGTTTGACAACATAATCATCGGCACCTTTTTGAAATCCGCCAACCACGTCATGGGAATCGCCGCGGACAGTCAGGAAGATCACAGGCAGCCAGGGCCATCTCGCGCGGAGCCAGCCGCACAGTTCGCTCCCCTGCCCATCCGGCATGTTCCAGTCTAAAAGGACCAGGTCCGGCTGCCTGCTTCTCAATGCCTGTTTCATGCCCGCAAGCATGGAAAAAACCGTTACCCGGAAGTTTTCCTGCTCAAGATATTCTTTTACCGCCTGTGCAACAGTCTCGTCATCTTCCGCGTAATACAGATCTATCATTTTTCTGCTCTCACTTTCATATTTCATTGGTATTATCTGACTGTTCAGCTAACTGAACTAGTTTTATGTAAGTGTATTTATTATACCAAAACGGGGGAGGAAATACTATGGGCTTCTTTATGCTCTGCTTTTCTCCCGCAAGTTCATGAGGCGCTCCGGCAGAAATGGTTCTGCAGATATAACAGCAAAAAGCCCCTAAAAACCCAGCAGGGCATGCCGGGTTAAGTCATGTGCAGTAACAGTGTGCATAGACTCTATTGGTTATGACGATTGGGGAATTCGTTCTGAAATGGATACATAGCCGATTCTTAAGCTGGCAAAAGACGGAAAAAGTAACGGGGCTCTGATCATTTACAAATCATATAAGGCGGATGCAAACCATCCGCCTTTCTGTCCCATCCTGCATTCTTTATTTTCGATTATCCTTTTTGTACGGTGTGCGGGTAACTACTGCGCGGACCATCATCTGACGGCAGCCCTCAGAACCGTACAGCACATAAACTTCGGTTCCTTCCTGAGTATAACGGATGTCAAGGTCTGCCAAGGAGATTACCTTTCTGAACTGGCAGCTGTATCCCCGGTTGGATACAAGACCTATCATTTCATGTTTCTTATTAAATGCCGGAATAAACTGAGGGATTGCACTTGAAAAATCAGAGGTATTTACTGGCAGCCCCATCTGTTCAAAAGGTTCCTCGTCTTCATCAAAAAGAGATGTGAAGATAGTTATACAGTCCTCTGTATTCCATTCCAGGGTCACACATTTTGTTTTCGGATCAGCCGCTTCCTCTAAAACAGCATCCTTACCCGGAAAATCCCGGGTTTTATCCACCAGATGTTCCCAGCCAAAGTCCACAGGAGAGCGATGGAGTGCTTCTGCGCCAGGAACAACCGCCGGAATAAAATCTACCCAGATAGTCGGAAAATACGCCTGCAGATGATTCAGCATCAGACTGCGCATTCCCAGCTGGCGAAGGCCAAATTCTTTTCCTGCTTCTGCCACCTCATGCCAGATGACAGAACCGTCCGCGCTGTCTCCAAACAGCTCATATCCAGTCTCTCCTGACATTCCACCGCGATATAAACGGACTTATATCATGGAAAGTCCGTGAGACGTGCTGCTTCGGATACCCTGATTTATGGCATAATTTCTGCTTGATCCACAGGTCTTGCATTCCGCGCATCTTTAGTCTTGTATCTTTTTCATTTACGAAATATAATATTGCATAACAGCAGCACAAATCCCTACGCAGAAAGAACAGGTGGAAATTATGGACGAAAAGATCCTATTGGTAGATGACGAAAAAGATATCGCTGATTTGCTGGAAGAGGTGTTGATACAGGACGGTTTCCGAAACATCCGGAAGGCCTGTACCGGAATGGATGCGCTGGCAGTCTGCCGGGAATTTCAGCCCGATGTGATGATTCTGGACATTATGCTTCCGGACCTTGACGGACTGGAGGTTTGCAGGAAGATCCGGGAATTCTCTTATTGTTCCATCCTGTTCCTCTCCTCAAAGAACGATGAAATTGATAAAATATTAGGGCTCTCCTGCGGCGGTGATGACTATATCACCAAGCCCTTCAGTCCCCGGGAAGTGGTTTTCCGAATCAAGGCTCAGCTGCGCCGGCAGAAATATGCGGCCGGTCTCTCCTGCAGCACCGCTGTTCTGAGTGCGGGTCCTCTTACCATTGACAGGGAGAGCGGACGGGCATACAAATCCGGTGCGGAGCTCCCCTTGAC
>JBKUOG010000016.1:0-75095 GCA_046957575.1 Lachnospiraceae bacterium | reverse complement strand
GAATACTACCCAATACGATTTGTCGCAAGCAACAAATCTCCTTGGGCAAGGCTGCCGCCCTTGACCTGCACAGGGAGTTGCACCCCTGTACCCTGCACAAAGGGTTTGCTGCCCTCTGTACTCCCGCATGAAAAATAATACCCGCCATTGATCAGGTGGCTCATATCATTTTTCAATTTATTTTGCAAATGAGCAAAACAAAAAGCACCAACTTTTTACAGTTGATGCCTTTTGGCTTACTCATTATTTTATTTTTCTTTCGTCAGCTCTTGATACATCTTCATGAGTTCTGCAACGCATTTACTTTCCGTCATATCTTTAATCGAAAATCCGTAAGCTTGCATAACAGCTCGGTCATTATTTTGATGTGCCTTTCTCAACTCTGGCGGCATAGTTAATTCATCATATAAATCTGCCAAACTACTGTCTGGATATAATGCTCTGGCATCTAAAATCATCTGCGCTGTTTGTTCAATTTTAGCTTTTTGTGATTCAGTCGGATTACACCAAGGGTAATTATTATATACAACATCTTTTGAATATCTATAATCACTTTTTAATCTTCCGCAAACTGCTCTCATCCACGCCATATGAACATTCGATATCATTACACCAAATTCATATAAACTTGCATTTGGCACAATTTGAACCGCATCTGAAACGATTGTTTCTGCTGAAAGAAATCCTATTGGTACATATCTTCGCCTTTCAGATGAAACTCTCGGTACAATAACATAATTTGCGCCCATAGGCTGGGTTATTTGAGCAAATTTTGTTGGCGTATCTGCAAACTTTCGTATCCCTGCCGCTACACTATTTGCTCTTGATTCTCTACATTTTTCAATTCTTTCTAAAATCATAGGGCACTGTTTTAATTCATGTGGTGTTGCTTCTGTCAACCACAAACACCAACGTTTTTACCATGTAAATATTCAACTGCACCCAGTAGAGGACGGATAAATTTTTTAGCTTGCGGTTCTTTTGATATAAAATCTTGATATTCGTCATCTTCAATAATTAAATTCCCGCCGTCCGCTGGTTTATTTCCATAAACCATTTTTGAAACATTGCACAATGGCTTGTTTCTGCTATTTACAATGATGTTGGGAGCGTCACATAAATAAGCATTTATATTTCTTGCTAATATCGGTCTATTATCTTGATAAATCCATTTTTCTTTCCTGTCAAACGAAGCAAATCCGATTATCACACAGTGGACATGAGCTTTCACTTTTGTTTCACTATCCCAGACAAATGTCCGATACGCAAAATTGATTTTTATGTCTATAAATTTCCACAAACTCGAAACAGTTTCTCCTTGTGTAATTGAATTTGTTGAAACAAAACCGCACTGAACCATTGTTCCTTTAATGTAATCAGATGCAATTTTGTACCATGCTGCGACTAAATCAAGATTTTTTGTCCCCGGAAATACAAATTGCATATCTTCTTTCTGTTCTTGAGACATATAAGTAAATCCAACAAATGGCGGATTACCCATAATATAACTCAACTTATTTTTCGGAATGACAGTTTCCCAATCAATCCGCAGAGCATTCCCTTCAACAATATTTGTATAGGATTTCAACGGAAGGAACTCCAAGTGCATTAACACAATTTCCTCGGTTTCTTTCATCATCTGGCTTTCCGCAATCCACAAGGCTGTTTTTGCTACCGTTACAGCAAAATCATTGATTTCTATTCCGTAAAACTGGCTAAGTGAAACCTGAATCGGATTGTATGCTGCGTCTCCGAATGAAATTTGTCCATGTGATAAGATTCTCAACACTTCATTTTCCAGTCTGCGTAGACTGATGTAAGTTTCCGTCAGAAAGTTTCCACTTCCGCAGGCAGGGTCTAAGAAATTAAGAGAAGCTAACTTATGTTGAAATTCTTTTAGCTTTTTTTCACGATTTCGTTCGATTGAAAGTTCTCGAATTTCAGCAAACTCCTTTTGCAAATCATCCATAAACAGCGGGTCAATAACCTTATGAATATTCTCAATAGAAGTATAGTGCATTCCACCACTTCGGCGTGTTTCCGGATTTAATGTACTCTCAAAAACAGCACCAAAAATAGTTGGGCTGATTTCCGACCAGTCAAAATCTGAACTCGCATTATCCAACAAAAGACTGCGGATTTCCTCTGTAAACGGTGGTATTTCTATTTCCTCATTTGCAAATAAACCGCCATTTACATAAGGGAATGCTGCCAAACTCGGATTATCATCTTTCAAGTAAGGGTCACGCTTATCCGGTGCAGTATCAAGCACTTGAAATAATTCAACCAACGCTTTTCGCATATGGCGTGTATCGTACTCTGCCAGATAATCATGGAACATTCCGTGATGTCCAAAAATGCCAGCGTCCTCAGCGTACAAGCAGAAAACAAGGCGTACACATAGAACATTCAGACTTTTCAGAGCGTGTTCACTGTCTGGATCTACATATTGCTTACGAAAAGCGTCATAAAGCAAGCCAACCATTTCTCCGGCAGCAATCGAAACTTCCATTTCCCGTTTCAAATGCTCATTTTCCTTATCTACCAAGAAAGATAAGCGATAATATTCTGTTGGAAGATTTTCTAACAGAATTTCCTCCGGTTCTCCGCCGGGACGTTCCATATCATAAACAAAGAATTTCTCAAAATTGCAAGTAACTACCCAGCGTGGATGCTGGGACAGTGGCAATTCTGTGATATACCGTTTTGCCTGTTGAAATGGTGTCAGTAATGAACCATCCGACTGCTTAATTGGTTTCTTCAAATCCTTTCCCAAACCCTTTTGCTCGATAAGAACTTTGGTTGACGGAATACTTCCATCAATGAAACTTGTATGGTCAAGATGTACCTGTTCTTCGAATAAAATAAATTGTTCTGGATGTTCTACTCCATATACATCACGCAAAAGAGAAAGCCAAAATGGTTGACTTTGCCCTTTTTCATATCCTTTGCCTTTCCAGTCGGCTGCAAATTTTTTCGCCGCTGCTTTTTGTTGTGCGTCTGTCATCAATTATCTACTCCTTATATAATCGTAACAGCACCCTTAAAAAGTGTACTTTTTCAAATCGCATTTTTATGTCATTTACTAATTTGCGTTTTCTACGGTTTTCCTTGTTTTTCAGCCGATTTTCGATATAATAAAAAGTAACCAATGGAAAAATCATAGAATCGGAAAAGTACACTTTTCCGACTTACAGCACCTCTCCAAAAAACTAATCTTTTCCGAATTTTTTAGCTTTATCATGGAACGTGCTTTCCGCCATATTACAGGCTTTGGCAGCTTCTTTCTGCGTCAGTTTCTTGCTTTTCCATGCCTTATGAACCTCATAGAAATTATCCGGTAATGGTTTAGGCGGTCTGCCGAATTTTACACCCCTTGCCTTTGCCGCCGCAATTCCCTCTGCCTGCCTTTGTCTGATGTTAAGACGTTCATTTTCTGCAACATAGGACAGCAGTGCCAGTACAATATCACTGATGAATGTTCCCAACAGATTTTTCTCCCGTCTGGTATCCAACAGGGGCATATCAATTACAACAATGTCTGCACCTTTTTCTTTTGTGATAATTCTCCATTGCTCGTTCAAATCTGCGTAATTCCTGCCTAAACGGTCAATAGACTTTACAAATAGCACTGTATTTCCGTTCAGTTTCCTCAGCAGTTTCTTATACTGCGGTCTGTCAAAATTTTTACCCGACAGCTTATCCATATAGATATTTTCTTTTGGCACTCCCATTTCAAGAAGTGCAATCCGCTGTCTGTCCTCGTTTTGCTCCCGGCTGCTGACACGCATATAGCCGAGATATTTTTTATCTTCCATGCAATCCCTCCCATTATTCTTTTGCTTCCCGGTAACGCACAAAAACGTCCTTTCCCTACACCCCTTATCTTTGTACCCTGCATACTGGAAACGGTCAAAACACCAAGTCTGCACCCGATGTTTTGACCGTAAATCAACCCGAAATCATGCTGTTTTCCTGTCCTCTGTCTGTAATGTCTGGAAACCATGCTGTTTTGCATATTCCCTTGCCGCTGCCTTTCGTTCTTCACTGTAAGGTGGTACAAGACGGATAGACAATCTCGACTTGTCCATGACATAAGTGACGCCGCCCTCCATGTTCTGACACTTTAACCGACACAGGGCAGGGTACTTTCTGCTAAACTCTGCAAGCCGACGTTTTAAGTCGGCATTATGAGTGTAAATAATGGTTTCACTTTCTTTTTCATTAAAGTTCACAATCGTTTCTTTCTCGCATTTAGACAGCTTTCCCATATAAATCCTCCCAGTCTGTGCTTTTTTCAACAAGGCAGATGTGCTTCTTTGCTTCAAAATATCCCTCCATCTCCAAGCGGAGATGACGGTAGAAGCAGGGATACCATTCTCCGACATTTTCACTGTCCAGCTTTCTTGCCAGACACAGCATCCGGCGTTTTGCCTTAGCGTCCACTGTCAGGGCGGTAATCCATTTTAACCGGTGTATTGTGTTTTCAAGATTTCCGCACCCGAAAGCGTATAAGATTTTCTTTTCTTCAATGTTTAACTTCATGTTCATACCTCCATCATATTTATTTTTTGTTGTTCTGCCGTTTTCCCTGCAATCCGTTCCTGCCCGGAATTTTCCCAGCGTTTCTCGTTCCTTTGGTATGCTCCTGTCATGGCACTACTTCCCCGGGAACGGTATCACTTGCAGACGGTCATTCAGTTTTCAATGTCCCTGTGACACTGAAATATTAACAAAATAAACCGGTTTCTCCCGTATGTCCGAAAGGTTAGAAAAAAGCCAAAAAAGCGGAAATTTCTACGTTTTCGGAAATGCTCTATGTTATAATGAATCTGACCTTATTTTGAGAGGAGATGAGCGATGTATATTAAATTAACGCTTCAGGAAAAATTAAAGGATGAAAGAACCAATCGGCACATGACACTTGCGGAGCTGGAAAAAGCGACCGGCATATCAAAAGCCACGCTCGGAAAATATGAATCCGACAACTGCACCGATATAAGTCCGTTTAATCTGGCAAAACTGGCAGAATATTACGGTCTGTCTATGGATTACCTCATGGGACTGACTGAAAATAAAAATCATCCAAACACTTCTCTGTATGAGCTGCATTTAAATGATTCCACTGTTGATCTGTTAAAAAGCGGTGCAATAAATAACCGGCTTCTTTGTGAATTTATCTGTCATCCCGGATTTATGCGTCTGCTGACAGATATAGAGGTCTGCATTGACCGAATCGCAGATATGCGTATCCAAGATATGAATTTAATTCTGGAAAAAGCAAGGCAATCCGTTATGGAACAACACCAGACACCCGAAAATGACCTCTATATGCGTACTTTGGAGCTGGGGCAGGTAAGCGAGGAAATGTTTTTCAGCCATGTTATCCATGATGACCTTGACCTGATTGTAAAAGACCTCCGCACCAGTCACGTAACTGACCGGACTACCGCCGCACCGGAAACACCGGCAGCGGACTTACTTAAAAATGTTCCAGTCATATTGCTGGACGCTCTCATGCACAAGGGAACAGCAGACGAAAAGCGGGCATTTACTATCTGCCGGGTATTTGGAATTGATTATATGAATCTTTCAGAAGATGACCGCATTACTCTTGCACGTGTATTCAAAAAATCTTCTGTACTTCCGGCAACCACCAGCCAGCGGGGAAAATCGAAGCTGCTGTCCCTGTTCGGAAAGAAAAAACCGAAAGAATAACGCAAAAAGAGCTACGTTTTCCGCCAAAACGGTTCGTAGCTCTCTTATATGGCATATCATATTTTTGATTTAATTTTCCGTCTGTAGAGTTGCCTTTTTACAAATAAATCTGTCTGTATTACGCATAGACCAGTTCTGCATAAATAATTTCTTCTGCCCGATTGCGGATGTTATTGTAACGCTGTACCCATTCCATTTGGTGAGTACGCTTTAAGTCCTCGGTCACACCCTCGGCAACTTTCATCTGCTCCATGATAACATCAAGCCTTTCCTGTGCCTGTTCATTCAAATCGGCAAGATATGTCCACAGTTCTCCCGTCAGAATAAGATTATTGTAACGGGCAGGGTGGTATTCTTTCAGATAGGCTCTGTGCAGACTTCCGTATTTACCGATAGGACGGTTTTCCTCCGGCACCTTCAAGTCCGGGATATAATAATCTCCGACAAGTACATAATCAATGCCATTCTCCGTAATTCTTGGTTTCAATTCTTTCATGATTCGTTCCTCCTTGGTTTTTCTTATTCTATTACCCAAACGAACCGTTCTATATTGTTACCACTATATGAACCGTTGACTTGCTTATCCCAAATTTTTTTGCGGTTTGCCGGACTGTGGCATTGTGCTCAATGATGTAATTGGCAATAGCGACTGCACGCTCTTCGATGTATTCCTTCATGGGATTACCCCTGAAAATGTTTTTTACAATCTATGCAGGAAAAATGGAACATATGTACAAAAGGAAGAGAAAACAGATGAGACAAGTTCCTAAAGAAACGGCAGTTCTAAATCTGAAAAGTCTAGTATATCCTCCTCGCCATCGGATAGGGGAGAGCCTTCAAAGTAGCATTGCAAATATTCGTCATATTCCTGAATGGCTTTGTCAATCTGTTTTTTCTCTTTTTTTCTGCCAGTTGCTTCATATAATCTGGATGCAGCCAAAAACATGATATCGTTGTCGTCTGTACACTTTGAGGGATGGGGAATAAACTGGTGAACCAGTTTATCAGCAGTATCAAAGTTCTGCACTGCAATCAGAGAGTATACGCTGGCGGTAGCAGCCGAAATATTTTCTGGTTCTGCTTTCAGCCATGCCAGACAGTATTCTGTTGATGCTTCTTTTCGTCCAAGAGCCCTTAAAGCACAGGATTTTCGGAATTTCAGATCCGATCCGGAGTAATCGGGCCAGGAAAATAAACCAAGCAAATCATCACACATTTTTAAGAGAAGTTCCTGTTCTTCCTGCATATCGATCTCGTCCAGACAGTCTTCGAGCCATCCACAGATATCATATCTGTAATCGGTTGCTTCATCCAGAAGTTCTAATTCAGGTGCAAAATCGGGATGATTGCTCCGCTCTTCTATAATAAGTTCTTTTAGAAGTTCAAAAGCCTGAAACCAACAGGAACTGTCTTTCTCAAATCCAGCCATATGGCTGTAGCATTTTGATGTAAGCTCATTAAATTTTTTCCATTTTTTCTTCTGCATAATATCCTCCTTAGGTTTTTCCGCAGCATTTTTTGTATTTCTTCCCAGACCCGCATGGGCAGGGAGCGTTTCGGCCGATTTTTGGAGTCTGGCGTACATAAGACTGATTGCCTGGTTCCTGCTCACAATCCCACAAAGCATTGTTAGAATAAAAGGGTTCCCAATCTTCCTTGCCATCGTCAATGAAATAGGATTCCTGCAAACGGGATTCCAGATTTTTGGCAGCTATTTTTCCATCTTTGGACCCATTTTTCAGTTCTGCAATCAATTCGTTTGCTATTTGCGTCTTTTCACATATAATACCGGCTGCTGCCAGAAGAGCTAGAAACTCTTCAGAGAGGATGTGGTTGTTCGCCTTGTATTCCATTAACTGCTGGATTGCGTGTTCATCCCCCAAGGTTACTGCTTCGTACATCCATTCCTGAATCTGAATAGGAAACTCATAAATATGTGCCTGTCTGGTGTTTTCTGTATGTTCTGGTGTTTCCACCATACTGATGGACCAGGGAGATATCTTTTGCTCATTGGCATAAGAAACCCGGCATCGTCCTCGCAGCATGGGGAGTTCCAATTCCAACAAAAGCCCGGACAGAATCGCCCACAATTCTGTCGAAAAAGAAAGAGTCCAGGTCTTTTTGGAAAAATCTTTTAGCTTGTCTATTAATTGATTTAAAGTATCGCCATTCAAAACGTCCAGGACAATTTCAAATAGTAATTGCTGAGCTTCAAAAGCATCCAGATTCAGTTGGTAGTGCAGCGCAGAGAAAAGCATATCGATCCAGCTGCTTCTGTTTGAAAGATCCTCTGTAAGGTACTGGAGCTCTTTTAGAGAGTAATCGGCATAAAGAAGATCTTTGGCATAAATAGTCTCTTTTTTGAGAACCTGCTCAACATCAATATCTGTGTGGACAGCATAAGAGACTCCATCCATCTGGTATCCGGTAGTAATGAAATTATTAAGACGGGCATGCCAGTAAATCAGTCTGAAAAAGTCCTCCTTTTTTGGGGTGTGATGATAAACATGGCAGTACATCTGGTAGAGATGCTCCAATTCGACCACGCAGTAAACCTGCATAATGACACCAAGCCTTTCATCAAACTGCTGCAGTAGCTGATAGGTGCGCTTTTCTGTTTCTTGGTCAATTCCCTTTATCAGCAGATCCAAATCAGAGGCAAAACTAAGAAAACCAGACCCGTTTTTCACATAAAAGTCTGCCAGTCCCAGCATCAGAAGCTTCATAATAAACGCTTCGGTAGGGGGCATTTGGGAAATAATGCCGGCAGGAAGGGTTTTCCATTTTAACAGGGCGCTGTATTCGTTTTCTTCCAAAAGGTAAAGGAGATATTCCGGGTGAAGCCTTAAAATTTCTGCAATGGCATCTACTTGCTGTCTGGGACTATGGTGATCCTGCTTTGGCAATTGAAGATATTTATAGAAATCCAGAGTCTCCTGTCTGCCTAAATCAGCCAGCAGTTCTCTGTGAGTTTTGTAAGGCGTAATAAGGGATAAGGAGTTTTTAGGCTCGAGGCCATTCTGCTCGGAAAAAGAGTTCCAACTGTCGATTTTTGAGGCCATAGAAGAAGGGAAGTTATCAGCTGCTCTATTGTTCATAAATGGCAGGAAATTTTCCGGCAGATTCGCTGCCAGTTGCTTAAATTGATTCATAAGCTGGGACAATGAATTTTTTTGCAGGATGGGCTCTTTTAAGTCAGGTTTGATAGGAAAAACCATTATCTGCAGTTGCCTTTCAGTCTTGTCTTTATCAAAGGGACATCGTGCCCAGTCTGCATCTGTCCGGATACCGCCACAGTCTTCGGCAAAATGATCTCCTTTAAATTTTAACAGAGTGGCAAATCGTTCTTCGTAGACTTCTGTTTTTTCGATTATGATTTTGTGGCGCCAGTCATCTCCAAAATCATAGGTATACCGAATCCATTTATATGCCCGGATAAAGGGATCAATGAGAGTTTCAGACTCTAAATAATCATTGCCGGAAAAAACATTGCCATCCTGTATGCAGATTCCATCGGATGGGATTTCAAAAGAGTGTAAATGTGCATTTTCCCACTCAAAAAGGACCTGAATAATCTCATGTAAATCTGCAAATGTGATTTTATCAGGAATGATAATCCTTCTCCACACAGGCGGGTGGGTGTTTTCTAATACAATTTTTAAGACATAGCCAGCCATAATTCCTCCATAGATATGATTTTTAAACAATTCCTCCGTCTATTTTAAATTATTTTCTGCAAATGAACAAGGGCAAATCTGGATATTTCTGCCAATTTCCAACAATCCAATTTCCTAACACTTAGGAAATTTGCGATTCCACAATTTAGGAAAAAAGTGGTATACTGGGCAGAGGGAATGAGAAAGGAAATTCTGCCATGTTAACAAAACGTCAAAACCATGTGATTGATATTTTAAACAGCGAACGCCGGCCAGTGACCGGAAAAGAACTGGGAAAGCTTCTGGGGGTGTCGGATCGGACGATACGGACAGATGTGGAGGGAATCAACAGCGAATACGGCTGTAAACTGATTTTGGCTAATCGCAGAAGCGGGTATCATGTGGACTATGAACTGATGAAAAAACACAATATCCGGAGAAAGACAGTGATCCCCCAGACAGCCATTCAGAGAAGAGCATGGCTGATTAAGGAGCTTTTGTTTCATAAAAAGGAGATCAATTTGTTAGAACTTCAGGAACGGATTTTTGTCAGCGAATATTCCATTGATAATGATATTAAAAAGCTGAGGGAAATTATCGGAAAGTATCCGGGACTGAAACTGGAACGCTCGAAGAATCATCTTCGGCTGTCCGGTGAGGAGGGAGATAAGCGCCGCCTTTATAAAGAACTTCTTATGGAAGAATTGAGAGACAATTTCGCAAATTTAAGCGCTATTGCCGGTATCTGGAAGGAATTTGACCTTTTGGAACTGGGAGAAGCGTTTATGCAGGTTTGCAGAAAGCACAAATACCGGATTTCAGAACTGGAATTTCCGTTTATTATGCTTCATGCCGGTGTTTCCATGGAGAGAATGCTGAATCAGGATTACATGGATGGAGAGACGGATGGAGGGACGGAGGAAAATGAACGGGAATATGCTATTGCAGATGAACTTTTTTCCCATCTGTCAGATATTTACCATGTAAAACGTACAGAAGAGGAAGTGTGCCGCTTTGCCGACTTTTTAAAGGGGTGCGGGACCAAAGAAAATGAAACGGAGATCGAGGATGAGTTAGATGAAGAAACGCTCATAGAGCAGATCTGTGAGGTGCTGCAAAACGAATTTGACCTGGATTTATCCGGGGATGAGGAATTTCGCCAGGGATTTCTTGCTCATATCCGTCGCTTGTCAAGAAGGCAGGAAAGCCAGGAAGAGATTGAGGACTGGTATCTGCAGGAACTCCAGGGAAAGTATCCTCTGTTTTTTGAGATGGCAATCCGAGTCCATGAACGGATCCGGGAAACCTGCGGATTGGAGTTAGAAGAGTCCCAGATATCGTTTCTGGCCCTTTATCTTGGATGCGCCTGCCAGCGCCTTAATACAACAGTGAAATACAGGGTGGCGGTGATTATTCCCAACAGTCATCTGATTTCCAAATCCTGTGTGGATAAACTGCTGCTGCGCTTTGGTGAACGAATTTGTGTGGCCGGGGTTTACAGTTTTTTTGAAGAACGGAAAATGCGCGAGTTGGATCCGGATATTATTTTATCAACCATGCCTTTAAAACACCAGTTAGATGTGCCAAGTCTCCAGATTTCCCTGTTTTTAAATGGGGAGGATGAAAGCCGTATTTTTCAGATGTTAAACCACCTGGACAAGCTGAAATACCATCAAAATTTTGTGTCTATGATGGGGCGGCTTATGAGAAAGGAATTGTTTCACATCAGCGATTCTCTCAAAACAAGAGAAGATATCATTGATTACCTCTGCAGTGACCTGTACGAAAAGGGATTGAGCAGGGAAAATTTCAGAGATCGGGTGTTTCGCAGAGAGGCTATGGCATCTACCTCTTTTGTCCATGGATTTGCGGTTCCCCATGCCACAAAGATTTCAGAGGGGCAGTCCTGTATTTCAATTCTTATTTTAAAAGAACCGGTTAAATGGGGAAATTTTCCTGTTCGTCTGGTGATTCTTCTTGCAATCAAAGAGACGGACAACCGACTTTTGCAGGTATTTTTTGACTGGCTCTGCAACCTGGTAACAGACAGCAGAACTTTTGAAAAGCTAGTTCAGGCCAGGGATTATGAAGAATTTAAAAAGATTTGCGATATCGAATAAATAAGAATGCAATGAGAAAAGGAGAATGATAAAAATGGACAGAAAAATTGCTTCATTAGGCCGCCGGTTTGGCGCATATCTTATAGACTGGTATGTGGGAGGCCTGGCGGCAGCGCTTCCGGTTTCCCTGATTTCTATGAGATTATTTAACACAGTGAAAAACCAGAATATCCTGTCTTTTCCGCATCCATATGGTCTTTGGGCAGGAATGGCGGGAACAGCGGCAGCCATAGCGTATTTTGCTTTAATTCCGGCCTTTGTATGGAGGGGACAGACTCCGGGAAAGCGGATCTGTAAAATCAAGATGGTTTCGGCAGACGGGGGAGAAGTCCCATTCACAAAATTAATACTGCGCCAGATTTTGGGCATTATGGTAGTGGAAGGAGGACTTGTGACTGCCAGCGCTCTGTGGCATCAGACAGCAACTATCGCATTCGGGATGGACTTGGTTAAGCCTCTTATGTATCTGGGATTGGCAGTAAGCGTTCTTTCCGCCATCTTGACATTGCCGGGCGATCACAGGGCTATTCATGATCGGATAGGAAACACACTGGTGGTTTTCGATGAGTGATTTCCTGTAACAGTTCAGCCATGCGAAGATTCAGACGGGAAAAAGCGTGAAAGCTTGTTTTCATAAGAGTTTTTCTGTCTGAATCTTCATAGGGCGAACGCCAGACGCTTCTTGTCCGTTGCAGACGGGCAAGAAGATGCATGGCTGAATGGTTACGATTTCCTAATGGTTAGGAAAATATATATACAAAATGCTGGGATTTTTCATGGTATAATGAAAAACATAGAAAAAATCAACAAATAGTGAGCAGAGGTGGTAAAAATGGAAGGATTAGAACAGATTTGCTTTCGCATTATTTCCGCAGTAGGAATGGCAAAATCCAGCTATGTGGAAGCTATGCGGGCAGCAGCAGAGGGAGATTACGAACTCAGCGATGCGAAGATGAAGGAAGGCGATGATTTCTATGCTCAGGGCCATGAGGTTCACATGGAACTCATTTCCAAAGAAGCCGGCGGTGAGAAAATCGAAGTGGGAATCATTCTGATGCATTCCGAAGACCAGATGATGGCAGCCGAGACAGTACGCCTGATGGCAGAGGAAAATATTAAAATGAATAAACGGATCCGCGAACTGGAAGGAAAATAACAGCCGGGATTCTAAAATAAGGAGGGTAAATACAATGAAAAAGATTTATTTGTTTTGCAATGCGGGGATGTCCACCAGTATGCTGGCAAGCAAGATGCAGTCAGTGGCAGATGAACACAATATTCCGGTAAAGGTTGCAGCATATCCTCATCACAAACTGAGCGATATCGTTGATACCGACTGCCCGGACTGTATTCTGCTGGGACCTCAGGTAAAGTACATGTACAATGATACAGTTGAGAAGTATTCGGATAAGAATGTTCCCATTGCAGTCATTGATGCAGGCGCTTACGGCATGATGGATGGGGAAAAAGTTTTAAAAACAGCAATTAAGCTGATTAAGGCAAACAAATAGGGGGCTCAATATGTTAAACAAACTGGAGAAATGGCTGATGCCTTTGGCAGAGGCGATCGGAAGAAACAAGTATTTAATGTCTGTCAGAGATGGTTTTTTAATCTCTACACCACTTTTAATTGCAGGATCGATTTTCCTGGTAATTGCAAACTTTCCTATCCCGGCGTGGATGAACTGGTTAAGCAGCGTGGTAATCAACCAGCAGACCGGAGAGACTCTGGCAGCATTTTTAGGAAAACCTTCTGATGCGACGTTTACAATTATGGCAATTTTTGCTGTTATGGGTATTGCGTATTCTTTTGCAAAAAATATGAATACCAATCCTCTGTTTGGAGCGGCAGTGGGACTGATGTCCTGGTTCCTTTTGATGCCTTATACAGTAGCTGGAAGCGTAGAAGTAGGAGGAGCAGCACAGTCTGTATCTCTTACCGGCCTTTCCTTAGGATGGTTAGGGGCAAAAGGTATCTTTGTGGGCATTATCTGTGCATTTACTTCTGTCCATATCTATGCATGGGTAGAGCGGAAAGGCTGGGTAATCAAAATGCCTGCAGGTGTTCCGCCGACCGTTGTGGATTCATTTTCAGCGCTGATTCCTGCAACTGTCGTTATGACCGTATTTTTCATTATCAACCTGATTCTTGGCGCTGTGGGAACTGATGCGTTCCAGATTATTTTTGAATTCCTGCAGACTCCTCTTTTAAGCCTGGGAGATACCCTTGGAGCCATGGTGGTTGCATACATTTTCCTGCATGTTTTCTGGTTCTTCGGCGTAAACGGAAGTTCAGTTGTAGGTGCGGTATTCAATCCGATTCTTCAGACTTTATCTCTGGAAAATATGGAATTTTTCAAAACTGGAATCGGAGAAGGACATATTATCTGCCAGCAGTTCCAGGATTTATTTGCTACTTTTGGAGGAGCAGGTTCCACACTGTCTCTGACAATTGCCATGATTTTCTTCTGTAAGTCAAAGCGTATTAAGGACTTAGGAAAGTTAAGCCTGATTCCGGGTATCTTCAACATTAACGAGCCGATTATCTTTGGTCTTCCAATCGTGCTGAACCCGACCATGCTGATTCCGTTTATGCTGGTTCCAACTTTGAACATTGTGATTTCCTACTTTGCCATGAGTCTGGGATTTGTGCCCATTTGTTCCGGCGTCAATATTCCATGGACCTGTCCGCTGGGAATTTCAGGTTTCTTTGCTACCAACTGGGTAGGCGGCCTGCTCCAGATTCTGCTTTTATTAATGGGAATTGTCATCTACATGCCGTTTATCCGGATTATGGATAAGCAATATTTGAAAGATGAAGCAGAGGCGGCAAAGAAGGAAGAAGAGGATGATATTTCTCTGGATGACCTTTCCTTTGATGATCTGTAAGGAGGTAATTTGTTATGAAGATCATTATGATCTATGATCAAATCCAGTCTGGAGCCGGTATTAAAGATGACCATATGCTTCCCTTAGGCGCTACAAAGGATACAGTAGGACCGGCTGTTATGATGGAACCATATTTAAAAAAGACGGATGGCAGAATCATTGCCAGCCTGTACTGCGGGGACGGATTTTTTGAGGCGGATCCAGATGAGGTAAGCCGCAAACTGTGCGCCATGGTAAATAAATTAAAACCAGATGTGGTGATGTGCGGTCCGGCCTTAAATTACCTTGGATATGGAAAAATGGCTGCCAGAGTAGCCTATGATATCATAAATACAACCGGCATTCCGGCTCTGGCTGCAATGTCAAAAGAAAATGAAGAGACAATCGCTGCCTATAAGGAGAAGATACACATTGTAGTGACTCCGAAAAAGGGCGGAACCGGATTAAATGAGGCCTTAGAGGGAATGTGCGTCCTGGCAAAGGCAATGACAGACAAAAACGGCGAAGCAGAAGCGGCAGCCCGGTATTGTTTCTAAAAACGCATAGCTTTTGTTTTCAGGATGGAGACAGGAGCAGAAGCAAAGGGGTGCAGCTTAAGACGGCTGTGCCCTTTCTAGTATGGGTGCGCCTGGCGGCGCGCGTCGAAATCTTACAGAAAGAAAGGGGATTTATCAAATGTGGGGCATTATTGCAACATGGAGAATGGCTTTAGAAGGAATTGAAAAAGCAGAAATCATATTAAAAGAAGGGGGAGATGCCGGAGATGCCATTGAGACGGCAGTTCGGGAAGTAGAGGATTTCCCGTTTTATAAATCAGTGGGGTACGGCGGACTTCCTAATGAGGAGATGGAAGTAGAACTGGACGCAGCTTATATGGATGGAGATACCTTAGATATCGGCGCTGTAGCGGCGATTAAAGATTTTGCAAATCCGGTATCAATTGCCAGACGTCTTTCCAAAGAACCTGCCAATAATCTGTTAGTAGGAGAAGGAGCAGAAAAGTTTGCCCATAAGGAAGGGTTTGAGCGCAAAAACATGCTTACAGACCGGGCAAAGATTCACTATCACAATAGAAAAAAAGAAATGGCGGAAAGCGAATTAAAGCCGTATTCCGGCCATGATACAGTAGGAATGGTATGTCTGGATTCCAATGGCAAAATGACTTGTGCCACATCCACCAGCGGACTGTTTATGAAGAAAAAGGGAAGAGTGGGAGACTCTCCGATTGCCGGATCCGGATTTTATGTGGACAGCAAGGTAGGCGGAGCCAGTGCAACCGGACTGGGCGAAGACGTGATGAAGGGCTGCGTTTCCTATGAGATTGTCCGCCTGATGGCAGAGGGAGTTCATCCCCAGGAAGCATGTGAACGGGCAGTGGCTCATTTTGACAAAGAATTAAGAGAACGCAGGGGGAAAGCAGGGGATATGTCTCTGATTGCCATGAACAACAAAGGCGAGTGGGGCGTAGCTACCAATATTGAAGGATTTTCCTTTGCAGTAGTTACAGAGGGACAAAAACCCATTGTGTATCTGACCAGACAGGAAGACGGCAAATGCATTCACGAGCCGGCAACCAAAGAGTGGATGGAAAATTATATAAAAACCCGTACAGCGCCCTTAAAGGAACTGTAAAAGGAGCAGACAGCCATGACAGAAGAACAAATTTTACAAAAAGTGGAAGAAGTCTCCGGCGCCATGATCGAAAGTATTAAAAAAATGGTGCAGATTGACAGTACAAAGACAAAAGCCCAGCCGGACGCACCTTTTGGGCCGGGAGTGAGAAAGGCGTTGGACGCAGCGCTTGCCCTGTCCAAAGAACTGGGGTTTGAGACCACAGATGTGGATCACTATATGGGATATGCTCAGCATGGACAGGGAGACGAATATATCGGAGTTGTGGGTCATCTGGATGTAGTGCCGGCCGGAACTGGCTGGAAAGAGCCGCCCTTTAGCGGGTATGAAAAAGATGGTGTAATCTACAGCAGGGGAGTATTAGATAACAAGGGACCGATTTTTGCCTGCCTTTATGCCCTTTACGCTTTAAAGGAACTGGGATTTTTACCGGCTCGCCCTGTCAGGATTCTGTTTGGATGCGATGAGGAAACCGGATTTCAGGATTTGGAATATTATCTGACCAAAGAAGAGCCGCCGGTTATGGGATTTACTCCTGACTGCAAATATCCGGTTGTTTATGCGGAGCGGGGAAGGATGACGGTGGAGATCCATCCGGCATCTATGGATGATTTTTTGACCTTAATGAATGAATACGTCCTAAATGCCCGAAATACGGGAGAGAGATTTCATATTGACTATAAGGACGAGGAATTCGGTCAGTTGGAGGTAAGAAATTATAAGGTTCTGGGTGGAACGATCCCAGCCTTACAGTTTGCAGTCAGCTATCCGGCAGGATGCAATGCAGAAGAAATCACAAAGACCATTCAAAAGGAACTTCCGGATATGGAAGTTTGTTTAAAGGAAAACATGGATCCGGTGCGGTTTCAGAAAGACTGCTTTCTGGTAGATACATTAAAATATGCTTACGAACGGGTCACTGGCATGGACGGCACGCCGGTGACGACTACCGGAGGCACATACGCCAAGCGTATGCCCAATATTGTTCCGTTCGGCCCATCTTTTCCGGGGCAGAAGGGAATCGGCCATCAGCCGGATGAGTGGATGAAGATTGAGGACATTATCACAAATGCCAAAATATATGCATTGAGCCTGTACCATTTGGCAGGAGAGGGGGAAAAATCATGATTGAAATCTGCTGCGGAAGTTATGAGGATGCACTGGCTGCATATAACGGCGGGGCAGAACGCATTGAACTGAACAGTGCCCTGTACCTGGGAGGACTGACGCCTTCCATCGGCAGTCTGCGTCTGATTAAGAAACATACCGAATTAAAAGTGATTTCCATGGTGCGTCCAAGAGGAGCCGGTTTTTGCTATACAGATGAACAAGCTGAGCAGATGTTTGCAGATGCAGAGATTTTGCTGGAAAACGGAAGCGACGGACTGGCATTTGGATTTCTTACCCCGGACAGAACAATCGACAGCCAAAAGACAGGTGCGATGATTGATTTGATTCATCAGATGGGCAGGGAAGCAGTCTTTCACAGAGCCTTTGACTGTGTAGATAATCCATATCAGGCAATCGAAGAACTGATTCGTCTGGGAGCAGATCGGATTTTGACCAGCGGATTAAAGGAAAAGGCGACACAAGGGGCTTCTCTTTTAAAAGAACTGCAAAAAAAGTACGGAACACAGATAGAGTTGCTGGCAGGAAGCGGAATCAATGGGGACAATGCAAAAAAACTGATGGAAGAGACGGGAATTGATCAGATTCATTCTTCCTGCAGGGACTGGAAGGAGGACACTACCACTTCCAGCCCATGGGTTCACTACTGTTTTGCCCCGGAACCATATCGTAATTTTTATGACGCAGTAAGCGAGACTCTGGTAAGAAAGCTGGTTGAAAGTGTGAAATGAAACAGAACAGTAAAGTATGGCGGTATGTAGTAACAGCGGCTGCAGTGACAGCATCGGCTCTTTTGCAGGCATTTGCCATGAATACGTTTTTAACGCCGGCTCAGATTCTTCCCAGCGGTTTTACGGGAGTGGCCAGTTTGCTTGAGAAAATTACAGGCCAGTTTTTTGGAATCCATTTTTCCACCTCATTGGGAATGATTGCCCTAAACCTTCCGGTGGCGGCATTTTGTTACCGCCAGATTGGAAAGAAATTTGTGATTTTTTCCATGCTTCAGGTATTTTTAGCCAGTTTCTTTCTGCGTCTGTCCTTATTTGAACCGCTGTTTGAGGACGAACTGTTAAATATCTGTTTTGGTGGTTTTCTCTATGGGCTGGCGATTGTAGTAGCGTTAAAGGGAAATGCATCTACAGCAGGAACAGACTTTATTGCACTTTATGTATCAAACCGGCTGGGAAAAGCCATCTGGCAGTATGTGTTTGCATTTAACGCCGCAATGCTGTGTATATTCGGCTATTTGTTTGGCTGGGAGTATGCAGGTTATTCTATCATGTTCCAGTTTATTTCTACAAAAACCATTGACAGCTTCTATCACCGATATAAGCGGGTTACGCTTCAGGTCACCACAGAGGATCCGGACGGAGTGGTAAAAGAATATGTGAAAAATTACCGCCATGGAATCTCTGTGCTGGACGGACATGGAGGATACAGCGGTAAGAAAATGAGTTTGCTCCATACGGTAGTGTCCTCTTATGAGGTGCAGGACATCGTGCACCTGATGCGTCAGATCGATCCTCATGTGATCGTAAATGTGCTGCCCACAGAAACATTCTTCGGAGGATTTTATCAAAAACCGATTGAGTAAGAAGCTTTTTTCCAACATCTTTATATTTAGGAGGTATTTTTATGCATAAATTAGGGATTTCTATTTACCCGGAACATTCTTCTCCAGAAAAGGATCTGGCCTATATGAAACTGGCTGCTAAATACGGATTTACGCGGATTTTCACTTGTCTGTTATCAGCCAGCCACGATCCGGAAGTGATCAAAAAGGAATTTGGCGCTTTTATAAAGAATGCCCATGATTTGGGATTTGAGGTAGCTGCTGATACCAATCCCCAGGTATTTGAGGCATTGGGGGCTTCGCCGGAGGATCTGACTATTTTCCATGAGCTGGGACTGGATATCATCCGGCTGGACGGACATTTTGACGAGCGTCAGGATATTTTGATTACCCGCAACCCTTACGGCATTCGGATTGAGTTTAACGGCAGTTCCGATACAGATTTAGAACGTCTGGTCCGTCATGGAGCGGACAAACGGAATATGGTGATCTGCCATAATTTTTATCCGGAACGATATTCCGGACTGAGCCAGGCGGTGTTCGACAGATTTAATGAAAAGTGGAGCAGTCTGGGCATGACAACCGCGGCATTTGTATCCAGCCAGCAAAAAGAAACCTTTGGTCCATGGCAGGTGTTTCAGGGGCTTCCCACTCTGGAAGAAGACAGAACCCTTCCCATTGACGCCCAGGTGCGCCATATGATTGCCTGTGAGGTGATTGACGATATTTTGATTGGAAATGCTTATGCGTCAGAGGAAGAACTGCAGGTCATGTCTTCTGTCAAGCTGACCAATACTACTATAAAAATGGAGCCGGAACAGGGACTTTTTGACAGTGAGAAAAAGGCGGTTTATGGATATGCCCATACAGGCCGCACAGATGCCAGCCAGTATTACATCCGCTCCAGTTTCCCCAGAATGGATTACAAAGAAACCCCGATAGCGCCAAGAACTTGCGACAAACCGGTTTTCACAAGGGGGGATGTGCTGGTGGTAAACGATAATCTGGCCCATTACCGGGGAGAGGTGGAAATCGTCCTCACCGAGATTGAAAATGACGGACAGAGAAACCTGGTCGGCCGGATCGCAGATACAGACATGCGGATTTTGGATGAACTGGAAAAAAGGCCGGATCACGTGTTTGAGATTATTTAAAGCTGCCGCTGGCAGCTTTATTGGCTCTTTGTCAAGAGTTGGGTAAACTATTTTTTGAGACACAGGAATGATGTTCCTGTGTCTCTTTAGGTTAAGGTTGGAGATAACAGCCAAAATGACATTTAGTTCAGAAAGCTTTTATTTACCTGATACGTTACAACTTATGCAGAAGAGACGGCACGTATGTACCAATATGTTGTAGATCAATCCCGGAGTTTATGTTAAACTAAAATGCATGTTTAAAGGAAATGGGGAGATTTACATGGGGATTCGGAAAGGTCTTCGTAACAGAAAGCACGTCTATACTAAACTATTTATTTCATATCTGGCAATTTTGTGCATTCCGCTGTTGTTTGGAATGTTTATTTATGTACAGTCTTATCGGGAAAACCAGAAGCAGGCAGACAGTCTGAACAAAAGTCTGATGCAGATCATTAAAAACGAATGTGACAATCAGATGAATCATGTAGTAGAAATTTTGAACCGCCTGGCTTTTGATACCAATGTCCAGAAACTGTCTTCTGTAAAAGAACTGAGTGCGGCAGATCGTTATAATTTGTATGTATTGTATCAGGATCTGAAGAACAGCAGCTTTGCAGGGGGAGATTACCAGGACGTCTTTGTATACTTCCAAAATACCAATACGGTGGTCAGTATGATGGGAAGTATGTCTCTTGAAATGTTCTATCATCTTACTTATGAAAATAGTGAAATGAACTATCAGGAGTTTCGGGAATATTTATCCGGTTCCCATTTTTATAGTATCCTTCCGATTCAGATAGGAAAGGAAAAGTCAATTTTATGTACGCTGACCAGCATGAATTCTGACTTAGGAGAAAATTCTGCTACGATTGGAATCCGGATGGGAGCAGAGGTGCTGGATGAGAAAGTAAAGACGGCAAAATGGGATGAGAGAATTTCCTTTGCCATTGTGGACGAAGAGAATCGGATTATTAACACAATGGAGGAAGAAATCCCGGCAGATGCCATTTCCTATACCGGACTTTCCGCAGACCAGGAAATCAATTTAGAACTGGACGGGGAAAAAGTAATTGGAAAAGTGCTGGATTCTCAGGTTATGAATTGGAAATATCTTTGCCTGATGCCGGAAAAGGTAATCCTTTCCAGGGCAGAGAATATCCGGAAAAATGCGTTTATCGGATTGTTTTTATGTACGCTGACCGGATTTTTGATTTCCTACTACTTTACCAATAAAAATTATAATCCGATTAAAGCGCTGATGGAACTGTTCCGGAGAGAAGAAAAAAGCAGCGACGGCGAGGTAAAGGATGAATATGTCTGGCTGGAAGACCAGGCAAAGCAGTTTTTCCAGGAACATATGGACATCCAGCAGAAATTAAAACAGATGTTTTTGTTCCAGATGCTATGCTGTCCGTATGAAAATATTGATCATTCCCTGGCACAGAAATATACGGAATCTCTAAAGTCGCCGTATAATCTGGTTCTTGTGTTCTTTTCAGGAGCATCGGAGGAAAAAGAACTGGAAGAAAGCCTGCGGTCCTTTATTGTAACCAACGTGGCAGGAGAACTGCTTTCTGAACACTTTAATATAGAAACTGTTGATATGGGCGACAGAGCGGCTATAATTGTGAACCTTCCATCAGAAGACGAAATCTATCTGAATATTGTAAGAGAAAGTCTTCAGGAAGCAGAACGGACCATAAGAGATATGTTCCAGTTCCAGATGTATTGTCTGGCAGGCGGAATCCACGAGGGAAGAGAAGGAGTCCATTCGTCATGGCTGGAAGCAGGAGAGGCAGAAGAGTATGTAAAACTTCTGGAAGAAGCCATTATCTTTTATCCGGATATTAAAAATACCAGTCAGCGCTACCATTATCCATTGGAAGAAGAAAATAAGATCATCAATGCGTTAAAGACAGGAGATGCGTTATCAGCGGAAAACCTGTTAAACAAGGTGATGGAAGAAAACTATCGTTCAAAAGGCATTTCTGCATCTATGTTTAAGTGTCTGATGTACGATATGATGGGAACGATTATGAAGGGCGCCGACGCAGCCGGACAGAGCAACTTCTTTGAAACTCATGAAATTAAGTTAAAGGGCAGGCTGAATGTACCGCTAGAAGACATTAAGAAAGAGTTTTCGGACCTGATTGAACAGCTATGTCAGGAAAGCCAGCAGATGACAGGGGGAAATGAAAACCACCTGAGTGAAGAAATTATGAAATATGTACAGGAATCCTATCAGGATCCGGACTTAAATATTTCCCAGACAGCGTTCCATTTTGAGCGGACGCCGTCCTATATATCCAGCGTATTTAAACGCCAGACCGGAAAGAGTCTTTTAAAATACATTAATGCAGTCCGGATAGAGGAAGCGGAGCGTCTTTTGCAGGAAGGATACAGCGTAACCGAGACTGCCGAGCGGGTGGGATACCGGGAGAGCCGGACCTTTATCCGGATTTTTAAAGAGAACACAGGCATAACGCCAGGACAGATGAAAAAGAAAAAATGATGAAAAAAGCGGCAAATTTCAGGGAAAATGGCCGAAAATCAAGGAAATGTGAATTGATTTTCAGTTTTATCCATTGAAAAATTTGTCCGCTTTTTTTGTGAATCCGGTTTTGGCGGTACAAGTCTGGGTTTTGTTCATAGATTTTTGCGGGGGCGGATGATATAGTGAATACAAGTTCAGTGGCCACGACGAACACAGAGAAAATGATGGACAAACATGATGGAGGATTTGTTTATGAGGAAGAGAAGAAAAGCGGCTGCACTTGCAGTGCTGGCAGCAGTAACCTGCTCCACCGTACTTAGCGGCTGCGGAGGCGGTAAGGATAAAGAAGCGGGAGCAGCAGACGGCGCCGGAACAGGAGAGCTGACCAGTGCCCTGGTAGATGAGAACGGAAACTTTTCCTATCCGGTTCAGACAGATGAAACACTGGATTACTGGTGTGAGCTGAATCAGAACGTATCTGTAAACTTTGCAAACCTGGGAGATACGCCATTTGCAAAAGAATGGCAGAAACAGACCGGTGTAAAGATTAACTTCTTACACCCGCCGGCAAACCAGGGTAAGGAACAGTTCAGCTTAATGCTGGCAGACGGAGAACTTCCGGATTTAGTTGAGTATGCATGGATGACTGACTATCCAGGCGGACCGGAAAAAGCAATTAAGGATGGAAATATCCTTCCATTAAATGATATTTTTGAAAAATACTGTCCAAATCTGACCAAGTATCTGGAAGAGCATCCAGAAGTAGACAGAATGATTAAGACGGACGAAGGACACTACTATGTATTCCCATTTATCAGAGGCGACGAAGCTCTCTGCCATACCATCGGACCGATGATTCGGGAAGACTGGCTGAATGAACTGGGACTGGAAGTTCCAACCACCATTGATGAATGGCACACTGTTTTAACTGCATTTAAAGAAGAAAAGGGCGCAACTGCTCCGCTGACCTGGGAGTACACCATGGGAGCGCTGACCAACGAAGACCCATTTGCATATGCATTCGGCGCATGCAGAAACTTCTTTATTGGAGATGACGGAAAGGTTCATTTTGGAGCAACCGAGCCTGGATATAAAGATTACTTAACCACCTTTAACCAGTGGTATGAAGAAGGACTTCTGGATCCAGACCTTGCTACTCTGGCATTAGAGCAGGTAAGTGCAAAGATGACCAGCGGACAGGGCGGCGCATCCATTGGATGGGCAGGAAGCCGTTTGGGCACCTGGGTATCCGCAGCACAGCAGACGGATCCAGACTATATGTTAGTACCAGCTCCATTCCCAACTCTGGAAAAGGGCGCAACACCAGAATACGGACAGATTGACAATCTGTATCCAAACCAGGGAAGCGTTGCTATTTCCACAAGCTGTGAGAACGTAGAACTGGCAGCCAGATTGTTAGACTTCGCATACAGCGAAGAAGGACATATGCTGTTCAACTTTGGTGTAGAAGGCGAATCCTACACAATGGAAGGCGACTACCCAACCTATACCGATCAGATTCTGAACAATCCAGATGGATGGAGTCCGGCACAGTCCTTATCTGCTTATATCAGAGGCAACTACAACGGACCATTCGTACAGGACGTTCGTTACCTGGAGCAGTATTACACCTTAGAAAGCCAGAAGCAGACTCCAATCGTTTGGGGCAAGACCAATGCATCAAAGCACAAACTGCCTCCAATTACGCCAACTGCTGATGAGAGTAAGGAATTTGCAAGCATCATGAATGAAATCAATACCTATTGTGATGAAATGACACTGAAGTTTATCTTCGGAACAGAAAGCCTGGATAACTTTGACGAATATGTAAAGACCATTGAGGAAATGGGCCTGCCAAGAGCGCTGGAAATCCAGAATGCAGCGTTAGAGCGTTACAATAACCGGTAAAAAATGCACACCACATGAAAAAGGGGTGCTGTAGTGGGAAAATTGCAGCACCTCTGTTTTTATACGCAAAATGGGGGTAATTATGAAACAGAAAACATTTTTGCAGAGAGTAAAAGCGGACTGGAGAAGAAATAAAGCCTTATATCTTCTGGTACTTCCAGTTCTGCTGTTTTATTTAATTTTCCATTATAAACCAATGTATGGAGCGATTATCGCGTTTAAAGACTACACACCAGCGCTGGGAATCGCAGACAGTCCATGGGTAGGCTTTGATAACTTTACTCGTTTCTTTACCAGCCCCTATTTTGTGCGGCTGATTAAGAACACCGTTCTTCTTAGCTTTTATGAATTGATTTTTGGTTTTCCGGCGCCGATTATTCTGGCTCTGTTATTAAATGAAGTCAGAAACAGAAAGTTTAAAGGCATCGCACAGACCATTACCTATCTGCCTCACTTTATTTCTATGGTTGTTGTTACCGGTATGATTACCAACTTTGCAATGACCAGCGGATTGTTCAATGATATCATTGTATTTTTCGGAGGAGAACGTTCCCCGCTTCTGCAGAATCCGGACTTATACCGAACCATTTATGTAGCGTCCAGTATCTGGCAGGAAGTAGGCTGGGGTTCCATTATCTATTTATCCGCCCTGTCCGGAGTAGACAGCCAGTTGTATGAAGCAGCAGCGATTGACGGTGCAGGAAAATGGAAGCAGCTGATTCACGTAACATTCCCGGCGATTATGCCAACCATTATCATTATGTTAATTTTGAAAACAGGTTCTATGATGAGTATGGGATATGAAAAGACTATCTTATTATACAACCCATCTACATTTGAAACCGCAGATATTATTTCATCCTATATTTATCGTGTCGGTCTTCTGGAAATGAACTGGAGTTATTCGACAGCCATCGGTCTGTTCAATTCAGTTATTAACTGCGTATTGTTGGTATTTACGAATAAATTGAGCAAAAAATACAGCGAAACCAGCTTGTGGTAGGAGGTTAGAGGATGAAAGTAAAACGTTCTAAAGGCGAAAAGATTTTTTCGGTCATTAATTATATCATTCTGACTGCATTTATGCTGATTTGTCTGTATCCAGTCTGGTACGTAGTGGTGGCATCATTCAGCGACAGCAATCAGCTGATGCAGCACAGCGGACTTCTGATCAAGCCGCTGGGATTCAGCCTGGATGCTTATAAAAAGGTATTCCAGAACCCAATGATTCTGCGCGGCTATGCCAATACCATGTTTATTTTAATCGTGGGCGTAACCCTGGACATTATTATGACTTCTCTGGGCGCGTATTTCCTTTCCAGAAAAAATGTAATGTTTAAAAAGACCATTACGATGCTGATTCTGTTTACTATGTTCTTTTCCGGCGGTATGATTCCATTTTATCTGACATTAAAGGATCTGCATCTGACCAATACCTTATGGGGACTGATCATTCCGTTTATGATCAATACCTATAACCTGATTATCCTGAAAACTTCTTTTGAAAGTATTCCGGAAAGTCTGATTGAAGCAGCCCAGATTGACGGCGCGGGACATTTAAGAATTCTGCTGCAGATTGTTCTCCCATTGTCCAAGGCAATTCTGGCTGTTATGGTACTGTACTATGGAGTTGGAATCTGGAACGCATGGTTCTGGGGTTCTACGATTATCAGAGAGAGAGAAATGTACCCGTTACAGGTTATCTTACGGGAAATCCTGATGCAGAATGACGTAGGTTCCATGACCGCAGGCGTTGGCGTAGCCGATCAGGAATCTGTAGGTATGACTATTAAATATGCAACGATTGTGGTAGCTACCGTTCCGATTTTGTGCGTATATCCATTCCTCCAGAAGTATTTCACGAAAGGCGTTATGGTAGGCGCAGTAAAGGAATAATGGGAGAAAGAGAGAGGCGAAAATGATGGAAAAATATAATAAAAAAAGGGGTATTCCAGCCCATGAAGAACAGTATAAAAAGGCTTTGCAGTATGCCATTGATATAACGAGAAAAAATTTAGATGTATTTACGGATCATTATCCACACGTCAGCACAAAAAATGTGTATAATGGAGAGGAAAATGAACTCTGGACATCTTCCTTTTATCCGGGAATGTGCTATCTGGCTTATGAAAATACAGGGGACAAGGAATTTCTCAAGCACGTAGACGATTATCTGGACAGCTTTGATGAACGGCTTCGTTTAAGAAAGCATATCAGCCATGACCTGGGATTTTTATATACCCTTTCCTGCGTGGCAAATGTGAAGCTGGTTGGAGACGAGCGGGCCAAAGAAATCGCTATGCATGCGGCAGAAATGCTGACCGAACGGTACAATGAAAAAGGGAAATATATCCAGGCATGGGGAGAAATGGGAATTGGCTATCCAGATGTGAAAATCATCATTGATACCATGCTGAACCTGCCCCTCCTTTACTGGAGCAGCGAAGAAGGCGGAAAAAACTGGCAGATTGCAGAAAATCACGCCATGACAGCAGCAGGCACTCTGATCCGGCCGGATTATTCTTCCTATCATACTTACCTGATGAATCCGGAAACAGGAGAAGCAGTATGCGGAAAGACTCATCAGGGATTCCGCGACGAATCTACCTGGGCGAGAGGACAGGGCTGGGCAGTATACGGATATGCTCTTTCCTACCGTTACACGAAGAATCCCCGTTTCCTCCAGATTGCAAAGGAGGCAGCAGAGGTATTTATCCGGAATCTGCCGGAAGATAAGGTTGCATACTGGGATTTCACCTTTACCGATGAAAATCCTGACATCCGCGATACTTCTGCAGCTGCAATCTTTGCCTGCGGCCTTCTGGAGCTTTGCGAATATGTTTCAGAAGAAGAGGCAGAGCGCTATACAAAGATTGCAGATGAAGTGATTTTAAGTCTGGACGAGCACTACACAACCAGAGAAATTCCAGAGTCTAATGGCGTTTTAACCGAAGGTGTATACCATCGGGATGCCGGAGCCAGAGAGTGTGTAATCTGGGGCGATTATTTTTATATGGAAGCATTAACCAGAATGACAAAGGATTGGAATCCTTACTGGTAAACGAAGAGAGGGGTGCAAACGGATCTTATGAACAGATTGGAAAACAGAGACGATGCGGCGAGACTGCTGCTGCAGTTGATACGGCCGTTAAAACAGCATTACAGTGAAGGAAAGGCATGGCTTCTTCCTGGAAGCACTGCTGCCCATTACGGCAGAAAGCCGGCGGCAATGGAAGGCTTTGCCAGAATTTTGTGGGGCCTGGGGCCGCTGTTTGCAGGGAAAGATTTTTCATTTACCCCGGAAGAGTCAGGGGAAGTTTCAGAGTGGAAGCAGATCTGTCAGGACGGAATCCGTCATGGTACCGATCCAAAACACGAGGAATACTGGGGAGACATCCAGGATTATGACCAGAAAATGGTAGAAACTGCAGCTGTGGTAACTGCCATGATGCTGGCGAAGGAAGACTTGTGGGACTGCTTTTCCGAAAAGGAAAAAGAGAACATTTTCCAGTGGCTGAACCAGATTAACCAGAAAAACGTGCATCCGAATAACTGGCGCTTTTTCCGGATTCTGGTCAACGTGATGTTCAGAAGATTTGGCCTTCCGGCTGACGAAGAACGGTTAAAAGATGACCTGGATCTGATTGAAAGCTGTTATGAGGGCGACGGCTGGTATCACGACGGAAACCCGAATCAGTTAGACTACTATATTCCGTTTGCATTCCATTACTATGGCTTGATTTATGCTCACTTTATGGAAAAAGAAGATCCGGAATACAGCCGGACATTAAGAGAACGGGCAGAGAAGTTTTATCAGGATTTTATTTACTGGTTCACAGAGTCCGGAAAAGAGATTCCTTTTGGAAGAAGCCTGACTTACCGGTTTGCACACTGCGGATTTTTCGGAGCAGCGGCTTTTGCGGATCTGGAGGCAGTTGATTACGGAGTGATGAAACGTCTGGTACTTGGAAACTTAAGAAGCTGGATGGCACGTCCGATTCTGGATGCAGGCGGCATTTTATCCATTGGCTACGGTTATCCAAACCTGTTTATGAGCGAACGATACAATGCACCAGGTTCTCCTTACTGGGGATTTAAGGCCTTTATGATCCTTGCTCTTTCTGCTGACCATCCATTCTGGGCCAGCATGGAAAAGGCGCCGGAGTATGAAGCGAAAAAATGCCTGAAACATCCCCGTATGATTGTGACCCATCGGCCTTCTGATCACGTGCTGGCTTATGTGACCGGACAGCATTCCATGGATCATGGCGCCTGCAGCGCAAAGTACGAGAAGTTTGTATATTCCAGCGAATTCGGATTCAGCGTTCCAAGAGGCGACCATCTGGATGCAGGAGCGTTTGACAACGCCCTGGCAGTATCTGAAGCAGGGGAAAACCATTACCGCACCAGAGAAGGAGTTGACCGGTTCCAGGTAGAGGACGATTACCTTCAGATGGATTATCAGCCTATGAAAGAAGTGCAGATTAGAAGCACCATTGTGCCTCTCGGCCCATGGCATGTGCGGATTCACGAGATTGAGACAGGACGTGAAATCACACTGGCAGACGGAGGCTTTGCGGTTGCGGCAGAAGCCCAGGATGGCATGGAAAGAGGAAGAGGAAACGGCAAGTACCGTCCAGAAGACGTACACCAGGAAGAGGCGAAGCTGTTTGCAGAGTTCCCATGGGGAACCAGCGGAGCAGTCAGCTTAAGCGGCGATGAGACAGAGCTGGTAACCCCATTTCCAAACAGCAACCTGTTTGCCAGCCTGACTGTGATTCCGACAATTAAGAAGACCGTTGCTCCAGGAAAAGCAGTTATGGTTACCGCATTTTTCGGAGATCCATCCGGAAAAGAAGGAAACGCAGGGGAAGAGATTCCAGAGTGCAGAATCGAAGAAGACGCATTCTATGTTCAGTATGGGGAAGAACAAATCGTAATCAGGAGAGGTTAATATGAAAGGGAAAATCATTACTACGGTTCCGGAGCGCAGCGCCTTCTGGGAAGAAACCGAAGTCAGCTTTGAAAAGCAGAACGGAGAGGAACGGCCGTTAGTCTGTCTGTTCCCGAAAAAGCAGTATCAGGAGATCCTGGGATTTGGCGGTGCATTTACACAGGCAGCCGCTTATGCCTGGAAGCAACTGGACGAAGAAGGAAGAAAGCAGGCAGTAGAGGCTTATTTCTCCAAAGAAGGACTTGGCTATACCATGGGAAGAATGCATATCAACAGCTGTGATTTTTCACTGGAAAATTACACCTATGTAGAGGATATGGATGAAACCCTGGGAAGCTTTTCTATAGAAAAAGAAGAGGAATACCAGACTGATCTTCTTAGAAAAGCATGGGAAGAGGCAGGAAAACTGACCCTGATGGCGTCTCCCTGGAGCCCGCCCGCCTGGATGAAGACCAACCAGGATATGAACCATGGCGGAAAATTAAAGCCGGAGTACCGGAAATTGTGGGCAGAATATCTGGCAAAATACCTGGAAGAGTACGAGAAAAAGGGATTTCCCATTCCGATGATGACCATTCAGAATGAGCCGAAGGCAGTCCAGACCTGGGATTCCTGTATCTATACGCCTGAGGAAGAGCGGGAATTTGCAGACGGTTACCTGGCGCCGGCCTTAAAAGAACATGGCTTAAATACCCGTATTTTTGCGTGGGATCACAATAAAGAGCGGGTATATGAACAGGCAGAAACCTATTTTGAAGGGGACAGCCAGATTGTAGGAGAGGCATTCCACTGGTACAGCGGCGACCATTTTGAGCAGATTCAGATGGCAGCGGAAGACTATCCGGATAAGCAGTTTGTCTTTACAGAAGGATGTGTAGAATATTCCCGCTTTGATCCGGCTAATCAGGTTTAGCAGGCCGAAATGTATGCCCACGATATGCTGGGCAACTTAAAGCATGGCTGCTGCGCCCATCTGGACTGGAACTTATATCTGGATGAAAAGGGAGGCCCCAACCATGTAGGCAATTTCTGTGCGTCTCCGATTATGATCCAGACAGAGAAGAAAGAACTGACCCGTCAGCTCAGTTATTATTATATTGGCCATTTCAGCCGTTATATCCAGCCTGGAGCCCGCCGGATTGGAAGCTCTTCTTACACAGATGAATTAGAGACCGCAGCATTTATCAATCCGGATTCCAGCCGGGTGGCAGTTTTGTTAAACCGGAGTGAAAAGCCGTTGGAAGTTCTGTTAAAAGAAGGGGAAGAACTGTACCGGATGGAAGTAGAGCCTCACAGCATTGCAACCGTTGTATTAGGCGGGGAAGAATAGCGTCAGCGCGTAAAAGAGCAAAGGGGAAAAGGCAGAATGAGTGAAGAACAAGAGCTTTTAAAAGAGTGGTGTGACCGTCTGGTTTCTTTGCAGATTACAGAATGGAACGATAAGGAATTTTACGGAGGAATCATGTGCCCGTCATGCGGACGGATTCATGGACGATGCAGCGACGCAATGTATCCGATGATGTATATGGCAAAAGAAACCGGAGATTCAAAATACTTAGACTGCGCCAGACGTCTGTTTGCCTGGAGCAGCAATATGTTCCGCAGGGACGGCTGCTGTTACAACGATACCAACAGCAACTGGAGAGGGATTACGGTATTTTCTGAAATCCAGTTAGGAGAGGCGCTGCTGGCATTTGGAGATCTTTTAGACAAAGAGGAATATACGGTCTGGAAAGACCGTTTCCAGGAAATGGCAGACTATCTGTATCTGCATATTGAAGAAATCGGTGGAAATATTAACTACCCGATTACCTGCGCCTATGCGATGGCGGTAGCGGCAAAACTGCTGAAGGATAAGAAGTATTCTCAAAAGGGAAGAACGCTTGCCGTATTTGGGGCAGATCATATCACAGAGGACGGATTGCTTTACGGGGAAGGAAAGAAGCGGGAAGCAGTCAGTCCAAAGGGATGCCGTCCGGTGGATTTGGGATATAATGTAGAGGAATCCCTTCCGGCCCTTTTGCAGTATGCAGTTATGGAAGAGGATGAAGAAATTTATCAAAAGGCAAAATCTGCGTTAAAGACCCATTTAGAGTTTATGCTTCCGGACGGCGCCTGGGACAACAGCTGGGGAACCAGAAATAACAAGTGGTCTTACTGGGGAAGCCGGACTTCCGACGGATGCCAGGCAGGTTTTGGAATCCTGGCGGCAGAAGATGCCCAGTGTTCCGAAGCATTCCGGAGAAATACAGGCCTTTTGCGCCGCTGCACCAAAGACGGCCTTCTGTATGGCGGCCCTATGTTTGTCAGCGAGGAAGAACCGGCCTGTGTACACCATACCTTCTGTCATGTCAAGTCCCTTGCCACCTTCCTGCACAGAAAGGACACCTTACAGCCGCCGTCCAGTCTGCCATCTGATACCAGAGACGGACTGCATTATTATCCGTCTGTACATGTAGGCCTGATTGGAACAGGCGGCTGGCGGGCAACCGTATCCGATTATGACGTGGAGTACAGCGAGCGGGGCCATGCAACCGGCGGTGCGGTAACCCTTTTATGGCATAAAGATCTTGGCCCTGTTTTTGCCGGAACAATGGGAGACTACCAGTTAGTAGAACCCAATAATATGCAGCTTACAAGAAACGGGGAGCCGAAGTGCCAGACCCCAAGAATCTCCTATCAGGGAGAAGAAGGGGAAACCTACGAGAATATTAACGACCTGACAGCCAAAGTTTCCTATCAGGAACAGCCGGAACAGATTCGGGTTCAGGCAGAAGGCGTTTTAAGAACCGGAAAACAGGAAGGAACCTGCAAATTTCAGGTTCAGTATGAATTTGCAGAAGATAAGGTCTGCTGGAACGTGACTTCCTGCGACTATGACGCGGTGTTCTATCTTCCAGTGGTTTCTGAGTGTACGGAAACGGTTACAGCAGATGGAAACCAACTGAGAATCCAGAGAGCAAACGGAAAAACGTTGTGTATACAGGCGGATGCCCGGATTCTGGTGGAAACAGACAGCTACTATAAAGGAAGAATGTTTAATCCGGTTGGCGGTATGCAGGCATTAGACTGCCGGATTCGCCTGAAAAAGGGAGTTCCGGTCAGCATTCAGATGACGGAGGAATGAATATGAAGGGAGAAACTTATCTAAAAGAACTGCTTGGAAACATGGATATGGAAGAAAAAGCAGCCCAGCTTCTTCAGCTGACAGGAGCTTATTATTCTGGAAGTGGTATTGAGACAGGTCCTGAACAGCGGATGCAGATTCCGGAAAAAATGGTTCGGGAAGCCGGTTCAATTTTAAATGTATCCGGAGCGTCTGTATTAAAAACCGTTCAAAAACGTTATCTGGAAAATAGTAAACATAAAATCCCACTGTTGTTTATGGCAGATGTGATTAATGGCTACCAGACGGTTATGCCCATTGCACTGGCTCAGAGCTGTACCTTTGATCCGGAACTTGTAAAAAAAGGCGCCAGGATGGCAGCCAGGGAAGCAGCGGCAGACGGCCTTCATGTGACCTTTTCGCCAATGGCAGATCTGTGCAGGGATGCCAGATGGGGCCGCGTAATGGAGTCTTCCGGAGAAGATGTGTGGCTGAACCGTCAGATGACCAAGGCTATGGTAGAAGGATACCAGGGGGACAGCCTTTCTGATAAGGGAACCCTGGCATCCTGCCCCAAACATTTTGCCGCATACGGCGCGCCGGAAGGCGGACGGGAATATGACAGCGTGGATATGTCTGAGAAGAAACTGAGAGAAGAGTATCTGGAAGGCTATCACGCTGCAGTAGAAGCCGGATGCGAGATGATGATGACATCCTTTAATACCTTAAACGGCATTCCAGCTTCTGCAAATAAGTGGTTAAACCGTAAGATTCTCAGAGAGGAATGGGGCTTTGACGGCGTTCTGATTTCTGATTACTCTGCACTAGCAGAGCTGATAGTGCATGGAGTGGCAGAGGATGAAGAACAGGCGGCAAAGCTGGCAATGGAAGCCGGAGTGGATATGGATATGGTCAGCAGGGTTTATGCAGAAGCACTTACCAGACTGATTGGGGAAGGAAAACTGCAGGAAGAATTTCTGGACGAAGCCGTACTCCGCATTCTCAGATTAAAGGATAAGCTGGGACTGTTTGAAAACCCATATCGCTACAGCGACGAGCAGATAGAGGAAGAACAGGCCTGCATTGGAGGAAAAGAACATCGGGATCTGGCCAGAACCATTGCCGAAGAATCCTTTGTTTTGCTGAAAAACGAGGGCGTCCTTCCGATTCGTCCGGAGAAAAAGCAAAGAATCGCTCTTATCGGGCCATATGCAGACGTCAGAGACCTGTGCGGAAGCTGGTCGATTTACCGGAGAGAGGAAGACGGAATTTCCTTAAAAGAAGCGATGGAAAACTGCTATGGAGCAGAGTTTGTGGAATCCGCACAGGGAAGTTTTCTGCTGGATGAGGAAGAAGTATTTTACAGCTTCCGCAGCAAAGAACTGACCGGAAAAGGGGAACGGAACGAAGCCGGCAGGACAGATGAGGAGCTTTTGGCAGAAGCGATGAAGACTGCCAAAAAAGCAGATGTGATAGTAGTGGCAATTGGCGAGCACCAGCAGAAATCAGGAGAAGGTTCTGCCAAATCTTCCCTGGCTCTTCCAAAATGCCAGATTGAATTGTTAAAAGCAGCAGCTTCTCTTGGAAAGCCGGTTGCGGCAGTAGTATTTTCCGGACGGCCGGTAGAACTGCTTCCGGTAACCCAGTATGCAGACGCTGTTTTAATGGCCTGGTTTCCGGGCACAGAAGGCGGTCCGGCGCTGGCTAATGTGATTTCCGGAAAGGCCAATCCAAGCGGAAGGCTGTCTATGAGCATCCCGTACTGTACCGGACAGGAGCCGATTGCTTATTGCCGGTTAAATACCGGAAGACCTGCAGACGGTGTGCGGAAACGGTTCCAGACAGGGTATCAGGATGTGCCGAATACCCCTCTGTTCCCATTTGGAGGCGGACTTAGCTATACCTCATTTACTTATACGGATTTAGAAGCAGATGACAGCCATTTTACGGAAAATGGGGAACTGATTGTAACCGGAAAGGTAAAAAATACCGGGGAATCAGAAGGAACCGAGGTCGTACAGTGTTACGTCAGAGACGTGGTAGGAAGTACATCCAGACCAGTAAGGGAATTAAAGGCAGCAGAGCGAATTCACCTTCTTCCAGGAGAAGAAAAAGCATTTTCATTCCGGATTCCAGAAACGGATCTCCGGTTTATCACAGCAGACGGAACCTTTGCTACAGAACCAGGGGAGTACCGGATTTTTGTGGGACCTTTGGAAAAACAAGTCCGCAGAATGTAAAAATTTCCTGCTGGAAAACACACATACCAGAACCTGCCTCCGAATAAAATAGTAATAATCAACTATTTTGGGAGGCAGGAAAATGAAACGAACAATGAGCAGCAAGCTGTTTGCAGTTATAGGATTGTTTTTGTGGGTTGCAGCAGTCCGTCTTTTAACCGGCTGCAGCATAGTGGGAGCGGGAAATGAAAATGCCGATAAAGTGAGGGATCTGGAGTTTACGGTAGCAGGCGATGGGGATGTGCCAGAAGAACTTTTAAATATGATTAACGAAAAGAAACAGGAGTCTTTTAAGCTGACATACAGTGACGATCAGGGATTGTACATAGTAAATGGCTATGGAACCCAGGAAAGCGGCGGATACAGCATTACAGTCGAACAACTGTATCTGTCAGAAAATGCCATTATTTTTGATACAGAACTGATGGGGCCTGCTAAAGGAGAGGAAGTAAGCAAAGAGCCATCCTGCCCGTATATTGTAGTAAAGACCGAGTATCTGGAAGAACCGGTAATTTTCCAGTAAAAAGAATCGCAGAGCAATATAAAAATGGCGGAGTGTTGATTTAAGCGCTCCGTCATTTTGCATCTTTACGTATGTCCGACTTATAAAAACACTAAGATCTTAAAGTAAATTGAGCCATTAAAGACTTCAGGAAGCTTGCCTGGCCGGAAAGTTCTTCGCTGGCAGCCGCTGATTCCTCAGCAGTTGCAGAGTTTGCCTGTACAACCGACGAAATTTGATCAATGCCTTGTGTGATTTGGGTAACAGAATCAGCCTGCTCTTCAGAGGCAGCAGCAATGCTTGTGAATTTATTTTCGATATCGTGGACTTTTTCAACTACCTTCTCTAAAGAGTCCGCAGTTGTATTTGCCAATTTGCTGCCGTTTTCTACAGCTGTAACGGAATTTTGTATCAGGGCAGTTGTATTTTTTGCAGCTTCTGCGGATTTGGACGCCAGATTACGGACTTCATCGGCAACAACGGCAAATCCTTTTCCGGCTGTGCCTGCGCGTGCTGCTTCAACTGCGGCGTTCAACGCCAGGATATTTGTCTGGAATGCAATCGTATCAATCGTATTAATAATTTTGCCAATCTCAACAGAAGACGCTTTAATTTCCTCCATAGCTGCTAGCAGTTCCTGCATCTGCTGATTGCTTTCTGTAATACCAAGACCGGTTTCTTTTGCAATTTTATTGGCAAATCCTGCGTCCGCCGCTGTATGTTTAATCCGGGTGGAGAGATTTGCAAGCGTAGCGGCCAGTTCTTCAACAGAGGCAGCCTGCTCGGAAGAACCCTGTGCCAAAGTTTGGGCGCCCTGCGCAATCTGCTCGGAACCGTCCTGAACCTGTCTGGAGGATTCCTCAATATGCATCAGCGTATTACTTAGTTTTTCCCGGATTTTTTTCATATCCCGCAGGATATAGCTATAATCTCCGATATACTGTTCTTCACACTGCGATTCTATGCAGAAGTTTCCTGCAGCCATATTGTTCAGACAATAATTAATATCTTTAATAATAGATGTCAGTTCTGCGCTGACTTCTGTAAAAATATTGGCAAGCAGTCCAAGTTCATCATCTGGAAGCTGCATATCGGAATCTGACTGTATTTCAGACAGATCGCATCTTCGCATTTTATCCGCAAGGCCCATAACATACGAAATTGGAGAAAGCGACCGTTTGATAATGGAATGGGTGAATATACTAAGCAGAACAATGCTTATAATACAAGTCAGGACGATAAAAACCGTCATCCAGGAAGCTCCTGAAAAGGCTTCCCTTTTGCTGATAACAAATCCGCTGGCCCAGTGCAGGTTGGTACCGTTTAAGGTAATCGGAATATAGGTGACTACGGCTTTTTCATTGCCAAAGTAAGTATTTTCCCCTTCCATAGTTACTTTGCTGCCTGTTTGAATTGTATCTAAAATTTTCTGTTTTTCTTTTCCGTCAAAATAAGATCCCTGTTTGCTTTTATCAAAGGAATCAGCAATATACATACCCTGCTGGGACAAAACAGTGCTGTAAGCAGTTTGATAGCCGCCGTTATCAAATGCAATAGAATTAATACTGTCGGCCAAAATGTCACAATTTGCTACGCCCACAAACTCGCCGTTGTCATTGATTAAAGGTGTGCTCAGTGTAATCAGCCAGACCGTTTCACCATTCGTTAATTCATATGAATATGGCTCTGTAACATAGGTTGCCATGGAGTCATGTGCGCCGATATAGTAATCGGCGGTAGAGTATACATCGTAATCAGTCAGAATGTCTACCGCTACTTCATTGCCATTGCGATACGCATAATAAGACAGACCTTTTGGCGTTCCCGGAAAAAAGAGACCCGGTTCAAATGCAAAATATGCGCCAAAGATTTTGTCGTTGTCCAAAGCGCTATTTAAAGATTCTATGAGAATTGGTTCCGCAATACTTCGGCCGAATTTGCCATAGCGCTGTATTTCTTTTGCCATAGACTGTGAAAGCATATACATATTTTCTAAATAGGAAGATACTTTTGCGGCATTCATTTGCGCAAGATAATCTACTTCGCGTTCAATAGAGTTGGTTGTGGCTGTCCGAGACATGGATACCACAGATACAGACAAAAAAGTCATAATAATCAACATGATAGATATGATTTTGATTGGGATTTTGACAGTTAATTTTGAAAATGATGTAATTTTTTTCATATGTATGTTCCTGCTTTCTGAATGGTATGAAAACAGTATACAGCATTTTATAGAGTTAGGCAAACGAAAAAACCTTTTTTTCATTTCTGCCATATGGTATAATATGAACACTTGACGAGGTATTTTACGAGTCTAGTGAGAATAGATACCTGTCCCCTTAGCGAGGTCTTGCCGAGCTTAGTGGGAAGGGTATAATAACTCCAAAATACAGATGTGCTGCGCACATCTGCCGCTGCCGTTGGCAGCTAAAATATTTTGTCGTTACCATATCAGGTGAAAACAAAACTCTGCTTCGCAGCCGCTTGTTTTACCTGATATGGTAATTTCAGAAAGGCAGGTCTGATATGATTTTAAAAGATATATGGCAGGATGTAAAGGCTGTACAGGCAAGAGATCCGGCGGCCAGAAGCGCGCTGGAAGTGCTGTTTTTGTATCAGGGCGTGCATGCTTTGATCTGGCACAGGTTTGCTCACTGGTTTTACAGACACAACATGCTTTTTATTGCCCGTTTTATTTCGCAGCTGGCCCGGTTTTTTACTCTGATAGAGATCCATCCGGGCGCCCAGCTTGGGCATGGGATTTTGATTGATCATGGCGCAGGAGTGGTTATTGGAGAAACAGCGGTTGTGGGAGATAATTGTACCATTTATCAGGGTGTGACCCTGGGCGGAGTAGGGTTAAACAAGGGAAAGCGCCATCCCACTCTGGGCAATAATGTGACAGTCGGCGCAGGCGCAAAGATTTTAGGTGCATTTGAGGTAGGAGATAACTGCAGCATTGCTGCCAATGCGGTACTGCTTAAGCCATTGGAAAACAATGTGACCGCAGTAGGCGTACCGGCCCGTCCGATTAAAAAGGATGGGATTCCGATTCCAAAGAAGAAATATGCATCTGTAGAAAGTCTGGGGCACAATCTCAGAAGAATTGAAGAACTGGAAAAAAGGATACAGGAGTTAGAGGCTCTGGTAGAAAAACTGTCAGGGAATGAGGCAGAGCCGGTACAGAAAGGTGATGCCGAAAAATGATGCAGGAGAATAACAAAAAAGAAAAAAAACTGGAAGAATACAGAGTGATTGAGCAGAGCATTATCAAACAGTTCCGGAAATCCATATGGAGACCCTTTGTACGTGCTCTTAATGAGTACAATATGATCGAGGAAGGGGATAACATTGCAGTCTGCATATCCGGCGGAAAGGATTCCATGCTTCTTGCCAAGTGCATGCAGGAGATACTCCGTCATGGAAAGATGGAGTTTGGTCTGCAGTTTCTGGTAATGGATCCGGGGTATCACCCGGATAACCGGCGGCTGATTGAAGAAAATGCCAGACGGATGAACATCCCTGTCCGTATCTGTGATTCGGATATTTTTGATATTGTGGTAGACATTGATCAGTCGCCCTGTTATCTCTGTGCCAGAATGCGAAGAGGATACCTTTACGCCCATGCAAAAGAACTGGGATGTAATAAGATTGCCCTGGGACACCATTTTGATGATGCGATTGAAACGACGCTGATGAGCGTCCTTTACGGCGGTCAGTATAATACTATGATGCCCAAACTCCACAGCACCAATTTTCCGGGAATGGAGCTGATCCGTCCCTTATATCTGGTAAAAGAAGAAGCAATTCTGGAGTGGAAAGAATACAACCATCTTCGTTTTCTGCAGTGCGCCTGCCGGTTTACAGAGCAGATTGCCAAAGAAAAAGCGATGGAAGAAGGTGTTCATACTTCCAAACGCCAGGAGATCAAAGAACTAATCAGGGAACTGAAGACGATCAACCCCAATGTAGATATGAATATCTTCCGGAGTGCAGAAAACGTCAACTTAGACGCCTGCATCGGATATGTAAAAGATGGAAAACGTCACCGGTTTACAGAAGAATATTGAAATAAGGCTACCGCAATCCCACTGACTTTAGACAATGGGTAGTTCACAACGGATAAGATGATTCATTCAGGCAAAGCCTTCATAAATACCAGATAGTCTGCATACCTTTTTCTAAGGAGCAATGTGTCAAAAGATATCTTGTGAAGGAAAGGCGGCAGGCATTATGGAGTTGGTAAAGCAGCAGATACATATGAACCGATGGAAGGGAAACACTACAACGCAGATCACACTGGACGATGATTTTATCGTGCCGGATACGATGGATGATATGGATCAGGTGCTTTTGGACAATGGGGAAATCCAGATAGAATCAGTGAAAAACCAGGGGGAGAAAGTTTTAATAAAGGGAAAACTGGACTTTCAGGTGCTTTACCGGCGGGCAGAAGGCGGACTTCAGACATTGGGAGGGAGTATGCCCTTTGAAGAAATGGTGAATGTGCCGGGCCTGGAAGAACGGGATGACATCAGCCTGGACGCACAGTTGGAAGATTTGAGTACAGGAATGGTCAATTCCCGAAAACTGGGGGTAAAGGCGATTGTGACTCTGGAAGTGCGAGTAGAAAGTCTGTATCAGTCGGAGGCAGCAGAGGATGCCAGAGAAAGCGGCAGTCAATCCGAATCAGGTATGGCCAATGTGCGGTTAAAGCACCGCTCTATAGACATCGCAGCGATTGCAGCCCGCCGCAAAGATACCCTGCGTATCAAAGAACAGATGTCGTTATCCGGCAATAAACCCAATATCGGCCAGCTTCTCTGGAAAGAAATGCGGCTGTGCGGCGTTTCCTCCCGGCCGTCTGATGGGAGAATGCTGATAGATGGAAATCTGGAAGTATTTGTAATTTACTCTGGAGAAGGGGACGACACCCCGGTCCAGTGGCTGGAAGAGACGATTCCTTTTTCGGGAGAAGCAGAACTGTCAGGGGCGGATGAGGACATGATTCCGGTGGTAAATGTGGGGCTGGCTCACAAAGATGTGGAGGCCCGTCCAGATTATGACGGCGAGATGCGTGAATTAGACGTAGAGGCAGTTCTGGAATTAGACATGAAGCTTTACGAGGAGCAGCAGATTCAGATTTTAAGCGATCTCTATGCCACAGACAGAGAAATCATTCCGGTTACATCAGATGCCTGCTTTGAGCAGATTCTTACCAAAAATAGCTGCAAATGCCGGGTGGCGGAAAAAGTTTCTCTGGATCAGAACCAGAGAATTCTGCAAATTTGTCACAGTGGCGGAACTGTCAAAATAGATGATATTTCTATAGGAGAAAACCGGCTTTTGATTGATGGGGCAGTGGAAGTTTCCTTGCTGTATTTAACCAGCGATGATTCTGCGCCCATTCAGTCAGCTGTGCGTATGGCACCGTTTCACTGTGAGGCGGAAGCAATCGGCATAAAGGAAAACAGCGTGTATCAGGTTACGCCGGGGCTGGAGCAGTTGTCAGCAGTTATGTCAGGAGGAGACAACGTAGAAATTAAAGGGACAGCGTCTCTGGATATTTTGGTGCTTCAGCCAGTGTGCGAAGCAGTGGTCACAGATGTGACAGAAAAGCCGCTGGACGTAAAAAAACTTCAGGAAATGCCTGGAATTGTGGGTTATATTGTGCAGCCAGGCGACAGTTTGTGGAAAATTGCAAAAAAATTCCATACCACAGTGGAAAGTATTATGGCCATGAATGAATTGTCCAGTGAGGAAATCCGGCCAGGCGATCGGCTGATTCTGGTAAAGGAAGTAGCCTAATCGCTGTACCAGACGAATAATTTTAGAAAAATTGGAGATATCTATTAACTAGTACAACGAAAACCAATATAATTTAGAAATCAATGCAGCTAAAAATGAAAGGCGCGCTGAAAATCAGGCAGAAGACAGGAGCTTGCCATTTTCATCAGCGCCTTCTTTGACAGGAGGGATTTTTCTATGAAATCAAATGGAGAACCGGTATTTTTAGTAGGAGAACATGGACAGGCAATTATTGAAGTGATTGGAGGACCTCATCAGGAAAATTTTAAGTGCTGCGACCAGCCTATGGGACTGCTGCTGGCCAATTCCACAGACGGGGCAAAAGAAAAGCATGTGCCGGTGGTGGAGCAGAAAGGCAGCCGCATTACTGTGAAAGTGGGAGAAAATATGCATCCCATGAGCAGCGAACACAGCATCCAGTGGATTTATCTTCAGACAGAGAAAGGGTGCCAGAGACGGATGCTGGAACCAGACGAAGCTGCTCAGGCAGAATTTCTGGTGGCAGAAGATGATAAACCGGTAGCCGTATACGCCTACTGCAACCTTCATGGGTTCTGGAAAACGGAATTGTGCTGACGGGACATACACCTTTTTAAGATTCTATGATATAATAAGGTATAAACATCCTGCGCATCCGGCTGGTGCTTTATCATAGATACAGGGAAACCTGGGCGGTAATCAAAAGCTTTAGCGATTACCGTTTACATAGCAAAGAGGCATACGATTATGAATTATACCTATATTCTCCGGTGCGGTGACGGCACCCTTTACTGCGGCTGGACAAACTGTCTGGAAAAGCGGCTGAAGGCGCACAACAGCGGTCATGGAGCAAAATACACAAAAAGCCGCAGGCCGGTTGCATTGGTCTACTGGGAAGCATTTGAGACAAAATCAGAGGCCATGCGCCGGGAAGCGGCTATTAAAAAGATGCGGAAAGATCAGAAAGAAAAACTGATTATGCAACAAACTCATACATCATGATATAGTGACAGAGACTGCCTCCCATGACAAACAAATGGAAGATTTCATGGGAGCCGAAGTATTTATGACGGGAGTTAAACAGCGGAAGCTTTAAGGCATAGATCACTCCGCCGATGGTGTAAATAATACCGCCTGCAAGAAGCCAGCCAAATGCAGCAGGAGGAAGCGCCTGAACGATTCTGGTAAAAGCCAGGACACATACCCATCCCATGGCAATATACAAAAGGGATGAAAACCACTTGGGGCAGGTAATCCAGCAGGCTTTGATGATAATTCCCGCAATGGCGATGGTCCAGACCAGTCCCAATAAAAACCAGCCGACTTTGTCACCTAATACAATCATGCACACTGGAGTGTAAGTTCCTGCAATCAAGATAAAAATCATCATGTGATCCAATTTGCGCAGGAACAGGTTAATTTTTGGCGATATGTCCAGGGTATGATAGGTGGTGCTGGCAGCATATAATAAGATCATGCTGACGATGAAGACAGCCAGCGCAGCTACATGAAATGGTCCTGGATCTTTGGCAGCCTTTATGAGCAGAGGGCCCGCAGCCAGAATGGCCAGTGCCATGGCGATAAAGTGGGTAATGGCGCTGCCGGGATCTTTTATTTTTAAAAGATTGGATTTTATGGTTTGACGTGACATAAAACACCTCCTGAATCTTAAAAACTGTGATATGTAGTATTAAAAACTATGTGTTGATATATTACATACTATACACTTTTTTTAAAAAAATGCAAGAGTTAAAAAAGAAAGAACTAAAAAAAGAAAGGCAGAACAAAAGATGCTTACGATCTTATATGAAGATGAGAACATACTTGTGCCAGTAAAACCGGCAGGCATACAATCCCAGTCTGTTCATAGATTTGAGCCGGATATGGTCAGCGAAATTCGCAAACATCTTGTTAACTTATCCACAACCATGTCCACAAATACATCAGTGCCTTACGTGGGAGTTATCCACAGACTGGATAAGCCGGTGGGCGGCGTAATGGTATATGCAAAGGAACAGAAAGCGGCTGCAGCCTTGTCAAAACAGGTGCAGGACGGAAAATTAAAGAAAATATATTATGTCGTAATTTGTGGAAAACCTGTGGATAATATGGGGAAATATGTAGATTTTCTGCGGAAAGACGGGAAAAATAATTATTCACAAATTGTTGATAAGTCTGTGGATGAAAGTAAGCGGGCGGAACTTTCCTATGAAATTCTGGGAACCAAAATAATAGACGGACAGGAACTATCTCTGGCAAAGGTTCAGCTTATGACAGGACGCCATCATCAAATCCGGGTTCAGTTTGCCGGACATGGTCTGCCGGTTTTGGGAGATGCCAAATACGGCAGCAAAGTGCCGGGCCGGACAGTTCCGTTAGCATTGTGGGCAGCACAACTTCAATTTGTTCATCCTGTTACCGGGAAAGAGATGCGTTTTTCTGCAAAGCCGGAAAGCAGGGCATTTAAAGATTTTATGGAACTGTTTTAAACATGCTCTAGGAATAATCTCCGGAATTTTGCTCATACTAGACTGTGTACAAAGGAAGTACAAAACAGAAATAGGTGAGTCCATGGAAAAACCGAAGGAGAAACTGAAGAAAATTATTATCATCATAGGAATTACAGGGGCGGTATATATAGGGTTTAAATACCTGCTGCCCCTGGTAATTCCTTTTTTTGCAGCGTATGTGACAGCGCTCCTCTTAGAGCCGTCTGCAAAATGGATTCAAAAAAAATTGACGATTACAGGAAAAGACCGCTCCATACGTATTCCTATAGAGGCAGTCGGGGGAGGAGAACTGATTGTATTGGCGATTTTATTAGGCGTGGGAATCTATTTCGGCGGCTGCAGGCTGGCTGCGCAGGCAGAACTTTTTTTCCAGGCGCTGCCGGAAATCACCAGGCAGTTTGACATCTGGCTGACAGGATGTTGTCGGACAGCAGAAAAAATATTTCATCTGCGATCTGGTTATGTAGTTTGTCTGGTGCAGGATATGCTGCGGGATTTGGGAGAATCTGCAAAGACAGCGGCAATGCCTTACTTAATGATAAGTTCTGTTTCTGTAGTGCAGTGGATAGCAAACGGGATGGTAATAGTATTTGTCCTGTTTTTGGCCTCAGTCTTAACCCTGGGAAAATTAGATACCATCCGAAAGATGGAGAAACAATCTCTGTTTCGGGACGAATTTGGAATTATCCACGAAAAGTTCCGGGCATTTGGAAAAACCTATGTAAGAGTCCAGGCAGTGATTTTACTGCTGACAACCGGAGTCTGCATCATGGGATTATTTTTGCTGAAAAATCCTTATTATATGCTTCTGGGAATCGGAATCGGACTTTTGGACGCCCTTCCCTTATTCGGAACGGGAACTGCCCTGATTCCCTGGGCACTTGTGGAGCTTTTGGGCAGAAATGGAAAAAAAGCAGCCGCATTAATCGGAATTTACGGAGTCTGCTATATTTTACGCCAGGTATTGGAGACAAAAATGATGGCAAAAGGCACAGGACTGTCTGCTCTGGAGACATTGGCGGCTCTCTATACAGGATTGAAGCTATTTGGAATATGGGGAGTTTTCTTAGGGCCTGCAGCTCTGATGCTTATTAAAGTCCTTTTGGAAATCACAGGTTCTTCAGACAAAAAGGTTTAGAAGAAACATAAGTTTTCCTTGCAGAACCACCTGCCAGGTGGTAACATTAGCAGATATAGGTCCTAAATAAAGGGCCGTATGAGTGAATGGCAGGAGGACAAGAGTATGGCTTTGATTTTACCAAAAGGGTATGATCCCCACCTGACAGTGCGGGAAACCCAGGAAGCAATTAAGTACATTCGAGATACATTTCAAAAGGAATTTGGCAGAGAGATGAATTTGGAGAGAATTTCCGCTCCGCTGTTTGTAAAAAAGAACTCCGGCTTAAACGACAATCTGAATGGGGTAGAAAGAACGGTTCAGTTTGACCTTTTGGGAGAGCCGGGAGAGGTTGTGGAAGTAGTGCAGTCTCTGGCAAAGTGGAAACGAATGGCGCTAAAGCACTATGGATTTCAGCCAGGAGAAGGGTTATACACCAATATGAACGCAATCCGGCGGGATGAGGAACTGGATAATCTTCATTCCTGCTACGTAGACCAGTGGGATTGGGAAAAAGTGATCACAAAAGAGGAACGGAATCTGGATACTTTAAAAGATACAGTAAAAACGATTTTTAAAGTGATTAAACATATGGAGCATGAGGTCTGGTACAAATATCCTCAGGCTGTAAAGCAACTGCCGGAAGACATTACATTTATTACCACTCAGGAGCTGGAAGACCGCTATCCGGATAAGACTCCCAAGGAACGGGAAAATCTCATTACGAAAGAATACGGCTGTGTATTTTTAATGAAAATCGGCGATAAGCTGGCCAGCGGGAAACCTCATGACGGGCGGGCGCCGGACTATGATGACTGGCAGCTAAACGGAGATATTTTGTTCTGGTTTGAGACACTGGGATGCGCTCTGGAGATTTCCAGCATGGGAATCCGCGTGGATGAAAAGAGTCTGGATGAGCAGCTTTCCAAAGCAGGATGCGATGACAGAAGATCTCTTCCGTACCACAAAATGCTGCTGGAAGGCCAGCTTCCCTATACCATTGGAGGCGGAATCGGCCAGTCCAGGCTGTGTATGCTTTTGCTGGACAGAGCCCATGTAGGGGAAGTTCAGGCCAGCCTGTGGCCGGATGAGATGCGCAGAATTTGCGAAGAACATAAGATTATTTTGCTGTAATAAAAAGTACGGGCTGTGGTTATTCCATGGCCCGTACTTTCTTGCATCAACCCTTTTTTTAATAAATGCGCTGTCTGCATCTGCTATTCCGGCTTCATCGGATAGGCAGTGTTCCGCTTTCATATGCAGCTCATATTTATTTCTCAATTCTAAGATTTTTTCATCATTGGAGAACCGTGGTGGACATCAATGGAATGCTGGTCTTTCCCGGAATCAATCAAAAGGACGGTTTCTGCATCATCCATATTTTCCTTTATAGCTGAATTTTCCCCGGAAGAAAAGAAGCCAGTTTTTCCAGGGAAGTATTGACGATCAGGTCTTCTGGAAAAGCCAGTTCCCCAAGCAGTTTGCGGGCAAAATCATGGTTTCCCACATCAAAACAGATATGGGCATCGCTGCTGATTAGAATGTGAGTCCTGTACTTGCAGCAGTATTCCAGCAGGATCTGGTAATTTTCGCGGGCACTTGTCCGGAAACCGTTGGGACTTAAGGAAGAATTGTTGATCTCTAAAAGCTTGTGGTGTTCTGCAGCTGCGGCTGCCAAGGTTTCATAATCTACAGGAAAGCGGCCGTCATCCGGATGCCCAATCACCTGGACATAAGGATTTTTAAGAGCGCCTAAATAGGCCGAAGTATTCTCTAAAATGGTTTTTCCGGAGTAGCAGGGGGGATGAATGCTGGCAATGCCGTAATCCAGACGAGCCAGGACGCTTTCCGGCAGATCCACCTTTCCGGAAGAATCCAGTATATTTAATTCTGCTCCCATAAGAATCTGGATTCCATAAAGATTTCTGGGAATTACCTTAAAATTCTGGAAATACAGACTGCCAAAAGTTCCGGGCATAGCCGGAGCGTGATCCGCACAGCCGTAAAGCTTCAGCCCATGATCGGCTGCAGAACGGATCATTTCCATTAATGTGCTGTATGCGTGGCCGCTGGCCAGAGTGTGAGTATGCAGATCCATAATATCGGTCATGATATCATCCTTTCTGTGTCAGCCATGCATCTTCCAGAATCCCCAAAATTGCTTTGTACTTTTACGGATTCTGGAAGCGGGCGCATGCGCTCTATGTCAATTACCAGGGAAAACCTGTGCCTGTAAGCCAGCTTGCAGCAGATTTCCCTGATAATTGACGCATGGCTTATTTTGGAGTTATTATACCATATCAGCAGGAAAACAAGCGGCTGCGAAGCAGACATTTGTTTTCACCTGATATGGTAACGACAAAATCTTTTAGCTGCCAAAGGCAGCTGCAGATGTGCGCAGCACATCTGTATTTTGGAGTTATTATACCCTATATCCACTAAGCTCGACAATACCTCGCTAAGTGGACAGGCATTGATTCTCACCAGACTCGTGAAATACCTCGTCAGGTGTTCACATTATACCACATCCTGGCGGCTTTTTATTAAATTTTTGTGAAACCTCTGGCAAAAACAAGGCTTTTATGTTTAAATAGATGTGTTGCAGATTTACAAAAAGAGAGGGATGGAAAAATGGGTGAAGAACAAAGAGCAGAGATTGCAGAAACGTCAGAGAGCATGGAAGATTATGCGGCTGAGTTGGAAGCGTCTTTTCGCAGAGTAAACGAAGGTGATATTTTAACCGGTACAGTAATTGGCGTAGAGGATGACAGAGTTGTACTGGATTTAAAGTATTATGCAGAAGGGATTATTACCAAAGAGAATTTAAGCAGCGACCCTGACTTTAACATAAAGGAGTCTATTCATGTGGGCGATGAGGTCAGTGCGACAGTTATAAAGAGAGACGATGGAGAGGGCAATATTTTGCTTTCCAAAAAAGAGGCCAATGATATTTTTGCGTGGGACAAATTAAAACAGATGATGGAGGAGCGGACGGTTGTCACTGTAAAGATCAGCGAGATCGTAAAAGGCGGAGCTGCTGCATATCTGGAAGGCATCAGAGGGTTTATTCCGGCTTCCAAGCTGGCAGCAGAGTATGTAGAAGATTTGGAAGCATGGAGTGGAAAGAGTGTAGAAGTTACGGTTATTACTGCGGATGAAGAAGAAAAGCGCCTTGTCCTGTCCGGCAGAGAGGTGGCAAGAGAAAAGCAGGCGGCAGAAACCAGAAAGAAAGTTTCCAAATGTCAGGTTGGTGCCATTGTAACTGGTACAGTTGAGTCATTAAAAGACTATGGCGCATTTGTAACTTTAGAGAATGGACTTACCGGCCTTTTGCACATTTCCCAGATCAGCAGCCAGCGAATTAAGCATCCCGGAGTTGTTTTAAAAGAGGGACAGGAAGTAAAGGTGAAGATTATCGGGTTAAATGACGGCAAAATCAGTCTGAGTATGAAGGCGGTTGAGCCGGAAGACGAACCAGAAGAAGTATTTGACTATAAAGAAACTGGCAGCGCATCTACCGGACTGGGGGCGCTGTTAAAAGGATTAAAGTTATAAGGATTTGCAGAACAAGCGAGGTGGAGGATAATGACACCAGGTCACCGCAGACAGGAACCGGCGGATCAGTGGAAAGAGACAATGTTCCTCTATGGAGCAGCCTTAAAGCAGATTAATGCGAAAATAGAGATTATGAATGATGAGTTTACGGAGAGGTATGACTACACTCCGATTGAGCACATCAAATCCAGACTGAAAACCCCGGACAGCATTGTGCGGAAACTGAAGGCAGATGGATATGAGGTTACCATCGAAAATATGCGGGATAAATTAAGCGATATTGCCGGTATTCGCATTATCTGTTCATTTATGTCAGACATTTACCAGATTGCAGATATGATTGCAAAACAGGCAGATGTGACAGTTCTTTACGTAAAAGATTATATTAAAAAACCAAAGCCCAATGGCTATAAGAGTTACCACATGGTAGTGACCATTCCGGTGTATTTGACAGACGGTCCGGTGGAAACGAAGGTAGAGATTCAGATTCGGACAGTTGCCATGGATTTCTGGGCCAGCTTAGAGCACAAGATTGCCTATAAGTTAGAAGGCAATCCTCCAATCAAGCTTCTTCAGGAGTTAAAGGCGTGTGCGGATATGGTGGATATTTTAGATGCAAAAATGTTTTCCCTAAATGAAGCTATTTCTGCCATTGCAAGGGCACAGCAGGAAGAGGCAGAACGAGACACTACACTAGACAGTTAAGGAGACACAGCATGAAAGCAGTATTGCAGCGGGTGACAAAAGCCGCAGTAACAGCGGACGGACAGGAGACTGGACGGATTGAGAAAGGATTTGCAATCCTTTTGGGAGTATCAGATGAGGATACAGAAGAAACCGCTAAAAAGCTGGCGGATAAAATCTGCCGGTTACGGATTTTTGAAGACGAAAACGGCAAGACGAACCTGTCTTTAGCCGATGTAGGGGGAGAACTTCTGGTAGTCAGTCAGTTTACACTTTATGCGGACTGCAAGAAGGGCAATCGGCCAAGCTTTGTAAAAGCAGGAGCGCCGGATCATGCCAACCGGATTTACGAATACTTTATGGAGTGCTGCCGGAACCATGTAAGCAAAGTAGAACATGGCATTTTCGGAGCAGATATGCAGATAGAACTGGTTAATGACGGTCCCTTTACGCTGGCTTTAGACAGCAGAGAACTGTTTTAATATACGGATGTTAAGGAGGATAAGAATATGTCAAAAAAGACAAAAGGCCAGGAACTGGCTGAAAAGTTAGTTTGGAAGGCTCCTAATATTGGAAAGGAAGCTCCAAAGCAGATTGGAAAGGCAGAAAAGTTCTGTGAGGGGTATAAAAAGTTCTTAAACGAGGGAAAGACAGAGCGGGAATGCGTTTCTGCTATTGTATCCCGTCTGGTAAAGGCAGGATATAAGCCTTTTGACGCCAGCGCTTCTTACAAACCTGGTGACAAGGTATACTATGTAAACCGCAAAAAGTCTTTGATTGCCACTACATTCGGCACTCTGGGACTGGAAAAGGGCGTTCGCTTAAACGGCGCTCATATCGATTCTCCAAGACTGGATTTAAAGCCCAATCCATTGTATGAGAAGGACGATATTGCTTTGTTTAAAACCCATTATTACGGAGGAATCCGCAAATACCAGTGGACGACCATTCCGTTAGCCATGCATGGCGTTGTGGTGAAAAAGGATGGAGAAGCAGTCGAGGTGGTAATTGGCGAGAGCGACAAGGATCCGGTATTCTGCGTTACGGATTTGCTTCCTCATCTGGCTGCAAAGCAGAACGAAAGAAAGCTTTCTGACGGTATCCGCGGGGAAGAGCTGAATATCGTAGTAGGTTCTGTTCCCTACCAGGATGACGAAGTAAAAGAACCGGTAAAACTGCTGGCATTAAAGCTTCTTAATGACAAATACGGCATTACCGAGGCAGACTTTTACCGGGCGGAGATTGAGATGGTTCCGGCAGTAAAGGCAGCAGACGTGGGATTAGACAGAAGTTTAGTAGGCGCTTACGGACAGGATGACCGGGTATGCGCGTATACGGCTATGATGGCGGAGATTGATACAGACATGCCGCAGCACACCACCGTCACCTTTTTTGCAGACAAAGAAGAAATTGGATCCGATGGAAACACAGGACTGAATTCTGATTTCCTTCTTCATTATCTGGAAGATCTGGCAGAGCAGGCAGGGGTAAATATCCGCACTCTGCTGCGCAGTTCCATGTGCCTGTCTTCTGATGTAAATGCAGCATTTGATCCCACATTCCCGCAGGTGTACGAGCCGTTAAATTCCAGCTATATCAATAAGGGATGCGTTTTGACCAAGTATACTGGAGCAAGGGGCAAATCCGGATCCAATGACGCCAGTGCAGAGACCATGGCTGCGGTGATTGCCGCAATGGAAAAAGAGGGAGTCTACTGGCAGGCCGGAGAACTGGGAGCCGTAGACGAAGGCGGCGGCGGAACCATTGCCAAGCTGGTAGCCCACATGGATATTGATACTGTAGATTTAGGCGTGCCGGTGCTTTCCATGCATTCCCCGTTTGAACTTACTTCCAAACTGGATGTATACAATACTTACAAAGCATTTAAAGCCTTTATAAAAATGTAATGATTCAGGTCTTTCTTTTCAGAAACCGGTATGCTATACTACAGAAACCGGCCAAAAAGAAGGACCTGCCGGCAAACAGATAAAGTTAGTGAGGAGAATTATGAGAAAAACAAAAAAATTAATAGTATGCGGCGCAGCAGCAATGGTGGTATTAGCTGGCTGTTCAAGTAATGATACTGCTTCTACTTCAGCAGCAGAGACAACAGCAGCAACAAGCGAGTCTGCAGGAACGAAAGAAAGCGCAGCAGAGACAACAGCCGCTGATGAAGAGGTTCCAGAAGGCAGCGTAGTGCTTGGCGAGTACATTGGACTTGAGTATACTCCTATGGATACAACTGTTACAGACGAAGATGTAGAGGAAATCATTCAGTATGCACTGGACTCTCACCCTGTTTTTACAGAGGTGGATCGGGCAGCAGCAGAAGGCGATACAGTCAACATTGACTATGTAGGCAAAAAAGATGGAGTTGCATTTGAAGGCGGCACTGCCCAGGGCAGCGATTTGGAACTGGGTTCCGGCACCTTTATTGACGGATTTGAAGAGGGACTTGTTGGAGCCCAAAAAGGCGATGCTGTTACCTTAAATTTAACCTTCCCGGAAGATTACAACAGTGAAGAGTTAAAGGGACAGGATGTAACTTTCGACGTTACTGTAAATTCTGTAAAAGAAAAGCAGGAAGCAGTATTAAATGACGAATTTGTAAAAAGTCTGGAACTGGAATCCGGCGTTTCTACAGTAGAAGAATATCGGGAGAGCATCCGTCAGGAACTGCAAAAGAGCAATGAAGATATGGCAAAGATGCAGATGGAAAATGATGTGCTGGAAGCAATGATTGCCAACTGCCAGTTTAGTGATATTGACGCAAGAGTTGAGAAAGATTATAAAGCGCAGTGGGAGCAGATGACCAACATGGCTGCTATTTACGGGATGGACATGGAAATGTATGCAGCTATGAATGGGATGGCCAGTGTTGAGGAATTCCAGGAAATGTTTAAACAGCAGGTCAGCGATTCTGTTAAGCTGCAGCTTGCATTTGAAGCCATTGCAGAAAAAGAAAACATCACTCTGGAAGACGGAGATTATGATGTTTTAGCCAAAGCGCAGGGATTAGAAGATGTTTCTTCTCTGGTCGAGCAGGTTGGTCAGGAAACTGTTGACGAGGCAGCGCTTCAGATCAAGGTATTAAACTTCTTAACTTCCAAAGCAGTAGCAAAATAGGTATAACGCAAAAGAAAATGGAGGGTGTGCCATGCAGCTCTTAAAAGACAGGATACAAAAAGACGGCGTTGTCCGCGAGGGCGGCGTTTTAAAAGTAGACAGTTTTTTGAATCACCAGATGGATATTGATCTGTTTGAGGAAATCGGAAAGGAATTCCGCAAACGCTTTGCAGGAGAAGAGATCAATAAGATCCTGACCATAGAAGCTTCCGGAATAGGAATCGCCTGTATTGTGGCCCAGTATTTCCGCGTACCTGTGGTTTTTGCAAAAAAGACCAAGACAAAAAATATTGCTGGAGATGTTTACACTTCCAGAGTAGAGTCCTTTACTCATGGCAGAGTTTACGATATTATTGTATCGAAAGACTTTTTGGGAACTGAGGACAAGGTGCTTCTGATCGATGATTTTCTTGCAAATGGCAAGGCACTGGAGGGACTGGCCCAGTTGGTTCAGGACGCCGGGGCAACATTGGTAGGGGCCGGGATTGTCATTGAAAAAGGCTTCCAGAGAGGCGGAGACGCCATTCGGGAAAAGGGCATTCATCTGGAATCTCTGGCGATTGTAGAGAGCATGGATGCAACAACAGGAGAAATCGTTTTTCGAGAGAATTAAAAAAATGGGCTGCAATGGGGAAACCGATGCAGCCCTGTTTTAGCTTTCAGAGAAGAGGAGAAACTTAAGATATGAGCAGAAAAGCATTGTTTTTTGACATTGACGGGACTTTGTTAAGTGAAACCGCCAGGCAGGTGCCAAAGAGTGCAAAAGAGGCGTTAAAAGCGGCAAGAAGAAACGGACATCTGGTTTTTATTAATTCCGGAAGAAGCTATGTGCTGGTAGAGCCGCTGTTAAAGGAAGTGGAGACAGACGGGGCATTGTGCGGATGCGGGACCTGCATTATGGTGGAAGGCAAAGAAGTCTATGCCTGCCATGTGCCTTATGAAAAGGGAATCAAGCTGCGCCAGGCAATTAAAGAATACAAGGCAGAGGTTGTACTCGAAGGCTCCCAGGGTTGTTATTTTAGTGAAAAGCCTTACAAAACCCCCTGGATGGAACAGCTTCGTCTGTCGATTAACGAGGAAATGGGAGAGACGTCGCCTGCTCTGGAGGATACAGACTATGAGTTTGACAAGTTTTGTATGACAGCAGACGGGGAAGTTGATAAAGAGGGATTTTTTAAAGTCATTGAAAAAGACTTTGATGTGATTGACAGAAACGGTTTTTATGAGTGCGTGCCAAAGGGACATTCCAAGGCAACTGCGATTGAGTGGGTGCTGAAACACTATGGGATTCCTTTAAAGGACGCCTATGTATTTGGAGACAGTATGAATGATCTGTCCATGTTCCAATTTGCAGAAAACGCAGTTCTTATGGGCAAGCATGATAAAGGACTGGAACCCTATGCCACATTTGTGACAAAGACAGTGGAAGAAGACGGAGTGGCCTGGGCAATGAAGGAACTGGGCATTATTTGATGGGATAAGAGGACTGGATGAAAAAGGACTGGATAAATATAAGCTGGATAAAGAAGAACCGGAAGAATCTGGGGGCAGTTTTTGCAGTGCTGCTTCTGCTTTTGATAATCTGGGCAGTGACAGGAATTATCAGCCGGGATCAGAAAGAGCATTCGGATCAGGAGACGTTTACGTCTCAGGAACCAGAGACAACACAGGGACCGGAAAAAGAGAGTCTGGAGGAGACAGTGCCTTTGGAAACGCTGCCGGAGGAAACACCGCCAACAGAAACTCAGACAGAGGAATCCAGAGCTGACAAAGCGCAGCAGACAGAGACAAAGGAGCCAGAGCAACCATATATAGAACCAGAACCGCCTTATGAACCGCCTACACTGGTAGTTGCATCTGATCTTCACTATCAGAGCCACAGCATTACGGATTTTGGGAAAGCATATCGGGATTTTATTGCATCCAGTGACGGAAAACTGATCCAGTATCTTCCGGAATTGTTAGATGCATTTTCAGAGGAAGTAATACAGCAGAGACCGAATGCGCTGATTCTCAGCGGAGATATTACTATGAACGGGGAAAAGGAGAATCACCAGGAATTATCGGACAAACTGGCAAAGATTCAGGAAAGCGGCATCCAGGTTCTGGTGATTCCCGGAAACCATGATATCAACAATCCTCACGCTTCTTATTATTTCGGGGATGAAAAGACAAAGGGGCAGCCCATTACACCGGAAGAGTTTTATGAGTATTACCGCAATTATGGATATGATCAGGCAAGAAGCAGGGACGTTCATTCCCTAAGCTATGTGTACGAACTGGATGAGAGGTACTGGATGATGATGTTAGATACTTGTCAATATGAGCCGGTCAATCTGGTAGGCGGAAGACTAAAGGAAGAAACCCTTTCCTGGATGGATGGCCAGCTAAAAGAGGCAAAAGAAGCTGGCGTTACGGTTATCCCGGTAGGGCATCACAATCTGTTTCCGCAGAGCAGCCTTTATACTACAGACTGCGCCATGGACAATTACGAAGAGGCAGCGGCTTTGCTGGAAAAATGGGAATTGCCAGTGTATGTCAGCGGCCATCTCCATGTACAGCGTTTAAAAAAGAACAGTCAGCTAAAACTGCCGGAGGAACGCCTAGGTCCAGGTCCCAGACTTTCGGTCATTAAACAGGCAGAAAAAGAAGAAGAACCTTATGGAATTTATGAGATTATCAGCGATTCCATCAGCATTACCCCATGCCAGTATGGAGTGATGCGCTGGGATGAAGAAGGCAATTTAACGTATCAGACCAAATTGACAGATGTATCTGGCTGGGCAGACAGGCATGGGATTGATAACGGGGAACTGCTGGATTTTGAGAATTACTCCCGCCAGTATATTAAAGAATTAATTGCCAGGCAGATTGAAAAAAAGATGGATCCGGTATCGTGGGAGTTTATTGATGAGATGACCAGCCTGTATGCGGATTTGTACGAGGATTATTATGCCGGAAGAGTCATTGATGAAAAGGCGGTTAAGGATTCAGTTCCCTGGCAGCTTTGGGTCCGGCTGCTTCCAGACAGCAGGCAGGTAAGAGAAATGCGGGCTATGATTGGAGACAGTAAGACGGACAACAACTATCTGTATGTGCCGAATGTAAATGCTTACAAAAGATAAGAGAAAACGGTTACAAAAAACGCTTGAATATTTCTAAAACCTGTTGTATAGTAAGGATAAGGAAATGTAAGCACTTACAAAATATACAATAATGGAGGGAGCTGCCATGAACAGCAAGGTAAAAGAAACAGTCATTCAGTTTGGTGAAGGTGGGTTTTTAAGAGGTTTTGTAGACTACTTTTTCCACAAACTGCAGGAAAAAGGTCTGTATGACGGCAAGATCGTAGTTGTACAGCCGATTGAAAAAGGTATGTGCCAGATGCTTGCAGATCAGAACTGCGAGTACAATTTATTCCTTCGCGGCATCAGTAATGGCGAAGTGGTAAATGAGCATACCCATATTACTTCGATTTCCAGAGCGCTGAATCCTTACACGCAGTATGAAGAGTATATTGCACTGGCTGCCAGCCCGGATATAAGAGTGCTGGTTTCTAATACAACAGAGGCAGGCATTGAATATCTTGGCACAGAAAGGCTGACCGACATGCCTCCTAAGTCTTACCCGGCAAAGCTGACCCAGTTTTTATATAAGAGATTTGAGGCAGGTCTTCCCGGAATGATTCTCCTCCCCTGCGAATTGATTGACGACAACGGTGACAACTTAAAGGCATGCGTATTAAAATATGCAGACCTGTGGGAGTTAGGCGAGGACTTCAAAAACTGGATCAATAAAGAGAATGATTTCTGCAGCACCCTGGTTGACCGCATCGTAACCGGCTATCCCAGGGAAGAAGCAGAAGAACTGAACAGACAGCTTGGCTACACAGACAATTTAATTGATACCGCTGAAATTTTCCATCTGTGGGTAATCGGCGGCCACCACGAAGATGAACTTCCATTTAATAAAGCTGGCTACAACATTGTATGGACAGACGATGTAAAACCATATAAGAAGAGAAAAGTACGTATCTTAAACGGCGGTCATACCTCCATGGTATTAGGCGCATATCTGTATGGTTTACAGACAGTAGGCGAGTGCTTAAAGGACGAAACAGTCAGCGCATTTTTAAAGAAGTGCCTGTTTGATGAGATTGTACCTACTTTAGGAAATACCGAGACAGACGTCCAGTTTGCAAAAGACGTCCTGGAGCGCTTCAGCAACCCATTTATCAAGCATCAGCTGTTAAGCATTGCATTAAATTCTGTCAGCAAGTTCCAGGTACGGGTTCTGCCCACTATCTTAGAGTACAAAGAAAAATTCGGCAAGTATCCGGCGGCATTAACCTTTTCTATGGCAGCTTTGATTGCATTCTACAGAACTGACAAGGCAAACGACGGCACAGAGATTATGGAATTTATGAAGACTGCATCTGTAGAAGAGATTATGAAGAGAGAAGATTACTGGCATGCTGATTTAACCGGCATGATTCCAATGGTTCGGGGATACTATGACCTGATTCAGGAAAAGGGCATGGCAGAAGCTTACCAGGCAGTATTAGCAGAATGACAGGAAAATTGGTAACAGTTCAGCCATGCGAAGATTCAGACAGGAAAAGCGGCGTCAGACAGAGTCTGGCGCTGCTTTTTACATCCAGAAATCTGCCAGTTACAGACCAAAGAAAACCAGATAAAAGGATTTCAAAGACATTTTTTCTGAAATTTGCTAGAATTAGTGCAAGGAGGTGATAGAATGCACAAAAGGAATGGAACAATGGAGATTCAGGGAGGAGGAAAAGATGAAGCTGATATGGGAACAGGCGGATGTGGAAGAACCAGAGATCGTTGTTCGGGGAAGACTGGAAGATAGAAAGACTGCAGAATTGATTCAAACCCTTCAGGGACTTGTGGAAGCAGATAAAAACCTGGGAAAACGGATTTTTCTCTATAAAGAGGGAAGAGAGTTTCTCTGTGAGACTGTGGATATTCAGTATTTTGAGAGCAGAGGCGGGAAGATTTTTGGCCAGGTGAAAGGAAGCGGGATTCTGGAATCAAAATATAAATTGTATGAACTGACAAAAATGCTGTCAAAGCAGGGATTTGTCCAGATTAATAAAGGGACAGTCGTAAATATCCGGTTTGTGGCAGCAGTAGAGGCAGGATTTAGCGGCAATTATACAGCATTCTTAAAAGACGGAACGAGACGGCTGGAGATTTCCAGATCTTTTATGAAGGAATTTCGGAAATATGTAATGGAGGAGGCATAATATGATTCGGAAAATACTGTGGTATGCTTTTTGCGGAATTGGAATTGGAGCTGTAATTTCAACGGCGTGTCTTTGGATTACAGGGCAGACCGAAAACACTCTGTCTGATACAACCGGATGGCTGATAGCATCCGCCATATACGGGATTCTGTCCATGATTATGGAACTGGACAGACCGGCATTTTGGTGGCGCGCTTTGATTCACTGTAGCCTTTGCGCGGCAGTAACCGTTATAACGGCCTGGGCGCTGGGGGATGAAACTGGATTGGGACAGACTGCAAAATTAGTGCTTCCCTCATTCTTTATTATTTATATTGGGATCAGCTTCATCATATATTTGTGGGAAAGGCAATGCGTAAAAAAATTAAACAAAAAGTTGAAGTAAAGAAAATAAGATGTTGGGGTCAAAATGCTTTTGACCCCTTGATACGACAAAGGCAAATTATAAATTTGTCATCGTCTTTTGCAGGGATACACCAATAGTTGTTTTTGTGAGGTCGAAGTTTGTCTTTTATAGGATTTGATTATAATGTTCCCCCTATACACTGATGCTGCAGTATCTTTCATACTATAAGTAGTGTGCTTGCCAAAGAAGGTGTTGCTTTTAAACGCCAAAAGATACGGACAAATGGATATTAAGCTGCGCAATAAGCCCACAACCATTAAAGAGGATTTAAAAATTGATCTTCCGAGACCGAGAGATGTTACATCCTCAGAGTTTATTAAGATCCGGCAATATATTACAGATCAGATTAAATGGTGGTAGCGTTAAATAGAAATGGGAAATAAGAATAAACTTCCTTAATTTTCACATAATAACCATACATCACATGATATGGAAAACAGGAAAATTACAGGAGGAAATTTGTATGAAAGCTACAGGCATTGTAAGAAGAATCGACGATTTGGGACGTGTGGTGATTCCGAAAGAGATCCGCAGAACCCTTCGGTTAAGAGAAGGGACCCCTCTGGAAATCTTTACAGACAGGGAGGGGGAGATAATCTTAAAAAAGTATTCTCCAATGGTGGAACTTACAGCCTTTGCCGGACAGTATGCAGATGCGATGGCCCAATCTACAGGAATGATGGTCTGCATTACCGATAGAGATCAGGTAGTTGCAGCAGCAGGAGGGGCCAGAAAAGAGCTTTTGCAAAAGCCTATCAGCCATCAGCTAGAGAACGTGATTCAGGAAAGAACAGCAATGATGGCGGGAAAAGATGACAAAGGTTTTATTGCCCTGACTTCAGAACCGATAGAAGGAGTTACGGCTCAGGTGATTGCGCCCATTATTTGTGAAGGGGATGCTATAGGGGCTGTCATTATTTTAAGCAGGGAGCCGAGAACCCGTTTCGGCGATATGGAAATGAAACTGGCAATGACAGCTGCAGGATTTTTAGGAAGACAGATGGAAAACTAAATAAATATAAAGTAAATCTTGATTACTTTTTCAAGAATTCTTATATGCCGGTATAGCCTGCTGCGCCAGGCCTTCCGGCATTTTTGATTGCCAAGCATCCGAAAAAGCTGCCAGCGGCAGCTTTTCTTTAGCTTGTTGAGAGGATTGTAGTTTTTCGTGTTCCGAAAAATGAAAATGCCCGAAACCAGAACCTACCTGCTTTGCGGGCAATGTCGTCAACGGTTCATTATCAATACTAACAAACGCTAGATTATGGAGCGAGGAGAAAATGTTCACATTATTGCTTACGTTGTTTTATTATTATGCTCTGATAATACAATAATATAATTATATGTATCCAACAATAGTGTTAATGAAATGTTAATAAAAATTGGCGATATTTTATTTTCTCGTAATAAAAACGCTGAACATTGAGCAATATTTTTACTTAAAATGATGGAGGTGTAATAGCGAAAATTATTTGAACCGGACTGCTGCTGGGGTTATGCCATATGTGTTGTGCTTGTCCGGGGATACGGATACTGTCACCTTGCCTTAAAGAAAAGCATTGAGCATCAATTTCTACATTTACAACTTCACCAGAATATAAAAAGGCGACTTCTTCACCTATATGGCTTTGAGGATGAGAATTGGAATCAGAATTAGGAGGAATCACCATCATACAGAATTCGATACTGCCTTGGGTGTCTGGTGTAAGAAGTTCATAAACAACTTCCGGTTTATTCTTTAGTCCGATGATTTTTCGAGTAGTTGGTGTAACGACTAGAGTGTGTTCGGTTTCCTCTTTAAAAAAATGATAAAGAGGTGCTCCTAAAGCATTTGCCAAAGAACGAAGAGTATTGATAGATGGGTTGACCTGTCCATTTTCAATTTGACTGAGCATGGATGGAGTAATTCCGGCTTGAGCAGATAGCTTGCGCATAGAAATACCATTTTTGGAACGAAGTTCCTGTAGCTTTTTTCCAATATTTAATTCTTCCACAATAGTTCTCCTTTTCTTATCCTCCGTTTCAAGAACAAATATATATCTATGAATGGAGGAGCGGTATCTGTATTATAACAGCGTTTTGTGGGAAAGAGAAGGAATTTTGTGTAAAAAAAGACTTGAGAAAATGTTTATTATAAATAAATATAATATTTGATAAAACGTTAAAAGTTAAATATAATTAAACGATATTAAATATATTTGATAAAAAATAGACAAAAAACACAAAAAAAGTTGATAAATAAAGAATGGATAGTTGACAATGTACAAAACATGTGTTAAGTTTAACTTAACAAAAGTGTCGATGCTGTTGGAACTAAAAGGTGTAGTAGCAAGAATTTATAATGAATTAACAAAAAGGAAGGAGAGGCAGTCGTGTTAGATGTATTGATTAAAAATGCGAAGATAGTTGATGGAAGCGGTGCTTCGGCTTATGATGGTTGCGTGGGAATAAAGGACGGAAAAATTGTATTAACTCAAGAAGAGACAGAAGCATCAGAGGTGATTGATGCGGCGGGGCGGTATGTTTGTCCTGGATTTATAGATGCTCATTCTCATGGCGATATGATCCTTGGTTCAGAGGACGCTCATTTATTCAAGACTACACAAGGAGTTACAACAGAAATTGTGGGACAGTGCGGTTTATCTATGGCTCCCGTAGCTCCGGAAAATTTAGCAGATATTCAAAATATGCTGTCTATGGGAACAACATGGTTTCCGGATGATATGAAAAACTGGGAAAGTTTTAGCAGATTCTTAGAATATGCAGATGAGCAGCCTAAAACAGCAAATGTGAAAATGTATATTGGTCATAGCAGTCTTCGGATTGCGGTAATGGGAATGGCCAATAGACCGGCTACTGACGAAGAACTGGAGAAAATGAAAAGAATTTTGCGGGAAGCGATGGAAGCAGGCGCGGCAGGCTTTTCTACTGGTTTGATTTATACGCCGAGCTGTTATGCGGAAGAAAAAGAAATTATTGAGTTGGCGAAAGTGATTGCTCCGTATAATGGGATTTATGCAAGTCATATGAGAAATGAATCGGATGAGATTGTAGAAGCTGTAAAAGAGACGATCAATGTTGGGCGTCAGGCAGGAGTCTGTGTAGATATTTCTCACCATAAAATGCTGGGAAAGGCGAATTGGGGCAAACAGAAAGAAACATTGAAGCTGATCCATGATGCAAGAGAGGAAGGAATTCGGGTAATTTGCGATCAGTATCCATATACTTGTAATATGACTACTTTAAATGCCTGTATGCCTCCATGGTATTTTGAAAATGGATTTCAGTCAATGACGGATAAATTAAAAGATGCGGAATTTAGAGCGAAAATAAAGGCTGAGATGGAAAGTCCAAAAACGCCATATGATAATTATTACTTGAATGCAGGCGGGTGGAACGGAGTTTATGTGTATTCTGCATCGAAAACACCTCTGGCAGAAGGAAAATTTATTGCTGAATATGCAAAAGAGATTGGAAAAGATCCATGGGAAGCATTTTTTGACTTGTGTGTGGAAAATAACTGTGAGACTGGCGGCGTTTACAGCAGCATGTGCGATGAGGATGTGTGTGAAATTATTCAGGATCCGTACTGCATCGTAGGAAGCGATGGTTTGACGAGAAGCTGGAAAGAAAAAGGACATCCGCGTGCTAGTGGAACATTCCCTCATGCAATTACTTATTTTGTGAAGGAAAAGAAAATTTTGTCTTTGGAGCAGATTATTCACAAAATGACTGGTTTGACAGCAGAATACCTTCTGGTAAAAAATAAAGGTTTCATAAGGGATGGATATGATGCAGATATTCTGATTTTTGATTATGACCGCCTTCAGGATACAGCAACTTACAGTCATTCTAATAGTATTACAGAGGGGATAGATTATGTGTTTGTGAATGGTCAATTGGTTTATCATGACAAAACATTTACAGGAGTAATGCCGGGGAAAATGCTTCGGCACAATGCTTAAGCAGAAAAAAGGGGGAAGCTTCATGAATGTCTTAATTGCTTTTTTGATTACAATGGCGATTCTGTTGGTGATGTTGATTAAATGTAAGGTAAGCCCTGGAGTCAGCTTGTTTGCTTGTGCAATTTTGATGGCTGTATTGTGTGGGTTGCCACTGACAGATACTTTGAATTATTTGACTTCCGGTTTCGGAAGTATTATGACCAGCATTGGACTTTTGATTTTATTTGGCGGCATCTTTGGCATGATGTTGGGAGATTCTGGTGGTATGGAAGAACTGGCAAAGGGACTACTAAGAACCTTTGGCAGGAAAAATGATATGCTGGCATTAAATCTGGCAGGCTTTATTGTATCAATTCCGGTATATTTCGGATCTGCATACATTACCTTAAATCCATTGGTTACCAGTTTACAGAAGCTGACCAGAAAAAAGACAAGCGCATATGTAGCGGCGCTGTTTACAGGTTTGCTTTTGACGCATTGTGTGGTTGCGCCTACTCCGGGTCCTTTGGCAGTAGCTGGACAGATAGGAGCGAATGTTGGATGGTTTATTATTTATGGGCTCATTGTAGCACTTCCGGCCAGTCTTCTTTGCGGATGGCAGTATGCGAATATTCTAAATAAGAGAATGGATGAGGGGGAAAAACGTGAATTCCATAAGGAAGCAGCAGAGCTGTTGGATAATGAAGAACTTTTAAAAGCAGATCCTAATAAACCATCTGCAGCGCTGACTCTAGGACTAATTGTATTCCCAATTGTGTTGATTGTCATTAACTCTATCTGCAGTGTTTTGCTTCCGGCAGATCATATTTTGACAGTGGTATTCAGTTTTGTGGGAAATAATAATGTGGCATTATTTATCGCGATGTTGGTAACGGGGTTTGTGCTGCGAAAGTATTTGATTCCTCATGTCAGTTCAAATCTGTGGAGCTATATTGATAAAACATCAGACTCTATGGGAAATATTTTAATGGTAATTGGCTGCGGAAACTGTTTTGGAACTATCCTTCAAAAGAGCGGTCTTGGGGAGGCTTTGGTTGATTTGCTGTCGAGGATGAATTTTCCAGTTATTTTCCTGGCGTTTATCTTGGCGATGGTTATTCGTGCGGCTGTAGGTTCTGCAACGGTGGCAATGCTGACTACAGTTTCTATTGTGGGTCCGACAGCAGTTGCGCTGGGAATGTCCCCGGTTACGGTAGGACTGGCAATTTGTGTTGGCACTGTAGGCCTTACGCTGCCAACAGATGCGGCATTCTGGATGCCTGCAAGATACAGTAATTTGACTGTAAAGGAGGCGTTTATAGCTACGACTTATCCTACAACATTTGCCAGTATTGCAGGTTTTATAGTAGTATTAATATTAAATACATTTTCTGGCATACTTCCAGGAATGTTCTAAAATGACAGAAAAAGGGAGAAACAGATATGAGCAGTTCTGATGCGGTCATAATGGGAAAACGGCTTTCACAGTGGGAACAGGAATTCCCGATTATTAAGGAAATTCAGGAGCTGAAAGAAACGGGATGGATAAATGATTGCAAAATTCCATGTGAAAAGGCAAAAACAGATTGCGCGCTGAACATGGAAGATGTGATAGATGCAAGGAATCGTCTGCAGCGGTTTGCGCCATATTTTGCAGAAGTGTTTCCTGAGACAGCCGCAAAGGGTGGGATTATTGAATCTCCATTGCGCCAGATACCGCATATGAAAGCGGTGTTGGAAAAACAGGAGAAACTGAAACTGCCGGGAGAACTATGGATAAAACTGGACAGCCATCTTCCAATTTCCGGATCGATTAAGGCCCGCGGCGGTATCTATGAGGTTTTGAAAACAGCAGAAGATATTGTGCTGGAACAAGGGCTTTTGACAAAAGAGGATGATTATCGAAAGTTTGATTCAAAAGAGGTCAGGGAATTATTGTCCCGGTATTCCATAGGGGTAGGATCTACAGGGAATCTGGGCCTTTCTATCGGCATTATGAGCGCCCGATTAGGCTTTCAGGTAACGGTTCATATGTCAGCGGATGCCCGTCAATGGAAAAAAGATATGCTTCGCAGCAAAGGGGTCACTGTAATGGAATACGAGTCTGATTACAGTGTGGCAGTAAAAGAGGGAAGAAAACTTGCTCAAGACGATCCTTACTGCCATTTTGTAGATGATGAAAATTCTACAACACTATTTCTGGGGTATGCAGTAGCGGCTTTGCGTCTGAAACAACAATTTGAGGAACAGAATCTGATAGTTGATCAAAAACACCCGCTTTTTGTGTATCTTCCCTGCGGAGTGGGAGGAGGCCCTGGCGGCGTAGCCTTTGGACTGAAAATGGTGTTTGGAGATGCGGTTTATTGCTTTTTTGCAGAACCGACCCATTCCTGCTGCATGATGCTTGGGATGGCGACAGACTTAAACAGCGAAATCAGCGTACAGGATATTGGAGTCGATAACCGCACCATAGCAGATGGCCTGGCTGTAGGGCGGGCTTCTGGATTTGTGGGAGAATTGATGAAACCGTTTATGAGCGGCTGCTATTCTTTAACAGATGAAAGAATGTACCGTATGCTGGCCCAGCTGGCAGACAGCGAGAATATTTATTTAGAGCCAAGCGCTCTTGCGGGAATGTATGGACCGGTTCTGATGGAAAAAAGAGCGGATTTTCGGGAATATATAAAAAAAGAAGGGCTGAGTGATGTTTTAAAAGACAGTATCCATCTGGTGTGGGCAACAGGCGGCAGTATGGTTCCGAAAGAAGAGATGGAACATTATTATGAGGTCGGAAAAACATTGCTGGATTAAAAAACAAAACGGTTGGGATTGATTGTTTTTTTGTGTAAACGGGAGAGCTGCAGTGCAAAAGATTTACGCTGCAGCTTTTTCTGTATGCGCCTTGCGGCGCACGTTTCTAAATGTACTATATTTGAAAGTTGTGTATAATCGGTAAGGCTGATTAGGAGTTCTGTGGACAGAACTGTGGAAACATAAGTATATGAAGAGGTATAAAACTAAAAGTTTTTGTGTTATGATGAAAGAAACTGTGAACGAAGGGGGAGGGAAACTTGTTATATGAGTTACTGCTGGTAGATGACGAAGAGTCTTCAAGAAATGGGTTGGCGACGTATTTTCCCTGGGAAGAACAAGGATTTCATATTTGTGGACAAGTGTCAGATGGTGAAGAAGCGTTAGAAGTTTTAGAAACAAAAAGGGTGCATGTGGTATTAACGGATATTAGTATGCCTGGTATGGATGGAATTGAATTAGCCAGACAGATCCACGAAAAACCAAAACATCCATGTGTTGTGTTTTTAAGTGCCTATGATGATTTTCAGTATGCACAGCAAGCGATTCGTTACGGAGTGCGTTTTTATATTTTAAAGCCTTCTGATTTTGAAGAAATAAAGGAAATATTTAAAGAAATAAAAAGGGAATTGGATGGACAGTATCAGGCGATTCCATGCATCGAACGGATTCATGATGAGGATGAAATTATTTGTAAGGTAAGAGAATATATTTTAGAAGAATATCGAACAGGTACTTTAGGAGAATTAGCAGAAAAACTTTACTTAAATTCATCTTACTTAAGCCAGCTAATTAAAATTAAATTAGGAAAAAATTTTATGGATTTGCTTTTTGATACCAGAATGAGCAAGGCATGTGAGTTTTTGAAAGATCCAGAAGTGAAAATATATAATATTAGTGAAATGGTGGGGTATACAAATCCTAATAATTTTACCAGAGCCTTTAAAGCCAGATATGGTCAATCTCCAAAAGAATATCGAATGAAAAATAGAGGAAAAGCATGAAAAGCATTTATAATAAGTTTAGACGGCATTATTCCATGCAGCAGAAATTTTTTATAAAACGATTTTTTCAAAATGCATTTTTGCTTTTGGTTCCGATTTTGTTAATAGGGCCATACAGCATCTATCAAATTAATAAAGAAAGCAGAAATGCGTTAGAAAAGAATAGTTATAGTATGCTTTACCAGATTGATGAGACAATGAAGGGGCTTTTGGGGGAAATGGATAATATTTACTATTACATTCGTTCCAATCCTTCTATTACTACAAGCCTGAAAAGCGCTTATAATGAGCCGGAATTAACTTTAAATAACTTCCGCAATATTAATAATATATGTTCCCTGCTTCGATATTATATGTATACCAGCGAATATATAGAGACAATATATGTGTATTATTATAATAACAATAATCGAATTTTAGCACCAGAAAAAGGAATGATTTCAAGAGATGCATATAAAAATACAGATTGGATTGAAGAAGCAAAAGAGGCGGAAAATGCTATTTGGCTGAATACGAAAATGGTAGCAAAAGATAAATATTCTGTAGCAGTACCAATCCTGTATTATTTCAGAAAGATCTATTCGACAATCGATCCGTCAAATATGATTGGTGTAATTGCAGTAGAGTATGATGGAAATGCTATAAAAAAATATATGAATTCTTTAAGCCTGTATCCCGATCAGACGATTGCAGTAGTGAATAAAGGAAAGCAGATACTGCTGCAAAACAATGAGATGGATTTTTCTTCTTTTTTAGAGGATGAAAATAATGGACAGCCAGGAGATTTTGATTATTATGATATAGTTATGGATGAAAAAAAATATACTGTATCGAAACTGCAGTCACAGTACATTCAAGAATTAGAATATGTATCTGCAGTGCCAACTAAAAATGTTCTTTCTTCTTCAAACCAGTTTGCCAGAGCGTTTTTAATGCTAATAGGCGGAGCAATAGCAGTTTCTGTGGTTTTAGCGGCTGTTCGGGCGAAAAAAGATTATAAAAATTTGGAAAGTATTTTAGAACTTCTAAGCCATCCAGAGCAGGCATTACAGAGGAAAACAGAACATTTACAGGCATTTTCTGATCCGTATAACTATATTACATATAATATTATTAACCTGTTCATTCAGCAGGATTATTTGAATGTTCAAACATCAGAACAAAAATATAAACTTCAGGCATTAGAACTTTCAGCACTTCAGCAGCAAATTAATCCCCATTTTTTACATAATACGTTGAATACGATTTATTGGGAAGCGATTGGATTGACAAAAGGGCCCAATGTTTGTTCTGAGATGTTGACTAAATTGGCATCCATTATGCGTTACTCACTGGGAAATCCAGACGAAATTGTTACAATGAAAGATGAATTGGATTATTTGAAAAGTTATGTCTATATTCAGGAAAAACGATATAACTATAAGTTCCATATGGAATATGATATAGACGAAAATGTTTTTTCATATCCAATTCGTAAAATGATTTTACAGCCATTAGTAGAAAATTCTATTAGCCATGGGATAAAATCTTTGAAAAGAGAAGGAGTTATACGGCTGAAGATTCATCGAAAAGGTGGGGGCGTATATGTTAGTGTTTTAGACAATGGAATTGGAATGTCAGTTGAACGGATAAAAGAATTGAAAAAATCTTTGGAAAATCGGGAAGAATATGGAACGCATGTGGGTCTTGCAAATGTTCATAGAAGGCTAATTTTAGCATATGGCAAACAGGCAGAGCTTCATATAGTGTCGCGGGCTGGACAGGGAACGTGCGTATATTTTAGAATTCCTTAATTCAAACAATTCACAAGTTGAGTAAAGAATGTCAGTAAGTAAAACAACGCAATAGGACATGGAAGAGAGGCAGTGTCTTGTTGTGTTGTTTTTGTTTCATAAAACCTAAAGAAATGATAGATTTAAAGAAATGATAGAAAATTAAGATATGTAAATAAAAATCCAGTATGTACCAAGAAAATTGGAAATTTGTTATAGTGAATACATCAAGAGATCCTAGCTATAGAAAAGGGGGATATTATTTATGAGAAAAAAATGGGCGGTATTAACAGCAGCAGGAGTGATAGCAGCAAGCACACTGGCTGGATGCGGAAGCAGCGAAAATGCACAGACGGATACTTCGGTACAAGAAGAGACACAAAAGAAAGAAACAGCAGAAACAGAAGGAGAGCCAGTTACAATCAGATGTTCCTGGTGGGGCGGAGATACCAGACATCAGGCGATGCTGGAGGCTATTGAGAAATATCAGGAAAAAAATCCAGGCGTTATTGTAGAAGGAGAATATCAAGGCTACGATGGATATTATGAGAAGATGATGACGACTTTATCCAGTGGTACAGCCCCAGATGTTATGCTGTTTAAAAGAGAATGGCTGGCAGATGTACAAGGAGCAAAACACTATCTGGCAGATTTAGGACAACTTCCGATTGATACATCTACATTGGCAGAAGGCCTTTTAGAAAAATCGGGAATGTATAAAGATGAGGCAGTTTTATTCCCATGTACGGTTACGGGGCAGGTTATGTATGTTAATAAAGATTTTGCATCAAAGTATGGCGTAGAACTAGATAAAACCTATACTTGGGATGAATTTATGGAGTTAGGACAATCCATTCACGAACAGGACGATAATGCATACCTGATGACAGCCGATATTGATGTCTTAAACCGTTTGATTATTCCTGCCTATATTGGCCAGATGACAGGAGGAAGCTTGGTAAATGAAGAAACTTATGAACTGAATTTTACACAGGAACAAATGGAAGATGCATTTGGGCTGGTATTAGATTTGTACAATACGAATACGCTGGAACCGTTTGGAGAAGGCGCTGTATTTGCTGGTCAGATGGATCAAAATACTAAATGGGTAAATGGCCAGATTGGCCTTCTGCTAGATATTACTGGAGGATTGGCAAAATATAAAGCTTCTGTATCTTCAGAACTGGATGTTCTTCCGATTCCAAGAAATGCGGATGCAAAATGCAGCGGCGTAGATTTTGCAGGAAATACTGGTTTTTGTATCAATGACAATTCTTTGGCAAAAGAAGAAGCTGCAAAATTTGTAGATTATTTATTAAATGATCCAGAAGCGGCATTCATTATCAAGGATTCTTATGGGTATAATTCGACTTCAACGGCGATTTCAGCTCTGGAAGAAAAAGGAGAGGTAGATGCTACACTTAAAAAAGCGATTGAAATTGCACAGCCGGATTCTATGACGATTAATGCAATCAGCAGCAATACAGAGTTGGAAACCGTTAGAAAAGATATTTTGCAGGAGGTAATTTATCAAGATATTACCCCAAAAGAGGCAGCAGAAGAAATTGTAAGCCAGTATCAGGAGATTCTTTCTGAATTGAAAGGCTGATCGAAATTTGAACCAGGGAGATTGCAGATATGGAGAAGTTAAAACAAAATCATGTCCGTAGAGGAATAAGAAAATATCCGCGTAATTATAAGTGGGGAATTTTATTTATTAGTCCCTGGCTTCTTGGGTTTTTTGGACTGCAGCTGTATCCGCTGCTGCAGTCCCTATATTATTCCTTCACTGATTTTTCTATTTTATCAGATGGAAAATGGATTGGAACTCAGAACTATGCAGATCTGTTTACCAAGGATCGTTATTTTTGGAAATCATTTACATTGACTATTAAATATGCTCTTATGACAGTGCCGATGAAATTGCTGTTTGCATTATTTATTGCGATGCTTCTTAACATGAGACTGAAATGCATTAATGTATTCCGAACAATTTATTATTTGCCTAGTATTATGGGCGGAAGCGTAGCGGTATCCATATTATGGAAATTTATGTTTATGAAAGAAGGAATCGTAAACCGTTTCCTGGGGATTCTTGGCATACCGGCAATTAACTGGCTGGGAATGCCGGATACCGCGCTTCTTACGATCAGTCTTCTGGTAGTATGGCAGTTTGGATCTTCTATGGTTTTGTTCTTAGCAGGATTAAAAAATGTACCGCAAGACTTGTATGAAGCAGCTTCAGTAGATGGTGCATCGAAGGTACGTCAATTTTTTTCCATTACACTTCCGATGATATCTCCGATTATTTTGTTCAATTTTATGATGCAGACGATTAATGCACTGCAGGAGTTTACGGCAGTATCCGTTATTACAAATGGAGGTCCTAATCATGGTACGTATCTTATGGGATTAAAGATTTATGAGGATGCATTTTCGACATTAAAAATGGGTTATGCGTCAGCAACTTCTTGGATACTGTTTTTAGTAGTGCTATTGGTTACATCACTGCTCTTTAAGAGTTCGGATGCCTGGGTATTTTATAATGACGGAGGGGCAGATTGATGAAAAAGAAAGAATATAAAATAGGTGCGTATTTTATTTTGATTTGTGTGGGTGTTTTAATGATTTACCCACTGGTATGGTTGTTTTTTGCGACCTTTAAATCAAATCAGGAATTGTTTGGCAGCCTGTCTCTTTTTCCAAAAGAATTTTTGACAGATGGAATTTCAAAAGGCTGGAAAGGAAGCGGACAATTTACTTACACTAGATTTTATCTGAATACTTTTATAATGGTAATTCCGACAGTTCTTTTTACAGTTGTTTCCACAGGAATTGTCTCTTATGGCTTTGCCAGATTTCGTTTTCCAGGAAAAAAGATATTGTTCTTGTTGATGTTATCTACTCTAATGCTTCCGGATTCCGTTATTATTATTCCGAGATACGTACTTTTTAATAAATTAGGCTGGGTAGATACATACCTTCCATTTTGGATGCCTGGACTGTTGGCGTGTTATCCGTTTTTTATCTTTATGCAAGTCCAGTTTTTAAGAGGGATTCCGAAAGAATTAGATGAGTCTGCTTGTGTAGATGGCTGCAATCCTTTTACTACGTATGTAAAAATTTTATTTCCGCTGATGAAACCGGCTATTTTTTCTGTAACGATTTTTCAATTTCTGTGGAGATGGAATGACTACTTTAATAATTTGATTTATATTAGCAGCGTAAAGAACTATACATTATCATTAGCTTTAAAAATGTCCATAGATGGAACAGGAGCGGTTACTCAGTGGAATCAGGTGTTGAGTATGTCCTTTTTATCTATGATTCCACCAACTCTTTTATACTTTTTTGCTCAAAAGTATTTTGTAGAGGGAATTACAGCTGGAGGAGTAAAAGGATGATTTGCCGAAGAGAGTACAGAGGGTGCTTACAAACTAAGGTAGACGAAGAAAAATTAAAACAGGCATTAGTAAAGACAAAAAATGAGGTGGAAAATTTTATGAAAGCGGGAAGACTTCTGCAGGTATCCCTGTATCGCTTTCAAAATATGTGTTTTCTATATTGTGAGGCTGAGGGAGATTTCCCTCAGCCAGAAAACTTTTTAGTCGAATTGAGTCCTTTTCTGGAAGATTGGCCTGAGGAGGAAGAAAAGCGAAAATGGGCGTATATGTATCCGATTTATTATCACAGCATTCCCATAGATAAGGAAGAATGGCGGTCTGAAAGAAGCGGGAAAAAGCAAGTAGGAAGAATTGCTTTTCTAAAAAAAGAAAAGTGGGATTCTTATGTATACTGGCATAAAGCGTTAGTTGAAGAGGGATTGCTTTGCGGAGATCAGTATCAGTTTATTTCACTTCATGAAAATATTTTGTTTTCTTACTTTGAAGAGCCTAAAAAGATGGTAAATATCCGTAGAACATCTGAATCATCAGTGATAATAGATGGATGGCTTAGCAGTGATCCAAAATCCCATTTTTGCAGGAATAAAACTGGTGGTAAAAATTTTTGCATAATGGAACAATTATTGTAAGCAGGTAAAGAGAGGTAACCAAATGGTTTTTAACATTCTAGACTATGGTGCAGATAAGAGCGGGAGAGTTAATTCTGCGTGTGCTATACAAAAGGCAATTGATGACTGCAGTGAGAATGGAGGTAGAGTTTATGTACCTGCCGGTCGATTTTTGTCTGGTTTTTTAAGATTGAGGTCTAATATAGAATTATACTTAGAACAAGGCGCAGAACTGATATCGGATCTGGGAGAAAATACCGGATATTTTTTATATGCCAATAATGAAAAAAACATTACAATTTCTGGAGAAGGCAGAATTGATGGACAAGGGAGACTTCGATTTGAAGAGGATGGCGCAGATGGAGGTTATGGAGAATGTCCTCTCAATGTAACAGGAGATAGACCCAGAACTAGTTTTTTTGAAAATATTGAAAATCTCACAGTGAGAAACATTACATTTTATGACGCTGCCTTTTGGACGCTTCACATGGCTGGCTGCAAAAATGTATTAATAGATGGAATCAGAATTCTTAATAATGACAGAGGACCAAATAATGATGGGATTGATCCGGATTGCTGTCAAAATGTAGTGATTCAAAACTGTTTTATAGAGTCTGGAGACGACAGTATTGTAGTTAAGGCAACCAAAAGTATGCATGAAAAATACGGAGACTGTGAAAATATTATGATTAAGGGCTGTGTCCTTCATTCCAGAGACTCTGCTTTGAAAATCGGCACAGAGACATGGGGAAATATTCGTCGGATAATAATGAGCGACTGTATTATAAAAGATTGTTCCAGGGCAGTTGGAATATGGTCCAGAGACGGAGGAACAATTTCGGATATTTATATTCATCATATTATGGGAAATACTAAACGATACGCAGACTGTCCTCAAAGGAGCTTTGCACCCAGATGGTGGGGAAAAGGAGAACCTATTTTTATTTCTGCTACAAAAAGAAAAGATGGGGATAAGATACCAGGAAAAATACATCATATTCAGATGGATCATATTCGTATCACATCAGAATCCTGCATATTTATTGGCGGAGAAGAGTATGCACCAATTGAACATATTCGATTTCAGGATATAGAAATAGTTTGGAGGAAGCAGGGACTCCATCTGCCAGACGTATTTGATGAACAGCCATCTGCCAGAGATGTGTATAAACACGAAATTCCTTGTATATATGGCCGATATGCAGATTATGTGCAGCTCTCTGGAAAATTCATTATAGAAGATTCATTAAAAGATGTAGTGAAAAAAACAAAGATTACCGAGCATAGCAGGGAGTTTTGTTTAAAATTGGATGAATAGAGGTTGAAAAAAGATGGAAGCCAAAAAGAACGTTTTGATGATTAGTGCAGATCAATGGCCAGGGACATTTTTAAGATGTGCAGGGAAAACAGATCTTATGACGCCTACATTAGACTATTTAGCGGAAAATGGAATATGGTTTGAAAATTGCTATAGTGATTGTCCTGTGTGTATTCCGGCCAGAAGGAGTTTAATGACAGGGATGACTCCGAAAAGCCATGGAGACAGGGTATATTCTGATCGAATGAAAATGCCGGATGCACCAACACTGGCTCAAGTTTTTCGAGAAAATGGATATCAAACCATGGCAGTGGGAAAACTTCATGTTTATCCGCAAAGAGACAGAATTGGTTTTGAGGATGTTATTTTGACAGAAGAAGGCCGATATGAGCTGGGGTGTGTGGATGACTATCAGATTTGGCTGGGAGAAAATGGATATACAGGACAAGAATTCCTTCATGGAATGGGAAACAATACATACTATACCAGGACATGGCATTTAGATGAAAGAAGCCACCCGACGAACTGGGTTACTATGGAAATGATGAAACAAATAAAGCGAAAAGATCCTACGAGACCTTTCTTCTTTTATTGCTCTTATCAGTTTCCTCATCCGCCATTAGTGCCCCTTCCGGCTTTTTTAGAGATGTATCAGGAAGATGAGCTGGAGGAACTTCAAGGGGAAGACTGGCTGGATAATAGCCCTGTTTTTAAAGCACTGTGTGAAGGAGCAAGTGAATATTCCGAAAAGGAACGGATAAGAGCCAGAAGAGCATTTTTTGCTCAATGTACCCATATTGATTATCAAATTCGACTTTTAATAGGTACTTTGCGGGAAAGCAAAATGTTAGAGGATACGATTTTGGTATTTGTCAGTGATCATGGAGATATGCTGTTTAGGCATAATATGGTAGGTAAGAGACTGTTTTATGAAGAGTCTGCAAAAGTCCCGCTGATTTTTTCGGGAAATCCAGTTATGAAGTGGAAAGGAAAAGTAGAGAAAAAGTTAGCGCAGTTAGAAGATGTAATGCCGACACTGTTGGATTTATGTGGACTTCCTATTCCGGATACATCAGAGGGAATCTCATTGATATCCCAGCAGGAACATCCATATCTATACGGAGAAATTGGAGAGGGAGAAAAAGCATCGAGAATGATTCGGTGGGAGAGCTATAAACTGATTTATTATCCATGTGGAAATAAATTCCAGCTATTTGATCTAAAAAAAGACCTGGCAGAAACTCATGACTGCGTTGGCGAACAAGAATATCAAGCAGTTCTGGTTCGTATGAAACAATATTTGAAGGAGAACTTTTATGGATGTGACTTAAAGTGGCTGAAGGAAACGCAGTTTTGTGGATTTGAGCTCAAAGAAGTTCATAAAAAGGCAGATTTTGGACTTTATAATCAGAGAGGGTATCATTGGCCAACACCATCTGGGTATACAAATTTAGGGAAAAATGGATAAGAGATAACAGCAAGCGGAAAGCAGGCTTTCAATAAATGTCTTCAAAAGTGGTAAAACAACTCATAATTTATAAAAAATGAGAGATACTAATAACAGAAAATTACAGTTTTTCACACAGTAAGAAACAGATTGCGATTGGTAAAACCATGTATAAGGAGAAGATGACATGAAAGCTACAGGCATTGTAAGAAGAATCGACGATTTGGGACGTGTAGTAATTCCGAAAGAGATCCGCAGAACTCTCCGGTTGAGAGAAGGGACACCGCTGGAAATTTTTACTGACAGAGAAGGCGAGATCATTTTGAAAAAATACTCCCCTATGGTTGAATTAACCGCGTTTGCCGGCCAGTATGCAGATGCGATGGCACAATCAACAGGGATGATGGTCTGCATTACCGACAGGGACCAGGTCGTGGCAGCAGCAGGAGGGGCGAAGAAAGAACTGCTGCAGAAACCAATCAGTCCTCAGTTGGAAAGCGTAATCCAGGAGAGAACGCCTGTTATGGCAGGAAAAGATGACAAAGGATTTACCTCTTTGACGTCAGAACTAATGGAAGGAATTACGGCTCAGGTAATTGCTCCGATTATCTGCGAAGGAGATGCCATTGGAGCGGTCATTATTTTAAGCCGGGAACCGAGAGCGCGGTTTGGCGATATGGAGATGAAACTGGCAGTGACGGCAGCAGGTTTTTTAGGAAGACAGATGGAAAGCTGATCCTTTTACACAGAGAGAGACAATATGGACTAAGATTCAGCCATATTGTCTCTCTTTTTTAGGCTGTTTCCGTTTGTTGGATAACGCCGCAGCCAATCATAATGCCGGAATCACCGGATGGCTGGGAGGTAAAATCATCCCGATGCTGGTGAATAATGACAGAGCGGTTTAGAATATCGGCAACCCGGAACCGTTTGTCGTAAAAGGATTCCCAGGCATAGCCCTGATTAGCCAGGAGGGGGAGCAGATCTCCGGCATGCATGGGGTGGGGCTGCCCGGAAGGATTGTAGTGAGGCCCTGCTTTCATAAAATGCTGGGAACAGTCTCCGTGTTCATGGATATGCATTGCATAAAAATCAGAAGAACCGGCAGAGCGGATATTAGGGAGGCCAAACAGCTCGGCTTCTATGAGGACGCCGCCGTAAGGGGTATCATAAAACTTGACAAGACCGCTTAACTGGGGCGCATCAGGGCTGCCGGTAACCGAGTCTATGAAAGTTTTTCTGTAAATAAAGATTTAAAAGGTCTTCTATGATAA
>JBKUOG010000015.1:0-79991 GCA_046957575.1 Lachnospiraceae bacterium | reverse complement strand
TTTCTCTTCTGAGAAACTCGCTTGCGTACTCAACTGGGTCTATACGACCCATAATAGTAAAACGGATCGGAAACCAGCTTTTGCTGATCTCCGATCCATTTTTATTTCTTACAGGAAGTATTTTACTCCGCTTTCAAAAATCTTCATATCCTGTTCTCCATAGATGTTCATGGCAACTGCATCGCCGCGGCGCTCAGAATGAGCCATCTTGCCCAGGATACGTCCGTCCGGGCTGGTAATGCCTTCGATTGCCATATAGGAACCGTTTGGATTCCAGAATTCGTCCATAGTAGGATTGCCCTTGTCATCTACATACTGGGTTGCCACCTGGCCATTTGCAAACAGTTTCTTTAACCACTCTTCGGTTGCCACAAACCGCCCCTCGCCATGGGAAGCCGGATTGCAGTATACGCCGCCCAGTTCTGCACCTGCAAGCCATGGAGACTTGTTGCTCATTACCTTGGTGTAAACCATCTTGGAAATGTGGCGGCCAATGGTATTCATTGCCAGCGTCGGAGAATCCGGACGCTGTTCTTTTATCATGCCTTCCGGAACCAGTCCCAGCTTAATCAATGCCTGGAAGCCGTTGCAGATACCAAGCATCAGGCCGTCCCGTTCATTCAGCAGCTTTTCAATCTCTTCTTTGATAACAGCATTTCTAAATACGGCTGCAAAGAACTTTGCAGAACCTTCCGGCTCGTCGCCTGCGGAGAAACCGCCTGGGAACATGACGATCTGCGCCTTTGCAATCTCATTTTTGTAAACTTCTACAGACTCTCTGATATCTTCTGCACTCAGGTTCTTAAATACCTTTGTCACAACCTTGGCACCGGCTCTCTCAAATGCCCTGGTGCTGTCGTATTCGCAGTTGGTTCCTGGGAATACCGGAATAAATACATTTGGCTGGCCAATCTTATGATTGCATACGTAAACGGAATCTGCTTTGTACAGTTCATCCGAAACCGGAGTCTGCTTTACGCCGGATCTGGTCGGGAATACGCTCTCCAATGTTTCCGTCCAGGAATCCAGAGCCTCTTCCATGGTAATCTGGGTATTGCCATATTCAAAGACTGCCCGATCGGTGACTTCACCAATTACGGTATAGCGGATAGACAGTTCTCCCACCTTTTCTGCCGGAACTTCCAGTACCAGATTGCCCCATCCGGCTGCAAAGAAGTCTCTTGGATCCAGGTTATGCTCAATCTTTACACCCAGTTTGTTGCCGAATGCCATCTTGCTGACTGCTTCTGCAATTCCCTGTCCTTCTACTGCATAAGCAGAAAGGATCTTTCCTGCCTGAATCTCTTCAAATACTTTGCCGTAACCGTCCATAATCTGGGCGTAATCCGGCAAATCATACTGGTCTTTTTCAATGGTAAACAGCACAATCTTGCTGCCTGGCTTCTTAAACTCCGGAGTAATAACCGTCTTAGAGTCTGCCACATCGACTGCAAAGGAAACCAGAGTCGGCGGAACATTGATTTCGCCATGCTGCTCGTCATTAAAGGTTCCAGACATACTGTCCTTTCCTCCGATGGACGGCAGTCCAAATCCCATCTGGGCGCTGTAGGCGCCAAGTAAAGCTGCAAATGGCTGGCTCCAGCGGGTTGGATCTTCGGTCATTCTCTGGAAGTATTCCTGGAAGGTAAAGCGGATCTTTTTGTAGTCGCCGCCTGCTGCCACAATTTTTGCTACGGAAGACAGAACTGCGTAAACCGCGCCATGGTATGGGCTCCAGCTGGACAGGTATGGGTCAAAGCCGTAGGACATCATGGTAACGGTATCGCATTTGCCCTTTAATACCGGAAGTTTCGCTACCATTGCCTGGGTTTCGGTCAGCTGATATTTTCCGCCGTAAGGCATATAGACGGATCCTGCTCCAATAGAACCGTCAAACATCTCAACCAGGCCTTTCTGGGAGCAGACATTTAAAGAAGCAAGAAGATTTAACCATGCCTTCTTTACGTCTCCTGGCTCTTTCCGTTCAAAAAGATTTCCCTCTTTATTTGGAACCTGTAAGGTAACGTCTGCTTCCTGATGCGCGCCGTTGGTATCTAAGAATGCGCGGCTGATGTTTACGATGGTCTTGCCTCTCCAGCTGATGACCAGTCTTGGGCTTTCGGTTACGACTGCAACGGTTACTGCTTCTAAGTTTTCCTCTGCCGCATAGCCTAAAAACTTCTCTGCATCTGCCGGAGCAACTACCACTGCCATACGCTCCTGGGATTCAGAAATGGAAAGCTCTGTTCCGTCCAGGCCGGCGTACTTTTTCGGCACCTTATCTAAGTTGATTTCCAGTCCGTCTGCCAGCTCGCCGATGGCAACGGACACACCGCCTGCGCCAAAATCGTTGCACTTTTTAATCAAACGGCTTACTTCCGGACGGCGGAACATCCTCTGAATCTTACGCTCGGTAGGCGCATTTCCCTTCTGTACCTCAGCGCCGCAGACTTCGATGGAAGCCTCGGTGTGAACCTTAGAAGATCCGGTTGCGCCGCCGATGCCGTCGCGTCCGGTACGTCCGCCAAGAAGGATAATCATATCGCCTGGATCAGAAGTTTCTCGGATAACGTCCTTTCTTGGGGCTGCGCCCATAACTGCGCCGATTTCCATTCTCTTTGCCGCGTAGCCTGGGTGGTAAATCTCTTTTACATAGCCGGTTGCAAGGCCAATCTGGTTGCCGTAAGAACTATATCCATGAGCTGCCTCTGTTACAATCTTTCTCTGAGGGAGCTTGCCCTTCATCGTCTCGTCTAATGGACGGGTCGGGTCAGCCGCGCCGGTTACGCGCATTGCCTGGTATACATAGGTACGTCCGGACAGCGGATCGCGGATTGCGCCGCCAAGGCAGGTTGCTGCGCCGCCAAAAGGCTCAATCTCTGTCGGATGGTTGTGGGTCTCGTTTTTAAAGTTCACTAACCACTCTTCGGTCTGTCCGTCGATTTCTACCGGAACTACGATAGAGCAGGCGTTGATTTCATCAGACTCTTCCTGATCTGCAAGCTTTCCTTCCTTTTTCAGCTTTTTCATTGCCATCAGAGCCAGATCCATCAGGCAGACAAACTTATCGTCTCTTCCTTTGTAGATCTCTTCCCTGTCAGCCAGATACTGATTGTACGTATCTACAATAGGCTTTTTATAATCCCCGTCGGTAAAGGTCACATTTTTCAGCTCGGTAGAAAAGGTGGTGTGACGGCAGTGATCGGACCAGTAAGTGTCCAGAACGCGAATCTCCGTAACCGTCGGATCCCGATGCTCTTCGTCTTTATAGTAATTCTGGATATGTTTAAAATCCTTAAAGGTCATTGCCAGATTTAAGGAACGGTATAATTCTTCCAGCTTGTCCTCTTCCATAGAAGAAAATCCGTCAAATACTGCTACATCCTCCGGAGTCTCAAATACCGTTACCAGGGTTTCCGGCTTTGCTGCATCCGCCTCTCTGGAATCCACCGGATTGATACAGAAGTTCTTTACCGCCTGTACTTCTTCTGCAGTCAGAGTTCCGGAGATCACATAGGTGGTAGCAGAGCGGATTACCGGCTCTTCCGTTGCTTTTAACAGTTTTACGCACTGTTCTGCAGAGTCCGCTCTCTGGTCAAACTGTCCTGGAAGATACTCTACAGAAAAGCAGGTGTCTCCTGCTTCCTTTGGAAAGTCTTCTTCATATAACGTATCTACCGGCGGCTCAGAAAAAATAGTGCCAAGGGAGGCCTGATAGGTCTCTTCGGTCAGATTTTCAATATCATAACGAATCAGTACCCGCACATTGGTAACGGTCTGAATCCCTAAATAGTTCTCGATTTCCTCACGCAGTTCCTTTGCCTTTACTGCAAAGTCCGGTTTCTTCTCTACAAAAATCCGTTTTACGCTCATTGGTAATCCTCCTTATTCTTTTAACCCTGACTGTATCATAACACAGAAGTTACAAATAAGTAAAATTAATATAACTTATTTTTCATATTAATATAGATAATAGGTTTTCACTAACAAAGCTTTTTCCCGCATTTTCTGCAGAACGCATAGTCTGCTTTTACCGGTTCCCCGCAGTAAGGGCAGAATCCATCCTCAGAAGCTTCTGAAGCAGAATCGTCCAGCGCAGAATTCTCCGGCGCCGCCTTATCTTCTTTTCCATCTGCTTTCTTAAAATAAGAATCCATAGGATCTCCTTCTTCCCTGCTGTCTACAATGTCAAACTCCGAAAACCTCTTATCGCCGGACGCATTTTTAAAATTGTAGACGGCCTGTACCACTGCAATCCCGATAAAGCACACTCCAAACAGCGCAAAAATTGCAGGAGCTCCCATGCCGACAGCCATAATCGTCCAAAGGACTCCAAAAACTGCTGCAAAAATGCTTCCGGCTCCCTGCATCATCGACGGGCCTCTTCCCCTTTTGATACTCTTCATAAAACCCCTCCTTGTCTCGCTACTCGATTTCTCCCCCAATCGTAGAAATCGCATCCAGAGTCATTTTCATAATGTCCTTAATTTCCTCCGGAGTCATTTTCATCTTTTCTGCCAGTTCTTCTACAGTCGCTTCCCTTCCCAGTTCTTTTGCCATTACTTTGGAAACTTCCTGAAGCACATTGACTCTGGCTGTAATCTCTTCGCTGGTTTCTTCTTCCCGCTTCTGTTCCTCCAGAGCCAATTTTAACGCTTCTTCTACCTGGGCTCTTAAATGGCTTAAAAAGTCGCCCCCCTCGTAGCTGTCTGCTGCCAGCATCAGCGCCACATTGGCTTCCTGAATCAAATCTCCTGCCGGAAGAGGTCCTTCCATATAGTCAGACGCCATTTCAAGAACCGCCTGTAAATGGCCTTCAATCAATCTTTTCTTAGCTGCTTCCTCTCCCAGAAGCAGCTTTTCCAGCAATTCTTCCCGTTCTGCCTCTGTGCAAGGCGTAATCTCTGACAAATCATCCAGATACATCTGGTAAAAATCTTCTTTTTCAATGGTTTCGTCCCGATAGTCCATCCCAAAAACCTCCTTATGTTTTCTTACACTTTGGAACCGTTCTGCCATGCATCTTCTTGCCCGCTTGCAGCGGACAAGAAGCGGCTGGCGTTCGCCCTATGAAGATTCAGGCAGAACTGTTACATATACTTTATCATATTCCTCTTTTTGCCACAATCCCCTCTTTACAATCCTATTTCTGCGTGTTAAAATAGCCTTGTATTTATAAGGAGGACTAATAATGGATATTAATTACGAATTATATAAAGTGTTCTACCATGTTGCCAATACCCTCAGTTTTTCCGAGGCGTCCAAGCAGCTGTTTATATCCCAGTCTGCAGTCAGCCAGTCCATTAAAGTATTAGAAAAAAAACTAAATCAGACTCTTTTTATCCGCAGCACCAAGCGGGTTTCCCTGACGCCGGAGGGAGAAATCCTTTTAAAACATATTGAACCGGCCATCAACCTGATTCAAAAAGGGGAAAACCAGCTCTTAGAAGCCAACACCTTAAACGGCGGCCAGTTAAGAATCGGGGCCAGCGACACCATCTGCCGCTATTTTCTGGTGCCCTATCTGCAGAAATTCCATGTATTGTACCCCAATGTCCATATCAAGGTAACCAACCAGACCTCCATTGAATGCGCCCGCCTGTTAGAAAACGGACAGGTAGATTTTATTGTAACCAATTTTCCCAACTCCGGCCTTTCCAACGCCCAGAACATTCGTCCCATCAAGGACTTTTCGGATGTCTTTATCGCCAACCGGAAAAGTTTTCCATTGGAAGACAAAGTGCTGACCTTAAAAGAACTGCAGAATTACCCGATTCTCATGCTCACAAGAAAAAGCACCACCAGTGAATTTTTACACCGGATGTTCCAGAGAAGCCGGCTGGATCTGGTTCCGGAAATCGAACTGACCAGCAACGACCTGCTTTTAGATCTGGCCCGCATCGGCCTGGGCATTGCCTTTGTACCAGATTTCTGCATTCCGGAAAACGAACAGGATTTATTTGTTTTAAAACTCAGTGAACAGCTTCCTTCCCGCCAACTGGTTGTGGCGTATAACGAAAATCTGCCTATTTCCCAGGCAGCAAAACAATTTATCGGTATGCTGTAAATTTGAACAGATTCCAGCTTTTCCAGGAAGAAACGTCTCTTCCTGGATTTTTTTGTTCATACTTCTTTCCAGAACCGCTCTAATACCCCGTTTACCTGATTTCTGCTTACCGGATAATATTCGTCCCATTCTCTTGGGAACAGGGACTGGTAATCCGCCTGCAAAAACCGGTCATCCAACAGGGCAATCACGCCTCTGTCTTCCATGGTGCGGATCAGCCGTCCCGCCGCCTGCATAACCTTATTCATCCCTGGATATTGGTAGGCGTAGTCAAATCCCTTTTCTTCTTTTTCGTCAAAATACCCTTTCAAAATCTCCTGCTCTGTACAAACCATAGGAAGGCCGGTGCCGATAATCATCACGCCGATTAATTTTTCTCCCCGCAGGTCAATCCCTTCCGAAAATGCTCCTCCTATGACACAAAGCGCTGCCATGCTTCTCCCAGATTTGTCAAACTCAGCCAGAAATTCTTCCTTTTCCTGCTCCGTCATATTAGGGGACTGAACCAGAAGCTCCGGCCTCTGCCTGCCGTCTGATCTGTCTTCCGCTTCCTTTTCCCAGCGGCCCCGCAAAATACTCTCTATCTCTCTCATATACTGATAAGACGGACAAAATACCAGGTAATTTCCCTGCTTTCCGTTGACAATGGCTTCTATATAATCTGAAGTCTTTTCATACTCCCTCTGGTTTCTCCGGCTGTAGCGGCTGCTGACCTCTGTGGCCACTAAAAGGATCTTATGACTGCCTGGAAATGGGGAATTGGCATAAACTGCGTATTCTTCCTTATCTCCTGACAGCAGTTCTTTGTAATATGGAACCGGAAGAAGGGTTGCAGAAAAAAATATGGTGCTGACTGCCTGGGCCATACATTCTTTTAAATTTTTCGCCGGATTGACGCAGAACAGACGAAGCAGAAACTCTCCGGAAGGCAGCAGTTCGGTGTAAATCTGGTAATGATCATCCAGACGATCCTGGACATATAAAAAGGCCCTCAGATTAAAATAAAAATCCAGAACCAAGTCCCGATCTTCAAATTCCGGATGCTCGTCTAAATATTTTTCCAGTTCTTCAAACAACGGACGGATATGCAGCATCAGAAAATCTACGCTGGGAAGGATTTCGTACCTGGTACATTCCCGTTTCAGCGTCAGCAGATCCCGGTTGCAGGCATCCAACAATTTTTTTATCTTTTCCGAACGGTTATGGAAAATCCGCTTAACCAGAAGGACGTCTTCCTTTTTCAAGGCTGCGCTGTACATCTCTCTGGCCCGTCCTACCAGGTTGTGGGCCTCGTCTGCCAAAAACAAATATCTGCCCGTCGTGTTTCCTTCTGCAAAATACCGTTTCAGCTTTACGTCTGGATCAAAGACATAGTTATAGTCGCAGATAATGGCATCTGTCCAGTTGGTTATGTCCAGACAGAACTCAAATGGGCAGACCTGATACTGCTTTGCATATTGGAGAACGGTCTCCCTGGTTATTCCAAACTCCTGATGAATAATGTCAAATACTGCGTCATTTACCCGGTCATAATGGCCTTTTGCATAGGGACAGGCGTCTGGATTGCACTCCGTTTTTTCCTGAAAACAAAGCTTTTCTTTGGCCGTAATGGTCACGCTTTTTAAATACAGCCCCTTTTCCCGCAGGATCTGAAAAGTTTCTTCCGCTACCGTCCTGGTAATGGTTTTTGCTGTCAGATAAAAGAGTTTGTCAGCCTTTTCTTCCCCCATGGCCTTTAAAGCCGGATAAACGCAGGATAAGGTCTTTCCAATGCCGGTAGGCGCCTGGATAAACAGATTTCTCTCCTGTGCAATGCTTTTATAGACGGAAACTGCCAACTCCTTCTGCCCTTTCCGGTAAGGGTAGGGAAATTCCAGATCTTTTATGGACTCTGTCCTGCGGACTGCATTGTGATACAGATATTCGGCCCATTCTACATATTCATGGATCAGCCCGGAAAACCACTGGCTCAATTCTTCCCAGGACCATTCTTTCCGGAACCGGCGGATTTCCTCGGTTTCAATGTTGCAGTAAGTAATCTGCATACATATAGAAGAAAGACTGTGTTTCAGGCCGTACAGATAACCGTAGCAGGCTGCCTGGGCCATATGCACTGGAACCGCCTCTTCCAGCCGGTTTACATCCATATACATACATTTAATCTCATCAATGGTCACTCCGGAAGGTTCTGTCAGAATCCCGTCTGCCCGTCCTTCTACCTGGATAAGAAAACCTTCCTCCTGAATCTGATGTTTTAACGGTACTTCTGCCTGATACCCGGCTCCCATCTTTTTCTGAATCTTGCGGTGCAGACGGCTTCCTGCCTGCATGGCTTCTTTTTGTGATCCTGCTGTCTTCCGGTTGTCCAAATCTCCGGAGCGCAGGACAAACTCTACCAGGTTCCGGACAGAAATCCGGATCACTGTGTTAGAATCCTGGCTCATATCAGACTGTCCCCTTTCTCTTGTCCTCTCATTCTACCACAGATTTCCCGCATTCGTGAAGCAAAAAACCACCAGGGATACAAAATCTCCTTTGTCCCTGATGGTTTTTTCTATCCTTTTATTATATTTAATACAGATTCCGGCATAATATTGGCCCGGGTCAGCATAAACTGAGAAGCCTGTAAAATAATGTTATTTTTGGTCATTTCTGTAATTTCCTCTGCCACATTTGTATCCCGTATATTGCTTTCTGCCTCTGTAATATTTTCATTGTAGCAGGTCAGTGTATGGTAGGTGTGCTCCAGCCGATTTTCATAAGCCCCCATACGGCCTCGCTCAGTGCTTAAAAAATCAATGGCATCATCCAGTAAATCAATGGCAGCGGAAGCTCCCGGCTGAGTCGTCAGATCTACCCCTGATATATTTAAATCATCTGCATTGACGCATGGCAGATCCACATACAGAATCTCTTTTGAAGACGGCCCAATCTGCAACACGATATCGCCTCCTGTGCCCGGATCTACTGCGACTCCCTGACCGAATTTTCCATAGCCCGGCTGGGTAGTATGATCAACATTAAACTGGGGATTATCCCAATTCGGCCAGTTTCCGGTTGCTCCATTAGCAGGATTTCCCTGGCTGGAGCGGTCATCATATACGATTAATTGATTGGGGTTATTGGGATCCACAGTCAGCTTTGTATAATGGTTATTGGGATTACCGTTATTCGTTCCGCTTATAATGGCCTGCACCAAATCCTGGGCGCTGTTAATATTATCAATCCCAATATTATAAATATAATGATCCCCGCTCTGATCCACGCTGTTGGTGGTTCCGTCTGTAAATTTAATGCTGTAGTGATTATTACAGGTAAAGCAGGTCATATAAAAGCCGCCTTCTTTTAATTCTTTTTTCTGATTCGCGGTACCTGTGTATGCGCTGAAGTCCAGATAAGTGGCAGCGTGATCAATCTGATAGGTAGTCTGTGTTCCAGTGGCCGCATCTACAAAGACCTCCTGGGTTACATAATGTTCATTTAAATATCCCTGCTGCATGGAAGAGTCTGTGCCTACCCAGGGCGGAAGGGTTCCCTCGTAAGTTACTGTAGGCCCGTTTTGCTTTCCCTGTAACAGCTGAACCCCGTTAAACTCTGTATATTCTGCAATCCGGTCAATCTCCTTCAAAATAGAATCGACTTCTTTCTGGATGGCCTCTCTGCTAATCTTATTATAAGTTCCATTGGCAGACTGAATGCTTAATTCATGTATACGCCCCAGCATTGCATGCATCTCGTGCATCGCTCCTTCTGCTGTCCGAACCAGTCCGATTCCATCCTGTGTATTTCTGACAGCCTGGTCAAGTCCCTTTATCATAGCCCGCATACCCTCTGAAATTGCAAGCCCTGCTGCATCATCCCCTGCCCGGTTAATGCGGTAACCAGAAGAAAGCCTTTCCAGGCTGCGGCTCATATTTTTTCTGTTTATATTTAAATTTCTCTTTGCATTGAGCCCTGGCAGATTATGTTGTATATACATACTTTTCAACACCCTCCTAGTTATTCTGTCCTTTGCTATTATTATAGGAAAGAACCGAAAGGCTGTCAACGCAGCCCGGTTGTCATTTTTGTTGCATAAATATACTTTTTTGTCAATTAAACGAGCATAAAAAAAGCAGATCCTTGGACCTGCTCTTCTCAATCACTCTTATGCAACTGCAATATTTTTTTCCAGTTCATCTAACAATTCTTCAAATTCATCATTCTCGCCATTGTACTCTACAGTGAGCACTCTGGTCAAATCCAAACTCAGTACACCCAGCAAAGATTTGGCGTCAATAATAATTCGATTATAAAATATGTTAATATCAAATTCACATTTTCCTGCTTCTTTTACAAACTCTTTTGCAGCCGCAACAGATGGCAGCATGATTTTCTTCTGTTTCATAAAATAAATCAACTCCTTTGATGGTGATAAAAAAATTAAAAGTGATTTGTGTTCCAATATATATATCACGAATGTCAACTCTTGTCAAATTTTCGGTTATATTTTTATAAAGTCTTACATTTTATGCGCTTTTTCCAGTTTGCAGAATTCCCGTTTCTTCTTTTTTCGCAAAATAGCCACACTTTTTTCGACAAAAAATTGGCATCCCCTCTGTATTTATTGATTTCGCATGAAAGGGAATGCCGATTTTGCTGCATTTATGCCAATTTTTTACCGTTTCAGCACCAGATGCTGGGGAAGTCCATTTACCATAAATGGCTGATAATCTCCCTGAATCAAAGGTTCTATGTAATTTAAAAACTCTTCTGTCACATAGTTTCCTTCCTTATTGATCCAGTTTCTCGGAACCAGTTTTTCATTATTTGCAATGCGGTGGACGTCATAAATACCTGCTGCACTCATATACGGATCATCAGAAATGCGGTCAATCACTACCATTTTCCCCGTATCTCCTTCGTCTGCTGCCTTCACAGCAGCGCCGCCCACCATAAACGCTTCATTGACATCCACTCTGGACGCCATATGAGATGCGCTTCGCTGAAGAGTGGAAAACTCCACACTCCTGGTCTTGCAGCCTATCTCTGCCCCCATAAATCCTGCCAGATAGGCTGCTGTCCCCTGAAGCTGTTTATGGCCAAAGGCATCCACGTATTCTCCTCCCCCGGATAGTTCGCACACATAACGGCCGTCTGCCAGCTTGATTCCTTCTGATACTGCAATCACAATGGAACTTTTCTTCTTTAAAAGTTCCCGTACTTTTTTTAAACATTTATCCAAATCAAAAGGAAGTTCCGGAAGGTAAATCAAATCCGGTCCATCGCATTCTTCTGTCTTTGCCAGGGCAGTGGCCCCTGTCAGCCACCCTGCATTGCGCCCCATTACCTCAATAATGGTAATCATGCTCTTATTATAAGTAAGGCCCAATGCATCTCTAATAATCTCCTTGGTAGATGCACCGATATACTTGGCAGCGCTGCCAAAACCAGGAGTATGATCCGTCAGAGCCAAATCATTGTCTATGGTCTTGGGAACTCCTAAAAACTTCTGACTGTGTCCCTTTACAATGGCATAATCTGACAATTTTTTGATCGTATCCATGGAGTCATTGCCGCCGATATAGATAAAAACCTCGATCTGCAGCTTATCCAAAATCCCGAAAATCTTTTCGTATACTTCCGGATTGGTGTGAATCTCCGGCAGTTTATAGCGGCAGGAACCTAAAAATGCAGACGGAGTCCTTTTTAGCAGTTCAATATCCATGTCGGAATGAATCTGCGTGGATAGGTCTACATACTGCTCATCCAACAGTCCCTGGATCCCATGAAGCATCCCGTATACTTTGTGAAATCCTCTCTCCTTGGCTGTCTTGTAAACCCCTGCCAAACTGGAATTGATGACAGATGTGGGCCCGCCGGACTGTCCCACAATAATATTTCTCTTTTTCTGTGCCATAGCAAACATCCCCCTGTTCTCGTGCTTTCTTTTCATTATAGCAAAGGAACCCTCTCTTTTCAACCAAAACTAGATACTATGTATAATTTTATTTGTGTACAAGTTATGTATTTGTATATTTTTCACATTTACTTTCAGCAGATATCTCTGTTTCCTCTGTATGTGGCGGAACTGTTACAATTTTTCAAAAAATTTGAAAAATAGTCATTGACAGTCCTTCGTGATTGTGCTATTATAATGGAGCACGAAGCAAACAGCCAAGTACCTAAAGGGGAATAGTTCAATGGTAGAGCAGCGGTCTCCAAAACCGTAGATGGGGGTTCGAGCCCCTCTTCCCCTGTTTCCTTTGGGAAGAAATTATAAGTGTGAAAAAGTGTGAGAAAAGGCTCTGAAGTATTGTTACTTCGGAGTTTTTTCATTTTCTCTTTTACTCTGCTAAATTGCACAAAAATTTCCAGTTGACAACGGTCCGGGATAAAGGCGGCGCCAGCCTGTTCTCACCCGTTTTTCCTTTATCCTGGACCTTTCCCTAAATTTCTATATCAGCCCAATGGCTTCTTTTATATTGCGGACTCCTATCAACCGAATCTTGTCTGTCGGCTTCATCTTTTCCAGGCAAAGCTGGGGCAGGACGCAGGTGGTAAATCCCAGTTTTACCGCTTCTGCCACTCTCTGCTCCGCCATTGATACCGCCCGGACTTCTCCTGACAGCCCCACTTCTCCAAATAAAATAATTCCCGGATCAACCGGCCTGTCTTTATAACTGGAAATCAGCGCCATCACAATGGCCAGATCCAGAGCCGGCTCATTCATCTTCATGCCTCCGGCTATGTTGACGTAAGCATCAAATCTGGCCAAATCGTAATGACACCGCTTTTCCAACACTGCCATTAAAAGGTTGACCCGGTTGTAATCCGTTCCAGCAGCTGTTCTTCTTGGCATTCCAAAACTGGTCTCTGTCACCAGCGCCTGCACCTCTAAAAGGATTGGCCTGGTTCCCTCGATGAGACACGCCACAACCGCCCCGGATGCATCCTGAGGCCGTCCGGAGAGCATGTATTCGGATGGGTTTTCCACCTCAGCCAGTCCTGTCTCCTGCATCTCAAAGACGCCGATCTCATTGGTGGATCCAAACCGGTTTTTGACTCCGCGCAGGAGCCGGTAAGATGCATGGCGATCTCCCTCAAAATACAGAACTGTATCTACCATATGTTCTAAGACTCTCGGCCCTGCCACCACGCCTTCTTTGGTCACATGACCTACAATGAAAACCGTAATCCCCAGTCCTTTTGCAATCTGCATTAAAAGACTGGTAGACTCCCGCACCTGGCTGACGCTGCCCGGCGCAGAGGTCACTTCTTCTCGAAACATGGTCTGAATGGAATCAATGATTACCACCTCCGGCTTTTCCCGGCTGATAACCCCTTCTATTTGTTCCAGATTCGTCTCGCACAAAAAGCGGAGATCGCCGGCCACCCGGCCTATCCGATTGGCTCTAAGCTTAATCTGCTTTAAGGACTCTTCTCCGGAAATATATAAAACCCTTCTGCCACTGTTTGCCAGATTGCGGCAGACCTGCAAAAGCAGGGTGGATTTTCCAATTCCTGGATCTCCGCCCACTAGTACCAGAGAACCTTTTACAATTCCATCGCCCAGAACCCGGTCCAGTTCTAAAAAGCCAGTAGAAATCCGATCTGCTTCTTCTACTGAAATCTCAGATAAAAGCGACGGACAAAGGGCAGTCTCTCCGTTTTTTGGAGATTTTCCTCCCAATCCCCCTAAACTGCGGGAAGCCGCAAGGCCAAGGCCCCGCGGCTCCTTTTTTTCAACCGGCTCTTCTACGAATGTGTTCCACTCTCTGCAGGCCGGGCACTGGCCCATCCATTTTGCGGATTCATACCCGCATTCTCTGCAGAAAAATACTGTCGTCTTCGCTTTTGCCATAAATTATCTCTTCTCCACCCGAATATCTGCGGCTGCTCCTTCTCCCAGCTCTACGCCAACTACCAGCTTGCCGCTCATGTTGGTCTTCATCCCGCCTACGGAAACGCCGTCTACATAAACCTCATAGTCGCTGTCATCCTCTAACTGGATGGTAAGCTGCGCATCTTTATCTCCTTTTACGATGCAGCTGCAGCCTCTGTCGGTCACATGAAGCTTTTCTACTGCTGTTCCCGGCACAGATTCATAAACAAACATCCCGTTTTTCTCTAATTTCGTCATTTCATAAAAGGTTTTTACTTTATACAAATCTCCCTGATGCTCAAAATTATCTAATTTTGCCTTGGCAGACAGTTTATAATCTCCAAAACTAATGCTTCCGTCAGCTTCACTGCGGATTAATTCATTTGCTGGCATTTCTTTATCCTCCTGGTATTTTGCTGTAAATATCATGGCTATTATAGCATTTTTTCGTAAAAATAACAAGTTTGAACCGAAATTTTTGGTAACCGATCAGCCATGCAAAGATTCAGACAGGAAAAAGCGTTGAAAGCTTGTTTTCATAAGAATTTTCCTGGCTGAACTGTTACAATTTTTATAACTGCTGCACGTTTCTCATAAGACGATTACAGGAATTTGAGGCTGTCAGATTCTAATACCACCTCTACTTTATCTCCCACTTTCACAGTGCCGTCTAATACTGCCTCTGCCAGCTTGTCCTCCAACAGATTTTGAATGGTTCTTCTTAAGGGACGGGCGCCGTACTTTTCATCATAGCCCTTTTCCACCAAAAATTCTTTAGCCTGAGCAGTTACAAAAACCTCAATATCCATCTGCTCTTTTGCACGTTTTTCAACGGATTTTAACATAATTGAGACAATTTCTTTCATATGCTCTTTATTAAGCTGGTGGAATACGATAATGTCATCAATCCGGTTTAAAAACTCCGGCTTAAACAGGCGCTTCACCTCGTCCATGACACGCCCCTTCATAAAAGTGTAGTTTTCCTTTTCATCACTGGCAGACGCAAAGCCCAGACGTTTCGGCGAGATAATATTTTCTGCTCCTGCATTGGAAGTCATAATGAGAATGGTGTTTTTAAAATCTATTTTCCGTCCCTGCGCATCTGTAATATGGCCGTCGTCCAATACCTGCAAAAGGATATTGAACACATCCGGATGAGCTTTTTCCACCTCGTCGAACAAAATCACAGAATACGGATTTCTGCGCACTTTTTCGCTAAGCTGCCCGCCTTCTTCATATCCTACATATCCTGGAGGAGAACCAATCATTTTAGACACGCTGTGCTTTTCCATATATTCGGACATGTCCACCCGGATCAGCGCATTTTCTGTGCCGAACATGGCTTCTGCAAGAGCTTTGCAAAGCTCTGTCTTTCCCACGCCGGTAGGCCCTAAAAACAGGAAGGAGCTAATCGGACGCTTCGGATCTTTTAAGCCGACTCTGCCTCTGCGGATTGCTTTGGAAACAGCCGTCACTGCTTCTTCCTGGCCTACTACCCGTTCATGGAGAATAGATTCCAGCTTCTTTAACCGCTCTGACTCTTCCTCTTCCAGTTTGCGGACTGGAATCTTGGTCCATCCGGCAACCACATCTGCGATTTCGTTTTCATCTACAATCCTGGGACGGCTGTTTCGTTCTTTTTCCCATTTTGCACGGATCTTTTCAATCTTTTCCCGTTTCTTTTCCTGCTTTTTTTTGATCTCTGCCGCCTTTTCATAGGCTTCTGTCCGGATGGCATTTTCCTTTTGTTTTTCCAAAGCTGCAATGCCTTCTTCCAAATCCTTAATCTCCGGCGGCTCCGCAAATCCGGCCAGACGCACTTTTGAAGATGCCTCGTCAATTAAATCAATGGCTTTATCCGGGAGAAACCGGTCATTGATATAGCGGGCAGACAATTTGACTGCTGCCTCTAATGCCTCATCGGTTATAGTCACTTTGTGATGTTCTTCATACCGGCCCTTTAATCCTCTTAAAATCTCGACTGCCTCTGTCTCTGACGGCTCTTCCACTGTAACCGGCTGGAATCTTCTCTCCAGAGCTGAATCCTTTTCAATATATTTGCGGTATTCCTCTACGGTTGTAGCACCAATTAACTGCAGTTCCCCTCTGGCTAAAGACGGCTTTAAAATATTGGATGCATCCAGCGCTCCTTCTGCCCCTCCTGCGCCGATAATGGTGTGAATCTCATCAATGAACAGGAGAACATTGCCGTCCTGGATTACTTCAGAAATCACGTTTTTAATCCGCTCTTCAAACTCTCCCCGGTATTTGGACCCAGCTACCATGCCGGAAAGATCCAGAGTCATAACCCGCTTGTCTGCAATGGTATCCGGCACGTCTTTGGACGCAATCAACTGGGCCAGCCCTTCTACTACTGCTGTCTTTCCGACTCCCGGCTCCCCAATCAGGCAGGGATTGTTTTTAGTGCGCCGGCTCAAAATCTGCACAACTCTCTGCATTTCCGTCTGGCGTCCGATTACCGGATCCAGTTTTCCCTCTTTTGCAAGGGCAGTCAGGTCTCTGCTGTATGCATCCAAAGTCGGAGTTTCCCGCCTTGCGGCTGCACTTTTTCCATTCATTGCCTCTGAGCGGGCTAAAGACGGGGCATCCTCTCCCATAGCTACCAGAAGATCCACATTAATTTTCTGAACGCTGATCCCCATGGTATTTAACAGGCGGGCAGCCACACAGTCTCCGTTCCGAATCATGGCCAGCAAAAGATGCTCTGTGCCAATTAGAGGCGCTTTAAAACGAATGGCCTCCCGATAGCTGTTTTCAATTGTCCTTCTGGCGCTGGGCGTATAGTTTTCCTGTTCCGCCAGTCCTACAGTATTATCCGGAGCAATGAGCTGGCTAATCAGACTTAATATCTTTTTTTCCTCTACTCCGTTTTCTATCAGCACTCTGGCTGCCACTCCGCTGCCTTCTCTTAAAAGTCCTAACAGCAGATGTTCGGTTCCCACATAACTGCGCCCCAGCTCTTCTGCTGCATCCACAGCCAGACTGATGGCCTCCTTTGCTTTAGCAGTAAATCGATCGATCATATTGTGTCCTCCTAAACAGTTGCAATCTCTTTATCATTCTTCCTTAAGTTCAGGAAGTTCTTCCCGCAGATATGCGGCTCTGGCAATGTCCAGTTCTTCCTGATCCAAAGGACGGCTGGACAATTTCTGCAGATTGGCAGTCTGAATTCCAAGCATCAGGCAGTAAATGGAACATGGCTCTTTTGCATGAATCAGGCCATCCGCTATACCAGACATTAGCTGGGACAGAAAAATCATAGCGTCTTTTTTGGTCAGCCGTCTGGCAAATTTCAGGACGCCATAAGACTTATACGCTTCATCTTCCCTCTCCAGACGATGGTTTTCCAGCGCCATTTTACGCACCTTTTTCTCCTGAGCGTCCAGTTGTCTGGCAATCTTGGTAACCAGTTCTACTATATCCTTTTCGCTCTGTCCCAGCGTCTTCTGATTGGCAATCTCGTAAAGGGCTCCGTAATTGTCGCTTCCCTCTCCGTATACTCCCCGGATACTTACTCCAAACCGGCTCATCTCTGCCAACAGGTTCTGAAACCGTTTCCCCAGAGAAAGGGTGGGCAGGTGCAAAATGGCTGATGCCCGCAGTCCAGTCCCCACATTGGTGGGATAGGAAGTGAGATAACCGTATTTTTCATCATAGGCATAGGAAAAGCGGGTATTGACGTAATCATCCAGTTTATCCGCCCTCTGCCACAATTCATCCAGATGAAGCCCCGGCGACATAATCTGAAGCCGGATATGATCATCTCCGTTTAAAATAAAACTGGTACTTTCATCTTCTGAAATGATAATTCCGGTAGGACTTTTTTTCGCCACTGTGCCGGAATTTAAAATCCTTCTCTCTCTGAGAGCCATCCGATCCAGCTCTCTTAATTCTTCCAGAGATGCATACTCATAGACCAAACCATCCTCTTCTTTCAGATCTTTTAACCCGTTTTCAAGGCGTTTTACTACTTCTTTTCCCTCATCATCCGAAAGGGTCTGGGGAAACTGGTATGCATCCCAGTTTCTGGCCAGGCGTACCCGGCTGTAAACCACATTTCCAGAGGAAGTCTCCGGCTTTTCAAACCATCTAAGCATTGTTTTCTTCCCCTTTCTCTTTTTGCAATTCTTTAATCTGATCCCGATACTGGGCAGCCAGTTCGTATTCCTCGTTGGAAATAGCAGATGCCAGACGGGCCTTTAACAGTTCAATCTGATCTCTGACAGAAACCGGATTTGGATTTTCTTCCTCTTTCCCCAGAATCTGCGAAACCGGATGAATTTTCTGAAACTTCGGCTGTTTTCCTACGTGAGTATCTCCGCCCTGAAGCTTTTTAATATTGTCGCTCATCAGCAGGTCAAATACGCTGTAGCAGTCCATGCAGCCGAACCGGCTGTTGCTTACAAACTCTTCATAACTGGTGCCGCAGGAAGGGCAGACCACCTGGGCCATCTTATCTTCCTGCCTGTCTTTTTCGTCATCAATGCCCAAAAGTCCGGACAACAGTTTTCCCAGCGGAAATTCCCCGTCAAAAATGGCGGAATATCCGGTAAAGTCCATTTCCCTGGCACACTGGCTGCAAAGATTGTGCTCGTTTTTCACTCCATTAATAATCTCTGTATATTTAATATTTGCCTCCCGAATCCTGCATCTTTCACACAGCATAGATTATCCTCCTTGAAAAACCACCCTGCCTTTCGCAAAATGATTAAATTTCCCTGTCATTTTTCGTATAGCTGTCAAAAACCTCATCCAGAAGCTGGTGAGCCTCTTTTCTGCTTACATTTCGGCAGATCCCCCTGGCAAGGACAACTTCCAGATCCTGACGCATCTCTTCTAATGCCTGCATCTTGTCTATATCCAGACAGATAAACGCTCCCTTTCTCCTGTCCAGTTTCACAAAACCTTCCTGTTTTAATACTGCATACGCTTTATTGACTGTATGCATATTAATCCCGATATTGTCAGCCAACTGACGGACAGACGGAAGAGAATCTCCGTCCCGCAGCGTATCTGCCGCAATATCCATAATGATTTGATTGCATAGCTGCAGATACAAAGCTTCATCACTGCTGAAATCAATTTTCCAGAGCATGTTATCACCATCTTTCGTTATAACTGTTATAGTAATCTTATAACATTTGACAAAAATGGTCAAGTTACAATTTGAAACATTTCATCCATCATCAGCCAGTTGGCCCGAAAGTAGTTCATCAACTGCCAATATCCCGCTCCCAGAAGTCCATACTCTTTAATCAGTTCAAATTTGGCCAGTATACTCCGCACATCTTCAAACCACACTTCATGTTCTGTCCCGTTTTGACTGTAGCGAAAATAAGGAGATTTGGCAGTCTCGTCAAATTTAATCTCCGCCCCCTGCTCCACTGCCAGACGGACTGCTTCCACATTGGATATAGTCTTCGCCCTTGTCACCCCCTGTTTAAAAGGAAGGGGCCAGTCATACCCATAATTGGGAATCCCCAGGCAGATCTTTTCTCTTGGAATTTCGGTTACTGCATAATCCACTACCCTGCGAACCATGTGAATAGGAGCCACTGCCATAGGCGGTCCCTGACTGTATCCCCACTCATAGGTCATCAGCATTACGTAATTGGCGGCCTTCCCCAAAAGTCCATAATCAATCCCCTCATACAAGAGTCCTTTCTGGTCCGCAGAAGTCTTAGGAGGCAGAGCCACTGAAACCGAATATCCAAATAAATTTAAAGTCTTTCTGGCCTGGCTTACAAAATCCGCAAACCGTTCCCTGTCTTCTGCCAGAACGTATTCAAAATCAATGTCCAATCCCCGAAATCCCTTTTCCTGCATAGTCCGTCCCAATTCCCAAATCAGTCTCTGGGAAACGTCAGGATTTCTCACCAATTCGGATACCAGGTGATTGTTAAATCTTCCATCCTCTCCCAGCGGAGTCAGGGTAAGCACAGGAGCAGTCCGGGCTTCTTTTGCCTCTTCTATCATCCAGGCATCGTCTGATGCAGGGGGAATTAAATGTCCTTCTTTCGTAAATCCATAAGAAAATACGTAAAGGGCGCTTAAAAACGGCAGTGTCTCGTTGAGGATTCTGTAATGGATAAACGGATATGCATAACCAAAAGAAAAAAGGCGCCTTGGGTCAGGAGAAGGCTTCTTCCCCGCAAGATAAAGTGCCTGACCTACGGCCAGCGGATATGGATAAAGGATTTGATTATCACCTGCAATCTCTGCCGCCGAAATACCGGCAGCAGAAGCAATGGAATGGATGGTATCTCCCTCTTTCACTACGTAAATTATCATAACTGCCTCCAGCAGTTCTTTCCATTATGTATATGTCAGGATCCGGCAGAAGATGATAAAAAGAGGACGGAAACCATTCTTTGGTCTCCCGTCCCTCTTTCTAGTTGCCAGGCATCCGGAAAATCTGCCAATGGCAGCTTTTCTCGGTTATCACCATTTTCCATCAATTCAAAAAGCTGTCTTTCTGGTCGATTACTTCCAGATTCTTTTTATCATCCATCCGGACTTTTACCACCCCGTCATAAAATGTGTGATGGTACTGAGCCCCCTCTTTCTTAAAATTTTCACAAACTGTCATATTAGGCGCTTTATCGTTCATGGCAACCGCCACCTGGGGAGATACTGCCTTAATCCATTTTTTAGAATTAGAAGTATCTTTGCCATGGTGATTAGCTTTTACCAGATCGCTTTGCAGCTTTTCCCCATATTGTTCTACATAATCCCTCTCCTGTGGAAGGTACAAATCTCCGCCAAACAGCGCAGTAGACTCTCCGTATGTAAACTTTAAGGTAAGCGAATTGTTATTTAAAAATTCTGTGCTGTTGTCCGGAAACCCATCCGGATACTGAATATCCTCTCCAGGTCCTAATACTTCTACCTGTACCTGTTCTCCGAACTGGAATACATCCCCTGTTTTTAAAAAATGGCTTTCGGCACCGCTTTTTTCCAGCGCAGCCACATAATTGTCATAGGTGTTTGTAGTGTACTCGACATAGGAGCGGTAGCTCTCCCCTATTGGAAATGCCTCCGCCACCTCCGGAATCCCGCCAATGTGATCGATATGAGGGTGGGATGCCACCAGGTAGTCAATCTTTTCAACCCCTAAATCCTTTAATGCCTGAACCACCATATCGCCTGCATCTGGGTGACCAGCATCTAAGAGCATAACTTTACCATCTGGAGAAATCAAAATCGTAGAATCTCCTGCCTTATCTTCTGCGTCCGGCTCTGTCTCTAAGTTCAGAAAATAAGCAGTCAGTTTGCCTTCATCCTGGCTGCGATCCACAATCTCCTGATACCGATCCACATTGGCAGCCGCTTCAGTCTCTTCTGTCTCTTCTATCTGGCCGGATGTCTCCTGACCGGCCGCCTCAGTCTGGACTGTGTCTGTCCCGGCAGTCTGCTCTGCTGATGCTTGTGTCTGAGCCGCTTTTCCGCCGCAGCCTGTTAAATAAAGCGCTGCCAGCAAAGCAATTCCCATTTGTTTTAAACCTGGTTTTCGTTTCATTCTGATAAGCCTCCATTCAAGTCATTTTCTGTTCAAACAGGCGAAAAATTATATTATCAGATTATCACGAAATTGTATATTTTGTCAACCATTTGCAGCTTATTATAAAGTACTTTGTATCTTTTGTTTAAAAAATCAATAATGGTATTTCTTTCTTTTTACAAGCAAAAACAGCATGGAGATCAGAAACGCGCAGATTTCTGCTACCGTAATTGCCAGCCAGATTCCATCAATTCCTAAAAATATCGGCAAAATCAATACAGACAGCAATTGAAACACCAAAGTCCGCAAAAAGGATACGGCTGCTGACACGCCTCCGTTGTTAAGAGCTGTAAAAAAGGAAGAAACAAAAATATTAATGCCTGATAAAACAAAGGCAAAGGAAAATACCTGAAATGCATGTCTGGTCATGGCCAGCAGTTCCGGATCATATCCTACGAAAATCCGGGCCAGAGGGCCTGCTAAAACTTGTGCCAGTCCCATCATAATTACGCCTATGGTTCCCATAATAAGAAGGCTTTTTTTCAGCATATTTTTTAGTTCACTGTGATTTCCAGCCCCATAGTGGTAGCCTATAATGGGTGCAGTTCCAATGGAATATCCGATGAAAATGGCAATAAAAATAAACTGGACATACATGAGTACACCGTAAGCTGCCACTCCGTTTTCCCCTGCAAACCGAATCAACTGGAAATTATACAGCATGCTGACAATGGATGAGGAAATATTGGTCATCAGTTCTGAAGATCCGTTGATGCAGGCTTTAATCAGAGGACTGGCTTCCAGCCTGGTTTTCTTTAGCTGTAAAAGGCTGCTGTTGGGGCGAAGGAAATAAATCAAAGGCAGAATGCCGCCGACACACTGACTGATTCCAGTGGCAATGGCCGCTCCTGCCACACCCCAGTGAAACACTGCAATAAACAGGGCATCCAACACCATGTTGGTAATACCGGCTGCAACTGTAGCCGCCAGTCCCAGTTTCGGCTTTTCTGCTGTAATCAGGAAACTCTGAAATACGTTCTGCAGCATAAATGCAGTGTTGAAAAACAGTACAGAGCGGGTGTAAATCACACATTCCTGAAGCATTCCTTCTGTTGCTCCTAAGAACATGGCAATCGGGCGGATAAATACGATTCCAACTACAGATGAGAGAACACCTAAAATCAAAGTCAGGTAAATCATCATAGTGAAGTACCGGTGAGCCTGCTCCTTTTTCCCCTCTCCCAGAGTCTTTGCCACCAGCGCGCTGCCTCCGGTTCCAATCATAAAGCCGATTCCGCCCAGAACCATAATAAAAGGCATAACCAAATTAATTGCGGCAAAAGAAGTTTTTCCCACAAAGTTTGATACAAAAAGTCCGTCTACCACGCCATAGATAGAGGTAAAGACCATCATAATAATAGACGGCACGCAAAACCGGAATAATTTTTTATAAGTAAAATGTTCCGATAACTGAATTGACTGTTTCATTTTTTCTTACTGTCCCTTTCCTTCTTTTTCTGACTGATCAGGCCGGAAGTTTCCATTTCTTTTTTCAGATTTTTTGTGTAAACGGAAAACAAGTGCAGAAGCTGTTCTCTTTCTGACTCTGGCATATTGCCAAATGCCCGGTATTCTGCATCCATCACCACATCTGCTGTCTTAGCTGCAAGCCGGATGCCCGGTTCTGTCAGCTTTACCAATTTGCTTCTTCGGTCCTTCCCCTGAACCTGCTCAATACTCCCTTCTGCTTCCAGCTTTTTCAGCGCAGAGTTAATAGTCTGTTTGGGTTCGTAAAGCATACTGCAAACTTCTCTCTGTGTTGCCATACCATGGCTGTCCTGTAGTGTATACAAAATCCAGAACGCTGTATCCGATAAGCCAAGCGCCTTTGCTGCTCCCCGATACAGATCGTTATTCTCCTTAAAAATCTGATTATATTCCCGAAGAAATTTATCTACCGGCCGCTCATTCACATTTTTTGTCTCCTTTTTTCCAATTATACTAATTAGTCCGAAATCGGATTATTTTAGAATTGTTCTATATTATAGTCCGAAATCAGACTTTTGTCAAGAATCCAGGAATAAAAAATGTTGTGGCATCGGCCAAATTATAAATGACAAGGCTGAACTGTTACAATTTAAAAGGAGCTGCCGCTTCACGATTTACCAATCGTTAAAGCGTAGCCCCTTCTTGTGAAACAAATGTTTTGATTCAACACGAATGCTGCAGTCACTTGATTAATATCTTTTCACAATTTCGCACATTTTTTCAAACTGCTCTTCCATTTCCCGTACAAGCTGAAACTGGGTTCTTGCGCGGACCAGATTGTGTTCCGGATAAGCTGTTTTGAAATAAACATCCCCCTGCAGATAGTCTGCCAGAAAGCGAATCCCGCACTCAAACGTCATTAATCTTGCGCCCCAGGGAAGACTTTCGATTTCCGCCTGTGTCAGCACATCTTTTGCCATCTCCATATAGCCTTTTACATATAGTTCATACAGACCAATGTCAAAATGAACCTTGTCCAGATCCGTCTCATCCTCTTCTGCTGTGGAAGCACCGAAACGGATAGAATCGCCGAAGTCATTGGCAGCCAGTCCCGGCATAATGGTATCCAGGTCAATAATACAAAGACCTTTTCCTGTGTCTGCATCAAACAAAATGTTGTTAAGCTTTGTGTCGTTGTGAGTGACCCGAAGAGGCAGAATACCTGCATTTAGCTGCCCCATCAACACGCCGCAGTCCTCTTTTCTGGCAAGAGCAAACTCGATCTCCGGCTGGCACATACGTCCCCTGTTTTTCACATCCTTTTTGACAGCCGACTCAAAATCCTGAAAGCGCTTTACCGTATCATGAAACTTAGGGATTGTCTCATAAAGACTTTCTGCCGGATAATCGCCCAGTTGTTTTAGAAAATGTCCAAAACTTCTGGCTGACTGGTAAAATTGTTCCGGTTTTTCCACCAATTGATAGCAGACGGAATTGGAAACATAGTTGAGACAGCGCCAGGGCTGACCCTCATCATCCTCGAAATACGGCTCTCCATTCTTTGTCTTAATGTAAGACAGAGTTTCCCGATCCAAATCTCCGCCTTCCTGGCGAATCACACCGCGCAGGTACTCGGTTACGCCAAAAATGTTTTCCATAACCTGCTCCGGTTTTTTAAATACATGAATGTTGATTCTCTGAAGCACATAAAAGGGCTCGTCAACCCCATTTTCATCCGGCATATAAACTGCATATGTCTCGTTGATATGGCCTTCTCCGAAGGGCTTCACATAACTGCACCGTTTTCCGAACCCAAATGCATACACAGCGTCTTCCAGAGAACGGCTGTCCGCGCCTTCTATCTTCCGCCTTGTAGAAAAAACAACCTCCCCGGCTTCTATTTTTCTGCCGGATTCAATGGTGCAGTCCGCCTTTACAATACTGCCAAGGCATACATGAGCGCCTGCTTTTACTACCGAATCATGATCCACCACTGCGCCGCTGTTAATCAGAGCGGCTCGTTCAATTCTTGTATGAGTGTTTACAACTGCTCTCTGCATAATAAAACAGCCCGGCTCCAGCACAGCGCTTGGGCTGACTGCGGCAGATGGATGAACTATGGCCGGCACTTCATAGCCTTCTTCTAAAAGCTTATCCGTCCAGTACAGACGGGTGCGGTTATTGCCAAAGGCCGCTGCCGCCGCCTGATATTCTCCATGCTTAATACTATAATCGCAGCACTTTCCAATCACATCCGGACCTTTGGCCGCATCATCCAAAAACAGGACCTCTTCATAGCCAAGCATCAGGGCTGTCTCTTTTACCATCTGTCCAAATCCGCCGGCTCCCAGTATCAATAAACGTTTCATCGCTCTCTCCTTAAAAAGTTTCTGATCCCATGATACCATTAAACCGACTGAGAAACAAGATGAAATCCATTTTGCAGCTTTACTCCTGTTTCATTGAGTATGGCAACTAAAAGTCCGTATTCAAACTCCTGGATCGGCCTGCGTTCCTCCAGCCAGATCCCCATTACGCCTCTCACTTTTTCTTCATCCTGGATGGGCAGATACATGGCCATGGCGTCCGGCAGTGTATGGGTACAGGCCCCGGCCCGGTGATGGTTGGCCACTGCCCACTGGGCCACTCCCTTTTCTTTTGTATTGACACAGGTCTTAAGCTTGGAAAGTTCCATCCCCTTTCTTGGAAATAAAATCGGCTCTTCCAGCAAATCATTTTCTCCTACCGGATAAATGAGAACAGACAGATTTAAAAGCTTCTGAACCTGAATGGCTGTCTGCAAAAAGACCTCTTCCCTGGTTTTACAGCGCCTTAATTTCTGACTGTTCTCCAGCAAAATTTCAGTCCGGTATGCTGTTTTTGCGCTTTCCAGATTCTGGCGTTTCATTTTGGCTGTTAAAGTTCCGGTAAACAGTCCCACTAAAAAAAGCATGAAAAAAGTAGCCGGGTAGCTCTTATCATAGGCTTTTAAGCTGTAAAAGGGCTCTGTAAAAAAGAAATTAAAAAAAAGGACACTAATGAAAGCAGAATACAATGCACAAAGTTTCCGATTTGCCAGGTATGAAGACACAAGCACCCCCAACAGGTACAGCATAATGGTGTTTGCCTCTGAAAATCCCCAGTTCTGAAACAAAAGGGCCAGAAGTGTTGCAAAACACATAATCCCTGTAATCAGCAGAAAATCCGCTGCCGTCTTCTGCCAGTCCCCGGAAAATGGTTTGCTTACATTTTTGGGGCGGTACCGTTTGGCATGCTGCATATCCGGGATGATGTACACATCAATATTAGGTGCCATATAGGTCAGCTTTTCCAATAATTCGGAACGGTAAAGGGGATGTATGGTAAAATGGTTGGTCCTTCCGATTACAATTTTAGAGACATTGCTGACAATGGCATACTGGGCGATCTGAGCCGCCACGTCGGATCCGAATACAGTCACAATTCTGGCCCCCAGAAGTTTTGCCATCTCCAGATTATTTCTAAGCGCTGCTTTTGTCTTCTCGTCTGCATCCTGCATGCTCGGCGTTTCCACGCAAAGTCCGGTCAGTTTTCCATGGAATGCATCTGCCAATCTGGAAGCTGTCCGGATTACTTTTGCACTGGATGGAGAGGCTGTAATGCAGACTAAAATATGCTCTCCTGTATGGTAATCCTGATTGTCCTGAAGGCTTCGCTCTTCTTCTGCAATCCGGTTTACCCGGTCTGCGGTCCGGCGAAGAGCAATTTCCCGAAGGGCAGCCAGCTTCTCTCTCCGGAAAAAATTGTGGAGTGCCCTCTCTGCCTGCTGCTTTCCATAAATCTTTCCCTCTTTCATACGGTCAATCAGTTCTTCCGGCTCAATGTCAATCACTTCTACCTGATCCGCATGGTCAAATACAGAATCCGGGATTCGTTCCCTGACATCAATGCGGGTGATATTGCCCACCAGATCATTTAAGCTTTCCAGATGCTGAATATTAATGGTGGTGTAGACATTAATTCCCATCCGCAAAAGTTCTTTTACATCCTGATACCGCTTTTCATTGCGGCAGTCCTTCGCATTGGTATGAGCCAGTTCATCTACCAGAAGCAGCTGCGGCTTTCTTTCTAAAGCAGCATCCAAATCAAATTCCCGTAAATTGACTCCTTTGTAGTTTATCATCAAAGGCGGCAAAATTTCCAATCCCTTTGTCAGCGCCTGGGTATCCGGCCTGGCGTGAGGTTCAATGTAGCCGGCAACCACATCTATACCATGATTTTTTGCCTCATGAGCAGCTTTTAACATAGCATAGGTTTTTCCGCAGCCTGCTGCGTATCCCAGAAAAATTTTCAGCTTTCCTCTGGTTTTCTTTTTCTGTTCCCGTTCCTCATACTGCAGCCGCTTTAAAAGCTGTTCTGAATTTGGTCTCTGCTCTTCCATACCTCTTTTTGCCGCCTTTCTAAACTGTTACTTTAGGATTCCCATTGCCTGTGCAATATCCAGATTGCATTTTAACACATTTACCCGTTCTTCCCCAAAGACTCCGAAGACTTTTTTCTCCGTATTATCTTCTACAATCTGAGCAACTGTTTCTTCACTTAAACCAGAATTCTCTGCTACAGCCTGAATCTGGACTTTGGCAGCTTTTGGACTGATGTGAGGATCCAGTCCGGAACCGGATGCGGTCAGCAAATCTGCCGGAACCTCTTCTGCTTTTACTCCTGGATGAGATGCCAGAAATGCATCCAGATCTTCTTTTATCCTCGCTTCCAAATCCGGGTTAGAATTTCCGTAGTTAAAGGAACCGGAAGAAACGCCGCTGTATTCTTGGCTCTCCTTCTGCTCGTTTGTATAGGTATTGTAATGAACGGCGGAAACTCTTCCATGGAAGAAATAATCTTTTGTAAAATCCTGTCCCAGCAGTTCCGATCCGACCGCTTCCTCAATATTGGCAGTTAAATTTCCATTTTTATCAATCAGGCTGCCATTTGCCTTTTCTGTCATGGCGGCCTGACTGACGCCTGTAAGCGCCAGCGGATAAACAATTGAACAGAGCACCATCATCACGATGCAAAAAGCAAATGCTGTTTGAAACATTTTTCCCAATGTTTTCATAAAAACTCCCTCCTTACATTCCTATCATGGCTAACAACGGCGCCACCATTAAATCAATGAGTTTGATTCCTGCAAACGGAACAATGATTCCGCCCAGTCCATAAATTCCCATATTTCTTAATAAAAGTTTTTCTGCCTTCATCGGTTTATACTTTACGCCTCTCATGGCAATAGGGATCAGTCCGGGAATAATAATGGCGTTAAAAATCAGTGCAGACAAAATCGCACTGGCCGGCGTTGCCAGATCCATGATATTTAAGATCTGCATTTGCGGCAAAACCATGGTAAACATAGCTGGAATAATGGCAAAGTATTTTGCAATGTCATTGGCAACACTAAAGGTCGTCAGGGAACCTCTGGTAATTAACAACTGTTTCCCAATCTCAACTACTTCCAGAATCTTGGTGGGATCTGAGTCTAAGTCCACCATATTGGCAGCTTCCTTTGCCGCCTGCGTACCAGAGTTCATTGCCAGACCTACATCTGCCTGAGCCAGAGCCGGGGCATCGTTGGTGCCGTCTCCGGTCATGGCTACTATTTTGCCCTCTGCCTGCTCTTTTTTAATGGCCTCAATTTTATCTTCTGGTTTGCACTCTGCAATAAATCCGTCTACTCCCGCCTCTTTTGCAATGGTTGCAGCAGTCAGGGGATTATCGCCGGTGCACATAATGGTCTTAATCCCGATCTCCCGGAGTCTGGCAAACCGTTCTACCAGTCCCGGCTTTACTGTATCCTTTAAATAAATCACACCCAGTATCTGGTTATTTATGCATACAGTCAGCGGAGTTCCGCCCAGATTGGAAACTCTGGTCACAATTTCTTCCAGGTCTTCTGGTATTTTTCCGTCTCTTTCCTTTACAAATTCCTCAATGGCCAGAGATGCTCCTTTTCGGACAATGGTTCCATCTTTTAAATCCACGCCGCTCATTTTGGTCTGGGCTGTAAATTCCACAAAGGTCATCTGGGAAGAAACATCGTCATCCAGTGCACATCCCATCTGCCGTCCCAAATCTACGGTTGATTTGCCTTCCGGCGTCCCATCCATCAGGGAACTCATAACGCTGTAATCAATCAAATCCGTTTTTGATACACCTTTTACCGGATAAAATTCTGCTGCCAGCCGGTTTCCGTAAGTAATCGTTCCTGTCTTATCCAAAATCATGGTGTCCACATCTCCGCAGGCTTCTACTGCTTTTCCGGACATGGCAATCACATTAAATCTGGTAACCCGGTCCATTCCGGCAATACCAATTGCAGAAAGCAGTCCGCCGATGGTAGTGGGAATCAGACATACCATTAAGGCAACTGCCCAGGAAATCGGGATTTCGACTCCCAGATAAGCGGCAAACGGATACAGCGTTACTACCACGATTAAAAAGATCAAAGTCAGCACAATTAACAGAGTATTCAGTGCAATTTCATTTGGGGTTTTCTGTCTGGATGCACCTTCCACCAGAGAAATCATTTTATCTAAAAATGAGTGTCCAGGTTCTGCCACAATTTGGATTTTCAGCCAGTCGGAAACCACCGTAGTTCCTCCGGTTACAGAGGAAAAATCTCCGCCGGCCTCTCTGGTAACAGGAGCAGATTCACCGGTAATGGCGGATTCATCTACAGAGGCAACTCCTTCGATCACCTCGCCGTCATTGGGAATGACTTCTCCCAGTTTTACTAATACAATATCGCCCTTTTTCAGTTCTGAAGCACTGATGGTCTTTTCTCCCCCATCGGGAAGTATCAGGCGCGCCATGGTATCCTGTTTTGTCTTTTTCAAAGTTGCAGCCTGGGCCTTTCCCCGTCCCTCTGCTACAGACTCCGCAAAGTTGGCAAATAAAACTGTGATAAATAAAATGATGGAAACGATTCCATTATAAATCCGGTGTTCCTCATTGCCTCCAAACAGGGTAGGAACAAAGGTAAGCGCCAGAGTAATTAAAAATCCAACCTCTACTACAAACATGACCGGATTTTTCACCATGTATCTGGGATCCAGTTTTTGGAAAGATCCAATAACGGATGATTTTAAAATATCCTTTGTAACAAATTTTGTGTGTTTCTTTTTTGCCATTGTAATTCTCCTTTCGCCTGTCACGTTCTTTTACAGCCACAGAGACAAATGTTCTGCTACTGGTCCAAGGGCCAATGCTGGGAAGAATGTTAAGGCTGCAAATATATACACAATAAATACCAATATAATAGTAAAGGTGAGATTATCTGTCCGAAGTGTACCGATAGACTCATTAACCTTCCGTTTCATCAGCATGGATCCTGCGATTGCCAGCTGCGCGGCAATGGCAATATAGCGCCCAAAAAACATGGCCAGACCTGTTGTAACATTCCAGAACAGACTGTTGTCTGCCAGACCTTCAAAACCAGAACCATTGTTGGCAGCTGAAGACGCATATTCGTAAAGGACCTGGGACAGTCCATGGTATCCCGGATTGGTAATACCCGAAAGTCCTGCCTGGGCTGTAATAGCCAGTGCAGAAAATCCCAGAATCAGAAGCGGATGAATCAAAATCACAATTGCCACCAGCTTCATTTCCTTTCCCTCTATCTTCTTGTTTAAGTATTCCGGTGTTCTTCCTACCATCAGTCCGCAGATAAAAACTGCCAGAATTACATACATTACCATGTTCATTAATCCCACGCCTTTTCCGCCAAATACGCAGTTTAACATCATATGAAGCATAGGAACCATACCGCCAAGAGGGGTCAGCGAGTCGTGCATATTGTTGACTGTACCGGTCGTAAACGATGTGGTAACGGTTGTAAACAAAGCAGATTGGTCCGTTCCAAACCGTACTTCTTTTCCTTCCACATTTCCCATATCCTGGGAAATTCCCATGGATTCTATAACCGGATTGCCGGCTCTTTCCGCGTGAACACAGATTACAAGTCCAATGAGAAAAAGAATTGCCATTGCTCCGAAAATAACGGCGCCCTGTTTTCCAATCACTGTCTTCTGCTCTTTCTTACTATCGCAGAGCATCCGCCCAAATGTTACCACACACGCTCCAGGCAGAATCATCATGGAAATCAGTTCTGCGATATTGGAAAGAATCGTAGGATTTTCAAATGGGGTGGATGAGTTTGCTCCAAAAAATCCGCCTCCATTGGTTCCCAGATGCTTAATGGATTCCAAAGCCGCAACAGGGCCTACTGCAATATCCTGATAGGTTCCCTCAATGGTTTCAACTGTAAAGTTGCCCATCAGAGTCTGGGGAGTACCCTGGCTGACTAAAAACAACCCTACCAAAAATGCTGCTGGCAGCAAAATCCGGGTGGTAATCCGAACCATATCCCTGTAGAAATTTCCCAGTTTCCGCCCGGAAAGCCCGCGGCAGAATGCCATGCATGCTGCATACCCGCTGGCCGCTGAGGTAAACATCATAAAAATGATTACGCACATCTGTCCGGCATAGGAAAGTCCGCTTTCACCGGAATAATGCTGTAAGTTGGTATTCGTCATAAAGCTGATAATTGTATTAAAACTCAGGTCAGCTTCCATTGCGCCAATCTCATTGGGATTTAAAAAAAGCAGCCCCTGCATTCTCAAAATCAGGTATCCGGTAAAAACCATGACTGCATTTGCCATTAGTAAAGACAGGGTATATTTTTTCCATCCCATATCTTCCTCTTTAATCCCACAGATTCTATAAATGAACTGATCAACTGGGTTGAATACTGCATCTGCAAAAGTTTTTTGATTTGTGGCAATGTGATACATATAGGTTCCCATCGGAATGACCAGTATCACAAAAATTGCCAGCGTAAGAACAATCTGTAACATCACATTTCCTCCTGTAACATTTTACCTACAATTTTTCTGGATTTATCAGTGCATACAACAGATAAATTCCCAGCGCTGCTATAATCAGACCTAATACCACCATATCTCATTCCTCCTGAATTTCTGTTATTTTTCGTTTGACCCAATCTGTTTTTCACAAAAATCCACAAACAGTTTTACCAGGCCAAAACTTCCAAGTAGTATTGCAATCATAATCAAATCCATCATAACTTCTTCCTCCTTTGCTTAGGGATTCTATCACGCTCCCAATTAAAATAGGATTAACAGGCAGGTTTTTGAATTAAGATTGTATTAAGAATTTTTTTGATTCTGTCAATTCAAGTTTTGTCCGCAAAAAAGATAGCGCAGAAAGTTTTTTTATTTAAGAAACTTTCTGCGCCATCTTTGCCGCCATTACATTTTTAATGGGCTTTTTTTCATATATCTTGCGGTTTTAAATCTCTATTTGCATAATAACTCACAATTTCCTGTTCCAGCTTTACATCATGTTCTTCCATATATTTCAGGACTTCCCCATACAAACCATCTTCCATTAACGACTGGAGCCGGTTTCTATCATTTTCTGTCAATACTTTTAAACAATGGCTAAAGCGCCTGTCACATAACTGCTCGATTCCCATTCTGTACAGTTCAAAGTGGGTCGCTGTCTCGCGGCATAAATGCTTATGAATCAGAAATCCGCCCACATCAATATCTCCAAAATGGCAATATCTGATATCTGGGTTGTCCGAGATAACTTTTTTGAGAAATTCTATCTGATGTCTATTGGCAAAACCTCCCAGATACATGGTGGTAAATTTCTCTCCTCTTAATCTCTGAAACGATGTTTTATTTTCAATGGTCATGATGCCTTCGGCATTGACACTGATATGTTTTATGCTTTGGACGTGGACGTCACTGGCTGCTATAGCGATTCCGCCCTGAAAGTTTGACACATCTAAGGCGTACTGTTCCCACTCTATGTTCCAATTGCCTTTTATAAAAATTTCCTGTTCTGCAGGGGCAACATAAAAACAGCTTAGCACAGCATCGTTTCGTTCCCCTTCTTGTCTGATTCGTCCTGTCGCATTTCTTATAAAGGTGCATACCTCTTCATAGTTATTGTTTTCAAACCATTTTGAGTCTCCATACACCAGCATAGAAACTTCACGCACATATAAATTTTCTTTGTTTTTCTCCAAAAAACAAAACATTTTCAGATTTTCTTCAATTCTTTCAGGAACAAGCGGGCATCTCGGATCTTCCATCCGGGCAAAAATGCTTTCACAGTATTTCTGCGCAATTTCCCCTGTTCTGATATACCTTTCTATGATTTCATATACACGTTTTGCAATTGTACTTTGAGGGATGACCCCATATTCGTCTTTTAAATATTCATAGACAGCATTTAATTTTTCTTCAGAAAGATATATCTTTTCTATGTCACTGCTGAATTTTAAATAATCAGCAGTGACAAAACCCATACCGGCCAACACCGATACCGCTTCATAAATCTCCTGCTTTTTTGATATATCTGCATTGTTTCTGGAATACTCTTTGTATATTTCAGTTGGTTTTAACAGAATCCTTCTATTGGTAGTAATATTTTTTGCATATCGATTATTATATTTTTTTAGCAGCCCGTCGAGGATTGTCTTTTTATAATCCTGATTGCTCATGGAACCGAATCTCTCCTATCTGCATATTGTCATTGCTAATCTTAAGAACAGGAATGATGACTCCGCATTCGCTGCCAATTGATTCCAGCTTATTGGGCGGTGCACAGAATATCACCTGAAAATTTTGATTTTTAAAGAAATCCAGCATCCGTTTTATATTATGGTCGCTCATCTTTTCAAAGGGTTCATCTATAAAAATCAACCGTACTGAATTGACTCTGACATTGTACAGCATAGATAATGCTGCTGAAAGGATCAGGGTGTATGGGATCTGCGTTCCTGCTCCGGAGTTATATCCCACCTGCTTCGACAGCTTACCGTCTTTTACCTCATCATTATTGATAATAATTTCATAACTCATATAATTCCGATAGTCTGCAAATTTCTTTATTTCTGCAATGTCGCTGTGATCAATTACCTTATTGATAATATCCCGGATTTCCCTCTCTCTCGTTTCAACCTCATCATTTTCGTAACCCATAAGACTTGTCAATGTCATTTGCCCATCTGACATATTATTTGTTTCCTGCAAATATTCTGCATACCGCAGAATTTTTGCATAATCCGAATTGTCATTAAGCATTCTGACATCAAACTGATACTTTGTAGAAAACTGAAGTTTCCGCAGTTCTTTATTGATATCTGAAATATCATCTTTTGCATCTTTAGCCGCATGATAGATATTGAGAACAAACTCTCTTTTAAATATTCGCTCATAGGTGAGAGTCTGCTCTTTTAATTTCTGCTGTATGCCCTGCAAATCATCAATCCAGATTTTCCCTCTTCTTTTCTGATAGGCAGCTTCATACCCCAGGCCAACCGGCAATTTATCTACTTCCTGTTTGCGATTATTATAGGTCTGCTGCTTGCCGTTGATATTTCCTTCCAGTTCGCGCACTCTTCGGTTTACTCTTTCTTTTGTTGCATGAGCCATCAGACCGCCACTCTGGTTTTCTCCTGACAAATACCTGTCATATTCTTCTATTGCCTTTTCCACAGCAGAATTACCTGTAATTCGTTTTTCGTCCAGTTCTGCCTGTTTTGCCGCTTCTTTTGCCTTAAGGCCTTTTACTGATTTCTTTTTTTCTGATACCTCTGTCTCTAAGATTGTCTTTTGTTTGAGGTTTTCGGCACATTCCTTCCTCTTATCGTCTAATTTTTGTTTCAGTACCATTACTCTTTCGTTTAATGCCATAAACTCTGCATTATTCTTCTGTGCTTCCAAAAGTTCCTTATAATGGCCTTTTTCCCTGCTTAAATCAACGGATACGTCTGCCCACTCTTTATGAGCATTTAAGTGAAACTCTTTAAAACATGTTAAAGCAGTCTGCAGATTTCTTGACTTGTCCTGTAACCTTCCCTGTTCTAAAAGAATTTCTTTTTCCCTTTTTTCCAAATCGCGCAGTTTTCTTTCTGCTGCTCTCTTGTTCAGTTCTATGGCCTGACTTCCCAGACAATAGTTTCTGATTTTCTTTGTATTAATATAGGTTACCGCCATGTTGCGGCTCAATTTTCCCTCCATTGACATGGCATTATCATAATCCGGCACCTGTTCCATACTGACTGCATGAATTCTTCCTAACCAAAATTTAAAATAATTTGCTGCAGTCTCATTCTGTATAGTAAGATAATGGAAAACTGAATCTTCCTCACAATCCATCTTCTTTGCCATTAGCCGTTTTGTATTTACCAGTTCCACATACCGGTACTTTGACTTGTCCAGCACAGCATTGGCAACATCGAACGCTTCTCTTGACACTATCACTGCATAACGGTGTCCCCCCAAAAACGCTTCTATTGCATTTCTCCAGTTCTCATCCTTCAGTTCTATTACATATTCATAAGCCATATGTGCTTCTTCGTTAATACCATGCTTTTTTAATTCGCGGTTAATTTCTTTGATAAGTTCTGCCTGCTCCCGGACATTAGAGTCATCCATCCTGTTTTTGTTGCAGCTGTCAATGATCGAAGTTTGTTCTATGCATTCATTCTGCATGCTTTCCAGGTCTCTTTTCAGCAAGATATTTTTCTCAATTAATCGATCGCGGCATTCCTGGATCTCTTCCCTTAGCAAATCAATAAATTTCTGCTTTTCAGCCGCCTCAAGACTTTTGGAAGTCAATCGTTCCAGTATCTGCGCATTTTGTACCGTTACTCCCATCTTTGATAATTGTGCTGCCATCTCCTGCATCTTCTGCTGAAAAGTTTCCAGTTTTTCTTTTTCTTCCACCAGTTTCGCCAACTGCTTTTCATACGTATCCATCAATTGCCTGGATGCTTCGATTGCCTTTGATACATCCAGATCGAGAAGCGCTCTTCTGGTTTCTGAATACGTTTTGTCAATATCATCAATTTCCCGGTCCTGCTTTTCAATTTTTTCTTCTAAAATTTCACATGTAATCCGGTTCTTCTCTATAAATTCCTCTGTTTCTCGAATTTCCCTCTGACACTGCACCAGGTCTTTGTAAATAATTTTTATATCATCTACCTTTATCTGCAGAGCCTTCTTATCATGTTCGTCATAATCTGCCAGTATGGAATCCAAATCCTGCAATTCCTGATTGATTTGTTCCAGACTGCCATTTATCTGCTCAATATTCTTTTTGGCTTCTTTTAATTTGTCAAAATTGACATCATGTTCTTCTAAAACAGATTCCTTTATAAATTCCTGGATTTTTGCAGCAGGATTATAAGCCATGATATTTCTAAGTTTTCTCTGATATTTCGGCACTTCCTGATAGGGCAGCTTCAGTCCTATCATCTGCATAAACAGTGTAATGCCCTCTTTTTTGGTTTTCATCTGTATCCCGTATTTTTTCTGAAAACCCGAAGCATCATAGGGTTTTATAATAGAATCTTCCTCATACACAAATGAAATATCTGCAATTGTTTTTCCATCCATGGCATACCAATGCGTGCCCCGGATATCGGTAACAGCCGTTTCGATTACTACACCTAACACAAATGGATGTTCGTTTATCTGATCAAAATATTCCAGGGCAATGTGGGTGTACACCACCGATATTTTCTCAGCAGGTCTGGCATATATTCCTGCACTGGCATCCACCAGGCATCTTGTATACGAGACTAAATTTCTTTTTCCTACGCCTGTATTGTATCCGCTTGTAGCTTTGTTAAATTGAGTATCGCCTGTATACGCATACTTAATGGCGTCTAATATAGTTGATTTTCCACATTCATTCTCACCGGAAATCAATGTCAGATTTTCTGAAACAGGGATTGTCCGATTGCTGAATCCATACCAGTTCACCAAATGTATATTCCGCAAAATCGTTTTATTCATCTGTATCCTCACTCTCCAGAAATTCATCCTGCTCTGCCTCTATCTTATCCCCATCTGCAGTATATTCCGCCATAACCTGTTTCAGCTGTCCGATATCCATACAAAACTGCAGAGATGGATACAGTCGGACTTTTCCGTCCTCTGCTGTTATATCGTCGCTATAATCGATCAGGCTGAACTTTTTAAATATACGATAGGATTCCTTAAAATCCGCCGGTTTCAGATTAATCTGATAAATTTTACATTTGTCAATGATGTCGCCGACCGTTATATGCACCGGATCTACATACCCCATGCGTTCCAAAAATAAAAGCCAAAGTACCATTAATAATTTTACCTGTTTTGCATCAAACCGATATAAATTTATTTTCTTTAGTCCCACTGTCTCAGCATCTTCATCCGATTGCTGCAGCATGGCTACTTTCATTTTTTCTTCCACAACCACTTTATATCCAATGGCTGCCAGATATGTATTAACATCGTATTGATTTGACTCTGACGATATAAAATCATACAATTTTTCATCTTTATCAGCCACTATAAATGTTGAGTCAAGCATTTTACGAATACACCGCTTAAATAAATATGCATCCTCTTCCTTCATTGTTTTCATAAAGCCGAAATCATTCATAGACCGAGCCCCTTCTGTTTCTTAGTCACCGTTATATCCGTAATATCCGCAATTTCTGTTTTTACAGTTTCTTCCCTCAGCTGAATTTCATATGGAAACTCTTCGTTGTTGGCGTAAAGCATTGCTGCTGCATACATCAATACTTCTTCCTTTGACTGGACCAGCGTTTCTTTCACATTCATTTGGTCTTCGCTGCCTAATTGCAGATCCAGAAAAGAGCTTACCTTATCAACAGAATATCGGTTGGGAGAACTGTTAAACAGTCTTTCTGTCTGCACCCTCTTTTCTTCTTCCGATAAATCTGCAGCGATAAGTCCGATATTTTCCCCCTCATTTTTTATACGTTTATTTTTTTCAAAAGATTTGTAACCAACATATCTCTGACTGGTAATGCGGATGCAATCCGCTGTTTTTTCCATTGCAGCATTCTGCTGTTTTTCTGTCATCTTTGAGACTGCGTTTAAAAAATCACTGATTGCCGCTTCCAGCCTTATCCCATTACTCGCCATCAGCATGATTCTCGTATTTGCCAGATTATAGTAGTTATTAATGCGGCTGTCAATTAGTTCCATATTCGCCTCATATTCAACACTTAAAAAATATTGAAGTTCTGCAAAATACTGTTCCACACGCTCCCTGGCTTCTTCATAATTTAACTGCAGCTTTTCCGAACATTCTTTTATCATCTTTTCACAGGTTTCTTCTTGTCTGAGAATCCTTAATTTAGCCCTTATAAATGAAATCTGCGCAGGAATTAATCCATTGTTTTTCACAAAAAAGTATTCACTGAAGAACTGATCCAGCATTTCATCTTTCATGATAAACTGTCCAAAACTATTGATATCCTGAAAAGCAATTATTGCTTTCATGATACTGGAAATACTGTCTTTCAAATCCGCCAGTTCATTTTTCAGTTCTGTCTCATTATCCATTAACGGTACAAGAATATTGCTATAAGGTCTCTCTCTGCGCATAGAATCTTCCTCAAATGCAGATTTCATAATTTCGTACATAGAAAAAATGCGGTTTGACATCATTCCCTCTCCGCTCTTTTCTGTCATTTTTCTCAGAAAATCCATAAGTCTTCTGCAGTCAACCGCAACATTTACAATATACTCACCATTTCTGCCTATCTCGCGAGGCAGCAGCCAACTGCATTCACGAAAAAAAGCAATCATTCCGGCCGCATTCAGCTCAGGGCCATTTTCCTCTGTCTCTTCAATCAGATTTCTATCCTCTGATAAACGTTTCTTTATTTCACTGAGTCCTGCATTTTTTAAATATAACGTAATGCTGTCTTTTGCATCTGATTCATACAATACTGGCAATTCTTTCATTTTATCAATTAAAATCTGAATGCAGTCGTAATATATTCTTTTATATTTCAATGTTAATGGCTTAAAAAATGCATCATTTTTTATGTAATCAAAAAAATTCATATTTGCCATATTTTTTCAGCTACTTCCTTGATTTTATATTCTTTCAGCTACTTTTATTATACACAAAGAACTGTAAAATTCAACGCAGATTTTTACAGCTTTAGACATTTTGACATTTTCCGGAATATTCCATTTTTCTGCTGTTTCGGTAACTGAAAGATACCGCATCCATTTTCCTCCAATTTCGTGGCACTGAGTCTGTTTACACTTTTGTCCAAAATCAGCCCGCTTATACTTCGATCAAATCTTCTGTCTTAAACACATAATAGCCTTCATAGTAATAACTGTGATCAATGCCTTTCATATAAATTTCTCGATCATTTACATTATCCGTAAGAGCATGTTTCAGAAGAAATTTAATTTCAATATCTTTGATAGGGCTTCGCTCCATGGCAAGCAGATAATCCTCTTTATCAACCTTGCTCCAATCAACCACATAGCCGATCTCTTCTTTCAACATCAGATCAAACCATATCCTCGTGCTTCTCCCGTTTCCTTCTCGAAACGGATGAGCCACATTCATTTCCACATAGCAAGGCCTTTATAAGTGCCTGGTTCTAATGTCTCAAAAAAGCCTTTTTCAAACATTTCAATGGCTTTTTGCTTACTGATTTTTTCCTCTGCTCTTGCCAATTTTGTCGAATCTGTAATACCCAATTTATTTTCAAGCATGGCTTACCTCACATTCTTCATGCGATTACTTTTTCAGTCACAAGTTTATTATTATAAGTATACCACAATATCGGCAACAACTCCAATTCTTTATAAACTATCGTATTGATATTGTCAATATTGGTTTACACTTTTTTCTCAATCTTCCTTTAAGCGTCGTATTTCTTTATCCTGTTCTTTACACGCTTTCTGAGTTCAATAAGCTCATCGTTAAGAGATAAAGCATTCTTGGGTGTATGAACTGCTTCATTTGCACTGAGATACCCTTCTTTGAAGGCTTTGATCCAGGTGTACAGAGTTCCGCTGGGAATCCCTAATTCATTAGCAGCTTTATGGCCGCCAATTTCCTGAGCAAGCTTTACAGCCTGTGCTTTAAATTCGTTATCGTAAGATTTTTGCTTCTGAGCCATAGGTTGTTTCTCCTGTTCTCGTATTAACTATGATTCTATCAAAATCCTTGAGAATAGGGTGTTAACTTTTATGATACAACATCAAATTCCTGTGGGTTGATTCCATCCCATTTCATAAAGGAAATCTTCGGTCCGTTCAGGGCTGGGTAAAACAGAAACACACCGAAAATAACAATCATCGGAAGCAGCATCAGGTACGGAAATAATTTTCGCTCAAAAGATTTCATGTTCTTATTCCTCCTTTTGCACACATTATATCCTATATTTTTGTTATTTTCTTGTTATTTGTAGTGCAATATTTATATATTATTGCTGTGTTATTTTCGTTTTCAACTATTTCTGCATAAAAAATATCGTGCAGCACATCGAAAAATTGTGCAGCACGATATTCTGGTTTTTCTCCATTTTCAGTTGAATTTCCGGCCATTTCCATGTATGATAGAAAGGACTATTTTTAGAAAGAGGATTTTTGATTTATGGTTGATTCTATTGTGCAATGGTTCACGTCCAATTTGTCTGGAGTAATGGCAGAAGAGGTAATTGTCTTTATTGTTTCCATGATTCCAATTCTGGAACTTCGAGGCGGTCTTCTGGCAGCATCTCCGGCCCTGTTAAACGTTCCGATTCTGACTGCAATTCCGCTGTGCATTATCGGAAACATTCTTCCTGTTCCATTTATCCTGCTGCTCATCAACAAGATTTTAGAATGGATGGAGCACGTCAGCCTGTTCCGTCCCGTTGCCTTATGGCTGAAAAACAAGGCCATGAGCAAGAAAGATCAGATTGAAAAATACGAATTCTGGGGACTGGTTCTGTTTGTAGGCGTCCCTCTTCCGGGAACCGGAGCATGGACCGGTGCTCTCATTGCCTCCTGTTTACATGAAAATCCGAAATCCTTCCCTGCCATCTGCCTGGGTATTTTAATCGCTACTGTGATTATGTCTATTTTATCCTACGGCGTGTTAGGCGTACTGTTCGGATAAGGATTACAGTTCTTCAAACATCGGTTCTTCTGAAGGGTCTTGTTTTAGAGGCGCTTCCAGCTGAAGCATGGTTTCAGCCGGAGGCGTCTCTTCTTTTTTGATTTTTGCTCCGCATTTACTGCAAAAGGCCGCTTCCTTTTCTGCCTTTGCGCCGCAGAAAGGACAAGTGATGGTTTCTTCCGAAGGACCCAGTTTTTCTTCCAGCTTTTCAATCCGCACCAGCAGGATCTCAATGCCGCGAATCAGCTCTTCTTCCGGATGGTTTTCTTTTTCTGCCCGTTTTCCCTTAGAAGTTTCAAAATACCATTTTCCAAGAGCTGCATACAGTTCTTTCAGACGGCCTTTTTCCGTTCCAATCTGAGCGCGGAGCTGGACGTTTTCGGTTACTTCCCTGGCCTTTTTTGCCGCTTCCTCTCCTGTAACCGCAATGGTTCTTCCTACTTTTTCAAATAACGCATCCATGTTCATCATCTTGTCCTCCTTGTGAAAGCTTTACTTTAATACCGGAAACAAAAACGGATCGCCGATTTTATCCAGATATTCTCTCAGGCGCTTACGGAAATGAAGGATTTGTTCGTCCTGACAGTCAGGAGCAATCTCTTTCGGACTCATTTCGTAATAATCCGCTTTGCAGTCATAGAGCCACTCATGGGGTGCTTCCCCTGGCTCGTATCCATTATAGCACACATAGGTGTATCCGTCTGCCTTAATTCCTCTCCATCCGTAGGCTTTATGGGTCAGGCCTCTTTTAGAAAACTCTGCAACCATATCGGCGCCGCCTGGATAAGAACACAAAAACATATCCTGAGGCGCTTCTGGATCCGGCGCATAAACAGTATGGGGCTGTGCCGGATGGTTCAGAATCCAGTTTCCATGGCTGTAGCCTTCACAGGTGTCCGGAACCGGAGCGCCTAAAAGCTCCAAAAGCGTCGGCATATGATCAGGGCTTGCAAACATATCCCTGCACTCTCCTGGTACCAGACGGTCTTTCTGACGGATCATCAGCGGAATGTGGATGGACTCCTCATACCAGATGTTCTTGCTCATCTTGCTGTGAGATCCCATCATCTCTCCATGATCGGCAGACAGTACCACGATGGTGTTTTCTTCCAGGCCATTTTCCCGCAGGTACTCGTAAATACGTCCAAACTGGAGGTCCAGACCGTAAACGGCTGCAAAATACTGGCGGGCCTTGGTTTCCATTTCCGGAGTCCGCATCTCTTTTGGCACGTTTGGACGCCAGCACACATCTGCGTCTTTAAATTTCTCGTAATATTCATCCGGAACCAGCTCGTAAGGAAGGTGAGGCGGATTCCAGGACACAAACAGAGCGAATGGATTTTCATCGTCTTTGTGGTGTTCCATATATTCTAAGGCTTTATCCGTCTCAAATTCCGGAGACCACTTGCCTGGTTTTATCTGCTCTGGCGTGTCCTGCCAGTAATGGGGGTCCAGATGCTTGTCGCAGGCGCCATAAGACAGCCAGTAATCAAATCCCTGTCTTCTCTCTCCCGGCGGAGTAAAGGCATCCCAGTCTTTGGCTCCAGACTCTGGATGGGAAGTAAAGTTCTGCTCGGAAGCATCCAGGTGCCATTTTCCGATATAACCGGTAGAATAGCCCTCTTCCTTCAGCACATTGGCAATGCAGGTTTCCTGGGGCTTTAACATAATTTTTTCTTCCAGACCGATTTTGCAGTTGGTCCACAATCCAATAGACAGCGGATACTTCCCGGTCATTAAAGAACCTCTGTGGGGGGTGCACAATGGAAAGGTACTGTACGTGTTGGAAAAGCATACACTTTCTTCACAAAACCGATCCATCCAGGGGGTAACCACCGGATCTTCTTTCTTATAGCCCACTGCATGGGCTCTCCACTGATCCGCAAATACATACAGTAAATTAGGTCGTTTCTTTGACATTTCCAATCTCCTTTACATCAAAAGCGGACCCAGCCAGAAAAGCGGGTCCGCCAATTTTTCATTTAGCCTTTAATACCACTGGCTGCTACGCCTTCTACGAAGAACTTCTGGCAGCTTAAAAATACAATGACTACCGGAATCAGGGAGCATACAGATGCCGCCATAATCCATGCATAATCTGCACCGTACTGAGAAATAAACATTCTGATACCAAGCTGAACGGTCTTTAATTCCTTGGTCTTTAAGTAAATCAATGGACCCATAAAGTCGTTCCATACGTTGGTAAAGGTAAAGATGGTTAAGGTTGCCATTGCCGGCTTTCCTAACGGGAATACAATGCGGCGGAAAATGCCGTATTCATTCAGACCATCGATACGGGCAGCCTCGCACAGTTCGTCCGGAATGCTGATATAGAACTGACGAATCAGGAATACGCCGAATGCGGAGAATGCCTGCATTAAAATCAGTCCCAGATGGGTATCGTTTAATCCCATCTTAGATACCAGGATAAACTGAGGAACCATGTATACCTGCCACGGTACTGCGATTGTAGTAACATACATTAAGAAGATTAAATCTCTTCCTTTAAATTTACATTTGGTAAAGCCGTATGCTGCAAAACAGCTGGTGCAAAGCTGAATCAGAGTGGTGCAGATAGTCAGTTTTGCAGTGTTCTTAAAGAAGGTTAACAGCGGAATCTTGTTCCAGATAACCTTGTAGTTTTCCCAGTGCATAGACTCTGGCCACCAGGTCATCGGAATGGAGAATACGTCCTTATTAAGCTTTAAGGAAGAAATAACCATCCAATAAAACGGAACCAGCATAAACAGGGATAAGGCAATTAATACGGCATATAACAAAATTTTTATCGCTTTTTGTTTCTTTTCCATCTCAATTCCTCCCCCTTACATATCTTTGGACCACTTCTTTTCACCGCTGAACTGGATTAAAGTAATTACCAGAACAACTGCGAACAGAATAATAGCCGCTGCACTTGCCGGACCGAATTCCCAGCCGGTAAATGCCTTTTCATAAATATAGTTTACCAGTGTCTTGGTTGCGTTTCCAGGACCACCGCCGGTCATAACGTATACCAGGTCAAATACCTTAAAGCACTGAATGGTAAGCATAATCAGTACGAAGAAGGTGGTTGGGGTCAGCATCGGAATGGTAATGTACCACAATCTCTGCCAGCCGTTGGCGCCATCGATCTGGGCTGCTTCATAAAGGGAACTGGAAATCCCCTGTAAAGCTGCCAGATAAACAATCATGTAATATCCCATGTACTTCCAGATACTAACGATGGAAACTGCTACCATAGCCCAGTCTCTGCTGACTACCCACTTAGGCGGATTGTCCACGCCGATAAACTTTAGCATTTCATTTACCGGACCAAATTCAGGCTGGAACAGCATATTCCATACAGCTCCCACTGCCACGATGGAGGCAATATATGGGAAGTAAAATGCGGTACGGAACACTGCCACGCCCTTAATCTTGCTGTTTAATAATACTGCTAAAAGCAGAGACAGAATTAATGTTGGCAGAACCGTCATAAGTGCATACTGAACTGTATGAACAAAAGAACTGCGGAACACTCTGTCTCCGAAAATCTCTGCAAAGTTGGCCAACCCCACAAACTCCATTGGTGCCTGAGAGCCGTCCCACTTCATTACGCTTAATACAAAAGAAAAGATTACCGGAATAAACACAAAGATGCAGTACCCGATTAAGTTCGGAATAATAAAGGAATATCCTACTACATTATTCCGAATTGCGCGTTTCTGACGGGATGTCAGGCCGCCGGCCTTTTTCTCACTCATAGCTTACCTCCTTATTATAATCAGTAGTTTGAACCCTTTTCCGGCATTTTCACCGGTCTGCTGCGTAAAAAAAGCGCGCCTTCAGGCTTTTACTGTCGGCGCGCTCTCGTAGTTTCTAATTACCAGCCTTTGATTTCTGCGACACGAGTATTGAGCTCTTCAATACCTTCATCAACCGTATATTCACCAATCATAATCATATCATGTACTTCGTTTAATACTGTTCTTACTTCCTCGATCTGCGGGTCTAATGGACGATCGAATACGTAATGAGTATAGCTTAATGCTTCCTTGTTGCTCTCACCCTCTGGGAAGAATTCATTAGATGCGATAGTGTTAATGGATTCTTCTGTCTGAATACCAGTAAATACACCGCTCTCTGCCAGAATGTTAGCAGCTTCCGGTGAAGAAGCAAACTTTACAAAATCCCAGGCTGCATCCGGAGTATCGGTAAATGCGCTGACTGCAACCGGAGTCAGAGCGCCTACTGTATATCCGCTCTCGGTATCTGCAGAATGAGGAATTCTTGCAACGCCCCAGTTAAAGTCGGTCTCGCCTTGCTGTCTGGACTGTTCCATGGTTGCGATAAACCAGGTACCCATTGGCATCATTGCGCACTGCTGATTCTTAAATACGGAAGAATAATGGATGTTGGCAGTCTTTAAAGTTGCATAATCCTGCATATATCCGCCTTCCTGAAGAGCTAATGTATCTTCATACCAAGGCTTTAAGAAGCTGTAATCTTTCTCAACTACTGTATGGGTGCCATCCTGTACTGCCCAGTTGGTAACCAGTGCCTGCCAGGTATGGTCATGAGTACCGTATACCTTGGAACTGCCCTCGCCGGAGGTCATCTTGGCTGCCAGGTCATAATATTCTTCCCAAGTCATATCATTAGACGGATACTCAACGCCTGCTGCATCAAATAAATCTTTGTTGTAGTACAGTACGTACCAGTCGTTTCTGTAAGGCATACCGTAGGTAACGCCGTTGTACTGAAGCTGCTCGAATGCGCCGTTGTAAACAGAAGTATCTACGCTGTCATTTTTAAGAAAATCATCTAATGGCATTAACTGGTTCTTGTCAGCCATCTGAAGCATGGAACCCATATCTTTTACAAAGATAACGTCTGGGTCTGGCTGAGCTGCGGATAAGCTGATTCCTAAAGAGTTGTTGTACTCATCTGCAGAAGTATCAATCACCTTGATCTCAACGTTTGGATTCTGTTCCATGTACGCATCTACAATTGCAGAGAACTGCGGTGAAGAATCATAGTCCCATGTGGTAATGGATAAGGTAATCTTCTCTCCGGAAGCTGCCTCGGTTTCTCCTTCTGCTTTTGTGTCTGCAGGCGCTTCGGTCGCTGCTGCATCGCCTGCAGGTGCTGCTGTGGTTGCTGCTGTATCATTGCCGCCGCATGCTGCCAGGCTTACTACCATAGTGGAAGCCATAGCTGCTGCCGCTACTTTTTTGAGTCTCATAATAGAACTCCTCCCTTGATTTGATGGCTTTATTTTAGCAAAAACCTGCACAGAAAGCCATTTTTTTATTTTAGATTTCTATTACTTTTTCCGAAAATACTTGTACTTTTTTTAGATTCTTGTATTTTTTTAAAGTTTTACTACCCAATCCTGTAATTTTTATATATAATGTTTTTGAGGATTTAGAGAGCACATCATGCAAAACAATCCGTATCAAAGGGGTCAAGGAGTCATTCATGAAACAAAAGCAGAATTTTATCCCAAAAACGTTTCAGCGGAAAATCATTTTCTATAATCTGCTGATCGTTATTGCCATTGCCAGTGCCATCAGTTATTACAACTTTCACTCTTATAAACAGGATGTAATCGCCAATGAGACCCGCAATTCCCAAAATACCATGCATCTTTTGTCCAGCCGTCTGGAACTGGCTTACCGGGAGATGCTTAACCTTTTGCTCAACTGCTCGGAGCGCCAGTCCCAGTTTTTTTCCGGCAGTTCCATCTCTTCCAGCGCCAATATGGAACTGTCCGCCTCCAAAGTATTAAAAGATTACTGCGCTATCTCCGGTTACAGCGAATATATTTACCGGATTTCCTTATATAAAAAGGATCAGTATTTTCTTCAGGCAGGAAGTTATCCCGGCTCCTACCAGGACTATGAACGCATTGTGTCCTCTCCCTGGTTTGAGGAAAAGCTGACCCAGGATAAATATCAGTATTATATAAAATTAGAAGAAAACCCATTTCCTCTGGGGGAAACTGCAGTTCCGTTTTTAATCCCTCTTGTAAGGCCCATAGGCTATCGTCCCAGTCAGGCCATGACTGACGGCTGGGTCTTTTTGGCCATTAGTCCCAAACTGTATTCAGACACGCTAAAGAGTATGGAGAGCGGCCATTATGTATATGCCGCTGCCCCTGACGGCACGCTTCTTGCATCACTGACAGACAGTTCTTTTTCAGTTGGCGAATTTATCCCGCTCATTCAGGACGCCTCTGGCCCTTCCGGGACATTTCCCATTTCACTGGGCCATGAGAAAGGGATTCTCACCTATGAAAAAGATGCTGTAAGCGGACTGATGCTGTTTGAGATACTGCCTTATTCAGAAATCCCCATTGACCGCCAGGTAATCTTAAAGACCATTGCCATGATTTTCTTTTACTGCATTGCCATTGGTCTCGTTTTATCTTTCCTTATTTCCAGGCAGCTTGGCCGCCCCATAAAACGGCTTGTCGCCCATTTAAACCTGGTAGCTCAGGGCCATTTTTCCCCAGACCCCTCCATCGAAAGCAGGGATGAAATCGGAACCATTGGCCACCAGATCAATCAGATGTCCAGCCAGATAAGCGCCCTGATGGAAACCCGGATTCAGGGGGAAAAAGAGAAAAAGGATCTGGAGATTAAAATGCTTCAGGCTCAGATCAATCCCCATTTTCTCTATAATACTCTGGACTCCATCCGCTGGATTGCCACCATGCAGAAAAACAGCGGCATTGTCCAGATGGTTACTTCCCTGTCCGCTCTCCTGCGCAACATGGCAAAGGGATTTAATGAAAAAGTTACCTTACAGCAGGAATTAGACTTTTTGAATGATTATGTCATCATTGAAAAAGTTCGGTATCTGGAACTGTTTGATCTTCAAATCGAAGTCACTGATCCGAATTTATATCGGGCGGAAATCATCAAATTAACCCTGCAGCCTTTGGTGGAAAATGCCATTTTCAATGGGATTGAACCTTCCGGACGGACTGGTCTCATCAAAATACGGGCTTGGTCAGAAGAATCTGTTTTATATGTAAGTGTTACGGACAACGGCATTGGAATGCCAAAAGAACAGTGTCAGAAGATCTTAACAGATACTTCCCGGATAACCAAAAGCACTATGAGCGGTATCGGACTTCCCAATGTAGACCGGCGTTTCAAACTGGTTTACGGAGAAGATTACGGCCTTACCATTGAAAGCGAGCCGGATTCTTATACCCGTATTACCATTTCTCTTCCGCTTGAAATCCGGCAGCCTTAACCTGTTGGCCCTGTTAGCAGGCAATTTACAATTCAGAAACATATAGGAGCGTTTGAGTATGTACCGTATCATATTAGTTGATGATGAACCCTTAATCTTAGCCGGCATTGCTTCTCTTATCCGATGGGAAGACTATGACTGCACCATCATTGGGAAATCCACGATTCCTACCGAGGCCCGGCAGATGATCCTGGAGATGAAGCCGGATATTGTCATTACTGATATCCGTATGCCGGTTTTAAACGGATTGGAGTTAGTGGAATCATGCAAAAATGGGGGGGGCGTTTTCTCTTTCATTGTGCTGACCAATCTGGAAGAATTCAACCTTGCCAAAAAAGCCATGTCTCTGGGCGCAGTCGATTATCTGGTAAAACTAAACTTAAAGCCGGAAGAATTGGCAGAAACTTTGCAGCGTGCCAAAAAGAACTGCGATCTGATAGCCAAAAGCCACCGTATCGCTGAATCCATTCCTTTTGGTGTTTCCGCCCTGGACCAGGTGCGGCACTATTTAAGCCAGACTTTGCTGGCTAAAAATCCATCAGAACCTCTTCCCGCGTCTTTTGCCGGTTGGGACCATCCCTTTCTGCTCCTGTTTTCCTTATGTCCCAACCACATCCGGTTCCACGCAGACGAAGACGCGTATGATTTCCGTTCTGTAACCGGTCAGTTGTTTGACATTATGGGGAAAATTTCAGATCGGTATTTTACTCACTCCCTTTACTTTGAATATGACGGAAAAAACACCTATCTCTTAGCAGCCTCTTTAAAAGAATCCGATGATTTTCAGGTCATTTTAACAGAATTTTGCAGCCGGGCTGCCACTACCTTCACTACTTATTTTGAACTGCATGCAGTCTATGGCGCCAGCGCTTTAAAGTCTTCTCTGGAAGAAATGCCAGAAGCTTTGTCCGAAGCTTTAACTTCACTGGAATACTATTACTACAACGCTTCCAGTCCTCTGGTCTTTTATACCGGACAGACCTTTCACCAGAGCGCTGCCAGACATTTTAATATCAATATTTTTAAAAAGGATCTGTCGGCTTCCATCCAGCAAAATGACAGCAGCCGTTTAAAAGAAGTGTTTTCCCAGATTTTAGATCTGTTTTCCACCTGCAAGCCGGGAAAGGAACAGGCTACCAGCGCCTGCATCAATATCTACACCTATCTCTATTCCTTTTTCGAGATTGATCAGGAAGATTTTCAGGAAATCTTTCCTTATACCATTAACATTGCTGAGCAGTTAGGACATTTTAACAGTTTATCCGATATCCTGACCTGGCTGGAAAGCTTTTGCGACAAACTGTGCACCCTGCTGTCCGAACGCCGGGGCACCCGTTCCGATGCTCTGGTCGAGCAGGCAAGGACTTATATTCATTCCCACTACTCTGAAAAGCTGGCTCTTACAGATGTGGCAGAACATTTAAACATCAGTTCCGGCCATTTAAGCAATACCTTTAAAAAATTTACCGGAGTCACTATTTCGGATTATATTGCCACTGTAAAGATTGAACACGCCAAAGAATTAATCGACACCCACAAATACCTGATGTATGAAATCTCCGATATGCTGGGATTTGAAAATCCCTACTATTTCAGCAAGGTCTTTAAAAAAATCACAGGAATTTCTCCCAGAGAATATGAAAATATGAAAAAGAGTTTTTAGACAAAATTGCGATTGCAAAAATAAATCCCGCAGGAATTTTAGGATGCTTCCTGCGGGATTCGGGTTGTTCTATTTTATTATATATTTTGTCCCTCTGCCTTTCCCCTCCACGATTACAATCTCTTTTTGTTATGACTCTTCTTCCATCCGTTTTGCTTCTTCTGCCAGATCCCTTTCTACCATATCCGGCACCATTCCTTCTGGGAAGAATCCTTTAAACACATATTGATTCTGTTTTCCTAAATTTATGGTTATGTATGCTGCAATGTCTTCCTCTCTTTGTAAAAAACCATTCATATTATAATAGTCTTCCAAAACAACCGGATCTAAAATCTGTCGGATCTGCTCTTTCTCCTGATAGGCAACGCTGCATCCCTGCCAGTTTTTCTCTTCTTCTTTGTATCCAACATCCCCCTGGTTTAAGGTTTTTTCTACCGTCACGCTTATCACGTCCAGATGTTCCCAGAGCTTTTCCGGCTCTATCCCTGCTTCTGTTAGCAGATTCAGGGTTCTGGTAAAGGAGGGATAAATGGGGTAATATCCTGTCGAAGTGTTATACCACCGGATGTGGCGGTCTTTTTTCGATTCCGCATACTGCCTGAAATTTTCTTCTTCCTGATTTAAGAACCGCAGTTCGCCAATGGGAGCTTCCTTTTTTCTGGTATCCAGGCTCAGTTCCTTTAAATCCTGCTGGTAGGCTTCTAAAATGCGGCCTGTCAGTGCCGGATCCGTTATCTCGTCTTCTTCTAATTGCTCCCCACTGGATGTTACCTTATACTGAAGGTTTACGATGTCTTCCGGCAAAAATCCAAGAACCGGATATTTTCCCTGCTGGTACGCTTCATCCAGAAAGACTGCGTTGGCCGCTTCCCAGACTTCGGACAATGGGAACCGATACTCTCTCCACACCTTTTTTCCATTGGTCAGCGTATACTGGATGGTCACATATCCCCAGTCTTCCTTTTCTTCTTCCATTGCATAATACTGTTCTCTGGATGTTTTCTCCATCAGCGTATATTCAATGCCTTTTTTTGCAATTTCCAGAACTGGTTCCACATTGGTAATCTTCATATGATCAAACACATAATCCAATGCCCTGATCTCCGTCAGTTCCGGATCCTGTCCCTCTTCTCCATCTTTGATTTCAAAATAAGTAACCCATCCGTCTCTTCCAAATTCGATTGCTGCTTCGGCTATGGTTTCTTTTTCCGGCAAATACGCATCATAACCAATCCAGTCGTTTTTAAAACAGAACAATACAGCCAGACCGCCCATCATACATACTGCCAGTTGAATTTTGTGGCCAAACAGCCTGCGGAAATCAAAGTGGTAAATAATCTCAATGATACAGTGGCACAAGATGGCTCCTGCTGCAATTCCAAATACCGCCCATCCAGTGCTGGACTGTAACAGCCAGAAAAACAGTCCTCCCGACAAAGCGGAAAGCAGGGTCAGCAAAATCCGGATTACCGGCTTACTTACCGGAAACGCCATTGCTTTTCCAGCCGTCTCTGAAGGGCGCTTTTTATACAGTAACACACATAAAACGATGAGAATGACCACTGCCAGTCCGCTGGCGGCAATCAGTCCTTCCAATGTAAGAGTTTCCTCGTACTGCCAGCTTTCCGGCCTTCTGACCGCTAAGATATAGCTGGCAATGGGGGACAGTCTCATCAGTTTATCCATCATCGTTTCCGAAAAATCAAGGTACGTAGTAAACCAGGTCTGAAAATATCCCTGAATGATAAACGCCAGCCATGGGAAAAAGAGGAAGAATACGCCGCTTCCCAAAAGGCCCACGATGAGATTGCCGGTCATAATCATAGCCAGTGATACGGTACTATAAATCAGAAGGAAATACAGCATATGGAGAAGCCATCCCGTTCCTGCCATTTTCGCCAGTCCTGCCGCCGGGACTCCATAGGAAGCTGCTATAACCAGCGCGATTCCCAGGCACAGGGCATAGGCTGCTGCCGGAATCAGAATTCCAACCGAAAAGGTAACGGTAAACAGCACTCCCCGTTTTACTGGAATACTGTGGTAAAAGTCTACTTTTCTCTTATTGTGAAGGTAGGCAAAGCTGGAGGCGCCGCATACCACTGCCGCCCCGATAATCACCATTACAATAATCGGATTCTCATAAGGCGAAAGAACCTGCTTAGCCGCTTCCATAAGAGCCTGATGCTCTGGTTTTGCTATCTGGGACCCATACTGGAACGCCTGTGCATACTCTTCCTTTACATTGCTTAACTGGAGGGCCAGGACTATGGGATATGTAAAGAAAAATACTAAAAATGACAATGCTGCCAGCCAGATTCTTCTTTTACCATCCTCTTTTGCCAGTTTAAAGAATAAGTTTCTTGATGTCATAACCTGCCACCTCCGTTTCACTGATAAAGATTTCTTCTAAGGACAAAGGAATCAGTTCAAAAAATACCGGCTCATAAGACGTCATTCGTTCTTCTACTTTCTGCCGGTTTCCTCTCACTGTTAAAGTCACAAGGCTGCCTCGCTTTTCCTGTTTGACAATCTCCATCTCCTGTATCTCTTCCGGCTCCATGCCGGGTTTTAGAACGCACTGAATCTTGTGAATATTCAGCTTCATATCATCCAGATCCTTTGACAAAAGAATGCCGCCTTTGTGAAGCAGTCCCACATGATCACAGATGTCTTCCAACTCTCTGAGATTGTGAGATGCAATAATGGGAGTCAGACCGCGCTCTTCTATATCTCCTGCAAAAATGCTTTTAACCGTCTGGCGCATCACCGGATCCAGACCGTCAAAGGTTTCATCACAAAACAGATAATCCGTATTGGCGCAGATGCCGCAGATAACCGAAACCTGCTTCTTCATTCCCTTGGAAAACGTATTGATCTTGCGCTTCTCATCCAGTTCAAAGTTTGACATCAGCTTGTGAAATCTGTCCTTGTCAAAATGGTCATATACCAGACTATAATAATCCCGCATTTCTGCCGGAGTGGAATTGCTGAAAAAATACTGTTCATCTGAAATATAGAAAAATCTCTTTTTTGCCTTAATATTTTCAAAAACCTCTTCTCCGTCTATGGAAATACTTCCTTCATCCGGTTTTAAAATTCCGCTGGCCATGCGCAAAAACGTGCTTTTCCCTGCTCCATTGGTTCCGATCAGTCCAAACACATTTCCGTCCCGTATCACAGCATTAATGTGATCCACTGCTGCAATATCGTCAAAGCGCTTTGTCACATTTACCGCTTCAATCATATTCCTTCCCTCCTGTCTGCTTCATTCCTTCTTTTGCTGCTTCTAGAATCTCCTGTTCAGAAAGTCCCAGACGCACTGCCTCCGATGCTGCCTCAGTCACTTTTTTTCTGGCCTCCTTTTGCCTGAACGCTCTCATCTTCGAGGTGTCTGTTACAAAACTGCCTTTCCCCTTTACAGAATAAATATATCCCTGCCGCTCTAACTCCGCATAGGCCCTCTGAATGGTATTGGGATTGATCGACAGGGCTACTGCCATGCTGCGCACAGAAGGAAGCTGGCTGTTTTCTTCTAATACTCCCAACATCATCATGGAAGCCAGTTTCTCCGTCACCTGCTCATAAATAGGACGGCGATCTTTATAATCCAGCTCTATCAGCATCTATAACCTCCTCTCCGGTTCTGGATGGGACTTGCCTTTTCCCTATCCGTACCAACCGTATTATTTATATTAATACAGTATCACACTTTTTTCCTTCTGTAAAGCAAAAAATCCTTACGGAATTTTTACAGTCAAACTATTGACAAATCAAGGTATTTCAAATAAAATATCGGCTGATATAGCAATAAATAAGAAAGGAAGCTACATTCATATGGGTTACAAAAGAACAAACACACAGGACAGCAGCGTCAGAATGAGCGTAGGAAAAAAGCTGCTGTTTGGCATCACTGTGCCGATTATTGCCATCCTTCTGATTTTGGCTCTGGTTGTAACTACCCAAGTAGTAAGCACCATCTTTGCTCTGCGCAACCGGGATATCAACAATCAGATCTCTTCCGTTTCAAACATGATTCCTACCTATTTTGAAACTTTTTTTGACAGTGAAAAGTATATTATGGATCGGAGTTCTGTAAAACAGTTGTTTAATGAAATGGAACGATTTCCTGCTACCTACCGGTTCAACACCTCAACTGCTTATCAAAATGCCATGGAGGACCTGCAGTATACTTCTGAAGTCGGAGGTGATGCTGTACAGGCAGCCTGGATTGCAGGCGTAAAAAATAATCAGGTTCTTCAGTCCAACGGCTACACCACAGACGAATCCTATCAGGTCACAGAGCGCATCTGGTATCAGATGCTGCTGCAAAAACCAGGCAAAAGTATTTTAACACCTGCATATGAGGATGTCAGTACCGGAGAAATGGTTGTCACTGCGGCCACTCCTTATTACAATGAAGCCGGAGAAATGATCGGCGCAATTGGCATTGATATTTCTTTAAATGAGCTGTTCAAATACTTCAGCGCCATTTCCATTGGAGAAACCGGCTATCTGACCGTCTTTGATTCCTCTGGAAATCTGGTATACCATCCGGATTCCTCTCTGCTTCTGACGAATATAGCAGATATGCCCTATTCCGAGAATATGGTGAACGCTCTAAACAATCATCTTCCCAGCGAAGTAGATCGCTACCGCTACGGCAATGATACCTATTATGGCGGGACTTTCTATATCGAAGACTTCGGCTGGTCTGTGCTGGCAAGTATGCCGATCAAAGAATATATGCATGAAATCAACATTATTTTTTGCACTTTAATGATTGGATTTCTTCTGTGCATTGGTGCCTGTGCTCTGCTTTGCCTCTTCCGCGCAAAATCCATTGTAAAACCACTGCAGTTTATCGGAACCGTTGCGAAAGAGTTTGCAAGAGGAAATCTGAACTCTGATATTCAGAGAAATACTAATGACGAAATCGGTGATTTGGAAGAAGTTTTTGCCCAGACGCAAGTATATTTAAAGGAAATCATCTCTGATATTGACCATGTTGTAAGAGAACTGTCTGATAAAAACCTTACAGCCACTACTTCTGCTGCATATTTAGGTGATTTTGTACAGATTGAAAATTCTCTCCATACTATTTCCGATGCAATGAATGATGCGATGTCTCAGATCAGTATCGCTGCTTCTCAGGTAGATTCCGGCGCCAGTCAGGTAGCCAGCGGCTCTCAGGCCCTGGCCCAGGGTGCAGCTGAGCAGGCTGAATCTGTAGAAAAACTTACTTCCTATGCCCAGGAAATTTCTGCTAACATTGCCCATAATGCAAAGCAGGCAAAAGCGGCAAACAGTCAGACCGGCAATACCAAAGAGCGTTTAGATCAAAGCAGCATGAAAATGAAGGAACTTGTAAATGCTATGGAGGAAATCCGCCAAACTTCGGATCAGATTCGCGGCATTATCAAACCATTGATGATATTGCATTTCAAACCAATATTCTGGCTCTGAATGCTGCCGTAGAAGCTGCCAGAGCCGGCACTGCCGGAAAAGGCTTTGCTGTTGTAGCAGACGAGGTTCGCAATCTGGCCAGCAAATCTGCAGAGGCCTCCAAAACTACCCAGGAACTGATTCAAAATTCTATCCTGGCTGTGGAGCATGGAAGCGCTTTGGCTGCCGATACTGCCAAAGTATTAGAAGAGACCGCAGAATATGCCAATGAGGTCATTTCCTCTGTCTCCCAAATCGCTGCTACTTCCGCCGAACAGGCAGAATCCATTGCGCAGATGACCGAAGGTCTGGACCAGATTTCCAGTGTGGTCCAGATGAATTCCGCCACTGCTCAGGAAAGCGCTGCCGCCAGCGAAGAACTGTCCGGTCAGGCAGATATGATGAAGCATCTGATGGAATCCTTCCAGATGAAGAAAAGATAATTTGTTACATAAAAAACAGAGTGCATGAATTTTTCCTGTGCACTCTGTTTTCATTTCTGACGAAAAATTTTATTTTACCTGTCCCAGGATAGAAGTCCCAATGGTTCCCTTTGGCATTGCGATTCCAAAATTCTCTGCAATGGAAGCGCCTACTGCCCCAAAAGAATCCGTCTCTTCCAGCCTTCCAGAGCCTTCTAGCCCTTTCGCATAAATCAGAAGAGGAACCTGCTCTCTGGTGTGATCCGTCCCTTTATAAGTCGGATCGTTTCCATGATCGGCTGTAATCATCAGCAAATCATCTTCCTTAAGAAATTCCAACACCTCTCCCAGTTTTTCATCAAACCGCTCGGTCTCCTTCGCATATCCATCCGGATTTCTCCGATGCCCCCATAAGGCGTCAAAGTCTACCAGATTGACAAAACATAGTCCTTCAAAGTCTTTGTTGGCAACCAGGTCTTTTGTCTGTTCCATACCATGAACCGAGCTGTCTGAATGATAAGCTTCTGTAATTCCTTCTCCATTGAAAATGTCGCTGATTTTTCCTATGGAAATGACAGACAGACCCTGTTCTTTTAATGCATCCAGGACTGTTTTTCCAGTGGGGCTTAACGCATAATCCCGACGGTTGCTGGTGCGCTTAAATTCGCCCCGTTTTTTCCCTACATAAGGTCTGGCAATGACACGGCCTACCCGCCACTCATCTTTTAACGTAAGTTCCCTGGCAATTTCACAGCAGCGGTACAACTCATCCAGCCCGAACGTTTCTTCGTTTCCGCAAATCTGCAGAACCGAGTCTGCAGATGTATACACAATCATGTGACCCGTTGCAATTTCTTCTTCTGCCAGTTCCTCTAAAATCTCCGTTCCGCTGGAGCTTTTATTTCCGATAATGGTACGTCCGGTACGCCGTTCCAGCTCTGCAATCAGATCCGGCGGAAATCCGGTTTCTGTAAAGGTCACAAACGGTCTGGTCGTTTTGATTCCCATCAGTTCCCAGTGTCCCGTCATAGTGTCCTTCCCTTTACTGGCTTCATTTAATACGGTGTAATAGCCCATAGGATTTTCTGCCGGCTTCACTCCTTTTAGCGGATGAAGATTTGCCAGCCCCAGCTTCTGAAGATTGGGAATCTTCCAGTTTTCTACGGATTCGGCGATATGGCCCATAGTATCCGCGCCCTGATCCCCATACTCCTCTGCATCTTTTGCATTTCCTGCCCCAAAGGAATCCATGACAATCAAAAATACACGTTTAAATTTTCTCATCGCCTGTTCCTCCCATTATCTAACCGTCTGCTCCATATCAATTGCTTTTACAGGGCATACAATCTGGCAAAGTCCGCAGCCTGTGCATTTTTCTATATGAACAAATGCTTTCTTTTTCTCTTTCTCCAGTGAAATAGCCTGTTTTCCGCCATCCTGACAGGAGGTTACGCATCTGCCGCAGCCAATACACGTCTCTTCCTTTACCTTTGCTGCCAGCTGCTGCTTTAATGATAAATTTCTGGCGGCCGGCGCCATATACTCCAGGGAATAACCTCTGAAATCATCCAGGGACTGATAGCCTTTTTCTTCCATAAATTTCTGGAGATAGGTCATCATTGGCCTGATGATCCCATACCCCTGATACATAACTGCCGTTGCGCTCTGTAAGGTATCTGCTCCTAACAGCAGGTATTCCAAAGCATCCTGGCCATTGCAGATCCCTCCGACTGCAGAAATATCAAATTTTTGTTCCTTTGCTGCTTTCGCCATTTTGTAAATACAGTGCTGTGCCATTGGCTTAATAAATGCTCCGGACAATCCCATCGGGGCGCTTTTTCCCATAATATCCGGCATATGTACCATTGTGTCAGCATTGATAGGTCCGATACCATGGATAGAATTAATGCCAGTAACCCCGTCGGCTCCCGCTTCTGCTGCATACCGCGCCATCTTTCCCACATCACTTACATGAATGGATAATTTTGCAATAACCGGAATCTGAATTTCTTCTTTTACCCAGCGGATTACCTGCTGCATCAGTTCTTTCTCCTGGCAGATCATGGCGCCAGCTTCGCTGTCAATACAGGAAAGGCACAATTCCAGAGCATCTGCTCCCGCATCTTCTGCTTTTCTGGCAAGGCTTTTCCATTCACGTTCCAGGTATTGAGCCTTTACGCTGATAATCAGCATTTTTTCCGGATACTTCTTCTTTACCTGGGCAAAATCTGCAAATGCAGCATCTACGGTTTTATCCATAACAAAGTCAATGTTTCCCATTCCGGTAACGCCCTTCGCACCAGCTGTAGAAACTGGCAACATTCTGGGAGACAGACTTACATTCAGCTCATCCTGCAAATAAGAAATGCTTTTTGTCACTGCTCCAGCCCATCCCAGTTCAAATGCCCTGCCAATCATTTCTCCTGTCGCGCTGACAGGAGAAGAAGCCAGAAAAAATGGGGTTTCGCAGCGGAATCCACAATAATTTGTTTCCATATTTAATGCCATATTGCTTTCCTCCGTCTTAATTTACGCTTCCAACAGCCTTCCCCAGCCATGAAAGGTCATGTTTTCCAGACCAGCTAACCGGAGTCCTTCCCTGACTGCTGCTATTACAGAATCAAATACAACAGCTCCTGTCCGCCGTTCAATTTCTTCGGCTCTCCAGGCTGCAGCCAGATTGGTGCATACCACAGCAATCCCTTCTCCGGCTGTTCCATGGGTATCACAGCACAGCTGTTCCAGCTGTTCCTGCGTCACGCTTCCAATTTCTGTATTTTCTGTAATGCCAAGTCCCGTCACATCTGCTGGAGTAAATCCCAGCTTTTTATATTCCCGAATGATTGCATCATTCATTTCCTGTATATAAGGGGTCACCAAATGAATACGGCTTATCCCAAAATCCCGATAGCTCCGGACCATGCCTAAAGAAGCCGTCCCCATGGGAATCCCTGTTTCTTTTTCAATCTCCTGACACATTTTCTGGTCTCTGTCAATTCCCAGCCAGCTTCCAGCTGTACCGTTCCAGATAATCGCATCTACTTTGGCCTGGGCCAGCTGGTTTGCTGCCTGAAGCATGGTTTGAATTTCAAATTGTTTATCTGAATCCTTTTCCATTGATACGCGGACTACCGGGAGTCTGGAATAATGGACTGTCACCACGTCTTCCATTCCTGCAAATATACGGCTGCAGATTGGTTCTACTACTGTATTAGAAGAAGGAACAATCATTCCGATTCGTTTTGGAAAGGAAGCTTCTGTTATGATCGTTTCTGCACTCATGGCTTCTACGCCTCCATCCGGTAATCAACGCCGGTCTTTTCTTTTACCAGCTTCAAAATTCTGTCAGTCGCATGATTGGCATCTTCTATAATCTGATTTAAATCGCCTGCTAAGAAAATGCCATTTTCAATCAATACCTTTCCATTGACAATGGTCGTATCTGCCAGATGATTGTTTCCGCAGTACAAAAGCGCCCCTCTTGGATCCGTAAGAGCTCCCGCGTAGCCTGGCTGCATCATGGAAAACAGGACAATATCTGCTGCCATGCCTTCTTTCAGCATTCCGATATCTTCTCGGTTCAAGCATTTTGCGCCATTTACCGTCGCCATTTCAAAGACTTCTTTTGCATTGATCCAGCGTTCCGGACCATATCCCGGATGGCCGCCTTCAATACGGTGTACATACAGCATGGCTCTCAATTCGCCCAACATATCTCCGCTGTCATTGCTGGCTCCGCCGTCTACGCCGATGCTGACCAGAATTCCCCGATCCCTTGCCTCTAAAGCCGGAGCCACTGGATATCCAAGGCGCATATGGCAGGAAGGAGACTGGGTAACAGACGCTTTGTTTCTTGCAACAATATCCAGCTCTTCTGCATTATGCCGGCTGATATGGGCAAACGATACATTTTTATCCATCCAGCCGATTTCTTCCAGCCACTGGTGCGGACGCTTTCCATACAGTTCCCCGCATTTTTTGATCTCATCTGGTCTTGGATGGAGATGGGTATGCAAAAGTCCCTGATAGTTATCTGCCATTGCCTTTAACTCCCGCATAAACTCCGGATTCTCAAATACAACGGTTGTTGGGCCCAATCCTACGCGGCTCATAGAAAATGGGCTGTTATCATGGTACTTCTGGAATGTCTTTTCACAGACGTCCATAATATCATCATAGGATTCTACCAATTCGCCAGCGTCAATTCCCAGGCGTTCTTTCATCTCAACCGGAAGATTTCCTTCCATGACTGGCATACATCCGCGGAATCCATGGAAACGCAGTCCCATTTCTTTTACCGCCTCAAACTCTGCGTCCATCAGGCTATGCCTTCCATGAGGAAAGAAATACATGAAGTCCATAGAAGTGGTACAGCCGGTCATAAGAAGCTCTGCACAAGCCAGACGGGCTGCCGCCTTCACATCCTCTTCCTCCATATTTTCCCATGCCCCGTAAGAGTACAACAGCCACCCAAGCAAATTTCCCTTCTGCATAATGGGAATATTTCTGGTAATGTTCTGATAGAAATGATGATGGGTATTGACAAATCCAGGAAGTGCTAACTTCCCTGCTCCATCTATTACTTTTACCCCTTCTTCCGGCACATCCAGATTGGATCCAATCTTTTTGATCACATTTCCTTCTATATAAATATCTGCATATTCTAAAAACGTATCCTGCTCATCCATGCAGTAGAGATACCGGATATTTTTAATCAGTAATCGCTCCATCCGTTACCTCCCAAGCTTCTTGTCTTCTTCAATTAAAATCCGCAGTCCTTCAATCGCTGTCTCCATGGCTGCCTGTAAATTTACCTTTTTATAAGCCATAATTCCGGACGCTCTGCAGTTACGGATAGAAGAAACAACGAAAATTGCAGCTGCTTCCATTTCTGAACACATTACATTGGAACGCTCCCATGCCTCCCAACGCTGCTTGACATACTCACTGTTGGGCATAGTTTCCGGTTCAATTTCTGCATAAAATGCATCTTTGGAATGGGTAATACCTTCCGCAAAATTATAACCCAGTTTTTTGGCTGCTCTTGCCAGAGCATCTACTACATGGCGGTCTGCTACTGCCGGATATGCTAACGGCACATAAGAAATCGTGGTTCCCTCATCCCGCACTGCAGCTGTATTAATCACTCCGTTTAAAGACATATCCTGGGATTTCGGACATACGCGTCCGGAAGTTCCCACCCGGATAAACGTATCTGCACCGCAGCGGATTAATTCTTCTACTACAATGGCGGTAGATGGACTTCCCATACCAGTAGAAGTTACGGAAACTTTTTCTCCGTTTAAGGTTCCGGTCCACGTTTTGCACTCTCTGTTATGGGCCACTAATTTGGCGTCATCAAACATAGAAGCAATTACATCGGTACGGAACGGGTCGCCGGGAAGCAGGACGTAACGTCCTACATCCCCTTCTTTACAATGAATATGATATTGTTTTCCATCTTCTGTTAAAAACGGCATAATCTTTCCTCCTGTCAAAATCAATACTTGTTATCTTGCTCCCTTGTCATAAGGAACTCCAGATGCCTTTGGCGCCTGGGAACCCTTCGTATTTAAAGTCAGAACAATCAGGGTTGCCAGATATGGGATCATCTTATATACGCTGCTTGGGATTCCCAGATCTGCCAGTACCGGAATTCCTGAATAAGCAGAGGAAAGGGTCTTCATAAATCCAAAAAACAGCGCTGCAAGCATGATCTTTCCTGGCTTCCACTGTCCAAAAATCAGCACTGCCAATGCTAAAAATCCGTAACCGGATACAGAAGCATTAAAGCTGGTAGAAGTTGGAATTACATAGACTAATCCGCCGATTCCAGCTAACGCACCGGAAATCAGTACACCCATATAACGCATTTTATAAACACTGATACCTACAGATGCCGCTGCCTGAGGATGCTCGCCGCAGGCTCTGAGCCGAAGGCCAAATCTTGTTTTATAAAGCACAATGCAGGAAATGATTAAAATGATGATTCCCAGATAAGTCGTCAGGTACGCATTCTGGAAAAACAGTCCGCCAATAATGGGAATATCTCCTAATACCGGAACTTTTTCGATTCGGAACTGATTTTCAAATGGAATCTGCTGTACGTTCCGGATTACTCTTGCTACAAAAATAGCGAATGCCGGTGCAAACATATTAATTGCAGTACCGCTGATACTCTGATTTGCCTTCATATTTACAGATGCATAAGCGTGTACCAGGGAAATGACCATACCAGTTACCATGGAAATGATCAAGGCGATTAAAAGAACCGGCTGTCCCGGAAGGACTCCCTGGAAGAGGTTGATAAACAGGATTCCGGTAAAACCTCCTAATACCATGATTCCTTCCAATGCAATGTTAATAACGCCGCTTCGTTCGCAGAACATCCCTCCCAGTGCAACGATCAGCAGCGGGATTGAAAACAGCATCATTTGTTGAACTAAAAAATATACCAGACTCATGTTCCTTCTCCTCTCACGCTGATTTTTCTGCTTTATCTGCTTTCTTTCTGCCAAAGAACTGATTGATGATTCCGCGGAATACTAAAGCAAACGCACTAAAATAGATAATTACTGAAATAATAATATCAATTACTTCTGGTACAAAGTTGTACAGCTGCATCTGATCGCCGCCGACCTTTAAGTATGCAATAAAAATACCAGAGAAAATAATACCAATCGGATTATTCATAGCCAAAAGCGCAACCGGAATTCCGTTAAATCCTTCTGCTGCCAGAGTATCGACTACCTGAATTCCGTTTCCGGAACCTGCCAGATATAAAAGACCTCCGCCAAGGCCAGCCAGCGCACCTGCAATCGCCATAGAAGAAATCACGTTTTTCTTCTCGTTCATGCCGGCATAACGACCAGCCTCGCTGTTAAAACCGCAGGCTTTTAGCTCATACCCAAATACGGTTTTCTGAAGAATGACCCAAATCACAATACCTGCCAGAATCGCAATCAGAATACCTGCATTTGCACTGGACGGGCGATTATTATGGCGGAAAATCAGATCCAGTCCCATTTTCGGAAGAATGGCATCTGCATCAACCGGAAGAGACTGGCTCTGCAGCGGATCATAGATAAATCCGCTAACCAGAGCGTTTACTGTATACATTCCAATGTAGTTCATCATAATACAGCCAATTACTACATTTACATTTCTGGTTGCTTTCAAAATACCTGGAACCATTCCCCACAAAGCGCCGGCCAGAATCGCTGCTAACAAGGCAGCAATCCAGTGAAGGGCTCCTGGAAGAAATGTAAAGCGGACGCCGACAAAAACAGCTGCAAAGGCGCCGACTATAAACTGTCCAGCTGCACCGATGTTAAAAAGTCCTGTCTTGCTGGCAAATCCAACTGACAATCCTGTCATAATTAGCGGAGTTGCATAGTAAAGGACCTGTCCCACATTTTTCATATTGGACACACCGCCCAAAAGAATGGCTATAAAACCCTGGGAGGCCTGAGATGGGTTACTGGCTACTAAAATGATTAATCCGACGAGCATTCCCAAAAGGATTGCCATAACTGACGCCAGAAAACTGGATACGCCGGATGGAAGAGATTTTCTTTTCACGTTTTATGCCCTCCTTTTGGAACCTGCCATATAAAGACCAAGTTCCTGTACGGTTACGTCTTCCGGTCTTAAATCGGCAACGATTTCGCCTTCGTACATCACTAAAATCCGATCGCTGATGCTCATAACTTCATCCAGCTCTAAGGATACCAGAAGCACTCCTTTTCCAGCTTTCTTCTGGGCTACCAGCTGATTGTGGATGTATTCAATGGCTCCTACATCCAGACCTCTGGTAGGCTGAACCGCGATCAGTAAATCCGGATTGCGGTCAATTTCTCTCGCAATAATAATCTTCTGCTGATTTCCTCCGGACATACTTCTGGCAATGGTCTTGCCGCCCTGCCCGCAGCGGATGTCAAACGAGTCAATAAGACCGTCTGCATATTGATAGATCTCCCGCTCTCTTAAAAATCCATGATTCTGGAATTTCTTTTCAAAATAACTTTGAAGCACCGTATTGTATGCCAAATCATAGTCCAGAACCAATCCATGTTTGTGACGGTCTTCCGGAATATGACCCAGTCCATGAGTATTTCTCTGTCGGATACTCATATGGGTAAAATCCTGATCCTTTAAATGAATCTGTCCGCTTTCAATGGGGGATAATCCAGTCAGTGCATAAACCAGCTCGCTCTGTCCATTCCCGTCAATTCCGGCGATACATACGATTTCGCCTTCCTTTACATCAAATGACACATGGTTAACAGAAAGTTTACCGCTAAAGTGGTTCTTTACACTTAAATCTTCTACAGACAGTACGCATTTTCCAGGATTGTATGTTCCCTTATCAATCTGGAGATTTACTTTTCTGCCTACCATCATTTCAGACATTTCTTCCTTACTGGTAGATGCCACATCAATGGTTCCCACATATCTGCCTTTTCTCAGGACTGTACAGCGGTTTGCCACCTCTTTGATCTCATTTAACTTATGGGTAATAAACAGAATGGATTTTCCCTCTGCTGCCAGGTTTTTCATAACCTTGATTAACTCGTCAATTTCCTGGGGAGTCAAAACTGCCGTCGGCTCATCAAAAATCAGGATTTCATTGTCCCGGTACAGCATTTTTAAAATCTCCACTCTCTGCTGCATTCCTACTGTAATATCAGAAATCAGCGCGTCCGGATCTATTTTTAATCCATACTTTTCTGATAAGTCCATTACTTTTTTACGAGCTTCATCCATTTTAAGGAGACCCTTCTGGGTGCTTTCCACACCCAGAATTACGTTCTCCAATACGGTAAAGTTGTGAACCAGTTTAAAATGCTGGTGTACCATACCAATTCCCAGTCTATTTGCATCATTTGGATTTTTAATGTGTACCACCTCTCCGTTCTTCCGGATTTCTCCGGCCTCTGGCTGATACATTCCAAAAAGGACGCTCATCAACGTAGATTTTCCCGCTCCATTTTCTCCCAGCAGAGCATGAATCTCACCGCGCTTTAGCTGGAGTGTTACATTATCATTTGCAACAATTCCTGGAAACTCTTTCCGAATCCCCAACATTTCAATTACATATTCCATATTTTTTCTCCCAGCATTCCGCTAACTGAATTCCTTTATTTTACTTCTACTACCTTTACGGTACCGTCAGAAATCTGGTCTAATGTATAAGAAGTTCCTTTTTCATCCACATCGCGAAGCGGCTTGAAGGTTCCGTCTGCCAGTTTCTTATACAGTTCATCATACTGAGCCTGGTCGAACTTCTCAAATCTGGAAGTTTCCATCGGAAGCTCTATGCCTTCGTTTGAAGCATCCATTACGATGTTTTCGCCGCCTGGGAAACTGTCAGTATAGAATTTATCCAGCATCTGATATACGGTTCCGCTTAAAGATTTCATAGCAGAAGTTACAACGGTTTCAGACTCTTCTGCCCAGTCAATGTCAACGCCAATGGATTTTCCGGAAGAAGCATCAGCTGCTGCCATTACGGACTGTCCGACGCCGGAGCCGCACGCAAAAATAATTTCTGTACCATTCTGATACCAGGTAGCTGCCAGGGTCTGGGTCTCAGGAGTTGCATCAAAAGTACCAGTATAGTAGTAATTGATTTCCACATCTGTCACTCCCAGTTCTTTTGCAGCTGCTTCTGCGCCCTGAATGTATCCATATCCATAACGTACTACTGCAGGAGTTGCAACGCCGCCCATAAAGCCCAGTTTCTTGTAGCCTTCTACGACTGCTGCATAGCCTGCTAAAAATCCGGCCTGCTCTTCTGCATACTGGATTCCAACGGTGTTTGCGTTGGTTTTAGATTCGCCATTCTGGGTTGGAATTCCGTCTAATAAAACAAATTTTGTATCTGGCCATGTATCCTGCGCAATGTACATTGCTTCGGTAAACCGGAATCCTGGTGCTACAATAATTTTTGCTCCGCCTTCGATTGCCAGTTCCATAGCGGATAAATAAGCATCTGTCGTCTTTTCTACTGGCTTATAATATTTATAAGAAATTCCTTTTTCTTCACCGTACTGCTTTACACCCTCGTAGGTTCCCTGATTAAATCCTTTATCGTCAATGGTTCCGCCATCTGCTATCATGGCAATCTCAGCCCCAGCAGATGAATCGCTGCTTCCCTGTGCCTGTGTGGATTCTGCTGTATTTCCGCCTGCTGAACATCCTGCTGCAGTAACTACCATTAATGCTGCCAATAATGCCGCTCTGATTTGTTTCATTGTTTTTTTCATGATCCTTCTCCTTTTTCTCCTGGTCCTTTAATCGTTCCTTTTTTGTTTTAGTAAACTCCGTTATTACTTTCCCCGTCTTCCAGAATGCGAATTGCAGAACTGGTTCCGATTCTCTCGCAGCCTTCTTCTAAGAACAGTTCCAAGTCCTCTCTGGTTCTGACACCGCCTGCTGCCTTCATCTTTACGTCCTTATCTTTTGGCAGGTTTTCCTTAAATAAGCGAATATCTTCAATCTTTGCACCTGCAGTTCCAAATCCTGTAGATGTCTTGATGTAATCTGCACCGCCGTCTGCTACGCATTTGCAAAGACGCACTTTTTCTTCTTCGGTCAGATAACAGGTTTCGATAATAACCTTTAAAATTTTATCGCCAGCGGTCTCTTTTAATGCAGCAATTTCTTCTGTCACGCGGTCAAACTCCCCATTTTTTACATCGCCTAAGTTTACCACCATATCCACTTCCCCAGCGCCTTCTGCGATTGCCTGGGCAACTTCTGCTTTTTTTACTTCAGTGGTGTTATATCCAAGAGGGAATCCGATTACCGTACAAATATTCAGCTTTTCTCCAAATGTCTCGTGAACTCTCTTGATATAAGATGGCGGGATGCAGACAGATGCCATATTGTGTTCCAGCGCTTCCTCACATAATTTTTTAATTTCTTCCCAGGAAGAAACTGCCTTTAATAATGTGTGGTCAATGTGTTTGTAAATGATACTTTTTTCCATGATGAATACCTCTTCTTTTTTCTTACTGTTGATTGACTGGTTCTTTTGTTTTCGAAAACATTTTGAAAAAAGTGCTTTACCGGTATACACTTTTTTCACAACTGCAACTTCCCTTTGTTCATAAAAAACAAAAAAGCCAACCGAAACGGCTGGCTTTTGGGCTCATCAACGTTAATGTATTGCTTATTTGATTTAACCGTATTGTAGCATTTGATATATAAGATGTCAATCTTTTTATTATATTTCCTTCTTTTTTGTGCATTTTGCAAATTTCATTTCTTTGTGGATTTCCATCAGCCATTGTTCTTCTCCTATATTTTATCATCATTTTCCATTTTTCAGCATTTTGACGGAAACACTTTTTTTGTGCAATATGTATAATTTCTAAGAACGTTGGATACCAAAAAAACAGGAACCCCGTTTGGAGTTCCTGTCTTTATGAAATCATCTGTAGGAATCAGATATTCAATTAGTTGTTGCCGTACAGAGTAACCAGCTTCTGCAGATACTCGTATCTTTCCTTAGCAAATTCTTCGTTCTTAGCGAACAGATCTTCTGCTCTTGCAGGATTCTTTAAGCCTAAGGACAGGTAACGAACCTCTCCCTTTAAGAAGTCCTGATATCCTTCCATCTTCGGAGCCTTGCTGTCTAAGGAGAACTTGTTCTCTGCAGCAGGGTTGAAGCGGAACAGATGCCAGTAGCCGCACTCAACAGCCAACTTCTCTTCGGTCTGAGCCTTGCTCATGCCCTTCTTGATACCATGGTTGATACATGGAGCGTAAGCAATGATTAAGGATGGTCCTGGATAAGCCTCTGCTTCTGCAATTGCCTTTACAGTCTGTGCATAGTCAGCACCCATGGAAATCTGTGCTACATATACATAGCCATAGCTCATTGCGATAGAAGCTAAGTCTTTCTTCTTAACATCCTTACCGCCTGCAGCAAACTGTGCTACAGCGCCAACAGGGGTAGCCTTGGAAGACTGTCCGCCGGTATTGGAGTAAACCTCAGTATCGTATACCATGATGTTGATGTCTTTGCCGGAAGCAAGTACATGGTCAACGCCGCCGAAACCGATGTCGTATGCCCATCCGTCACCACCAAAGATCCACTGGGACTTCTTAGCCAGGAAGTCTTTGCTATTTACGATTTCCTTGCAGGTTGGGCACTCACAGCCGGTTAATGCTGCAACTAATTTGTCTGTTGCAGTACCGTTGGTAGCGCCGCAGGTAAAGGTATCTAAGTATTCCTTGCAGGCTGCCTTTACTTCGTCAGAAGCTTCAGCGCTTGCCATTACAGACTCAACCTTTGCCTTTAAGCCGTCTCTGATAGCGTTCTGAGCCAGAAGCATACCATAACCGAACTCTGCGTTATCCTCGAATAAGGAGTTAGACCATGCAGGTCCCTGTCCCTTTGCATTTACTGTGTAAGGAGTAGATGGTGAGGAGTTGCCCCAGATAGAGGAACATCCAGTTGCGTTTGCAATGTACATTCTGTCACCGAATAACTGGGTGATTAATTTTGCATAAGGAGTTTCGCCACATCCTGCACAAGCGCCGGAGAACTCAAGTAATGGCTGCTTAAACTGGCTGCCCTTAACAGTGGTCTCTTTGAACTTGGCAAGAACCTCTTCCTTAATTGGCAGGGACTGTCCATATGCGAAGATTGGCTGCTCTGGCAGACTCTTCTCTAATGGTTCCATGGTCAGAGCCTTGTTGCCCTTCATACCAGGACATACGTTTGCACAAGAACCGCATCCGGTACAGTCCAGAGTAGAAACTGTGATTGCAAACTTCATGCCAGGCATACCAGTCATATCTTTCATCTTCATGCCAGCCGGTGCATTGGCAGCTTCCTCAGCAGTCATAGCAACTGGACGGATTACTGCGTGCGGGCAGACATAAGAACAGAAGTTACACTGGATACAGTTGTCTGGATTCCAAACTGGTACGTTTACTGCAATACCGCGCTTCTCGTAAGCTGCAGAACCAGATGGTGTGCTGCCGTCTGCATAGTCAACGAATGCAGATACTGGTAAGGAGTTGCCTTCCTGAGCAGAAACCTTGGTCTGAATGTTGTTAACGAAGTCGATAACGTCTTTTCTGTCTCCAGTTGCAGTTGCAAAGTCAAGCCCCTCGTCTTCGCAATTCTTCCAGCTCTCTGGAACCTCTACCTTTACAACGCCCTTAGCGCCTGCATCAATAGCTGCCCAGTTCTTCTTAACAACGTCCTCGCCCTTACGGCCGTAGGTCTTCTGTGCAGCATCCTTCATCAGCTGGTTTGCCTTGTCAGCCGGAATAATGCCGGTTAACTCGAAGAATGCGGACTGTAAAATAGTATTGATACGGGTCGGGCCCATGCCGGTCTCGATACCGATCTTAACACCGTCGATGGTGTAGAAGTTAATGTTGTGGTCTGCGATAAACTTCTTTACCTGGCCTGGTAAGTGCTTCTCTAAGCCTTCCATATCCCAAGCGCAGTTCAGTAAGAAGGTGCCGCCGTCTACTAATTCCTGAACCATGTTGTACTTGCGCACGTATGCCGGATTATGACATGCTACAAAGTTGGCCTTGCGAATCAGATAAGTAGACTTAATCGGAGAATGTCCGAAACGTAAGTGGGACATGGTAACGCCGCCGGACTTCTTGGAGTCGTAATCAAAGTATGCCTGTGCATACATATCTGTGTTGTCGCCAATGATCTTGATGGAGTTTTTGTTAGCTCCTACAGTACCGTCTGCGCCCAGACCCCAGAACTTACAGTTGGTAGTTCCCTCTGGAGTAGTAACTAAAGGAGCGCCAATCTCTAAGGATAAGTTGGTTACGTCATCCACGATACCGATGGTGAATTTCTTCTTGGAATCATTGTCATAAACTGCAACGATCTGTGCCGGAGTGGTATCCTTGGAACCTAAACCGTAACGTCCAGTAAATACTGGAACTGCATCGAACTTGGTGTTCTTTAATGCAGCAACAACATCTAAGTATAATGGCTCACCTAAAGCACCTGGCTCTTTGGTTCTGTCTAATACAGTAATCTTCTTAACAGTATCCGGGATTGCATCTACTAACGCATCTGCGCAGAATGGTCTGTACAGACGTACTTTTACAAGACCTACTTTTCTGCCCTGAGCTGCCAGGTAATCAATGGTCTCTTCAATGGTTTCATTTACAGAACCCATTGCGATAATAACCTGCTCTGCATCCTCAGCGCCATAGTAGTTGAACAGCTTATAGTTGGTACCGATCTTTTCGTTAACCTTGTCCATGTACTCCTGAACGATTGCCGGAAGAGCATCGTAGTATGGGTTACAAGCTTCTCTTGCCTGGAAGAAGATATCCGGGTTCTGAGCGGAACCTCTCTCGCAAGGATGATTTGGATTTAATGCGTGCTTGCGGAATGCGTCGATTGCATCCATATCAGCCATATCTTTTAAATCCTCGTAATCCCAGGTCTCAATCTTCTGAATCTCATGGGAGGTGCGGAAACCGTCGAAGAAGTTGATAAATGGAACTTTGCCCTTAATAGCTGCCAGATGAGCAACTGGAGTTAAGTCCATAACTTCCTGAACGCTGGACTCGCACAACATAGCGCAGCCGGTCTGACGGCATGCGTATACGTCAGAGTGATCGCCGAAAATGGACAGAGCGTGGCTTGCAATTGCACGTGCGGATACGTTGAATACGCCTGGAAGCTGCTCGCCTGCGATCTTGTAAAGGTTCGGGATCATTAACAATAAGCCCTGGGAAGCGGTGTAGGTAGTGGTTAATGCACCTGCTGCTAGAGAGCCATGCACAGCACCTGCGGCACCTGCTTCAGACTGCATCTCGGTTACCTGTACGGTACGTCCGAAGATATTCAGTCTTCCGTCAGTAGCCCATTCGTCTGTATGTTCTGCCATAACAGATGAAGGGGTAATCGGATAGATAGCGGCAACGTCCGTAAACGCATAAGAAGCGTGAGAAGCGGCCTGATTACCATCCATGGTTTTCATTTTTCTTGCCATTTTACTTTTCCTCCTACAAATGTGAGTTGGTGTTAGTTTGTCTCTTTTTGGCTGCAAACATCCAAAAAAGAGACTGACCTGTTTACTATTATATCAATTTTTATACAAATTGCAAACGGTTATTCGGAATGTATACAAAAAAAAGCAGAGAAATGTCGCTCTGCTTTTCTCTGCTTTTGTACTGCAATGATTCGTTTATACTCCAGGTCCGGCTGGGCCTGCCGGAGCCGTTCCGGTATCAGAGGTTCCGGGCCCCTGAGGAACAGTAGGTGCCGGATTTCCTCCCGGCTCTCCCCCTTCTCCAGGCGCCGGAAGCCCCGCTCCCGGTCCTTCCGGCTCGGCTGAAGGCGCACTGGTTTCCTGACCCGGCCCTGCCGGAGCAGTGGTTTCCGTTGAGGGGGCTGTTGTCTCTCCCCCACTTGGCTCTCCGACAGACGGAAGGGTCTCTCCCGGCAAAGTTGTGCCTTCTGGAAGACTCTGTTCTGGCGTTGGAAGCCATACTCCGGATGTGTTTCTCTTTACTACCGGCGCATGTCCTTTATAAGTGGATGTGTGATCTACATCATCACTGACTTTCTCTCCATTCTTTGTCACAATCAGACGTACCTCCCACTGGCTTCCGGAACTGCCTGCGCTGTCCACAACTTCTGTCCCAGGCTGTACAGTCTGATCCTCCACATAAGTAGGAGCAGGAGGATTGGTATCCTTAATCTTGGTTGATTTTAAATCGTACTCTACTCCTTCTTCCAAAACCGGAATTCCGTAAAGAGAAATCGTACATGTCTGGTCGCTGTAAGAAGCCCGGATGCCGATTCCTGCATCTGAATTATTGACAAATGCATAATCCGGACCGCCCCAGCTTACTGCCGCGTCCATTCCAGGCGTAACATAAGAAGGTTCAAATGTATGGGAGCGGCGCACTGTTGTCTTTAAACCGCTGCGGACAACTACGTTATAAAGGGTGGTGGATACCTGGCAGACGCCGCCGCCAATCTCCTGAACCACTTCTCCGTTGCTGTAAGCGGCTGCAGACTGATATCCCTTGGCAGCAGTACGCTCTCCTACTCTTTCATTGAAAGAAAAAGTCTCTCCCGGAGCCAGCACAAGACCGTCAATGGCTTCGCAGGCAAGACGGACATTGGTATTTCTCTTGCTGTTATTTGTAGTCTTTGTCGTATATTTTCCAATGATTTTGTACTTTTCTTTTGCTGCTGCTTCTGTAATCTCCGGCGCAACCGGAGTCATCTGGGCAGTAATCTTAGCATCAAAATCCTCGCTTGAAACAGCCTTCTGAATCTGGGAAACTAAAGCCTCCTGATCGAGTTTCTGTCCTGTCTCTTCACCTGCAAATACAAACTTTCCGCTCTCTTTGTCAAAGCTGCTGATAGATGCATTTTTGGCTGGTTTGTCCCACTTAGATGCAAGAGCGCTTACCTGCTTTGTAATGGCCTCTTCTAATCCTGTGGTATCCAGTGTATAATTTTCCTTTGGCTCGCCATGATAAATCTCCTGTAAAAGTTCATCTACTTTCGGCTCTATCAGGTTAGGAATCTCAACAGTTTCCCCTTCCCAGGCAACTTTCATATCCCATGGATAAGCCTCCAGAATCTTCTCTCTGGCTGCTTCTCTGGACAGTCCTGTAATGACAATATCTCCTACCATCACTTCTTTTTGAAGTTCAGTCTCAGGTGGTGCTGTTGTGGAAGTCTCTTCTGCTTTGGAATCAGAATTTCCCTTAAAAAGAAAGACTCCTATCGCAATGGCAACAATAAGCGCTGCTCCTGCAATGGCGATCCATAGATAATTGGGAGATGGTTTTTTTCTCCGTTTGGAGTTTTTATTGTGGGAAACCGGCGGCTTCCTGTCATAACTGCTTCGTCCCCCGCCGCTTCCTCCTCTGCCTCTCGAACTATAATAGCCGTCCGTCCGGTTGCTTCTCTGACCGGATGAGGCTCCTCTCGCCCTGCTGCCTGCCGGACTTAACTGCCGTCCAGAGGATGCAGTTCTGGCTGTAGTTCTTCCCTGCGAGCCGGCAGCCCGGCTTCTGCGATTTAATTCATCCATATATTCACCTATTTCTTAAATATAACATTATGCTGTATGATACAGAATGTAGTATACCATATTCTGTGTAAAATGGAATGACGAAATTATTAAATTTTTTATCATAAATATTATTTTTTCGTCAGAATTTACTTATTTCGGAAAACATGTTACTATTGTGTTACTATTCTATTACCAGATATTTCAAGGAGGTTCTTACCATGTCCTATATTGATCTTCATGTTCATTCTAATGCCTCAGACGGCACCCTTTCACCGGCCGAAGTTGCTGAGCAGGCGCATAGAGCCGGTCTGTCAGCCATTGCCCTGACTGACCATGATACAGTTGCCGGCGTTCCTGCTGCGGTTTTGAGAGGCAGGGAACTTGGCGTCCGGGTAATTCCCGGTGTAGAGCTGTCCTGCGTCTATGAAGGGAAAGAGATTCATATATTGGGACTCTTTATCAACTGCCAGGATCCCTCTTTTGCAAATGAACTAAAGGAACTTTTATCTGTTCGCTTGTGGCGCAATAAGGAAATGCTTCGCCGTTTTCAGGCAGACGGCTTTGACATAACCAAAGAGGACTTAACTGCCGGCAATCCCGACACTGTTATTACCAGAGCCCATTTTGCCAGAGCATTGGCAGAAAAAGGGTATGTCTCCTCTATGAAAGATGCCTTTTCCTCTTATTTGCAGTATGGCAGCAAATACTGCCTGAAAAAAGAACTAATCACACCGGAGCATGCCATGAAAGTGCTGACAGACAACCATGCCTTCCCGGCATTAGCTCACCCGGTCCAGTACCGACTTGGATGGGAAGAAACAGACAAGCTGATCTGCCGCCTTTCCCAGCTCGGACTTATGGGACTTGAAGTCTACCACTCTTCCCAAACGCCGGAGCAAAGCCGCATACTCCGCGGGATAGCCCGCAAATATCATCTTCTTCCTACAGGAGGCTCGGATTTTCATGGCGCTAATAAACCGGATATTGCCATCGGAACCGGACGGGGCGGACTCCGTTTGTCCCATCTTTTATTGGAAGATATTGAAAAACGGCTGACACATCCGCCTATCTCTTCTCTTTCTCATTCAGACGCTGATTAACCATGCCGCGGAACAGACTGTAAAATACAGAACATAAGGGAATAAATACCAGCATTCCCAGGATTCCCATGGCGCTTCCTCCAATGGTCACCGCCACCAGCACCCAGATAGAAGGCAGTCCCACTGAATTGCCTACCACATGAGGGTAAATCAGATTTCCTTCTATCTGCTGGAGGATAAAAAACACAGCTGTAAAGATCAGTGCATCAATTGGACTTACCATCAGCATGAGAAAAATCCCCACTGCGCAGCCGATAAAAGCACCAAATACCGGAATCAGCGCTGTAAACGCAATCAGTACTCCGATAAGCAGTGCATATGGGAGACGGAGAATGAGCAAAGTGACAAAAAACATGCTTCCCAGAATCACCGCTTCCACACACTGTCCTGCCAGAAAGCTGCTGAATGTCCGCTCTGTCAGGGCAGCCACTTCTATCGTCCATCTTTCCCATTTTTCCGGAAGAAATGCCTTTAAGACTTTTTTTGCCTGAGCAGACAATGTCTCTTTTTGGAGCAGAATATAAATCGCAAATACCATTCCGATTCCCATTGAGGTAACGCCGCTTGCAATATTGGCAGCTGCCGAGAATGTGGTGGACAGTACAGAACCGGCGCCGTTTTTCAAAAACTCGATCATTTCCTGCATCATTTCCTGCCAGTCGATCTCAATGGTATTGATCCACGCAATAATCTGGGGATTGTCTGCAAACAACTTTTCCAGCCATAGCTGCATGCCCTCAAAAAATGCCGGAACGCTGCTTTTCAGAGAATAAATCGTCCTCCACATCTGAGGAATTACTACTACAATGACAGTGAGAAGAATCACCGCTACTAAAGCTATTGAGACAGCTAAAGCCGCAGGCCGTTTCCATCTTCCTGCCCTTTTGGGGAACAATTTTTCAATGTTGCGCATGGGAACATTGAGAATAAAGGCAATGGCTCCGCCCAGCAAAAACGGAAACGCCATGCTGATCACTGCTCCAAACAGCCTAAACAGCCTTTGGTAATTTGCCCCTGCTATCAGCACTGCCACTGTAAAGATGATAAGTCCCTGCAGTTTTTTAATGGTTTCTTTATTTAAGTCCATTCATTTCCTCCAAAATCACCTGTTCAATCTCTTCTCTTGCGGCAAAAAACGTACCCTGCGCCATCTGACTGCCGCCTCCGCCCCTGCCGTTTAACCGGGCATTTAAAGCACCTGCAAGAACTTTAGCGTCTTTTAGCCTGCCAGCCAGAGCATACTGATACCTGCCCTCTTTTTCTGAACAGGCTAATACAACGCCCCCCTTTTTTTCCTGACAGAACAGATTAGCCAGTTCTCTTAGCTGTACCGGGGAAAGTCCTTTTTTCCAAAGCATTGTCAAACCATCGCTCTCTGGATATCCTAAGGCCCATGCCTCAAATAGCTGGCGGTAAAGGGAGACATTTAAATAGGCGGCTGCCTGAAGTTCTTCTTTTTGCTTTTCTACTGCCTGGGCTGCTTCCTCTGCTTTGGCAGACAGCAGATTGGAAATCTTTAAAATTTGTTTCTGCCTGTCTCTGAAGTGGTAAAGTGCCTGCCGTCCGCACACAATGGTCATGCGGACTCCGCCTTTATAATGAATCATGCTGGTAATCTTAATCAGACCAATTTCTCCGGTGCGCTCTACATGGGTTCCGCAGCAGGCACAAGTATCCGCGCCAGGAATCTCCACAATCCGCACTGGTCCGGTTAATTCTTTTTTACTCCGGTAAGGAATCGTCTTTAATTCCTCTTCACTGGGATAACAGCTCCTTACTGGCCGATTATCAAAGATCACCTCATTGGCCAGAAGTTCCAGTTCTTCTGCCTCTTCCATTGTCATGGTTCCGTCAAAATCAATGGTCACTTCTTCTGCTCCCATGTGAAATCCCACATTATGGTAGCCAAAACGCTCATGAATCAGCCCAGACAGAATATGTTCCCCGGTATGCTGCTGCATATAGGAAAACCGCCTGTCCCAGTCTATCACTCCTTCAGCCTGGCCGCCCGATTCAACAGGGCTTTCCAGAAAATGTATAATCTCTCCCTCCTGTTCCTGCACATCCAGAACCGGTATTCCGTTCAGAGTTCCCGTATCTGCCGGCTGCCCGCCGCCTTCCGGATAAAAACCGGTCCGATCAAGCACTGTTTCGTATCCTTTCTTCCCCTGTCTGCAGGAGATAACCATACACTGAAAGGATTTCACATAAGGCAACTCATAATACAGTTTCTGCACCATTTTCCCCCAACCTCTTTTCCGAAATAATATCGCCATTATACTACGATTCAAATTTTCCGTAAACATGGAATTCCTGAATTTTTTCTAAATTCAGGAAACAGTGACAGGCAGGGGCGCATATGATGGAGTGTAATCAAAAATTGTTGGAGGATTCAACTATGAGCGATGTTGCAGCTACTAACTGCGGATGTGGATGTGAGTGCCAGAATACAGGCGGAAACGGATGCAATCTGATTTTCCTGATCCTGATTCTCTGCTGCAGCGGTTGGGGAAATGGAAACAACTGCGGAAATAACTGCGGATGCGGCGGCGGATTTGGCGGAGACTGCCTGTGGATCTTAATTCTGCTCTGCTGCTGCGGCGGTTGGGGCGGAGGAAACGGAATCTGCTGCTAACTTCCATACATTGGGCCGCTGCTTCTCAGATAACACCTGGGGAGCAGCGGCTCTTTCCTGTCAGTATTCCATTTTTATGCTGCTCTTTTTATCGGTCAAATACAAATCAGCCGATTCCGCCCATAGCGGCTCCGGCAATCAGTACCAGGATACACATTCCGCAGAACACATATTTTCCTAACGGATAGAACCACTTTCCAATCGCCTTCTTTTTTCCCTTGTTCACTTCTGCTTCTACAAACTTCCGTCCCAAAACCCAGAACAACATAATGCTTGCAAGTCCTGCACCAAGCGGACAGATATAAATAGAAACCACATCCATCCAGTCTGATACAATCCCCTGAATACACAGAGAAACTGCAGCTCCGGCTGTCCCCACTATCAGACAGGCAGGGGTCCGTCCCAAATGGAATTTTTCCTGTACTGTAGCAATAGGCGCTTCGTACAGATTAATTAAAGAAGTCATTCCCGCAAATGTAACTGCCACAAAGAATACCATCGCAATTACGGTTCCGCCGGTCAGCCCTTTAAAAAGACTTGGCAGGAAAATAAACATCAGTCCCGGACCGCCCTGATCCAGCTGTGCCCCCATTGTCGCCATTGCTGGAATGATGACAAATGCGGCAAGAGTTGCCGCAAGAGTGTCGAAAAATGCCACGTTGCGGGCGGAAGCCGGAATGTCCTCATTGTCATGGAGATAAGAGCCGTAAATTAATGTTCCGTTTCCAGCGACTGACAAAGAGAAAAATGCCTGACCCATGGCATAAATAATGACCTTGGGATCTGTCAGCGCCGCCTTGTCCAGTCGAAAAATATAGCGGTATCCTTCTGCTGCCCCAGGCTGGAATCCAATATAAATTCCCAGACCCAGAAACAGGAAAAAGAACAGAGGCATCATGATTTTGTTGGCTTTTTCAATTCCCCCGCCAACGCCAAGAATCAGAATTGCAAATGCCGCAATTACTGCAATCAGCTGCCAGCCATTGTTTCCGAAGGAAGAAGCCATTCCTCCAAACGCTGCGCCAAATTCATCTACAGAAGACGGAGACAGCGTTGCTCCGGTAAAAGCGCCAAATGTATATTTAAAAATCCATCCCATTACTACGGTGTAGCCAATGGCAAGCGCCATGGAACCAAATACGGGAATCAGGCCAATGGCTTCCCCAAGCTTTCGTTTCCCTCTGGATTCGCAGGCTTTTCCAAATGCATCAACAGGGCCGGAACGGGTTGCGCGGCCAAAACTCATCTCGCCAATCACCCCCGTAGAGGCAATCAGAACCACGAAAAATAAATACCACAGCAAAAAGGAGCCTCCTCCAAACTTGGATACCCGGGTCGGAAACATCCATATGTTGCCCATTCCAACTGCCGAACCGATACAGGCAAGAATAAATCCCCACCTTGATGCAAATAGATCTCTTTTCTTTTCCATAAACTAGTCCTACCTTATTTTTTCATAGTCCCTCTAGTATATCATATAGACCGACAGAAAGTAAATTGTATTATGGCTATTAGCGAAGCGAACTGCCTATTTCCACGTTCCTGGAATTATGGTACAATAGTAAAGCAACATAACAGAGCGAAGTGGAATGGAGCTGCACTGTGAACTAACGGAAAAATTAGAAGTTTGGAAGGAGAAAGTTTGAAACAAAGAGGCAGTGGTTAGAGAAAAAGTAAATTGCATCACAAACAAGCCATCTTTCGGTGGCTTTCCAAAAAGTAAATATAGACACAGCACCTAATTTATAGCAGAAGTAACCTCATCTTTAATGGCATAGCCACGTTGCTTTAGTAGATTAAGTGCCTGTGAAGTAGTCAATGCTTTTGATTCATTCACAGGACATGATTCAAGAAAACCTTCTGCTGTATATGGCTTTAAATCTGAGAGTATGTGCCAGATAGCGGTCAGGAGCATATGACAGACTGCAATAATGGCTTTCTTGTGACCACGATGCGATTTTATATGCTTATAACGATCAGTTATTTCAGGATGTTTCTTGGAACACAATAAACCATTTGCAACTTGTACCAGAACTGGTTTAAAATAAGAACCGGAACAGGAAATTCGAGTTGATTTGATTTTTTTTGCTTTGATCATTGCGTGGACAACATCCGGCCCATGAAACGAGGTGCTTGGCTGAGGGGAAAACAGACATATCACCACCGATTTCGGAAAGGACTTGGATAACAGTCATAGGATTTTTATCAAATCCAGGAACTGTACGAATTAGGTCAAGAGCAGCTTGATATTTATCAGAAAAATGAAGGATTTCCCGTTCTATTTCTTCAAGATGCTTTGATAATTCATTGATATGGTTGAGACACTGACGAAGTTTAATAGCTTGTTCAGGAGAAATAGCTCCATCAACGGCAGCTTGTATTTCTTCGATAGGTGTTTTACATTGACCATCTATGAAAGGTGCTACATCAAAGAGTTCCCCTGGATAAGTGAGCATATATTCAGTAATGGAACGAGAAGATTTTCCAAACACATCACTGAAAACATCATCCAGCTTAAGATTGGATACAGTAAGACAATTCTGAGCACGGTTCTTTTCACCTGTAATCATACAGGTAAGCTTGAAACGGTATCTTACTAAATCCCTTAAATGGCGAATATCAGCAGGTGGAATAAAAGAAGGTTTAATCATTTCACACATGAATAAATCGCAAATCCATTTTGCATCCTTTCGGTCAGTCTTGTTTCCTTTTTGGGGCTTTGTATATTTTGGATGACAATAAAATACCCTCCTGATTTTATAGTGATAAAACTGACAGTGACTGGTCATCCGTCGGCTTTGGAAGAGATAATACGGGCTACGGTATGCACCATTCATGGATGCCTTAACGGATGACCGATGCCATATATATATGCGAGATCGCCGCTATACAGCCCTGCCACTTACCTCCACGTGTTCTGTAGTGTATCAGTCTTATAAAGAATTTTAACAGAAGGAAAATAGATTTGAAAAGCGAAAAGTATTGAATGGGTTTCATAACCCCATTGGTGCCTTTCGCAGAAAGGCGGAATATATATATGAAAAATATTAGAAAATATTTGTATACCTCAATTGGGGCAAGCCTTATTTTTATTTTGACCGCAGTATGGTATATGGAAAGTTCATTTTATCCTGGATCTTTGCCGATAGGAATTGTAGCCGGAATGGTTTTGTTAGTTCAAATCGTTTCACTGATTCTTTGTATCAGAAATATTTTGCTATTTAAACTGCAATGGGGAATTGTTTTGACAATGCTTATTAGTATTCTATCCATTCTGGGCATAGGTTTTTTCTTTATTGTTTGGCTAATGTTTGTCATTGCTTGAAAATAAGAATTGACCGAGCTGAAAGCGAGAGATGCTTCTTGTCCGCAAGGGCAAGAAGATGGAATCGGAAGAGCACAATAAAAATTTGAATTTGAGGTGATGAAACTATGACAGAAATACAAATTGCATGGTTAGAATTGATGACAGTTGGAGGTCTTGGTGTAATA